>WRBB01000012.1 GCA_009779895.1 Lachnospiraceae bacterium
CGGGTGCAACGGCGATGACAGTGACAGGCATCTTCCAAAGAGGGGCTGATAGCGTGACGGTTTATGTGAATGGCGTAGCCCATAATGCAACTCTAAATCGAAGTAATAACGAGTTTTCCGTAATAGCGAGTGGTTTGCCCGGTGGTTGGCATATGGTTTATGCAACCCAAACCATAGGTGGTATAGAGAGCGTCAAAACAGCGGATCGTTTTATACGAACCGGAACAGCGGCCGGTGTGGTTCAGTCCAGTAATCATACCAGAGAGCAGATGTCCTTGATGATTAACGATCCAAGACCGACATTTTGTGGGAATTAAACGATTCCTTTATAATTAAGATATATAAGAGATTTTTAGAAGAAAGGAGCAAGTGAATATGATGCCTATGCCGAATAAAATAATCTATGAATTTGCAAGAGAAGTCAAAGATATACTTGGTGTTAATTTAAGCAAAATTATTTTGTTTGGTTCTTATGCAAGAGGTGATTATACAGAGTTTTCAGATATTGATATGATGATTTTGGTTCGTTTATCAGATGATGAGATTCGGGCAATACGAGATGTAATTTCGGATTGTGCTTTTGAATATTTGATGAAATATAAAGTAGATATTTCACCTGTTATTATAAATGATGTGCATTTTAATTATTGGGTAGATTCTTTGCTATTTTATAAAAATGTCAGGGAAGAGGGGGTTGAATTAGTTGCTTGAAATAGAAACTTGTGAATGTGTTATGCCTTTGATTAGAACATATTTAGTTAAAAAAGGAATATTGACCGAGTAAAGGTAAACCGAATGAGTTAAAAAAGATAAAGGGTGAGCTATTAAAGAAATACTTTAAAAAAAAGCAGATTTGTGGTAACATAAACGAAAGGGGAAATTTTATGAAAGAAAAGGAGTTATAAGAATGTTTGTAAAACGTTTCACAAAAGTTATTTTGATTGGTTGTTCTATTTTAATTGCTGGGGCATTGGTTGGTTGTGTAAATCCGCAACGACGTGTACAATCTCAATTGGAGGGATTGGACAATACTTCAAAAAGTGCTATTTTAGAATGGATAGAGGATGTTGCGCAGGTAGATTTTGAGCAGTTCTCTATTATGAAAACGTCTTTGGACACAAATGACGATTTTATCAGTACTTCGGTATTAGATAGCAACGAGCGCTTTGTCGAATGGAGCTTTCGCCTTTGGGAGGATGGTACGATAGATTTAGAGTTTTTCTATAAGCCATTGGTGGAGTTTGTGACAAGCCAATTAGAGGGATTTGACAGCAATAGTTTAGGTGAAATCCTTGCATGGAAAAGCGATGCTTTAAATGATGATGAGTTGTTTATTACGTATCGTAGTTTGGATCGTGATGGAGACTGGTTAGATTCAGATGTGATTGACAATGAAGAACAGTTTATCGAATGGACCTTTGATATTGACCGTTTTGGTTCTTTATCGTTAGAGTTTGTTTATGATGGATTAAAAACATTTGTTTTGGGTGACACATTTCAAGTAGATGGTTTGGAAGTAACATTCTCAGATGAAGTGAACTGGGGTATTATTACAAATACTTGGTCCAGAGATTTTACCGAAGAATATTTTTACATTGAAGTAACATTAAACAATGTATCGGATTCTACGGAGCGTTGGCCTTTTGCAAGACAGTTTTCACCGGACGGAACAGAGTTGGATACGATTTTTGGTGAGTCTGATTCCATTGCAGATGTTGGACAGTTGCGTGCGGGTGCGAGCCAATCCGGTTACCTACATTTCAGATTTGATGGCGCAGGTGAGTATGTGGCGGCATTACGGGGAGCACCCTTTGATATTGAAGTGAGTATTCCGATTACTGCGGCTGATATACCGTGCCGTGATGAAGTGAGCCAAACCCTTTTGGAGGCTTATATAGAGGCCAATTCCTGGGAGTTTAATCTTATCATGGGTTTACTTACAGAAGAGGGTATTGACGTTGATATTGAGGTGCGAGAAGGCAGTGAGCTTGCTTTTGTTTTTACCATTGAAGATGAATTGTTGGAAGGTGTTAATTTAGGTGAATTGGCAGAGGCATTGGATGAATATATTTTAGAAGAATCATTTGTATTCCAAGAGTTGGTGGATGAATTGGCGGATGAGCTAAGATCAGACAACGTAAGTGTGACAGTGATTTATCAAAATAGTGCAGGGCGTGAAATTACTTCATCTACATGGACTGCGGGTCAAAGAAGTACATAAAAGGAATATGAAGTTTACTGTTTTATTGATTTAAATTTGAAGAGGTGATTTTCATTTTAACGACAAATAAGTTGTTCAAATTAGCGAGAAATGATAAATTTCTCCTTTTTTGTATGTTATTTTTTACTGCTGTAGCGGCTTGGGTTTATATGATAATCCCTATGATTACGCGGATTGTCGTAGATAATATCATCAATGACATACCCTTTGCGGGTGGGTTTTTGATTGCTACGATCGTGGCATTATTTGGCGGTATCGAAACCTTACAATCTCATATATGGTTGGCGGGGTTGATGCTTGTTTTTGTGACCACCTTGCAGGCTTTTTTTGTATTCGTGCGTCAACGCTTTGCAGCCCTTGCATCAGAGAGGATTGTAAAGCGGTTGAAAGACGAATTGTATGATCATATTCAAAAACTACCTTATGATTATCATGTGAAAGCGCAAACCGGGGATTTGATTCAACGTTGCACTTCTGATGTGGAGACGATTCGTATATTCTATCATAGCCAGCTCATTGAAATTGTACGGGCTGTATTTATGGTGATTTTTGCGTTGGGTGCTATGGTTTCCGTAAATATTAGAATGACCTTTGTATCTATATTGTTTTTGCCCTTTGTTTTTTTATTTTCTTTTGTGTTTTTCCGCTATGTTAAAAAAACCTTTCAAAGTCAAGCGGAAAAAGAGGGGGAAATGACCACGGTATTGCAAGAGAGCTTAAGTGGCATTCGGGTAACCCGTGCGTTTGGCCGGGGGCGTTTTGAGATGGAGCGTTTTATTGAAAAAAATGATGCGTACCGGGATGTTTCTTTTCGTTTGATTCATTATCTGGGATATTATTGGTCTCTTTCCGATTTTCTTAGGTTTACGCAAACGGCGATTGTTTTGGTATATGGTATCATGCAAACATATCAAGGTGTCATTACAGTAGGAGAATTGATTCTGTTTAATGCTTATGTGCAGATGATGGTTTGGCCCGTGAGTCAATTGGGGCGGGTTTTAACAGATACAGGTAAGGCGCAGGTGGCATCCAATCGCGTTTATGAGGTTTTAGAGACAGCGGCAGAAAGTGATAATGAAAATGCAGTGGATTATGATTTAAAAGGTGACATCGTATTTGATGATGTTTCGTTTGCGTATGAAAAAGACAAGAAAATTTTGGATGGTCTTTCGTTCACGGTGAAAAAGGGCGAGACCATAGCTATTTTGGGAGCGACAGGTGCCGGAAAATCAACCTTGATGCACATTTTATTACGTCTTTATGATTATCAAACGGGCAGTATTACCATAAATGGCAAAGAACTGAATTTGATTCGGAAAGACTGCTTGCGTTCTAAAATCGGTATGGTTTTGCAAGAGCCTTTTTTGTATTCAAAAACCATTGAAAACAATTTGCGTATGGCCAAAGAATCTGTGGAACAAGATGAAATGATAAAAGCAACAAACATTGCGGCGATTCATGATGTGATTGAAGATTTTGAAAAAGGGTATGATACTTTGGTTGGAGAAAAGGGCGTGACCCTTTCCGGTGGTCAAAAGCAAAGAGTTGCCATTGCCCGGACGTTGATTAAAAATAGTGAAATATTGATTTTTGATGATTCGCTGAGTGCGGTAGATACGGAAACAGATGCAGAAATTCGAGCTGCTTTGGAGAAAAGAAATAAAGATGTGACCACCTTTATTATTTCTCAACGTATTACCACATTGATGGATGCAGATCGTATTTTTGTTATTGACGGGGGCATTTTGGCGGACAGCGGCACCCATCAGGAGTTACTTGGCCGAGATGGTTTATATTCCCGTATTTGGCAGATTCAAGCTATGTTGGAACAAGATATAAAAATGAAGCAGTCAGAGTAGGGGGAGACAAAGGTGCAACAATTCGAAGAACAAGATTATAGCCGGCAGTTTGATGCAAAGCTTTGGCGAAAGTTATTGCGTTATTGCAAACCGTATAAAAAAACCTTTGCTATTTTGATGAGCGCAGGTTTGATTTTGGCGGTTTCAGATGCAGCATTTCCCTTGTTCACGGGATATGCAATTGATACCTTTGTAGTGGATGCTGACCTAAGCAATTTGCTTGTATTTGGTATACTCTATGGTGTTTTGATTTTAATCAATAGTATTTGTGTGACGGTTTTTATCAAGCAGGCAGGGAAGTTGGAAACGTTTATTTCTCATGATGTACGAGCCCATGGTTTTGAAAAATTGATGAAATTGTCGTTTTCTTATTTTGACCGTACGCCGGTTGGTTGGATTATGGCACGGATGACTTCTGATACTTATAAAATTGGTGATATCATTGCTTGGAGTTGCTTGGATATTACTTGGAGCTTGACGATTATTGTTTTTTCCTTTGGTTTTATGTTGATTACAGATGTGCGCTTAACAGTGCTGATTTTGCTTGTGGTACCTTTTATGGTATTGGCCAGCATTTATTTTCAACGGAAAATTTTGCGTGCTCATCGAGAATCCCGCAAATTTAATTCAAAAATTACAGGTGCTTACAATGAGGGTATTGGCGGTGCAAAAACCACAAAGACTTTGATTCGGGAAGCGCAAAACTTTCGGGAATTTAAAGTATTGTCTAAGGGAATGGAAAAAGCGGGCGTGCGGGCCGGAACCATTACTGCCCTTTATTTTCCTGTTATTTTGTCCTTGACAAGTATTGGCATCGCGATTGCTTTGGGTGAGGGTGGCAGAAGTGTAATCAACAATATGATTTCGCTGGGTACCCTGTCGATTTTTATTTCTTACGCAGGTTTGCTTTCTGAACCCATCAGCAACATTGCCCGGATTCTTTCAGAAATGAAATCGGCACAGGCAGCAGCGGAGCGGACAATCGCTTTGATTGAAACGGATTTGGAGATTGTAGATTCCAAGGAGATTGTAAAACAGTATGGTGATTTTATGGAGCCAAAATCGGATTATTGGGAAAAGATTCAAGGGAACATTGCATTTCAGAATGTTTCATTTCAATATAAAAATGGTGAGAAAGTATTGGAAGATTTTAATTTAGAGGTGCAAGCCGGAGAAAAGATTGCTTTGGTTGGAGAAACAGGTTCAGGGAAAAGCACCATTATCAATTTATTATGTCGTTTTTATGAACCGACCAAAGGGCAGATATGCATTGATGGCAGAGATTATCGGGAACGCTCTCAAATTTGGCTTCAATCGAATTTGGGTTATGTGTTGCAATCGCCACATTTATTTAGTGGTACCATCAAAGAAAATATTCGTTATGGTAAGTTGGATGCAACAGATGAAGAGATTGAAGAAGCGGCAAAAACGGTGGATGCTTACGCTTTTATTTCCAAGATGGAAAAGGGATTTGATTCGGAGGTTGGGGAAAGCGGCAGCAAACTTTCTACAGGTGAAAAACAATTGATATCCTTTGCCAGAGCAATCATTGCAAAACCGAGCATTTTTGTGTTGGATGAGGCAACATCTTCGATAGACACGCAATCAGAGCAGGCGATTCAGCGCGCGATTTTTAAGATATTGGAAGGGCGAACAAGTTTTATTGTGGCACATAGATTATCAACAATACGACATTGTGACCGGATATTGGTGATTGACCAAGGACGGATGATAGAAAGTGGAAGCCATCAGGTGTTGTTGCAAAAGAAAGGGCACTACTATAACCTATATATGAATCAGTTTCGGGATGAGGCAGTTGCTACGCATTTGCTTCAGAAAAATTAAGGAGGATGTTATGTCAATATTAAGTGCATATTTATTGCCCCACCCACCTCTTGCAATTTCGGCAATCGGAAAAGGTGAAGAAAAGAAAATACAAAAAACTTTAGATGCTTTTCGGCAGGTTGCACAAGAGATTGCAGAGCTTGCTCCTGAAACAATTATATTTGTGACAGCACACAATGTATTGTATTCGGACTATTTTCATATTTCACCGGGCAAGGGGAGTAAAGGCAATTTTTCGCAATTTGCCGCTCCTGAGGTGAAGTTTGAAGTGACTTATGATGTGGAATTGGCAAAAGCAATCGGGGATGCGGCGACCGAGGTTGCCCTTGCGGCAGGTCCTATGGGTGATAAAAATCCACGGTTGGATCATGGTGTGATGGTGCCCCTTTGGTTTATCAATCCATATTATAATGATTATAAGGTGGTACGTATTTCCCCATCGGGTATGGATGTGGATGCCCATTATCAGTTTGGTCGGTGTGTGAAACAAGCAGTGGAGCAAACAGGGCGAAAAACAGTGCTGATTGCCAGTGGTGACCTTTCTCATAAATTGACGGCAGAGGGGCCTTATGGTTATGCACCGGAGGGTACGATGTTTGATAATACTTTGATGACGGCTCTGACGTATGGCGATTTTTTGGCATTGTTGATGATGCCGGAGAATTTAAAAAGTGCAGCGGCTGCGTGTGGTTATGAAGCGGCGGTGATTATGGCGGGTTTGTTTGATAAACAAAAGGTAGATTGTAAGGTATTATCTTATGAGGGACCTTTTGGTGTTGGTTATGGTGTGGCACGGCTTGTGGCCGGTGAAGTAGAAAAAAGCCGTGACTATTTGACAAAGATAAAGAAAATCACATTGGAGAACGCTAGGCAGAGCCGGTTGGAAGAAGATGCTTATCAGGCTTTGGCAAGGAAGTCTTTGGAGTGTAAAATCAAGACAGGGAAAGCGTTGGAAAAACCGGTAATATTGCCAAAAGCAATGACAGAAAACCGAGCCGGGGTTTTTGTTTCTTTGGAGAAGAACGGTCGTTTGCGTGGTTGTATCGGAACCATTGCAGCAACCAAGTCAGACATTGCGGCGGAAATTATGCAAAATGCTGTTTCTGCGGGTCTGATGGATGAACGTTTCGATCCTGTGACAGAGGCAGAGCTGGAAGAACTGACCTATTGTGTGGATGTGCTGGCTGCACCGGAGCAGATTTCAAGTGTAAAGAAGCTAGATGTAAAGCGGTATGGCGTGATTGTGTCCAGTGGTTCAAAAAGAGGGTTGCTACTGCCTAATTTGGATGGTGTTGATACGGTAGAAGAGCAAATCGCCATTGCCAGGCGTAAAGCCGGGATTTTTGAGAATGAGGAGATAAGTTTGGAGCGCTTTGAGGTGGTGCGGCATGGTCATAAATAAAATGCAAAATATAACAGCCTTTCATTTAAAAATTATTGCCATCATTGGTATGACAATGAATCACACGGTTCATGCACTGGGTGAGCAGATGCCCCTGTGGCTACAGCTCCTTTTAAATGCCGGTGGTGGTTTAACCTTTCCGATTATGGCTTTTTTTTTGGTGGAGGGATATCGCCACACTTCTAATTTGAACCGATATATGTTACGTGTGTTTGTGTTTGCTTTGATTTCACAAGCACCTTTTGTGATTGCGATGGGAATCGCACCATATATGTTAAATATTATGTTTACGTTGTTGCTTGGTTTGTTGCTTCTTCGCTTTTACGAAAAACAACAAGCAACGTGGGTTCGGGTACTTGTGGCTGTACCTGTGCTTTTTATATCCATATGGTTTGATTGGGGCGCAATCGGTCTTTTTGTGATTATGCTTTATTATGTTATATCAGATGAGAGGAAACGCCGTACCATACCGGGGTCGTTTGCGGGGGTGATGATGCTCGTGCTTCATTCACTTGCCGGGGATCTTTCATTTTTTTCTTTTTCGATTGGTTGTTTTATAGCAATTCCTCTTTTGTTACGTTATCGAGGAGAGAGAGGAAGAAAGATGAAATACCTGTTTTATATCTACTATCCCTTGCACTTGGCGGTGTTGGCAGTGCTTGTTGTAATAGCAAAAGGACTTTCAAATTAATTTGAAATAAGTTATAATATTAGAATAAGTTTCAAATTAATTTGAAAGAAGGTGAAAGTATGGTTTTGCGTTTTGACTATATTAATTTTTTAAAGCGTACAAAAGATAAACAAATAATTAAGGTGATTACAGGTATTCGGCGCTGCGGAAAATCTACCCTGTTGGAGATGTTTCAGGCGTATTTATTGGAAGAAGGCGTGGAGCAAAAGCAGATTCAGTGGCTTAATTTTGAGGATTTGGCACAGGAAGAATTAAATAATTATAGAAAGCTGTATGATTATTTAAATGCAAACTTAGTACCAAATAAGAAAAATTATATTTTTTTGGATGAAATACAAAGAGTAGATGGTTTTGAAAAAACGCTGGATAGTTTATTTATTAAGGACAATGTAGATTTATATGTAACGGGTTCAAATGCTTATATGCTTTCGGGGGAATTGGCAACTTTTTTGTCCGGACGGTATATAGAGGTGCATATGTTGCCACTATCCTTTTGGGAGTATTATTCTTATGTAGGTGGTGATAAGGTTGTAGCTTTTGGGCATTACTTAGAGAGGGGCGGTTTTCCTTTTGCGATTCAACTTAGTGATGAAACAACGTATCGAGGATATATCGAGGGTATTATTCATTCTGTTTTAATTAAGGATGTGTTGAGCCGGAAGCAAAGAAGTGATGCGGTTCTTGTTGAGCAGCTGGCAAAATTTTTAACAGATACAGCAGGTAATCAGATTAGTGTAAAGAAAATTGCAGATACTTTGACATCTATGGGTCAAAAAACAACAAGTGAGACCGTAGCCGGTTATTTGATGGCTTTTCAAGAGGCATTTTTGTTTTACCGTTGCGATCGTTATGATATCGTAGGTAAGAGGTATTTATCCATCCATTCAAAATATTATCCGGCAGATCAGTCTTTGCGTAGGGGATTGCTTGGAACAAAACGGCCGAATTTTGGAAACCGTTTGGAAAGTATTGTTTTTTTGGAATTAATTCGCAGAGGTTATGAGGTATATATTGGAACGATTGGTGATTTGGAAATAGATTTTGTTGCAATTCAGGGTGGTATTACAGAATATTATCAAGTATCTTTGACTGTCCAAGAAGAGAAAACCTTTGAGCGGGAAGTGGCAGGATTGAAAAAAATCAAAGATAATTATAGAAAAATCTTATTGACACAAGATATGGGAAGTTATAATGAAGATGGAATTGAACAGATGAATGTGATAGATTGGCTGTTGCGGGTTAAAGGGTTTTAATGGGAAAGCAGATGGGATATTGTGGCGGCTTAAATAGAGCCATCTTCATAAAACCCCTTGGAAAACATGGCAATACTCAGCGTTTCAGACCATTGGAAACAATGCACCAGCATAGAGAAAATAGGTTTTAAAGAGAAAAAATGAATGCGTTCGCCACGAACCAAAAAGGCTAGGCGTGCGTGTTGATATTCTTGTTTCATATAGGGGAGTAAATTGACTGCACAGAGCATGCCATAAGCAAACTTCCGTGGCAATTTTGCTTCTTTTTGCATACTTTTAATCAGGGCATGGGAGTCGGTTGTTAAGGCAAAAAGCAAACCGAGGCTTGCAAAAGCAAAGACCCGGGTAGACATATTTAAACCGTTTTGTGTGGATTCAAAAGAAACACTTCCCAATTCGCTGCTTGCATCCACACCAAAATGTATGCCTGACATAAATAAACTAAAAGCGAGAATGCTCACAGGGATTAAAAATTTTAGGGCTTTTAAAAACTGCTTTGAGGGCGCACCTAAAAAAAGCAAAAGTAAGCAGATGCCAAAAACGGCAACGTTTAACCAAAGAAAGTGAAGAAAGGTCAAAATGGTTGAAGATACAATAATAAAAACAAATTTATAAAAGGGATTTATTTTGGATAAAAAATTAAACAATGGGAGACTCCTTTACAATCGAATAATTTGATGGGCAAATGCTTGGGCGACATGTTCATTGTGGGTGGTGAAAATAATGGTTAAGCCATGTTGGGCTTTTTCTACCAGAAGTTTCATCATATTGGAAATATTTTCAAAATCTTGTCCATAGGTAGGTTCATCCAATAAAAGTATCTCCTGTTCGCCGGCAATCATGGATAATACGGCGAGACGGCGTTGCTGTCCTTGGCTTAATAAATACGGAGAATAATGGAGATATTTTTTTAATTGGAATAAATCTAATAAGGCCAAGGTTTTTTCTTTTTGCCAGTCTTCATCTTTTTCTTTGTGCCAGCGTTTTACACTAACTAAAATCTCATCAAAAACGTTAAGAGCCAAAAACTGATTGGCAGGATTCTGAAAGACAATGCCACATTGAGAAAACAATGTTTTTTTCCGTAGCCCTTTCATGGTTTGCCCTTTTAATGTGAGCTTGCCTTTGTATTTGTTTTGTCCGATGAGGGTATGAAAAAAGGTGGTTTTTCCGCAGCCGCTTTTTCCTAAAATCGCCGAGATGCTACCCTTTTGAAAACTCATTTTGGGATAATGAATATCTCTGACACTTAAGTGCTCAGCGGTTAAGATATCTTCTCCCGCAGGGTGCAAATGAGCGGAAAACGCATTTTTGTTTGCATCGCTTCCATCCATGGAAATGATGTTGTCATAAGCACCATCCCAAAGGGAAATATTGTGGTCAATGGCCAAAACCGTAACATTCATTTTTTGAAGCATGGCAATGATATCCCGGGCAGATTCTCCGTCAATGTTGGCAAAGGCTTCATCTAAAATGATACATTGGGATCTTAAAACAAAAATACAACATAAGGCACATTTTTGCTTTTCGCCGCCTGACATGGTGTAAAAACTTCTGCCCAAAAGGTGCTCAATGTCCAAGCACCTAACAGCATTTTGAATCAAAGCGGGCATTTTTGCTTCGGGAACACCGATGTTTTCCAAGCAAAACGCCAACTCATGATTTAGGTTGGTCATACAAAATTGTAGGTCCGGATTTTGAAACATCATCGTCACATATGGGACACGCTCATTTGGCGTTAAAGCATGTATATTTTGTCCCTCAAAAAGCACCTCGCCGGATTCTAAAAAGCCTGTATTTTCCGGATAGAGACCGGCAAGGATATAGGCAAGCGTTGACTTGCCGCATCCGCTTTTGCCGGTGAGTAGGGTGATTTTACCCTTTTCCAAGGAGAGATTAAAATGCTGGATGATATTTGTGTTTGTATCTTTAAAATATTTAAAACTAATGTTAGTCGCTGATAGGCTCATTGCCACTCCTTATTTGTCCAATGGGATAAGATTTTAAAACGCCGGCTTTTGCTAAGCGGTCAGCCAATAGCTTGGAAATAATTCCACTGAATAGGCAAGCACTTAGGGCTCGAATTACAAAACGCAAAATTACAATGGTTGGTATTACTTCGCTCCAAGAACCCCGATACCAAGCTAAGATAAAGCTGGTGATGGTTGCACCAAGGCTTGCTAATATCACGGTTAGGATGTTGAATTTTTTGTAACGAAATACGGCAAAAGCAGCTTCGCTTCCAAGGCCTTGTACAAAAGCAGATATTAATAGTGTAGCAGCAAAAGCACTTCCCATCAAGATTTGTACAACACCTGTCATGGTACCGACGATGGTTGCCACACCGGGTTTGCGGATAATATATGGCGCAAAAACGGCAGACATAAAGAAAATACCAAAGACAAATTCCATTGCTAAGTCACCAAAACCAACGGGTGCCAGTAGTGGTGTTAAAGTAAATGCAACAAAATGTACCACGGCAAAGCAAATAAAAGCAAAGAGTACGGCAATCAGACTTGCCAAAATAACGTCTTTTAATTTCCAAGCGGATAATTTCCAGAAAGAATTTGATTTCATAAGTTTAGTTGTCCTCCTTTGTTGGGCTGTTGATGGATAAAGTTACTTGCAATACATAGTGGTTGATATTTTTTTCGGCATAAGCAAGAACGTCGTTGAAATAATCAAAGAGTGCATTGACATCACCCTGTAGTTCACTGGCATAATGAGAAACATTTTTGTATAGTCCTTTTTCCATTGCCAAACGTACGATATACGCAATGTGGTCCATGTAATCTTCGACGCCCAGTGGATAAAAGGCGATTTTACAAAGAACCGGAAAATGCCGGATACGATTGTTTACGGTGTTATCGTCCCTGGCTAAAACATGGTCTTCATCTAAATCACCGGGGCAGCCTTTGGAAAAGCAAGCTTCCAAAGTAATGTGGGTGCTTTCGTCATTCATCTCTACAAAACAGGCTTTGACGGCATCTACAACATGAATGCGTTTTCCCCGGTAAATTGTCGAGAGTGCGTCGGTATGATGCCAGACCTTAGAAAGATTGACTTGTTGCAGACCGTTTAAAATCTGTTCCACATAATGGTCACTCATCACCGATAGTGAAAAGCGACATCCGGTAATGTCTTTGTCTGTGCCGCAGCCTTTCCATGGATAATGATTTGTTTGCATAAAAAATACCTTTCCCTTTAGAATTTCCCGGAAAAGGCATATATGTTTCATCCACCAATCATCACTCCCTAAACGCCAGTATTATCTGGATCAGGTTCGTGGGTTAAGGTAAAAAAGCCTCTCTCAGCCGCTAAAAGCAGCACCCCAGGATTGCATTAAGCATATCATATATTTTTAGAATGTCAAGAAAGAATTTTTGGTGTATACTATTTATAACGTGTTAAAGAAAGGGGAGAAAGATGATTTTATCAACCACCTGTTATATACAAAAAGATGGAAAAACATTGATGCTTTATCGAAATAAAAAGAAAAATGATATAAATAAAAACAAATGGATTGGCTTGGGTGGTAAGTTTGAAACGGGAGAATCACCGGAGCAGTGTCTGGTGCGTGAAATAAAAGAAGAAGTGGGTGTTACGTTGACGGAATTTAAACTTCGGGGCGTGCTGACTTTTTTAACGACAGAAATTCTAGACAATCCTTATTATGTGTTTGTATATACTGCCACGGAATTTATTGGGGAAATTGGTGTTTGTGATGAGGGAACCTTGGAATGGGTTGACACAGATAAAATAGTTGATTTAGAATTATGGGAGGGAGACCGTCTTTTTTGGAAATGGGTAAAAGAAGAGCAATTTTTTTCGGCATATTTTAAATATGAGGCGGATGTATTGGTGGAGCAAGCTGTAACATTTTACTAAGAAATAAATAAGATAAAAATAGGAGGTAGCAGATGAAGTCATATCGTAAGGAATTAGCGTTTCACACCAAAACCCGTCGTGCTTTTATAAACATTACCCCCCAGGTGGAGGTGGCATTGGCGGAAAGTGAAATCCGGGAGGGGCTGTGTTTGGTCAATGCGATGAACATTACCGCCAGTGTGTTTATCAATGATGATGAAGCGGGTTTACATTGGGATATGGAACATTGGTTGGAAACATTGGCTCCGGAAAAGCCATATGAGCAGTACAATCACAATGGTTATGAAGACAATGCAGATGCTCATTTAAAGCGTAGTGTGATGGGGCGGGAAGTGGTGGTTGCCATTACAAACGGTGCTTTGGACTTTGGCACCTGGGAGCAGATTTTTTATGCAGAATTTGACGGAATGCGTAATAAAAGAGCATTAATTAAAATAATTGGAGAATAATACTCAAAATATTTGCATTTTCTATTGACTTCTTCTTATATTAATTGGTAAGGTATATGTAAATGTAATTAAGAGGGGTACGAGCATGAGCAAAAAAAAGGTTTTACTTATATTTAAAAGGCAGCGGATGATTATCCTCGCTCTTTCTGCCGCTTTTATTATACTGATTATTATTTTTGCGGCTACAAATTCTTGGCGTTCATCTCAAAGGCAAACAGCGTTGGAAGAGATTGAAGCCTTAGAGGGTCAAATTGAAGAATTGGAGTTGGCAGCGGAATTGGCAGCACGAGAGCGGCCTTGGTATTTGACTTTGATTAATCAAGCAAATCCGCTTCCCGATGAGTTTGAGCCGAGCTTAGTAGAGGTGGCACCGGAACGGGGGGTAGATGCCCGTATCGGTGATGCGGTGACGGGTATGATAAATGCGGCTGCTGCGGAGGGTGTGCACTTGGAGATTGTGGTAGCGCATCGTAGTTTTCAACGACAAAGTGAGATTTTTTTAAGTCGTATGGTAGAGATAAACGCACAGGGCATCAATATGTTTGAAGCTTATCGGGAAGCGGCACGTGCCATAGAAGTGCCGGGAACCAGCGAGTATCAGGCAGGGCTTGCGGTTGCTTTTGGTCCGACATATGAAGTTAGCGCGGAGACTTTCGTTGCATCTCAGGAAATGCAATGGCTTATGGCAAATGCCAGAACCTTTGGTTTTATACTGCGTTATCCGGAAAATAGAAGTGATATTACGGGCGCAGAGTTTAACCCCTTTCATTGGCGTTATGTAGGGGTTGAGGCAGCGACCATCATTGCAGAGCAAAATATTACATTAGAAGAATATTTATTACAACATTAAAAAATAGAGTGATTGCAAGATATATACTTTGCAATTACTCTATTTTTCTTTTTGTGGTTTGTTAGGAATTTAAAACACGCATACTGTTTAATACTGCAATCAAAGCAACCCCAACATCTGCAAAAACCGCTTCCCAAAGGGAGGAGACACCTAAGGTTGCCAAAAACAAAAAGAGTAGTTTTACCCCCAAGGAAAGAATAATATTTTGCCATACAATACGTTTGGTAAAGCGGGCAACCTGGATGCCCTCTATCAATTTTGAGGGTTCATCTGTCATCAATACCACATCAGCGGCCTCAATGGCAGCGTCTGAGCCTAAGCCACCCATGGCAATGCCAATGTCTGCTAAGGCGAGTACAGGTGCATCATTGATACCGTCTCCGACAAATGCCAATGTTTTTTTAGGCAAACGCGTTGTGTTTAAGGTTTCCACCTGCTCTACTTTTTGTTGGGGCAGCAACTCTGCGTAAATGTCATCAAATTCCAATGCATTGCCAACCAATGCGCCGATTTCTTTATTGTCACCGGTAAGCATGGTTGTTTTTCGAACACCTAGTTTTTTTAAACGTCTTACCAAGTTGTAACTATCTGCTTTTATTTCATCTGTAATAAACAAGCAGCCCACATAGGTATGGTTCAAGGCAACGTAGACCTTAGTTTCAATTCCTGTAAAAGAATCTATGGGGATATTCATTTCTGCCATCCATTTTTCATTGCCTACGTAGATTTTTTGGTCGTCTAAATGGGCTTTAATGCCAAGGCCGGTAAGTTCTTCGTAGTGTTTGAGTCTGTTTTTATCAATGTTTTTCCCATATTCCTTTAAAATAGATTGAGCGATAGGGTGATTAGAAAAACACTCGGCATAAGCTGCGATTTGTAACAGCTCTTCTTGTGTGTAGCCATTTGTAGGATGTAGTTCGGTGACCTGAAAAGTTCCCTTTGTTAAGGTGCCTGTTTTATCAAAGACTACAATATCCAGATTGGCCAAAGCTTCTAAATAATTGCCACCTTTTACCAAAATACCTTTTTTGGAGGCATTGCCGATTCCACCAAAAAAACCTAAGGGAATGGAAACCACCAAAGCGCAAGGGCAAGAGATGACCAGAAAAATAAGTGCTCTATTCATCCAGTCAGACCAGAGTCCACCAAAAAATAAGGGTGGAATAATGGCAAGTAATACAGCAGAAATCACGACAGCCGGTGTATAATAGCGTGCAAATTTAGTGATAAAAGTTTCGGTGGGTGCTTTTTTATCGGCAGCATGTTCTACCAATTTCAGTATTTTTGATACGGTGGATTCACCAAAGGTATGAGTGGCTTGGATTGTGAGCACACCATTTTGATTGATGCAGCCGGATAGAACCGTATCTTTTGTGCGAACCCTTTTTGGGATAGACTCTCCTGTTAAAGCACTGTTGTCAATCATAGATTCACCGGAAACAATAAGACCGTCTAAGGGAATTTTTTCTCCTGGTTTTACCTCAAATAAATCACCGATTTGAACATCCTTTGGGGAAACGATAGTGATTTCCCCATCTATAAGAAGATTGGCATAATCAGGGCGAATATCCATAAGTGCGCCAATTTGCTTGCGGGACTGATTTACAGCCACTTCTTGAAAAAACTCACCGATTTGATAAAAAAGCATAACGGTAACGGCTTCGGGAATTTTTTCAATAACAATTGCGCCAATGGTGGCAATCCCGATGAGAAAGTTTTCGTCAAAAATTTGTCCTTTTTTTATATTTTTTAGCATCTTGAAAAGAACGTTGCCGCCCAAAAGCAAGTAGCTGAAACCAAAAAGAATCAATGCAATGGGGCGATTGAAAGGTATATGGATGATGTATTCAAATAGCATAGCAAGGCCAAAGACAGCGGCACCGGTAAGCAACCAAAGAATCGTTTTTGTGTCAATGGTATGTTGAATGGGTTTGCTTTTGATATTAGAGCAGGTACAGCTCTCTTTATGTATTAAGGTTTTTGTGGCCATAATGAAGCACCTCCTAAGCTTTCATTAAATAACTACAATTGAGCAATTGTTCAACCGTAATTATAATATACCGCTTCTAAAAAAATATGTCAAGGGATATACGTTTTAATTTTTTTTCCCTCTTGCATCTATCAACAGCACAACTGCAAATCCGACGAGAAACATCACAATAGATGTCATGATTGGAATACCCTCCCGGGGTACACCCGGAAAAATAACCACCACCGAACCAATCACCATCCCAATACTAGCCGCATAGGTTAAACTCAAATAATTTTTTAGTAAATAGCGAATGCCCCGGCTGCTTAAGATCAATCCGATGATGCCGCCGACACCGGCAATGGCAAGAATTAAAAAATTGAATTCAGAAACAGCGTGGGTTAGTGTGGCGTAGGTGCCTAATAATAACAACATCAAAGCAGCACTTAGACCGGGTAGCAACATTGCCGCTGTTGCAATGGCTCCGGTTAGTAACAATTGAATCACAGTCATGGTATCCAAAGATGTAATGATATTTTCTGTTTCCGGAATATTCACAAAAGATAAGGCGGCAATGGTAACAAAGGCAATCACCAAAGTGATATAATGTTTTTTCTGAAATGTATTTTTTGCATCTACGGTATGAAACAGCATAGGAACAGCTCCGATTGCCAAACCTAGGAAAAGAAAATGGGTTTGATAGTGATGATTGCTCATAGCCCATGAAATGACCCGACTAGACAAAAGCACCGCAATGGCGCCACCAATGCCCAAAGGAATTAAAAATCGCAAAGAGCTTTTAAAACGTGGGCTAAAAAAATCACTAATGGAATCCAAAAGTTTTGCATAAATGCGCAAGACCATAGCGATGGTAGCTACGCTTAAACCTGGTGCCAATAAGGTTACACCAAGAAAAAGACCGTTAAAAAAATTTTTTATGATGGAAGTGTTGCTGTTTTTCTCCATAAATATGAATGACTCCTTTATTTTTCTTCGAGAAATCATTGTAACATATTTTCTTTTGCAGCAACAGGTGATTATGGTAAATCCTGAAAGGTTTTTGTTGCATAAACAATAACTACAATCCCCACGGCCAATGCGCCGAAGATAATCACCCACGGAATGTGTGCCAATACCTCAAATAAGAAACCATAGAGCAAGAATCCCAAAGGCTGTGCTGACATTGCGAGAGCTGTAATCAACGCAATAATCTTACCCAGTACCTCTACCGGTGTTTGAAGCTGGATATAAGAAAAGAGTTGAATGTTAAATAAGGTAGAACCGGCCATGGTTATGGTAGTAAAAATTAAAATGATAATATAAGTCGTAAAAGTCGGTAGGTTTAAGAGGAAAGCTAAGCCGATGGGAAACAAAGACAATCCTGTGATTAATAAAGTGATATGGCTTTTTTGAATGCCTAGCTTTTTCCCGAGGCTTCCCGCCAACAGACCACCAACCAAACCACCAACCATGGAAACGGCTTTGGCATAACCAAAAAACTGACTATCCAGCCCTAAGTTTTGGGTAATTAATACAGGTAAACCAACCAATAAAATAGGACTTATGAGCATGCTCAAAACACAGATAATCCCAACTAGTTTTAATAGAAGTGGTTTTTTTTTGGTGATAAAGTGGAAGCTGTCTTTTAGATCACTTTTTACCATGTTGCCGATGTGTGCAAAGGCTTTTTGTTTTGTGCTGGGAATGCGAATAAAAATTTCCATGGTAGCAGCAAGGGCAAAGCAAATGCTACTGACGTACAGTAGAGGCATTATACCAAAAGAGGCAAATAGAACACCACCTATGGCAGGGCCAATCATGCCGGAAAGGGTGTTAATCATCATAATCACAGCATTGCCGCGTACAAGTTCATCCTTGGGTACAATCAGGGGTACGCTGGAGTCAATGGTTGGGCTCATAATGCCTTGAATGGCAAAGAGTCCCATTAAAATAATGATGGTGATGGGAATGATGGACAAAAAACCGCTGGCCCAAATATAAAGGACAATGAAAAAGGCTGTTGTAAAGTCCAAAATCACCATAATCCGTTTTTTGTTGATTCGGTCTGCCAAGATACCACCCATAGGTGCAATGATAATTGCAGGTAAAAAAGACAAAGCGGCTACGGTACCAAAAAGTGCGGCTGAGTCTGTTAAATATAAAATATATAAAGGTAGGGCAAATCGGAGAATTTCACTGCCAAAGAGCGAGATAATCTGCCCGATTGCCACCAATATTAAATTTTTGTTCCATAGTTTTGTTACGGTCTGTTCCATTAATCTATATCTCCATTCTTGTAAAGTGTTTGTAAAAGTTTCATGTTTAATTCGATTACTTTATCAGTGCCTTTTTCAAAGAATAATTTGATTGTATTCTCCTTTGCATACATATTATAATACCGACCGCCGGTATGTTTATCAAGTATTTCTTTTCATTTTATGCGTAATCTGCTAAAATAAAACGATATTATGTCATGGTTGATATGGAGGAAGTAGAACAGTGAAAGACAAAGGTATTTTTTCGGTAAGTGCTTTTGCGAAGTATTCAAGAACCACAAAAGATGCATTGCTTCATTATGATCGAATTGGTTTATTATCACCGACGTTTCGGGCTGAAAATGGTTATCGTTATTATCATCCGGGTCAATTGGCTATTATCAATGTGATTCGTACGATGCAGGATTTAGGGTTAACTTTAGTGGAGATAAAAGAGATTATCAATGGGCGTAGCCAAGATAATATTGCAGCAATCTTTACGGAGCAGATTGGGAAAATCGATGAGAAAATCGATGATTTGTATAATACAAAGGAGTTGTTTGTAACCTTACGCAACAATGTAGCCATAGGTCTTGCGGTAAAGGAAAAGTCTTTGGGAATTGAATATGTAAAAGAAGCATCCTATACATTGGGTGAGCAAAATGATTATAGCAAAGGTGCAAATGATTTTGATGCTTTAAATGTGTTTTATTCAAAAACCCAAGAACGTTATCCCAAATTAAGCCTAAATTATCCGGTGTGGGGTTATTTTAGACCGGAACGTATTAAAAAATACGATTGGCGTTGGCCGGACAAATACTTCTTTTATCATCCCCAAGGAGAGGAAGTAAGGCCGGGTGGTTTGTATTGTGTGGGATATACACGAGGTGGTTATGGGGAGTGCGGTGAGTTATATAAAAGGTCTTTGGCTTATATAGAAAAAAATGGTTATGAGGTTTTTGAGGGTGCTTATGAAGAATACCTTTTAAATGAAATTTTTATTACCGATGAAAAGAACTACTTGATTCGTTTGATGATATCTGTGCGGGAAAAGGAATCACCGAGTTGACAAATAGGTGAACTTGGTTTAATATAATTCAATACCTACTAAACATATATGAGTTATTGGAGGAAAAGGAAATGCATAAAGTATATGGTGGCCTTTTGGATTTAATTGGGGAGACCCCTTTGGTAGAAATAAAAAACATTGAGAAAAAGGATGGATTAAAGGCTAGGGTGTTGGTAAAATTAGAGTCTTATAATCCGGCAGGCAGCGTAAAAGATAGGGTTGCTCAGGCCATGATTGCAGATGCGGAAGAAAAAGGTTTGTTGAGTAAAGATTCGGTGATTATTGAACCCACCTCAGGCAATACCGGCATTGGTTTAGCGGCGATTGCCGCGACAAAAGGGTATCGTATTATTTTGACCATGCCGGAAACGATGAGTATAGAGCGGCGCAATATTTTAAAGGTTTATGGAGCAGAAGTAGAATTAACAGAGGGTGCAAAGGGTATGCCCGGTGCCATTGCAAGAGCGGAGGAACTGGCCGCAGAAATCCCCCATAGTTTTTTGCCTGCTCAGTTTAGCAACCCTGCCAATCCGGCGGTTCATTATAGAAGTACCGGACCTGAGATTTGGCGGGATACAGAGGGGGAAGTGGATGTTTTTGTGGCAGGTATTGGTACGGGTGGTACCATTACCGGTACAGGTGGTTATTTAAAGGAACAAAATGCCGCTCTTAAAGTTGTGGCAGTGGAGCCGGTAGGTTCTCCTATTTTGTCAGAGGGCCGAAAAGGGTCACATAAAATTCAAGGCATTGGTGCAGGTTTTGTGCCTGATGTACTCAATACCAAGATTTATGATGAAATTCAAACAGTGGAAAATGAGCAGGCCTTTGCGACAGCCAAAAAATTGGCTAAGGAAGAGGGTATTTTGGCGGGTATTTCGTCGGGTGCAGCGTTGTATGCAGCCTTGGAAGTGGCAAAACGACCGGAAAATGCAGGGAAAACCATAGTGGTTATTTTACCGGATACAGGGGAAAGGTATTATTCAACCCCTTTATTTGGTTAAATTTTTTTGAGATGTAACGCAGCAACAGGATTCAGAAGGAGGGTTAATTTGAGCAAAAAAATTACTAGAACAGAGAGAACATTTCAATTTGAAACAATGCAACTTCATGTAGGGCAGGAGACGCCGGATCCGGCAACCGGTTCCAGGGCTGTTCCGATTTATCAGACAGCAGCTTATGTATTTGACAATTGTGATCATGCAGCATCATTGTTCAATTTATCTGCAAGCGGCAATATTTATAGCCGTTTAACCAATCCAACAGAAGATGTGTTGGAAAAGCGTATTGCCGCTTTGGAGGGGGGTGTAGCAGCCTTGGCGCTTGCATCAGGAGCAGCGGCTGTGACTTATAGCATTATGACGTTGGCACAAAATGGAGATCACATCGTATCGGCCAACAATATTTATGGCGGCACTTATAATTTGTTGCGCCATACCCTGCCCCAATATGGGATCAAGACAAGTTTTGTTGATATTTTTGATAAACAAGCCTTAGAGGCAGCCATTGGTGAAAGCACGAAGGCTATTTTTATAGAAAGTTTAGGAAATCCACATTCAGAAGTGGTAGATATTGAAACCTTAGCGGAGGTGGCTCATAAGCATAAGATTCCTTTGGTGGTGGACAATACCTTTGGTTCGCCATCTCACATTCGTCCGATTGAACATGGGGCTGATATTGTGATTCACTCTGCGACCAAATTTATTGGTGGCCATGGCACGACTTTGGGTGGTGTGATTGTAGATAGTGGCAAGTTTGATTGGGAGGGTTCCGGAAAATTTCCGACATTAACAGAGGAAAATCCAAGTTATCATGGTTTGAGTTTTACCAAAGCGGTGGGAGCGGCAGCATTTGTGGTCAAATGCCGTGCGATTATATTGCGGGATACAGGTGCGAGCATTTCCCCCTTTCATTCATTTTTATTGTTGCAAGGTCTGGAAACATTGTCCTTGCGGGTAGAGCGTCACGTAGAAAATGCCTTGCAAGTGGTTGCGTATTTGGCAAAACATCCATTGGTTGAGGCGGTACATCACCCGGCGATTAGCAAAGATCCTGTGCAACAAGAGCTGTACAAAAAATATTTTCCAAAGGGCGGCGGTTCTATTTTTACCTTTGAAATAAAAGGGGATGATCGGGTGGCAAAAAACTTTATTGACCAGTTGGAGTTATTTTCCTTGTTGGCAAATGTGGCAGATGTGAAGTCTTTGGTGATTCATCCTGCAACCACCACCCATAGTCAGTGTTCTTTAGAAGAGCTTGCAATACAAGGTATCAAGCCAAATACCATTCGCTTATCCATTGGAATAGAGGCTATTGAAGATATTCTTCAAGATTTGGAAGAGGCTTTTAAAGTCTTGTAAAAAATGAGAATGAGGTTGGAACGATGAAACTATCAAAAAAAGCACGTTATGGTTTACGGGCCTTGGTTGATTTATCTGTAAATGCAAAGGCGGGTCATGTGACTCTAAGTAGTATTGCAGAACGCAATGACATTTCATTGCAATATTTGGAGCAGGTTTTTGCCAGTTTGCGAAAAGCAAAGATTGTCCGTAGTGTAAAAGGCCCGCAAGGGGGTTATTTATTGGAACGTGATCCGCAAAAGTTAAAAATAGCGGATATCATAGAGGTGCTGGATGGGAGTTTTCATTTAGAGGCAGAGGAAATTCCGGTAGAGTCAAAAGTGCCGGAAATACCACAAACCATACAAGAGCTAGTAATAGATGTGATCAACCAAGAGTTGGATCAGGTTTTGGGAAATATTATTTTGGCTGACTTGCAAGAGGATTATTTAAGACGTGCCATGCAGGAAACGGATATGTTTTACATTTAAACTGAAAATCAATGGGGATAAGGATGATGAAAAGTGGTCGCAAACTGATTTATTTGGTGGATGATGATATTACAAATTTAAAAATTGGCAAATTTGCGCTTTCGGAATGTTATCAGGTTGTCACGTTTAATTCCGGAAGTAGATTGCTTGCGATGCTGGAACAGCAGATTCCCGACATGATATTATTAGATGTTGAAATGCCTGAGATGAATGGTTATGAAACCATGGAAGAAATCAAAAGGCATGAAGCGTATCAAAAGATTCCGGTTATTTTTTTGACGGCCAAAAGTGATATTAAAAGTGAAATGCATGGGTTATCTTTAGGTGCCACGGATTATATTTATAAACCATTTTCACCACCATTGTTACAAAAGCGGATCGAGGTTCAGCTTTTGGTAAAAGACCAAAAAGAAGAGTTGTCTCATATGAACAATCATTTGCAGGATCTTGTAGATATTAAGACGCAGAGTGTGGCGGAGTTAAAAAATGCGGTACTGCGAACCATGTCTGAGTTAGTCGAAGTTCGGGATGGTGTGACAGGTGGGCATATTGACCGTACACAGTGTTATTTTCGTATTTTAATTGATGCTTTGGCAAAGCAAAAAATTTATCGGGATATTGTGGATCAGTGGGATATGGAGTTGATTTTTCAGTCGGCTCAACTACATGATGTAGGAAAGATTGCCATCAAGGATGGTATTTTGCAAAAGCCCGGTCGTTTGACGGATGAGGAGTTTGCAGAGATCAAACGACATACAACCTTTGGGGAAATTGTGATTGAGAAGATTATGGAGCATACAGGGGAGAAAGCCTTTTTGGAAAATGCCAAGGTATTTGCAGCATCCCATCACGAAAAATGGGATGGAACAGGGTATCCCCGGCATTTAAAAGGAGAGGAAATTCCCTTGCAAGGTCGATTGCTTGCGATTGTAGATGTGTATGATGCACTGGTATCTGCCGATCGGCCTTACAAGCCGCCCTTTACCCATGAAAAAGCGGTGGAGATTATTTTAGAATCAAAGGGGCACCATTTTGAACCGGCATTGGTGGATTTATTTATCAGTGTGGAAGGGCAGTTTAAAGAATTATCGGAATCCTTTGTCAATACTTACCAAACAGTTTCAGCTTAGGGGGTGGGAAGATGGCAAATTTGGTATATACAAAAAGTGAAAATTGCATAGGTTGCAACAATTGTTTGCGTAGTTGTCCTGTTTTTGGAGCCAATCAGGCGCAGGTGGACGAAACAGGGAAAAATGAAGTCCATGTAATTGCCGAGAATTGTATTCACTGTGGTTGTTGTATCAAAAGCTGTGATTATGGTGCGCGGGATTATCATGATGATACCCAAGATTTCTTTGCCGATTTGGCAAGTGGAAAACAAATTACATTGTTGGTGGCACCCTCCTTTAAAACAAATTTCATTGACAACTATGCCAAGATTTTTGCGTTTTTAAAAGCAAAGGGTGTGGCAGGTATTTTTGATGTGGCCTTTGGAGCGGACATTACCACTTGGGCTTATTTGAAATACATTGATGACGAACATCGAGGCACCATAGCCCAGCCTTGCCCTTCTATTGTCAATTATATTGAGATGCAAATTCCTGCGTTATTGCCTCGCTTGGTTCCCGTGCAAAGTCCGTTGATGTGCGGGGCAATTTATTTGAAAAAATACAAAGCCCTTGTGGGAGATTTGGCGTTTATTTCTCCTTGTATTGGTAAAAAAGATGAGATAGATGATCCCAATACCTATGGTTTGGTCCGGTATAATGTGACATATCAAAAATTGATTTCTTACATGGAAGCCCATGGCGTTGATTTAAATGATTACGAGGAAGCGGGTTTTGACACGCCTCTGTCAGGTTTGGGCACATTATTTTCCAATCATGGTGGTTTGGGGGAAAATGTCAGGTTTTACACGGGTAATCGTTTTTGGATCAAGCAGATTGAGGGAGAAGTGGATACCTATGAATATTTAAATTTGGCATTGGAGTCAAAATCGGAATTTCCGCCCCATTTGGTTGATGTGCTTAATTGTGGTTTGGGTTGTAACTATGGTAGTGCCACGGCCAATGATTATGACGTGAATGAAGTTGAATATTTTCAATACAAGTTAAAGCAAGGAAAGATTTCCGATCACGCAGCATTGCATGCGCTTTACCGGCATTTTGATGAGAACCTGATGCCGGAGGATTTTGTACGACATTATACAGCAAGGCCTGTAGAAAAAATGGTTGCGACGGAGGAAGAGATAGAACAAGCCATGTTGAACATGTCTAAGGAAGAGCCGGAAAGTCGCCATATTAATTGTCATTCCTGTGGTTATACCAGTTGTCGGGATATGGCCATTGCCATACACAATGGGTTGAATACGGAGAAAAATTGTTTCTACCACACCAAGAAATTGATGTTGGATGAAGAGATTGCACGTAAGACAATAGAGAAAGTGAGTGAGACAAAATCCGGTTTTATGGCAAGGATGAGTCATGAAATACGCACCCCGATGAATGCGATTATTGGTATTGCGGAGTTGGCTTTGCAAGAGGAGGTATCAGAAAGTGTTACCGGGCATCTCAATACCATACAGCAAGCGGGCAATGATCTGCTTTCCATTGTGACTGACGTAATGGGGTATTCAAAGATTGAGCAAAACGAGTTGATGATTGATTGTGCCGCTTATGATTTTGTTTCTTTGTTTCATGATGTGATTCATATTATCAAAACAAAAAAAATTGATTCGACCTTACGTTTTGTAGTAAATATAGATAGCAGATTGCCATCAACATTGGTGGGCGATGAAATGTGGATTCGTCAAATTCTTTTGAATATATTGGACAATGCCTTTAAATTTACGGATAAGGGCTTTGTATCTATGGATATACAAGGGGAAAAGACGGCGGATGATGAAATTTTGTTAAAAGTTGAAATCAACGATAGCGGACGGGGTATTAAGGAAGAAGATTTGGAGGGTTTGTTTGCCAACCATGCCCGGGTAGATGTGTTAGGTAGCCAAGGTATGGAGGGCATGGGCTTAGGTTTGTCTATTTCTAAAAGTTTGGCTTTGGCGATGAATGGTGATATTACTGTCAAGTCAGAGCATGAGGTAGGCAGTCGCTTTACCATTACTATTTTGCAAAAAGTAGAATCTTGGGATAGGATTGCGTGGGTAGAAAAGCCGGAGTTTTATAAGGTATTGATTTATGAAAGAAGAAAGGTATATCGCTTTTCTTTTATGGAAACATTTCGGAATCTGGGTATCATGTACACAATGGTGAAAGACGATACAGAGTTTTACCATGAACTGAGTCGGGGCGATTACAATTATATGTTGATTCCGGCCAATTTGTTGGTGAATATTATGCCGATTGTGACCAGGTTGCGTTCAGAAGCAAAAATAATGCTTTTGGCAGATCCCGGAGAATACCATGAAAAAGGCAAAGACAAGATTTTATTAACAATGCCCATTCATGCTATTTCTGTAGCAAATGCATTAAAGGGCATTCAAAATAAGGGTTTTGCGGTGAATGGAAACAAAATGTTGGGCACTTTCTTTCGTGCACCGGAGGCAAGAATTTTGGTGGTAGATGATATTGAAACCAACTTGCGGGTGGCAGAGGGTTTGCTGCTCCCTTATGAAATGCGGATAGATTTATGTAAGAGTGGTGAGGAAGCAATCAACAGAGTGCGGCGTTACTCTTATGACATTGTTTTTATGGATCATATGATGCCTGGTTTAAGTGGGGTGGAGGCAACCAAAGCAATACGAGAGCTAGAGGGGGAGCGATTTCAGACGATGCCTATTATTGCGTTGACGGCAAATGCGGTGGCCGGTATGCGGGAGATGTTTTTGCAAAATGGCATGGATGATTTTATTTCAAAACCCATTGATATCGCAAAACTGAAAGGTATTTTGGAAAAATGGATACCAACTGAAAAATTGATGAAATATGAAAGTAGCCAAGAAGTGTTGGAAGTAAGCAAGAAATCAAGCCATAATTTAGAAATTCCGGGGGTGGACGTAGACAAAGGTATTATTATGATTGGCGGCACTGTGGAGGGTTATACGCGAACCTTACGTATTTTCTATCAGGATGGGCGTGATAAGGTGGTGGCGTTGGAGAAATATCTCCAAGAAGAAGAGATAACATTATATACCACAGGGGTACATGCCTTAAAAAGTGCGCTGGGTAGTATTGGGGCAGATGAGTTGTCTCGTATGGCAGCCAAGCTGGAGGATGCAGGAAACAAAAAAAACATGGGTTTTCTAAACAAAGAGAATCCTGTGTTTTTAGAAAAAATGATATGTTTATTGGACAATATAGAAGCGATTATTCCACAAAAAGATAAGATGCAGCTGAAAGGAGATGTTTCCCTTTATGAGGCAGATCTGATAGAATTAAAGGAGGCTATGGAAGTCCTGGATTTTGAAACGATGGACAAAATTTCCACGGTGTTGGAATTTCAAGCGTACGCCGGGGAAATTGCCGGAGCGATGGAAAATATTTTAGAGGCGATGTTAATTGGGGATTATAAAGAATCTATCATACTGATTGATGCATTGTTACAATAATAAGAGAGTGAGGACAGCAGAGGAGGAAATAAAAATGAAGAATAAGCAACTTACAAATGACTTGATTTGGTTAGGCACACTGGATCCGGATTTACGCGTGTTTGATATTATTATGTATACAGAGCATGGAACCACCTATAATGCCTATTTGTTAAAGGGTTCTGAAAAAAATGCTTTGATTGAAACTACAAAACCCAAATGCTGGGATGACTATATTACTTCCATTAAAAAATATGTGGCAGTAGAAGAGATTGATTATATTGTGCTGAACCATACGGAGCCGGATCATTCCGGCTGTGTGGTTAATTTGATTGAATTAAATCCCGGGATAACGATTGTGGGAACAGGTGGTGCGATTGGTTTCTTGAAAGAAATTGTTAATCAAGATTTTAATAGTATGATTGTCAAAGAGGGGGATACGTTATCCTTAGGAAATAAAACTCTTTCTTTTATGCCGTTGCCAAATTTGCATTGGCCGGATACGATGTTTACTTATGTGCCGGAGGATGCATTGCTTTTTACCTGTGATAGTTTTGGTGCGCATTATTCTCATGAAGGTGTGCTTAGAAGCACAGTGAGCAATGAAAAAGATTACAAAGAAACATTAAAATACTATTTTGACAATATTATTGGCCCATACAAGCATCCTTTTATGGTGAATGCTTTGAAACGAATTGAGGGCTTACCGATTAAAATGATTTGTGTGGGTCATGGACCTGTTTTGGATAGTCATGTGGAAGAAACCATTGCCCAGTATAAAAGGTGGTGCCAAGTGCCTGAGAAGTCGGCAGAGCATTTGGTGGTCATGCCTTATGTAAGTGCCTATGGTTATACAAAGTTTTTGGCGGAAGAAATTGGTAAGGGTGTACAAGCTAGCGGCAATGTGGAAGTGTTGCTTTATGATATGGTTGAAGAAAAGAATACCTATGAAGTGATGCAGAAAATGCCAATCGCAGATGGTATTTTATTTGGTACCCCTACGATTGTAGGAGAGGCTTTGCCGCCGATTTTATCTTTGATGGTGCCCATGCATGCTGTGACTTACAAAGGAAAATTAGCCAGCGCTTTTGGTAGTTATGGTTGGAGTGGTGAGGGTGTACCTCATGTAATTGAGCGTTTGCATCAATTAAAATTTAAGGTATTAGATGGTTTTCGCATTCGCTTTAAGCCCAATGAAAATGAGTTAAAGGATGCGTTTGATTATGGTTATAACTTTGGTTGTGTCTTACAAAATATAGAGAATAAAAGAAAAATAACAGATGACGTAAAGAAGATGAAAAAATGCGTTGTTTGCGGTGCAGTTTTTGAAGATGGTGTGGATATCTGTCCCATTTGTGGGGTGGGTAGCGATCATTTTATTGATGTGGAAGTGGCGGTACAAGATTTTGAGAAAAACACCAAGGAGAAGTTTTTGGTGCTTGGTGGTGGTGCATCTGCATATCATGCAGCAAAAGCCATTCGGGAGCGAAATAAGACGGCAGAAATCACTATGGTTTCCAATGAATCCGAATTGCCTTATGTTCGTACGATGCTAACCAAATCTATGTTGGCGGCCTATTCGGATGGACAAATGGCCATTGCACCTGCTGATTGGTATGAAGAAAATGGCATTGTCGTATTGTTAAATACAGAGATAACGGCCATTGATGTTATGGCAAAAGAGGTGGTTTGTGGTAATCAAAAATTAATCTATGATAAGTTGATTTATGCTTTGGGGGCGGAATCCCTTGTACCACCCATTACAGGTATTGAGAGAGACCATGTGGTGGAGGTTCGTAAAATAAAGGATGTAGATAAAATCAAATCTATGTTGGATACGGTAGAGGATGTTGTGATTATTGGTGGTGGTGTGTTAGGGTTAGAGGCGGCTGGTCAGATGATACGTGCCAAGAAAAAAGTAACCGTTTTGGAAAGGATGGATCGATTATTGCCAAAACAGTTGGATGAAGGGGCTTCTTTGATGTTGTCAAAAGCTTTGCGTGCCAAGGGCTTGCACCTTATAACAGGCGCAAAGATTTCTGAAATTTCGAAGCGGGAAGTGCTGTTGGAAGACGGCAGCAGCTATGAAGCGCAATTGGTGATTGTATCTACGGGAATAAAAAGCAATACGAAAATTGCAAAAGAGGCAGGAATTGCGATAGATCGTTGTGTAGATGTAGATGATAATATGCGTACAAGTGTGGCTGATGTTTATGCTTGCGGTGATTGTGCTTCCTATCATGGGACGAACTTTGCTCTTTGGGAGCAGGCTGTGGAGATGGGGGAAGTGGCAGGTGCCAATGCGGCAGGCGAAGCGTTGATTTATCAAGGTGCAGAAATCCCGGTGACATTTTTAGGTTTGGGTGTGGCCTTATATGTTTTGGGTGATATCGGAAAAGAGGGGGAAGAAAACTATCGTACGATAGAGATGAAAGATGAGAAACGGCTGACCTATGAAAAATTATTTTTTAGCAATAATCGCTTGATGGGGGTTATTTTGCTGGGAGATATTTCTAAGGCGGCAGTATGGGCAGAAAAAGTAAAAAATAAGGCGACATACAATGATGTAACTGGAAGTTTCGATGGGGAAATTCTCCCCTTTACTTTGTGATGCCAAAGTCGGTATAATCGAATTATGATTCTGTGAGAAAATGGGGGGAATGTTTTTATGGGAACAGAAATAGCAGGCGTGATACCGATTGTATTTTCGCCAAAGAGCAGCCGTCCGAATATTGACGCAAAGAAGTTTAGCAAAAATTTTTTTGACCACTATGATGTAGAAAAGTTTGCGTTGGGTACAACTTATATCATCAAGGAAAAGGTATTGCTGGAAAATTATAGGGCTTTTCTCAGTGAGTTTCATAATCTGATTGAAGATGTTTATGCGCCGGAGGATTTGGAAATTTTTATCAACATGCCAAGGCCAAAGACCTTAGATGATTTTGTTGAATCTTTTCATCGGGATAGTTTGGAGGGTTTTTCGCCTTATGTATATGATTGTGAGTCATCATTTTCTACATTAGGTTGTCATTGCTCCTTGTATTTTCATTTTTATAGCGGTAGTTACCGGGCGACGTTAGAAGAGCATAGAACACTGTTGCATTTTGAAAAGGTACTGGCAAAAGTGATGAAAAATCCCTTGGCCGATGCGATAAAGATAGGATTATATGGATGAAATCAAAAAAAGAGGGTTTGTATTTTTAACAAACCCTCATATATAGCTATGAAACAGGATAGCCCTCCAATTTTAACAAGTACTTTTTTTTGTCCAATCCTCCGGCATAACCGGTTAAACTATCATCTGCGCCCACCACGCGGTGACAGGGGATGATGATGGAGATTGGATTATGGCCGACAGCTCCGCCAATGGCTTGGGCCGAGCCTTTTTTTGCTTTTCCTTGTTCTGCCAATTTTGAACCGATGTCTCCATAGGTAGTCACTTCGCCAAAGGGTATTTTTAATAGTTCTCCCCAAATAAGTTGGCGGAATGCACTTCCCTCTGCTTTGATGGGTGGGAAAAAGTCGGGATTTTTCCCGGAGAAATAAAGATCAAGCCAATGCTTTACTTCATCAAAAAGAGGTAAGGTACTTTTTTTGATAACCTTTATTTTGAAAGGATTATGTTTCTTTTTTAGATCAGATTCTTGATTCGTTTCTATTTTTTTTGCCTCTCCCTCTGTTTTGCTGTGGATGCGGTTGCCAAATTCATAAATAAATTCCGGAAAATATTTCTGATGTTCGAACCAAAGGCCGGTGAGAGATTTGCCGTCGCTGGTCAAATAAATTATGCCCAATGGGGATGTGTAGTTGTGTAAAAATTGCATATTTGTTTCCTCCTAGAAATTTTTTCGATATTCGCTGGGTGTCATATGTAAAAAGTTTTTAAAGGCCCTGCTATAGGTCAAGGTATTATGAAATCCCACTGAAGTTGCAATGGCATTAATGGAAAGCTTGGAGTAAGTCAGTAGTTCTTTTGACTTATTCACACGGAATTCACTTAAATACTGATGGACCGTTTGACCGGTATGCTCTTTAAATAATTTACAAAAATAAAACTTAGAAAAACTTACCTCCTCACAAATGATGTCTACATTGAGTTCTTTCATATAGTTTGTTGCAATGTATTTTAGAGATTGTATCACGACGGTTTCTTGCACAGGCGTAATAACGCGTGCCGCAATGATGTTTTGGGAAATAACAAATAGTTCAAACAAAATATTGTGGACAATGAGTCCGGCTCTGATATCATCATAGGTTTCTCCGTCAAATTTTATTGTAACTGCATCTAAAAGGTAATCAATAATAGAGGTTAAAGGACTACAGGGAATCACACTGGTGCTGGTTCGTAACATATTGTAATACCGTTTCGCATGGGTTCCTTGAAAAACAATGTAGAGATATCGCCAGTTTTTGCTGGCTTGGGTAAAGGTTAAGGGTGCATTGCAAGCGGAAACGATGACGTTGTTTGGTTGAACATATAAAGTAGAATGATTTTTGCTAAAACGTACAATGCCGGAGAGGGGATAGAGAATAATAAACTCATCATAATTGTTATTTTTTCCCACACTAAATTTTTTATCATTGCTATAACCGCATTCTTTTATAAAAAAAGGGAGGCTATTTCGAGCGGATGTGCTTTCGCATTTTTGTTTGATATAATTTTTTGGAAAGTTTCTTTTTGGCAATTTCATATATAAAATCCTCTCATATATGAAATTTTAGCAAATAAGTATCAAAAAAGCAAGAAACGATATCAAAAAAGCAAAAAATGATATTGATTTCTATTTTAAATGGGGTTAAAAATATCATAACACATGGAGCGTATTTGGAAAAAGGAGAATAGATAAGGATGGGCAATTATATCTTGGAGTTAAAAGATGTAGTCAAAACCTTTGGTGGTGTTACGGCATTAGACGGTGTGCACTTTCATTTGAAAAAAGGTGAGATTCATGCTTTGATGGGTGAAAATGGTGCTGGTAAGTCAACATTTATAAAAGTAATCACCGGCGTCCATCAACCGGACAGTGGTGTTATGTTAATTGAGGGGGAAGAAAAATCATTTCGCTCAACCAATGAATCAGCAAAAGTAGGTATTGCAGCAATTTATCAGCATGTTACATCATTTCCGGATTTGTCTGTAACAGAAAATATTTTTATGGGTCAGGAAATTAAAAATAAAGTTGGTCTTTACAATTGGAAATTGATGACACAAAAAGCCAATGAGCTGATCTCTTCTTTGAGCAGTGAGATTGATGTCAGCAAACCGATGGGAACATTGAGTGTGGCAAAGCAACAATTGGTTGAAATTGCCAAAGCATTGTCCCGGGATGCCAATATTTTGATTATGGATGAGCCGACCGCATCTTTGACTCGGACAGAGTGTGAGCAATTGTATCGTATTACAGAGCGTTTGCGGGATGAAGGGGTTTCTATTATTTTTATTACCCATAAGTTTGAGGATATGTATCGTTTGGCCACAAAGGTGACAGTGTTGCGTGATGCCCAATACATTGGTTGTTGGGATGTGGATAAGATTTCCAATCAAAAATTGATTGCAGAAATGGTTGGCCGGGAATTAAGCCAGATGTATCCGCCAAAAACAGCGAAGCCGGGTGATATTTTATTGGAAGTGAATCATATTTCCAAAGAGGGTTATTTTAAAAATGTTTCTTTTGATGTTAGAAAGGGTGAAATTGTAGCCTTAACAGGTTTGGTGGGTGCTGGTAGGACCGAGGTAGTACAAAGTTTGTTTGGTATTATGAGACCGGATAGTGGCTCCATTCGGTTGGAGGGAAAAGAAATCAATGTGAAAAGTTCTATGGAAGCACTGCGCCATGGCATTGGTTTATTGCCGGAGGATAGGCAGATGGAGGGCTTGATTAATGAATTGCCAATCTATCAAAATGTTTCCTCGGCGGCTATGTATAAGTTCAATAAGGGTGCTTTGTTACAACAGGAAGAAGAAATAAAAAATGCCATTGCCTTATGTCAGAAAATACAATTAAAAGCAAAGGATATCAGTATGCCGCCCTCTTCTCTTTCCGGCGGAAATCAGCAAAAAGTTGTGTTTGCAAAATTATTAAGTTGTGATTTGAAAGTTTTGATTTTAGATGAACCAACCAAAGGAATTGACGTAGGCGCCAAGTATTCGATTTATGAAATTATGAATGAGCTGGCGGAGCGTGGTTATGGGATTATAATGGTTTCTTCAGAAATGCCGGAAGTACTTGGTATGGCCGATCGAATTGTGGTGATGCGTTCCGGTCGTGTGACGGCCGAGTTTGAAACTACAGGAACCACCCAAGAAATGATTTTAGAGGCATCTTTGAAGCAAAAAGAGGAGGAGCGTGCATCATGACAAAGGAAAAAACAACTTTTTTAAGCCTTTTGAAACGTTTGCCTCATATGCGAAACTTTGGTTTGATTATGGCTTTTATTGCTCTTTTGATTGTTGCAGCAATCATCACACCGGCTATGTATTCTTGGAATTCAATTATCAATATGTTACAAAACAATGCGGTGTTTGGTTTGCTGTCGATGGGTGTTATGTTTGTGATTTTGACGGGTGGGATTGACCTTTCCATTGCTTCAACATTGGGCTTGTCGGGTGTGATTACCACATCTTTGATGAGTGAAAATATGAATGTTCCGGCGATTGTCTGGGTTTTGTTGGGCATTGGGGTTGGAATTTTTTGCGGTGCTTTTAATGGGTTTTTGGTCGGTTATTTAAAAATGGTACCAATGATTGCCACTTTAGGAACCATGTATATTTTCCGTGGTTTTGCTTTTTTGGCCAGTGGAGGCGACTGGTGGTTTCCGCATCAATTTTCGGATGGTTATGTAAATATGGCGATTGGCCGGTTTTTAGGGATTCCCAATATTATTTGGTTTTTTGTAATAATTTTGATTTTGTCTGCTATTTTTTTGGGATATACAGCCTATGGACGGCGTATTTATGCAGTTGGAACCAATAAGGAGTCTGCACGCATTGCAGGGATTAAGCAAGAGCGTATCATTTTGTTGGCATTTACTTTATGCGGCGCATTATCCGGCTTGGCAGGTATGCTTTTTACAGCCAATTATGCCATTTGTAACCATGCCATCGGCACAGGTTTTGAAATGACTGCCATTGCCATCTGCATTTTGGGTGGTGTAAGCATCACGGGAGGACGTGGTAAGGTAGATGGTGTGGTGATTGCTTTTTTGATGATGAGTGTCATTACTTATTTCATCAGTTTATTGCCGGGTTTAAGTGTTTGGCAAAGTGCCATTCAGGGCGGAATTATTATCATTGCGGTTTTGATTAATGTGTTTACCATTCGCTCTTCTGAAAAACGTGTTTTGAAAGAAAGGGGGGCATTAATCTAATGAATGATAAATCAAAAGTAGCTGTTCGGGATTTGACAGTGAAAGATAAGTTTTCTTTTGCCAGATTTTTGGTTCAATGGGAAATGATTCTTATTTATATATTGATTGCAATTAATGTGTATTTGATGGTTATGCGGCCGGGATTGTATTTTGCACCGGGAACGATTCAGTCTATTATTCAGTCCGGAATGGATTTGTCGCCCTTGGTATTGGGCATGATATTTGTCCTAATGTTAGGTGATATTGATGTTTCGGTGGCCTCGATTATGATTTTGGCGGCAATGGCAACAGGACTTAGTATGGATGCCGGTATACCGGTTGTACCTGCTGTGCTATTGGGTATTATTGTGGGTGCATTATGCGGTGCCTTTAATGGTATTTTAGTTGCATACTGTTCCATGCCGGCGGTTATTGTGACGATTTCAACTCAGATGCTTTTTCGTGGAATCGTACAAGTTATTTTAGATGTGAATGTTTTGAGCAATTTTCCAACATTTTATAATGCGTTGGCATGGACAAACATTGCTTATGTTCCTATTTCTTTATTAGTGTTTTTAGCCCTTGGTGTGGTATTTATTATTGTATTGCACAAATCAGCGTTCGGCCGTAAATTATATATGATTGGTAATAATCCGGTGGCGACGCAATATTCCGGTATCAATGTGAAAGCTGTAAAGTTGCAAGTTTTTGTCATCATGGGTATGATGGCAGGTATTGCCTCTATTTTCTTTGTTGGCAGAATGGGCGGGGGTGTTAGTTCTACCATGGGGATTGGACTGGAATTGAATGCCATTGCCATCTGTGTTTTGGGTGGTATTTCTACAAATGGCGGGCGTGGTAAGGCTTATGGTCCGATTATTTCTACCTTGATTATGGCTTTTTTGATTTATACTTTGGGTCTTTTAAATGTAGAGGCAAATTCCCGGGTGATTATGACAGGTTTCATTTTGATTATTGCTGTGCTAATTCGCAATTTAAACAAAGAAATATTAGCTGAAATTAAATTAAGGTTACTTTATCAAAGCAATAAAAATATTGAGGCTCTGAACAATAAGACGGCTGAAAATATTGGAAATTTAAAAGTGCTGATTGGAGAAACAAAAAAGGATGGCAAGTTAAGTACAACAGATAAAGCTGAAAAAATCAAAAAATATGAATCGCAAATTGTTGGTTTAAAAGAAAAATGCAAGCAACAAACAAAGGCGATGAAACAGCAGCAGAAATAAACAGTGCACAGCATTGATTATTTATAGGTAACTCAAAAAAATTCATTTATTACAAGGAGGAAAAAATGAAAAGATTGAAAAAATTAATTGCGTTAGGGCTGGGTACAATTCTAGCGGTTAGTTTACTGGTAGCTTGTACAACCACGGAACCAACTCCTGCTGATGATGCGGCAGAAACGGCAGAGGTAGCGGATACCCCTGCTGATACAGCGGATGATGCAGATGATACAAGTGAAGATGTGGCTGAGGACGGCATGGCCGGGGTTCATATTTTTATGTTTAAGAGTACAGGAAATACCTTTGGTGATTTGATGTATGAGGGTTTTAGTGAGTATATGCAAGCACAAGGTTTTCGGACAGCATATCGCAGTCCGGCAGAAACAACGGTAGCTGCGCAAGTACAATTGTTGGATGAGTTGATTACACAACAAGTGGCTTCGATTACAATTTCCACCAATGGTGATGTTGGTTATGATGAAGTATTCCGAAGAGCAGAAGAAGCCGGTATTCCTATTATTTCAATTGACTCAGAAGCCAATCCTGAATTTCGTGTAACCCATATCAATCAAGCGGAAACACAAGACATTGGTTCTTATTTGGTACAGGCGGCAGTATTGATTACCATGGGCATTGATTATCCGGAATCCGGAACAATGAGAGAAGCAGTAGAAGCGAACTTGCCAAATTGGGATGGTGATGAAATCAATATCGGTGTACTTTCGGCATCCATTGATACACCTGTGCAAAATAGCTGGATTGCAGCAATGGAAATTGAATTATCCGACCCGATTTATGCCGGATTTGTAAATTCAGAATTGGATATTAAATATGGCAATGATGATTTGACTGCTTCCACAACACAAGCACAAGCATTTATTGCAGAAGATCGTGTGGATGTTATTGTCTCTCCGACAACGGTAGGAATTGCGGCGGCCGGCCAATCACTTCGTTCTGCAAACAGTGATATTCGTTTGACAGGTTTGGGATTGCCCTCTGAAATGCAAGCATTTATGCCAACATCAGCGGATGAAGATCCATTTGATTTTGTTTGCCCATATATGATGCTTTGGGATGTAATTCATTTAGGTGCCGTTTCGGCGTCTGCAATGGTTGCTACATTAGAGGGAACATTTGATGGTAGTGTTGGTTCCTCTTTTGAAATGCAAGCATTCCGTGATTATCCTGTGACTTTATTTGAAGCGTATCAAAGTGGAGATGGAACTGCCGTTTTGGCAGGAACACCATATGTGTTTAATAGCCGTAATATGGCACAATGGATTGATTTACTGTAAAAGTAAAAAAAATAAGAGTTGTAAAAAAAGGAAAGAGCTGTTTGCGAACAGCTCTTTTCTATACAAAAAGGATTACTTTTACTAAACTTGCAGGGAAAGGCTTGCATTCGGTGGCGTATTATCTCATAATATAGGTGTTGATTTCCATTGCTTTCTTTACGACAACGTTTAAAAATGTTATAATGACAAAGCTCTCCGTGGGTACTCCCGAGGCGATTTTAATACATACATTTTTAACAACAACCTTTATAAAGAGGATTACATATTATGAAAAATCAAAAATTACGCCTCAAAGGCGGACTTCGCTTTTACATGCAATGGCCTTTATTTTTGGCCTTGCTTTTAGCTGTGGTCAATGTCTGGATTTATTTTCTGGATCATTCGGCCGGTATTATCATGTCTGCTTTTATTGCGATTTATGTGATTATTGCAAGTATTTTATATTTTTATACTCGTTCCAACATCATAACGGACATGGTCAAGTTTTCCATTCGATACAACGGTGTACAAAATACCTTATTAAAGGATTTGTCCGTGCCATATGGTGTTTTCTTGAGCGATGGTCGGCTTGTTTGGCGCAATGATGTTTTTCGCGAGGTAATTGACGGAAGTAAGGGTTTAAAATATATTCAAAAGGTTTTTCCGGACTTACAACTTGCGAAGTTTCCCACGGAAGAAGGACAAGAAGTAAAAACTAACATTACATATCAGGATAGAGATTATTATGTGATTATGCGTAAGATTTCTGTGGCCGGCTTTAGTGAGGCAGAAAATCTCTTTCATATGCCGGAGGAGGAAGAGTATTTTATTGCCATTCATTTAAAGGATGTAACAGAGTTAAAACTATATATTCGTAAAAATGAAGAACAGCGTTTGGTTGCCGGTTTGATTTATATTGATAATTACGAAGATGTGATGGAAGATGTAGAAGAAGGGCGCCAATCTTTGCTTTTGGCGATTGTGGATCGAAAGATTGCAAAGTATTTCAGTGACGTAGATGGGCTATTAAAAAAGCTGGAAAAAGATAAGTACTTTTTTGTGGTTCGTCATGAAAGTTATATGAAATTTGAAGCGGACAACTTTAGCTTATTAAAAGATATAAAAACCATCACAGCAGGCAACACACGCCCGGTAACATTGAGTTTGGGGATGGGGTTGAATTATGAAACCTATGCCAAGAGTTATGCCAGTGCTCGTATTGCGATAGATTTGGCTTTGGCAAGAGGTGGTGATCAGGCTGTTGTAAAAAGTATCCAAGGCATCAAGTACTTTGGTGGCAGAAATGAGCAAGCCGCCCGCAATACACGGGTAAAAGCGAGGGTTAAGGCCGAGGCTTTGCGGGAATTTATCATGAGCAAAGACTTGGTTTTGATTATGGGTCATAAGATTATGGATGCGGATAGTTTTGGTGCAAGTATGGGTATTTACCGTTCGGTGACAGCTTTGGCGAAAAAGGCCCGTATTGTGTTTGATGAATCCGTTACTTCTATTGCACCTTTATATGATGAAGTTTGCAGGAGCAATGCTTATCCGGAGGATTTGTTTGTAACGCCGGTACAATCCTTAGACATGATAGATGACAATACCATGGTGATTGTAGTAGATGTGAATAAGCCGAGTTTGACAGAGTGTCCTGAACTCTTAGAGATTTCCAAGTCCATTGTTGTGTTGGATCATCATCGTAAGAGTAGCAATTCCATTGAAAATGCGGTGCTATCTTATATTGAGCCTTATTCTTCCTCTACTTGCGAATTGGTGGCGGAAATTTTACAATATATTGTAGAAGACATTAAAATTCCGGTGCTAGAGGCCAATTGTTTGTATGCCGGGATTATGATTGATACACGTAATTTTATGAACCGAACCGGTGTTAGAACTTTTGAAGCGGCAGCTTTTTTGCGCCGCTGCGGTGCGGATATCAATCGTGTGCGCAAGATGTTTCGTGATGACTTTGCCTTTTACCGTGCCAAAGCACAAGCCATTCAAACGGCGGAAGTGTACTTTTCAGAATTTGCCATTGCACCTTGCCTTGGTGATATTGACAATTCGACTGTTTTGGCGGCACAAACAGCCAATGAACTATTGGATATCAGCGGGATTAAGGCGTCCTTTGCACTGACCGCTTTTCAGGGCATGATATATATGAGCGCACGTTCCATTGATGAAGTTAATGTTCAGATTATTGCGGAGAAAATGGGCGGCGGTGGCCATATCAATGCTGCCGGAGCGCAGTTGGATCACACGGACATGAGCGAAGCCATTCAGACATTAAAAGATATAATCAAAACCATGGTAGAAGATGGGGATTTGTAGAATAGGAGGAAAGATGCATGAAAGTTATCTTGTTGGAAGATGTAAAGTCATTGGGTAAGAAAGGTGAGATTGTTGAAGTAAACGATGGTTATGCTCGTAACTTTATTCTAAAGAAAAAGCTGGGCTTGGAAGCAACGGGAAAAAATTTAAATGATTTAAAACTAAAAAAAGATAATGCGGAAAAAATTGCACAAAAAAGTTTAGATGCAGCAAAAGTACTGGCGGAACAAGTTCAGGCCGGAATCATCAAGTTGACGATGAAAGTAGGCGAGGGTGGCCGTGCTTTTGGAGCGATTTCTGCAAAAGAGATTGCCGAGGGGGCAAAGGAACAAATAGGCTTAGAATTGGATAAGAAAAAGATTACCTTAAAAGAGCCCATTAAATCATTGGGGGTTCATGTTGTATCTGTAAAGTTACATCCAAAAGTGAGCGCAGATTTAAATGTGATTGTGAAAGAGGAAAAATAAAATGGAAGCGGCGATAAAGCGAATGATGCCCCACAGCGTTGAGGCAGAGCAGGCAGTAATTGGTGCTATGCTTTTAAATAATGATGCAATTTTAACAGCATCGGAGCTTCTGATCGGTACTGATTTTTACCAGCGCGCCTTAGGTGTGCTTTTTGATGGTATGGTGGAGTTATACAATAGTGGCAAACCGGTTGATTTGATTACTTTGCAAGAGCATTTGAAGAAAAAAGATGTGCCGCCGGAGATAAGTGGCATGGAGTACGCCCAAGATATTTTAATCAACGCCCAAACATCAGCCAATGTAAAGTTTTATGCGGCTATCGTGCGGGAAAAAACAATATTACGTCATTTGATACAAATAAACGAAGAAATTGCCAATACCTGTTATTTGGAAAACCAGCCGATAGATGAGATTATGGAAAGTACCGAAAAGAGGATTTTCGCCCTTTTGGAGGGAGGAAATACCAAAACATATACTCCGATTCGCCAAGTGGTTTTAAATGCCTTAGATGTGATTGAGCGTGCGTCACGCACCAAAGGATCTGTGACGGGTATCCCAACCGGTTTCCATGATTTGGATTATAAGTTATCCGGATTGCAACCATCCGATTTGGTATTGATTGCGGCACGGCCCTCTATGGGCAAGACAGCTTTTGTTCTGAACATTGCGCAACATGCAGCGTTGCGTCAAAATAAAGGTGTGGTTATATTTAGTTTGGAGATGTCAAAAGAGCAGTTGGTCAATCGTTTTTTTGCTTTGGAATCACGTGTGGATGCACAGCTATTGCGAACCGGAAATTTGCAGGATTCGGATTGGGAGAAGTTGATAGAGGGTTCCAATACAATCGGTAAGTCAAAATTAATCATTGATGACACTTCTTCGATTTCCATTGCAGAAGTGCGTTCAAAGTGCCGAAAGTATAAATTGGAATTGGATGTGCAAATGGTCATCATTGATTACTTGCAATTGATGAGTGGCAGCAAAAACAAAAATAGCGAAAGCCGTCAGCAAGAAATTTCAGAAATCTCCCGTTCTCTAAAAGGTTTGGCAAGAGAGTTAAATGTGCCTGTCATTGCGTTGTCACAGTTAAGCCGTGCGGTAGAGCAAAGACCAAACAAACGTCCGATGCTTTCAGATTTGCGTGAATCAGGTGCCATTGAGCAGGATGCAGATGTATGTATGTTTTTGTATCGGGATGATTATTATGACCTTGATTCAGAAAAGAAAAATGTTGCGGAGATCATCATAGCAAAACATAGAAATGGTCCCATTGGAACGGTAGAATTGACATGGATACCCAAATATACAAAATTTGGCAATATGGAACGGGAGTCGTATTAATTTAATACGACTCCCACAACTTTTCATGTTTTTATTCTGGAGCGATTGCACTCGTTGGACAACAGTCTACACATGCGCCGCAGTCGATACAACCATCAGCGTCAATAACATAGAGTCCATCACCCTCAGAGATGGCGCTCACTGGACATTCGCTTTCGCATGCGCCACAGCTTACACAATCATCATTGATAACATATGCCATTTTGAGATACCTCCTTTAAACATAAAATGAAAGCATTTGCTGATACCTTTATCAGCCTATATCATTCTTCTACTTCATAGTAATATAAACTTATGATTTATGCAAGGAAAAAGTAAACTCGCTTCCCACACCCTCGGTGCTAATGAGATTGATATTTTCATCATGGGCTTGCATAATTTCCCGGACAATTGCCAGTCCTAATCCGGTGCCTTTTTTATCCTTTCCGCGAGACAAATCAGATTTGTAAAAACGTTCCCAAACCTTATTTAATTCTTTGCGTGGAATTCCCAATCCATAATCTTTTACAGAGACAAAAACCTTTTCATTTTTCTCACGTACCTCAATGGTAATATTGCTGTTTGCTTCACTAAATTTAATGGCATTGTCTATCAGATTATAAAGAACTTGCTGAATCTTACCCCGGTCTGCATAAACGGAAACATAATCCTCTAAAAAAAGCAATTCAATGGAAATACGTTTGTTTTTGCAGATACCCTCAAAAGAAGCAGCGACCTGCTTGATGGATGCTTGAATGTCAAAATCTATTTTATTTAAAAGAAAGTCTCGGTTGTCGATTTCATTTAAGGTAAGCAAATCGGTGGTCAGATCAGTTAGCCGTTTGGTTTCGAATAAAATGATTTTGAGATATTTTTCGTGTAATTCTGAGGGAATGGTGCCGTCAGTCATGGCTTCGACATAACCCTTAATGGAAGTCAAAGGTGAGCGAAAATCATGGGAAACATTGGCAACAATCAATTTTTGATAATCCTCCATATCCTTTAATTGGGTAGACATATAGTTAAGGGATGCGGATAAATAACCCATTTCATCTGTGGTTCGCACAGGGATTTCATATTCTAAGTTGCCTTGGGCATATTGGGTGGCAGCTTCCGTAACATTTCGCAAAGGCATATAAATGAGCAGATGAAAACCCATCAAAATCAAAAAGGAAAAGAGATAAATAACCCCCATGGTAATATAAATATAATTTAATACCACATTGGTTCTATGGATAATGTTTTGAAAGGGCATATGAAGTAAAATATATCCTTTGATTTCAAAGCTTTGGGTAACCGGTGCAATGACGGTAATCACATCTTCTTGAAAATGTCCATGATAGTTGCCGATCATGTATTGCCGGCCATGAATTTCTGCGGGATTAAAGTGTTCTATGTAATCAGGTGCGCTTCCTCCGCTGTGTCCTGCGGAAGTAATCATGCTGCCATCAGGTTCCACAAACCAGATGTAGGAATCTAAATAAATGGCCATAATACCAAACTGATGATTGATGGCATTTAGTTCAAGATTTCCTGAAAAATAAGCAGGTAAATAGGTACCAGAAATCAGGGCAGCATTGCGAAACAGAGTATGAGAAGTATCCTGCTGAAATCTGGATTGAATCAGAGTATCCGAAAGCGTAGCGATCGTAAAGAGGCTGATAAAACCAAATATAATGTATAAGATTGCAAATTTAACGTATAGGATACTTTTCATCTTCCCTTACCTTTTTGTTTCAAATTTATAACCGATGCCCCAAACGGTGCTAAGTCCCCATTTTGGATGCTCTTTCATTTTTTCCCGAATCCGTTTTACATGTACATCTACGGTTCTGGTATCTCCTAAATATTCATAACCCCAGATACGATCTAACAGTTGTTCCCGTGTGAATACCTGATTGGGTGATGCAGCAAGACAGTAGAGCAGTTCGAGCTCTTTTGGTGGCATTTCAATGATTTCACCGTCATAAATAACGGAATAATTTGTTAAATTAATCTCTAAATCATCATAGAGAACTTTTTTTGCGGTACTATCTTCCGGCTCCTCTGTTGCCCGGCTTTTATAGCGACGCAAAACAGCCCGGACACGCGCTACCATTTCCTTTGCGTCAAAAGGCTTAATCATATAATCATCGGCACCCAGTTCCAAACCAAGAACTTTGTCAAAGACCTCACCTTTAGCAGACAACATAATAATGGGTGTGGTTGATTTGTTGCGGATTTCCCGGCAAACCTGATAACCATCCATGCCGGGTAGCATCAAATCCAGCAAAATGAGATTGGGATGCCAATTTTCAAAGGTTGCCAGTGCTTCTTCCCCGTTATAAACAATTTTGGTATCATAGCATTCCTTGATTAGATAAAGGGAAATAAGCTCGGCAATATTATCGTCGTCATCAACAATTAGAATTTTTTGTTTTGAAACCATATTATCCTCCTGATATGTGTTATGATTTGAAGTCAACTATCGTAACCCCTGCATCACCCTCGCCAAATTCTCCAAGGCGATAAGATTTGACATATTTTTGTTTTTTTAAGTAGTTGTGTACGGCATTTCGAAGTGCGCCGGTACCTTTTCCATGCACCACACGAACGCTAGTTAAATGAGAAAGCATGGCATCGTCTAAATATTTGTCCAGTTCCGACAAGGCTTCATCAACGGTTTTCCCTAAGAGATTGATTTCAGGCCGAATGTGCATCGCTTTGTTCATGTTTGTTGCACCGCTGCTTTGCTTGCTTTTGCCGGGTGTGGAGTAGGGGTTTTGCTCTTTTATAATTTCCAAATCCGTGATATTGACTTGGGAGCGCATAATGCCCATTTGTACAAATACATTTCCTTTGGCATCGGGCAATGAACTGACAGTGCCTGTGAGATTCAGACTTAAAACTTTGACGGACTCACCCAATTGAAAATCCTTTGCTTTGTGTTGCTTGCGTGGTTTTGTTGTAGTCAATGCCTGTGCACTGGAAGTATCCTTGATTTTTTGCCGCAATTTCTCACGTTCTTTCTCGATGTCGGCAATGGATACATGCTGTTTTCCAAATTTATGGAAATGCGCAATTGTTTCATCGGCAACTTCTTTTGCTTCCCGTAACATAAGGTTTGCTTTTTCTTTTGCTTCTCGCAAGATATGTTCTTTTTGTTCGTCTAACCGTTGTTTTTGGGATTCAATTTGAGATTTTAAGGCGGTGGCTTCCCGTTTATAACGCTCGATTTCGGCTTGTTCTTTTTCGAGCGTACGTTTCCCGCTTTCTAAGTTTTCCAGCAAATCTTCAAAAGAGACATCCTGCTCACTCAGCTGGGTTTTGGCATTTTCGATGATATAAGGGGGCAATCCCAATTTCCCTGAGATGGCAAAGGCATTACTTTTGCCGGGAATCCCAATTAAAAGGCGGTAGGTAGGCTTTAGGCTTTCTACATCAAATTCGCAGCAGGCATTTTCCACACCATTGGTAGATAAGGCATAGACTTTCAACTCACTATAGTGGGTCGTTGCAATGGTACGAATGTTTTGCGCATGTAAAAATGACAAAATGGCAATGGCTAAGGCGGCTCCCTCTGTCGGGTCGGTTCCTGCACCTAATTCATCAAACAATACAAGTGAATCTTCGTCTGCTTGTTCCAGAAAAGAAACAATGTTGGTCATATGAGAAGAAAAGGTGCTTAGGCTTTGTTCGATGCTTTGTTCATCCCCGATATCAGCAAAAACCTGTTTGAATACGGCTAGTTCGGAGTTAGAGCGGGCAGGAATGTGCAAGCCGGCTTGTCCCATCAAAGTAAATAAACCAACGGTTTTTAAAGAAACCGTCTTACCGCCGGTATTGGGTCCGGTGATAATAAGCATGTGAAAATCCTTACCCAGCATAATGGTAATGGGAACGACCTTTTGTGTTTCCAATAAAGGGTGGCGTCCTTCTTTTATGTGGAGATAACCATTTGTATTAAAAATAGGTAGATGGGCGTTCATAGCCAATGCCAAAGAGCCTCTGGCAAAGATAAAATCTAAATCTGTCAAAAGGCGATAGTTTAAGGCAAGTTCCTCTAAATATGCCGCAATATCATTGCTCAAACGTGCCAAAATCACTTGGATTTCTTCTTGTTCTTTGGCATATAATTCTCTTAAATCATTGTTTAATGTCACCACTGCCATAGGTTCTATAAAAAGTGTAGAACCGGTGGAAGATTGGTCGTGAATCATACCGTTTACTTTGCTGCGATGTTCTGCTTTTACCGGTAGACAATAGCGGTCACCACGCATGGTAACAATGGCATCTTGCAGATAGACCCGGAGGGATCCGTTGACCATGGAGTTTAAGGTGGTCTGCATTTTTTCTTTGAGACGTCCTTGGCTACGCCGTATGGATTTTAAAGTGTTGCTGGCGTCATCATGGAAAACATCTTCCGCAAGAATACAACGGTCTATTTCGGTTGCCACGGGAGATAGGGGCTCCAGCTGCTCAAAAAAAGCATCCAAGCAGTCCGGTGTGTCCTCTTGGTTGTTTTGCCGGCCGTAGGTCTTGCACCGGGCGGTGGCTTGCAGAAGTCGGCAAATGCGTAAGAGTTCCCCACTTCCAAGGGTAGCACCAATTTCCAAACGTTTGATGGATTCGTTTATGGGAAAAGCTTCACGAAAAGAAGGGCGTCCCTTTTGAACGATCCGCGCAAAGGCGGCGGCAGTTTGCTCTTGTGCTGTATTTATTTTTTCTAAATCCGTCATAGGTTTTAATCTTTGACAGAGTTGTTTGCCACGAAAAGAAGAGGCTTGCTCTTCTAACATGGTGACTATTTTTGGGAATTCTAATTTATGATAAGATTTTTGATTCATGTTTTTACTCTATCAACCTGCTTTCTTTGTAAATGCTCCAACTTGTTACATTTTACCTTATTTATGGGATTATGAAAAGGAAATATTGAACAATTGCTCCAAATAAGTTATACTACAAAGCAGGAAGCTTATATAGGAGACTTGATGATGCAAAGCGAGAAAGATCCTAATCTGAAACCAGATGATGAGCAGTATTCATTTTTACGGGAAACCATTAAGACCAAAACGGGCAGCAGGGTGAAAACTCTAAGGCGTATACTCATGGCTTGTATATTGGGTGTCGTGTTTGGGATATTTGCTTGCCTTGGTTTTTTTGCGCTCAGACCTGTTTTTGAAGAGATGTTTGCAGATGATACAAATCAAAGGGTTACGTTAGCACCGGAAGAAGAGGAAGTGGATGATTTAGAAGAGCCGGAAGAGCCAATGATAGAAGAAGATGACGAGCCCGAAGTAGAAGAGGAGCAGGATCCGATTGTTGTAGAAGTGCCCACAGAAGTTGAATTGACAGCCGAGCGTTATGCTGAGCTTTTGAGAAGTATGTATGAAATCGCTCAAACGGCAAATAAGTCTATCGTATACATTGAGGGCATGGGTGACCAAGAGCATTGGGTGGGTGATGAGGCATCACGTGCCGGTCGGACAACAGGTTTGGTGATTGGTGATAATGGAAATGAGTTTTTGGTGCTGGCATATAATGTCCTTGCCGGCGATCATCAAAATTTTCAGATTACGATTTCCGATGATGCGGTATTTGTCGGGGAGTTACGGATACAGGATCAGACACGGGGATTAGCGGTGTTTGCCATTCCAAAAGCGGCATTAAGTGAAGAAAATTTAGAAGCGATCGTGGTTGCTGATTTAGGCAACTCCAGTATGGTGCGTCAAGGGGATATTGTGATTGCAGTGGGCAATATATTAGGTCATGGTGATGGTGTGGCTTATGGGATTTTAAGCTCCAGCCAAGTCTCTGTAACCATACCGGATAGTCAATTTCGTATTTTGGGAACGGACATTTCCGTTTCTTCCGGTGGTACAGGCTTCTTATTCAACGCACGTGGTCAGATAACAGGGATGATTATGCCCGGGCCTTGGCAAAATAATGGCAGCAACACGGCCAATGCATTGGGTATTTCGGATATAGGACCAGCGATTTATATGTTGGTGAATGATGAGGCTTTGCCATTCTTAGGTGTACAGGGTGTTGTTGTGACAGAAGAGCTTGCTGCCGTTCAAGAAATTCCCATAGGTGTTTATGTGAGTTATGTGGTGGTAGATTCTCCGGCTATGGCTGCCGGTATCCAAAATGGAGATGTGATTATTGAGATTGATGGCGAAGAGATAGAAACAATGCAACAATTTACCCGTGCAATCCTAGATGGTAGTTTGAGTGACGATATCAATATTGTTGCGGCCAGGCGAGGTGCTGACGGTTATGTAGAGATGGACTTTCAGGTGACATTGATTGATCGCCGCTGATAAGTCTAAGTAAAGGTAGAAAGAGGAATCCATGAAGTATATAGAAGATTTACGGGAAGGCTTAAATATTCGCAGCATTTATTTGTGCAAAGGAAAGCGTTCCGCAGAAACCAGAGGTGGGAAACCTTATGACAATGTGATATTACAAGACAAAACAGGCACACTGGATGGCAAGGTTTGGGACCCCAATTCCCACGGTATTGCAGAGTATGATGAAAAAGATTTTATTGAAGTAGTAGGAGATGTGATTAGTTATAACAATAGTTTGCAACTGAATATCAAACAGATTCGTAAGGTTTCTGAGAATGAGTACGATTTGTTGGATTATTTGCCTTCCACGGATAAAGATGTGGAGGAGATGTATCAGGAACTTTGTGGTTTTATCAAAGGGATAGAAAACGATTATTTGCGTCAGATTGCAGAATTTTATTTTGTTAAGGATGCAAGTTTTGTTAAAAAGTTTAAAGAGCATTCGGCAGCCAAGTCGGTTCATCATAGTTTTGCAGGTGGTTTGTTGGAGCATACGGTGAACATTTTGCGGCTGTGTTGTTATTTTGCAGACAATTACCCGGTGGTTAACCGTAGTCTTTTGTACGCAGGGGCCTTGTTCCATGATATTGGTAAGACCCGGGAGCTATCTGATTTTCCGGATAATGACTACACCGACGAAGGTCAGCTGATTGGTCATATTATCATTGGTGTGGAGATGATTACGGAGGCGGTGCAAAATACCCCGGGATTCCCGGAAGTGTTGGCAAATGAGTTAAAACATTGTGTATTGGCGCATCATGGAGAGTTGGAGTTTGGTTCTCCGAAAAAGCCGGCTTTGATAGAGGCGGTTGTATTGAATTTGGCGGATAATGCCGATTCAAAATTGCAGATTTTGATTGAGTTATTCCATGAAAAACAAGGCAATGATTGGTTGGGGTATAACCGTTTGTTTGAGACAAATTTAAGAAGAACAACGGTATAGCTTACAATGAATTCATGGAACAAGCGCCGGTTATGTGAAAGTTGAAAAATGATGCAAAAAAATGATGTGATAGAAGTAACAATAGAGGATATGAGCGCAGCAGGCGAAGGTATAGGGAAAGCGGATGGCTTTCCCTTATTTGTGAAAGATGCGATTATCGGTGATACAGCAAAAGTGAAAGTAATGAAAGTCAAAAAGAATTATGCTTATGCACGTTTGATGGAAATTGTTATGCCATCGGTTTTTCGAGTGCCTGCAAAATGCCCGATTGCTCGCCCTTGTGGTGGCTGTCAAATACAAGAAATGGTTTATGAAAAGCAATTGGAATGGAAAGAAACTAAGGTTGTAAACAACCTAAAAAGAATTGGTGGGTTTTCCGAAGAATTATTAAAAGAAATTGTAGAACCAATTGTGGGTATGGAAAAGCCTTTTCGTTATCGAAACAAGGCACAGTTTCCCTTTGGCACAGATAGAAGTGGAAAGATTGTTACAGGGTTTTATGCCGGTCGCACCCATAATATTATTGCAAATACAGATTGTCCTTTGGGGGTAGAGATAAACCAAAGGGTATTGGAGCATGTGATGGATTATATGGAGCAAATGCAGATAAAGGCCTATGATGAAGAAACAGGTTCGGGATTGGTACGCCACGTATTAATACGCTATGGTTTTGTGACAAAAGAAATCATGGTCTGTTTGGTGCTCAATGCAGAAGATACAACAGGGTTGAAACAGGTGGAAAGATTGATAGAAGCGTTGATGCAGATTGAGGGAATGACCGGTATTGTTGTGAATTTTAATCAAAAAAGAAATAATGTAATTCTGGGGGCGTCTTGCGAAACCCTTTGGGGGCAAAATTATATTACAGATTATATTGGCAGCATTCAATATCAGATTTCGTCCTTGTCCTTTTTTCAAGTTAATCCTCGCCAGACGGAACGATTATATGGTTTGGCTTTGGCCTATGCGGATTTGAAAGGTCATGAGAGGGTATGGGATATGTATTGTGGCATCGGAACGATTGCATTGTTTTTTAGCCAAAAAGCAAAAGAGGTAATTGGGGTAGAGGTGGTGCCCCAGGCGATAGAAGATGCCAAGGAAAACGCAAGGATAAACAAGATAGAAAATACAACGTTTTATGTAGGAAAAGCAGAAGTGGTTTTGTTGCAACTATATCATGAAGTGGAGAGACAACGGGAAGAGGTGGTTGTGGTGGATCCGCCGAGAAAAGGTTGTGATAAAAAATTGCTGGAGACAATCGTAGAGATGAGCCCTGAAAAAGTGGTTTATGTGAGTTGTGATTCAGCGACGCTGGCTAGGGATTTGAAGTTTTTGTGTGGGAATGGATATGGGTTACGGCGTGTAAGGGCGGTGGATTTATTTCCGATGACAGTTCACGTTGAGTGCGTAACACTGCTCACTAGGAGCGAAGCGACACAGTGAGTAGATGTACGCGCCATGTCAGGACGTCCCAAGAGAACAAACGAAGTGCGGTTCGATTGGTTGACGGCTACGGCAGAGACAGTATGTTTGCTGTCCAAAGCATCCCAAACCCAATAACAAAAGTGCTTATAAAATGCTTAATTAATGTTATATTAACCATACTGGAACAAACCAATTTTTATTGTCAATTGGTAAGAGGTCATTTGCCATGCAAATAACTGCACCGCTTCCGATTTCGGTTTTATATTGTTCGAGTTTTCCAAAGTGTTCTGGCTCAGTTATAGGTTTGAGAACATTAAAATTTTTTATTGCATCTTTCCCAGGTGAGGCAGCCTTTTTAATTTCGATGGGATACAATGTTCCGCTTTCATAAAGAAGTAGGTCAATTTCTCGTTTTTCTTTATCTCGATAATAGAATATAGGGGGTTCTTTGCCTGCGTTTAAATAGCTTTTATATATTTCGGAGAACACCCAGCTTTCAAAAAAGGATCCTGACATTGCTCCACGCTCTAAGGTTTCCGGATTACCCCACTTTAACAGATAGGCACAAAGACCAGTGTCTAAAAAGTGTAATAAAGGCATTTTGATGGTACGTTTTAACAAATTGTTGTGGTATGGTTGCACCAAAGCTACAATTCCTGACGAGATTAAGATAGATAACCATTTTTTTGCTGTAGCAGCACTTATACCAGCCTCTCTTGCCAATTCCTCATATTGAATCGGCTTAGCAGTGCGAGCGGCAACAAGTAACATGAAATTATAAAACGTCGTTTCATCAGCAACTTGAGTTAAGTCTTTAATATCTCTTTGGAGATAAGTATTGATATAGGAACGATAAAACTCTGTTAGCTCTGGGGGGTTATTTTCTCTGTAAAGCGCAGGAAAGGAACCAGTAAAAATGCTATTATAAATCTCGTCGAGCCCGATTTTATGAGTTTGTTTAAGTCGTGTGATTAATCGTTTGGGGTCTGTGGTAAATGGTTCAGAATGTTGTTTGTGTATTTCGCTGGATGATAATCCAAGTAAATTTACAATTCCTATTCGTCCGGCAAGAGATTCACTGACATTCTTCATCATTTGAAATGCTTGGGAGCCTGTAAGCCAAAAATCCCCCATATTGCTAGTACGATCAACATGCATTTTGATGTAAGGGAGAATTTCTGGTGCATATTGAATTTCATCAATCAATATAGGAGGTGTGTAGCGCTGCATAAAAAGCGCGGCATCAGTTTTTGCTAAAGCACGAGCATCCGGATCATCTAGGGTTACATAACCTCGAGAATCATTTGCTAGTTGTTTTAGTAAAGTTGTTTTGCCGACTTGTCGGGGTCCGGTTACAAGTAAAACCGGAAAAGTTTTAGATATTTTGTTGATAGAATCTTCGATTGCTCGTTTTATATACATTTTCACTCTCCGTTTTTTGACTAAACCGAAATTTGATTTCAGTATAGTCGATATATTGTGATAAGTCAAGAGTGAATAAGGGATTATGGTGAAGAAAGTGTTGACATTCCATGGTGATAGGTCGCAACTGGAAAAACTTCTGCCTTGGCCAGATGAATTACCAGATGAATGCTGTCAGACTATGAAATAGGGAGGCTGCCAAAGCAGCTTTCCCTTAGAGGTACTGATGGTCTGCCATTTACGCACAAGCGGGGGATGCTTTCAATGGGCTCTAGAAAATTTAGCGATTCCCCCTTTTTTCCAATACATCCACTAATTCATACACTTTTCTCTTGCTCACAGGCACGATATCTCCGTTGTACAAAACAACTTCTCTTTTTTTCTTATCCACATGTTTTATCTTATTTAGGTTCACCACAATCGATTTATGGCAATTGAAGAATTCCGGACCTAGTGCTAGAACATTTTTAAGCTGTCCGCGAAAATGTAGCGTTTGCGTATCGGTATAAAGGATTAGCCGGTGGGTTACCTTGGGGTCAGGGTAAACTTCAAAAAACAAAATATCATTATAAGGGACGTTTAAAATCCTGTCCTCCACTTTAATGGGAAAATATTTTATATGGTGGTGCTTGCCTTTTAGGAAGCGTTCATAACTTAAATCGATACATTCTATGATTCTTTTCTCGATTTCCTCATTGGTATGGTCCTTGGTGATATAATCCATGGCTTCCACTCGAAAATGAAAGGTCAGATATGCCAATTCCGACTGAGTGGTAATAAATACAATGGTGGATGATATATCATATTCTTTGATTTGGGCGGCAAGCTCTATGCCGTTGATATCCTCTTGTAAATCTACATCTAAGAAATATAAACCACTTAAATTTGGATTGGCTTTTACATAGGTCAACAGTTTTTCTGAACTGTCGGTAAATAATGCCATTTCTATTTCAAATGGTTTGGAAAAAATGTATTTGCGTATCATCTTTTGGAAGCGTTCTAAATGAATGGGATTATCTTCGCACAGAAATATTTTATACATTCCTTTCACCTCCAATGATTAAAGTTTGTGTAAAAAGTTCATTCTCCATACGAGTGGACAAAGAGATGTTAGGTGAAGCATTGATCAAATCACTTAGGATGGATAGCCCGAAACCGCGTCCTTTACCCTTCGTAGAGAAGCCTGCTTGTGTCATTTGGCGCAAAGAGAACGTACTTTCGGGGGGGGGGTGGCGTTAGTGATAGAAAAATGGATACTTTCTTTGACCTTGTAAAGCGTCATCGCCAGCTTCGCTTTTTCTGTGCCCAATTTTTCAGATGCTTCGATGGCATTATCTAAAATAATGCTGAGTATTCGTACCAAAGTGACGGGGTCAGTGGTAAAGTTTTCTATTGTATCATTACAGTAAAATGTGGTGTTTATATTTAAATTTATGGCCTTAAATAACTTTGAAGAAAGTATGCTTTTGATTTCTTTGACTTTGATGTTACTCAAGCTATCAGAAAAAACATTATTCCTATCAATGATAATAGTTGACCCTTTTACAGAAACAAAGTATCTTGTCAGCCCATCCCAATCTTTTGTGATTATTAATTGTTCCATGGCTAAGATGATATTTTGAAAGTCATGTTTATATTTACGAACCATAATTTGTTGTTCTTCTAACTGGTCTGTGTAGCATTGGAGTATTGCTTGTTCCGCTTGCTGTTTTTCCAAGATAAACTTTGCATTTAGTGACGTGATATAGAATAAGAAGCCAGCCAAAAGAGAAAAAAGTGCCCCTATGAGCAACAGAGTATTCCATGAGGCGATAAATGCGAGTAATTCATTTTGGTAAAAGAAAAAAGCAGCGGAAAAATGGACGATAAATAAAACTAAGGCAGAGAAAAGACTGACAATTTTTAAGCTTTTACGATTATCATTGATTTTCCCCCAGAGTTTACTGGTAACTTTTACATATAGATATGTAACCAGTGCAGAGATGAAGATGTTGCCCAATAGAAATGGCAGCCATCTTGCAAAGTCGATAACAGAAGGGAGGGAGGTTTTGGAAGCAATCAGTGTGGAATAATCGGGGAATAGCATATGAATGCCGATTAAAAATAGCGTGTTTATCAGCTTCATTAGGATGACAGTTACACTTAGAAAGATAACAGAATCCGAAAAGGAAAAGCGTTTGATTTTAAAGAAGTAAAGAAATGTAGCGGAAAAGGGCACAACCCACAGCAAAGCTGAAGCGATTGCGTTCAAGTTGGGAAGTAGATGGTCTAAAAGGATTCCTATCATTAACACGTACAAACAAATGATAAGAAGAAGATAGAGATTTTCTTTTAAGCGCATTTTCTTATCTTCGGAAATTACCTTTGCGGCTATCGCAAAAGGTAGAAATAGTAAAAAATCACGAAAAAAATCAAAAAAGGTCATGTTCATATAAAAGTTCCCCCTCCCCTCCGGGCAAATCTAAATCATTGTACAAAATAAAACGGTTTCTTTAATTTTAAGATTAGTTTTAAATATATCCTATCTTATCTTGATTTGCAACCAAAACGTTCTTTCATAACAAATTTTTATAAAAACGCAAAATCACAACCCCGTTTACGTTTCATCCATGCCCGCATGTGTTGTTTTTGTCATGCACTTCAAAAATCTATGCTACAGTCCATTATATGTAAAAACGAAGGAAAGCACAAAATCATTTAGTGGTGGATATAAATAGCAAATCAAAAGGAGATATGGTGAAATGAAAAATCGATGTGCACGAAATAATATGAAAGGCAGAAATAAAAGAAATTGGCAACAGAAGTTGCTTGCACTTGTGATGATTTTAGCATTTCTTTTTACCATACTGCCGTTTATGTTAGAAAGTGACGCTGCGCAAGCGTATGAAATTGAAACAGAAACAGATGGTCAAACGTATGGATATGAAGAGGGTGGTGATACCTATGACGGATATCATTTTGATTATGCTTACGATTGTTATGACTATGACAGTGTGGACATAGATATTGACGGGCAGGTAGATGTATTTGTAGACGAATACGGCAATGTTACCGTATATCCGGAGTACATGGGCTTTGGTGCTATGTTTGATGGATACGAATTTAGAATCATGTTACCACCTGTAGTGTATGAAGAGGATGATATTAACTTAGAGTTGCCTTGTGGTTGGGATTATGAAATAGAATTTGACTACGACTTTTCCCATTATGAAAATGAGTCACACGAAAGTATAGCCCTTGCATCTTTTGCTGTAGTGGGATACGGCGATTCCATCGCATGTGATTACGGCCATTATGATGAATTTGATCATTGGCATAGCCATGAATGCTGTAATGATTGTACGGATAGAGAAACAAATTCACAAGAAATTCAATATGAAGAAAATGAAGCCATCATGATTACAGTCACACCCGCAAGCGACTATATCGGCATCATGCCCTTTAGTGCCTTTACGATGAGTATTCTTAATGCTAGTACGGTGCAGAGTTGGGTGACTTCTCTACCAACCAATGGTTCTGTGACAGGTCAACTAACGATTTCTGGATCGTTTAACACAGGGGCTAGTGTGAGCACAATTAATATCAATGGTGGGCGACGTGTCAATTTGCTTGGTACCGGTACTTGGACTCGTACCGAAGGAAGGCATTTTAACCTGAATAGTGCTGTCGGTACTTCTGGCCCATCAAGGTTATATATAAATGGTGGTATTACCCTAACCGCAGGTCGGACTGCCCCGGGAGGAGCGAATGCCGGTGGAATTGCAGTTAACCACGGTGGGACTTTGACCATGAACAACGGTACCATTCGAAATAATCAAGCACTCAATGGTGGTGGTGTAAATGTTGGTACAAATGGCAGCGGTCATTTTATTATGAATGGTGGTACGATTCATGGCAATTTCGCTAATGTTGCAGGTGGTGGTGTGAGAATAGTTTTTCCTGACGCAGCTGCGGCTCCAAACACATTTCGCATGAATGGTGGCACCATACACAGTAACACTTCCGTTCAAAATGGTGGTGGGGTGTCTATCGGTAGTCGTAGTCGTTTTTATTTTCATGGTGGGCAAATTGGTTTGCCGCCTTCGGGAACTACTTTCCGTGGAAACGTGGCAGGAAGTACAGGCGCAGGTCCTGGTGGTGGTGTTGCACTTATGGGCACAGCCTGGATGGAAATGCGCAATGCCACAAGTATCATTCAAAATAATGAAGCCCGCTCTCTAGCGAATGCAGGAGGCGGCGTGTTTGTAGAGGGTACCTTTCATATGCATGGTGGGTTTATCCAAGATAATAGAGTTACACAAAGTGTTGGTGGTGGAGTGGCCGTAATGGGTAATCAACCGGATGGGTCGGCGCCCTTGGCAGTATTTGATATGCATAACGGAACCATACGACGCAATACGGCGCAAGGTACACTTTCCGGTGGCGGCGGTGTTCGTGTGAATCGATTTGGCGATTTTATCATGCGCAATGGTGTCATTTATAGTAATACCGCCAATAGTGGTGGTGGTGTTTGTGTAGGCTCACTTACTGGTGCCGCTTACACGACTCGAAATCGATTTATAATGCTAGGCGGCACAATTCACAGTAATCGCACAACCAATGTTCCGAACCCGTCTGATCCTGTAGCTAGCACCGGTAATGGTGGTGGGGTTGCAATTCAGGGAAGTATCGCCTATGTACGAATGGACGCAGGAACAATCCATAGCAACTGGGCTTACAATAGTGGCGGTGGAATATGGGCGGGTACCACTGCTCGTGTTGATTTTTCCACAGCAGGCACAAAAGTGATACGGAACAACTATGCAGGGCGCAGACCCAATGGTACGAGAGTAGCTAATGGGCATGGTGGTGGTATTGCGTTCAATAGTGTGCCAATAGGCGGTATCACACGTACCGGAAGGGCCAATGTAATTGGAACCGGGCTGGTTGATATACACAATAACAATGCAACCGGTGGCGGTGGTGGTATCGACATGGGTACTGCCAATAGTGTACTTGATGTTAGAGCATCAACAAATCTACAGATACGAAACAATACAGCCGGCGTTGCCGGTATTGGTACACCCACCAACAGCCATGGTGGTGGCATTAATCACCGGAGCGGACGCACATATTTTGCAATTACGCCTATGGTTATTACAGGCAATACTGCCTTGGGGAATGGTGGAGGTATTAACCGAACCAGTACCCATCAAACGGGCAATGTTACCCTTGGCAATGCAGTAAACATTTCAAGTAACACTGCGGGTGTAAATGGCGGTGGTATATTTACAAATATTGGTACATATACCCTTGGTACAACCGCGGCAGGCCGTATGCGTGTTGCAAGTAATACAGCTGCAAACGGCGGTGGTATACATATAGCAGGCAGCGGTATCATTACCATACCTGCAAGTGTAGAGACAAGTATAGTCGGCAACAGGGCATCGGCGCAAGGCGCAGGTATAGACATCGTAGGTGCAGGACGCGCCAACCTAAATAGTACAGCCATATGGATATACAACAACAGAGTAACCGCAGGCACACTAGGCGGCGGTGGCATCAATGTACGGGGTACAGGCACATCAGCAAATCCCAATGTCATCATGACTGCCGGTAGTATTGGTATCGCCGGTGGTACAGGCGAGGCAGGTTTGAACGAACGAGCCAATCATGGTCGTTATGGCGGTGGTGTACGCGTTACCAGTGGTTACTTCCGTATGGATGGTGGTGCTATATTCTGGAATAGGGCAGTGAACAGTGCGGCCCATGGAGCAGCAGCCACAGGTAACGGTGGTGGACTTCATATATCCGGTGGTACATTTACCATGAATGGTGCAGTAGCAGGTGCAAGAATCATTCATCAGAATCATGCTGTAAATGGTGGTGGGGTGGCCATTACCGGTGGAACGTTCAATATGATTGGAGCCAATGCCAATCATATTCAAGACAATAGAGTAAGTACAGGTGTCACCGGTGCCGGTGTTCACCAAACGGGCGGTATCGTTAACATGACCGGGACAGACTCTCGCATTCGCAGACATAATGCGAATGGAACGGACACTGGTGGCACAAGCAACGGAAACGGTGTATGGATGAGTGGTGGAACATTCAATATGAACAATGCCACTGCACGTATCTATGCCAATCGTACAGCAGCAGCTACAGCTGGTGGCGTACATGTGCAAGGTACAGGAATATTCCGGATGTATGCCGGTTTTATTGGTGGGACTTCACGGGCCAACGAGAGCAATCAAGGCGCTGCTGGTGGTGGGGTTCGATTGACCGGAGTCAATGCAAGATTTCATATGGTTGGTGCAGCCGGCAATCGATTTGTCCAAAACAATGTAGCAACTTCCGGCGGCGGTGGTTTCCTTATACAGGATAGTGCTCGATTATATATGACTGCCACAGGTGGTCGTAGTGCCATTCTCAACAATCAAGCTGCTGGTGCTGGCGGTGGTATTTATGTCATTACCGGGCAAGTAATCGGAACAGGTGGCGGTGCGATTGAAATTGATAATAATACTGCCTCTAGCGGCGGTGGAATCTTTGCCAACAATGCGGTTGTAAATCTAAACAATGCCGGCGTGCGTGCCATTAGAGGTAACACAGCAAGCACAATAGGTGGTGGCGTGAGCACTGTGGGCACTACGGTACTTACCTTAAATGGCTCGGGTAGTGGTGTAGCAATTACAGGCAACACGGCCGGAACCAATGGTGGTGGTATTCACTCCAATGCGACTGGAGCAGCAACTGTTACAGGTGTAATCGGAACGAATAGTGCCAATGGTGCAGCAGCTGGTAACGGCGGTGGCGGCGTATTTCTAAATCAAGGTGCATTTACCTTTACAGGTTATATCCAAGGCAATACAGTAGCCCAAACAAACTCCGGTGCAGGGGTACACCAAATGGCCGGTACTTTCAACATGAATGGTGCCAGTACTCAGGTTCGTTTCCACAATGCGACCGGCGCAAGTGCCGGTGGTAATAGCAATGGTAGTGGTGTGGATGTACGTGGTGGTACATTTAATATGAATGACGGATGGATTGTTGCCAACCGCACAGGCGCAGCCAATCGTCCCGGTGGTGTCAATGTGGAAGCCACAGGTATATTTAACCAGGCTGCCGGAAATATAGGTAGTTCAGGTGCCGGCAACCGCGGCACAAGTGGTGGCGGGGTTCGTGTAGCAGGGAGCGGTCGGTTTAACATGACCGGCACAGCGGCCAAATCAGTCTCTCACAATGAATCAACAGGTGACGGTGGTGGTGTATACATTGGTGGTGTAGGTGCCCAGTTCAATATAACGGGTGCAGGTACTGCTACGATCGCCAACAATACCGCAACAGGATCCGGTGGTGGTGTGCACTTAACCACAGATGGCGTATTCAACGTAGCCCCGGAAGCCGGTATCAACAACTATATTCAAGACAATATAGCAACGTTAAATGGTGGTGGTATTAATCAAAGTGCTGCGAATACTACAACAACTTTTGCCGGAGTGATTCGGAGGAATAATGCCAATGGTACAACATTAGGCGTTGAAGAAGCGTTACAAACTCTGGTTGGCAACGGCGGTGGTGGCGTATTCATAAACAACGGTACATTTACTTTCCGTAACGGAGCCATTGAAAACAATACCGCACAAGCCCATGGTGGTGGTGTACGTATTCAGAGTTTGAATCCAACCTTTACCATGCAAGGTGGTGCGATTCGAAATAATAATGCACCAAACGGTGATGGTGGTGGTATTTTCAGCTCAGATCATGATTATAGAAACCCGATTCCAAATGTGAATAATACTTACAGACGTTTCACCATTACCGGTGGGACAGTAACGGGTAATGTATCACGACAGGAATTTGCGCCACCTAGCAATCATGCAGAGTTTAATACAAGGGCGGCTATGCCATTTAACGGTAGCTTACTAACCAATCATCAGATTAACTATCGAGGACTACCTGAGCCGGATTTAGACCTAACCATTACCAAGACGGTGACGGGCATAGTGGTGACGCCCAACCATGACTTCCCATTTACCTTGCATCTCGCAAATTTGGGAACCGGTACGCATACATTTAGTTTTGTAAGAAGTGGCGCAGGGATTGCGACCCCAATTGAGGGAACGTTTAGCGTGATAGGTACCGGTGGTTCATGGGCATTTAATCTTCGCCATGGTCAGCAAATTGTTATTTCAGATTTACCTGAAGCTGCGACTGTACGGGTGGTCGAAGGGGCTAATTCAAATTATAATACAACGATTTTCTGTAATATATTGAATGGTTTGATTCTTCTCCCGGGCTCTCCACCTTACGATAATAAGGACACAGGAATCTTGGAGATGGCGGAAGACAGACAGCTTGATTTTACCAATGATCGTAGACCTCCACCGCAAACGATGTTTTATATGAATGCTACCCATGCAGGGATGTTGATTGCATTTGCTACACTTGGTGGGTTGTTGGCCTTTGGCGGAATTGTTTTGAAGTTTCGTAAGTCAAAACAAGCAGCAGTAAGTAAAATCCTTTTGGAGATAGAAAGTGATTAAGGAAGACAAAAGGAAAGTAGAAAGCTCAAAAACCGTCAAAACAACTTCTGTATGGAAAGAATTTCGTTCTTTCGGTATTAGAATTGCTGTAATTGCGTTGGTTACCGTAATTGTTTTCACTTTCTTTTACGGCATACATATTGTATCCGACCCTGGTATGATTCCGGTGGCGCAAAGCGGTGACGTTGTACTGATTTATCGACTGAACCGCAACTACGCCATCCATGACTTGGTCTTGTTGGATTTTGAGGGCACACGGCAAATCAGGCGTGTAATCGCCCGTGAAGGGGATGAAGTTGACTTGGTGGATGGGCGTCTGAGAATAAATGGGATGCCCCAATCGGACCTCCACGCCATCGGTGAAACTTGGGCCTTTGAGGAGGGGATAGTTTTTCCCATCCTTGTACCCGAAGAGGAGATATTTCTTTTGGGTGATGCCAGGGAACAGGCAATAGATAGCCGTATTTATGGCACAGTGAGAACCCAAGATACATTTGGGGTGGTCATTACAATTGTAAGGCGGCGTCATTTATGAAAAGTTATACATTGTTATAAACTATAGGTTTCTTAATCTATATTTTATATATATCATTGGCTATATAGGGATATAGCTGAAAAATTCACATTAAGAGAGGAAGAAATAATGAAAAAAAGAAGAGGCATAATATCAATCATGCTAGTAGTACTAATGACATTGGTACTTGGTGTAACAGCTTTTGCTGAGGACAATGGATCTGGAGACGGTCCGATTCTCGACCCCGGTGATGGTAGAAACATTACTGTGGGTATCAACAAGGACCTAGTGATGCCAGCCGCTACACCTACACCAAACTTTACATTCCATTTTGACTTTGAGTTCATTGGAATGACACAAGCATTTAATCTCACACCATCACCTGCTCATTGGCCGGCAGATAGCGATGATATGGTTTGGATTTCTCCGGTACCTTCACTAACAGGTGCGCCGGGAGTGGATGAAATTCAAATTTCCTTTGATGAAAGTATGTCAGGCGTGGTAGAAGGATTTCCGGTAGATACGAAAACCGTTTCAGGTTGTAACGACGCTACATTTACATTTACACCTGAGATGTTTCCAACATGGGGCTTGTATGTATTTCGCGTGAGAGAGCAACAAAATACAAATACGCTTGCAGAGTATCCGGAGTATTACCAATATCTGAATTACTCAGATGCAGAATTTGAAATTCGCATTCTCGTTGTACCTTGTGATTGTGAAGAAACAGCTTGTAATGGTCTTCGCTTGGATAGTCTTGTTACAATCAAGGTATATAATGATGATGGCACACCTGGTGGTTATAAAGTAGACCCAACACCTGGAACATATAGTGAGTATGGTGTTCCAACAGATCCTTCCGGTCTATCATTTACCAATGTTTATATTCGTACAGATGGTACCGGTGGTGGTGGAAACGGGGGCGATCCTTACGATCCAGACTATAGTACATTGATTATCCGTAAAGAAGTAACCGGTAACTTTGGTTTAACAAATCAATTGTTCCCATTTTTAGTTACAATCTATGATAACCCTGTTGTTGCGGCTGAAAGGGATATTGAAGATGGGTTCTGGTACAATTGGGTTTACCGTGCTTACATCTTTAATACAAATGGTGATAACGATGTGATGGTTGCTGGCTCACCAATTTTCTTCACACCAGGTTCGGCGGTAGAGGTTAATTTACGTCATGGCTACGAACTTCGTTTTGTGAACACTCCGGTTGGGACACGTTTTGTAGCATATGAAGAAGATTCTTATGGTCACTTAATTAGCATTACAACAAACACAAACCAATTTGGTATGTACGCGCCGAATACCACTGTTTGGCCGGGTGTTACGGATGTGGCAACTGGCAGTGCCGGTACTCCTGTAAATAATGTGACAAATGGTCCGGCATTGGTTGTTTCTACCGGAACGCCATATGTTGACTTTGAAAACAACTTGGAATTACCACCTCAAACTGGTTTGCATCTTCAAGATTTGCCATTTGTACTTTCAATTCTTGCGATTTTTGCAGCAGGTGCAGGTTTTGTAGCATTCAAAGTATATAAAGCAAAGAAAGAAAATAATTTTGCGTTATAATCTTAAAATGTAAGGATTATTTCAATAAGTGTTCTAATTGCAGGGGCGGTTTGCTCCGTCTCTGCAATATATGGGTCGTTTTCCGGTGACACTTCTTGAACAAGTAATAAAAAAGGGGTTCCACCATATGAGTAAAGGGGAAAAAGCAGGTACGTTCCTATGTAAAATAAGCAAGGAAATTGTCAATATCATTGCAACCATTATGGTTTTGCTACTTCTGCTATATAGTGTTTTTTCCGTATGGGATATTCGTCAGGTTCATTTAATTGCGTCAAGTGCCAATTATACACCTTTTCGACCGACCGAGGAAGACGCTCTCTCCTTTGAGGAATTACAAGCCATCAATCCAGAAGTATTTGCTTGGCTTACAGTATTTGGAACAAACATAGATTATCCAATTGTCCAAGGGGACGAACACGATAATCTAAAATATGTAAATACCAATGTATTTTTAGAACATTCACCATCAGGTGCGATATTTATGGACTGGAAAAATGCCCTAGATTTTTCTGATTTTAAAAGCGTTTTTTATGGGCATGATATGGAAAACGATGTCAAGTTTGGTGAACTGAGACATTATCATGATTTTGAATTTTTTGATGCACGCAGATACGGAACCTTGTTTTTCGATGGGCAGACCAAGGGATTGGAGTTTTTTGCATTTTTACACACCAATGCCTATGATACAAAAACGTTTAATGTAGCCGTCTATGAACCGGATGACAAACAGATACACCTAAATAATCTTTTAGAGTTATCGATTCATATACGTGAGGATGTGGATGTAACCATAGAAGATAGACTACTTCTTTTATCCACATGTTCTGACCTTACCACCCACGGGCGGGATGTTTTGATTGCAAGAATTACCGATGAAGTACCCGATAACCCATTTTATATAGAAGATACGGACAATAGAATCATGGCGACGGTAGGTGAATTGCCCGGTGTATGGACAAGACTTCCTATGATAATGAGAATTATGCTAGTGGCTTTGCCGTTGTTGCTAATCGCCTTGATGTGCGTCCTTATTATAAAGAAAAAAAGCAAAAAACAAAAAGCTATTCTTGGGATTATTTTTAGAGACTTAGCAAAGGAGATGAATTAATATGAATCCTATATTGAAACGAAAAACACGACTGAAAATGGTTAAGGCCTATTTGGCGGTAATCTGCCTGCTTGTTGCTTCCCTTTTGGGCAGTGCAACCACAGCCATAGCCCAAGGGGGGCCGATTTCTGTTGCCCTTACGATACATCAGAGCTTTATTAGAAACAACGGCGAGGTGGAGCAGCTTGACAGGGAGATTCAGTTTCAGTTAAGCCCTGTGGAACCGAACAACCCTATGCCGGCAGGTAGTGTTTCAGGCGTATACACATTTGGTATAACCGGCGCTACGTCGGTACAAATTAGCCCGATTATCTTTCCCGGGGCAGGTGTTTTTCGCTATGAGATAAGAGCCGTAGCAGAAGATATTTCCGGTTTGACCTTAGATGCTCGTGTGTTTACCGTTGAAATTATAATCGCAAATGATGGCCGTTATGCCTATAATATATTGGTCAATGGATCAAAAACCGAGAGAATTTCATTTGAACATATCATTATGGAGTCGACGGAACCAACAGAACCAATGATACCAACAGAACCACCGGTGGGAAGAGAACCATCAACGGAACCACCAACGGAACGCCCGACCGGACCTGAAGCAGAGCCACCGATAGGAGGTCCCGGGGGTGGTAATAATCAAGGAGCAGGACCGGGTACCGGAGGCGGTAGATTGCCTCAAATGGGAGATGACTTGAGTCTAGTACTGTGGTTAGTTACAGTTGGTGTAGGCCTTACGGCTACTTTGGCAGGTTTTGGGGTGTATTATTACAAAAAGAAACGATGTATGCAATTAGAAGCGAACCAAGATTATAGTGATATATTAAAGGATGATTCTTTTTAGAAAGGCTGAGAAAATGGAGTAAGACATGGTGGTAGAGCGATGAAATTTCTAATATCAAAAGAGGGAAACAAAATTGAATATTTGATGACGGGTGGCTTTTGGTTGGGAAAAGAAGCAATCGTTCGTTCGCGTTTTACCAATGGAATAGATTTTGAGACCAATTTTGATTTTATTAGAAGAAATCATGCTTCTGCGGATGAAATGTTTGCTGATTTAAGTTGTCAATTATATATTCAGTGGAATGAAGAAGTAGAAGCACTTTTTACAGAGTTAATAGAAATAACATCCTTGCAACAGACATGTTCTCAAACATTAAGAAATGGTTTTATTAGTATCAGTGTGATTCGGAATAAATGGCATGATGCAAAAAAGCACAAAGAAAATCCCAGTGAATATGTATATTATAATCATTTGCTGGAGATATACTGTGAGAAAGAAGAAATGTGCAAAGAGTATGTGGCGTTAATTGGTGATTTATTGGAATCCTTATGGAATCGGGATGTCATGGCAATTGCTTGTAGTAATTTTGAAGAAGTATTGCCCTACCAAGGAGGATATGGTTATAGGTATGTATAAAAATTTGATATAAATGTTATGGTAATGGTAGATAGTAAATAAATTCTTTCCGGTCATTACACCCCTTTTTAAATGCAACCCCCTCTTACTTACTCAAATTGGAATAATTTCTGCCGGAAAGAATTTATTTGCTATCGCCAAAGGAACCCATAATCTTAATTTCTTACGGGGAGTGGATATTAGTAGTAGGTTAATTTTTCAAAAGTAGCATGTAGATGATTATGAAATAAGAGGTAAATATGTTTTATCAGGAAAATGGAAGTGAGGAGATAAAAAAACAAATAGCATCTTCAAAAAGAGAGGCTATGCGCCAATTGCGAGATATACATCCACGGGATATAAAAAAGGCGAAAGAAGTACAAATACTTGATTTAGGTGTAGAAGGAAAAGGAAATTTTGAACCTGCGATTGTTCTGGTGAATAAGAGTCAGTTGTTGCTGATGTTTAACAAAGATAAATTAGATATATGCAGAAAGGATAAAGATTTATTCAGAAACTCTGTAGAAAAAATAAGGGAAATGTTGATTTGTGATGGATATCGTAAATTTTATGATGTTTTATTAGAGTGTTATCAACATGATTTTCATGTACTATTTCGCTGTGAAATAACATATGATTGAAAAAAATTGGATAAGTAAACGAGCCACCTTAAGGGTGGTTTTTTTCTTTGGCACAGGCTTTTTGAGTCTATGGTTATATTCAGAAAACTTACAGGCACAAAAACATAATTTAAAAAATGTCCCAAGATTGATATTTTTGTCCTGAAGAGTTATACTGCTGTTATAGAAAGGTGACTTATTATATGAATGCGTATTTTACTCTACTACTGATGTGGAGATGATGTAGGAGGTGAAAGCTTTTTGTTAGAAAATTGGAAATTATGCGCTCTCTGGGCGAAGAAGCCAAAGAATGATGATCCGGATAAAATTGTTTCTTTACAAACGCATTTGGAAAAGACCGCAAATGTTGCGAGAGAGCTATGGGAACATTGGTTGCCTGAGGTGTTAAAGGAGCAACTTGAGGAAAGGTTATTGATATTCCTAGCTTATGCCCATGATTTAGGGAAGGCAAGCCCTGTATTTCAAAGAAAGAGGGGATTTAACACAAAGGATACGGATGACTATATTTATAATAGGCTTGAAAGGGCGGATTACGCTTTAAAGCAGTACAGAGAAGAAAATAAAACACCTCATGCATTGGTGTCTTTTGGTATATTAAGGCAGCATGGTTTTAGTGATTCCATTAGTGTAGTAGTTGGCGGCCATCATGGGGCACCGCCTACGCGTGACGAAATCAAAGCTCTTGATATTTATGATGACAATTGTGGTTTTGATGAGATTTCATGGAAAGAGGCACAAGAGGTATTACTTGAAGAGGCATTGATGATTTCGGGTTTGACCAAAGAAGAAGCATCAAATAGGATTCTCATTCGTTCGCAACAAGTGCTATATAGCGGTTTGATTATTTTGGCAGATTGGATAGCCAGTAGTGAGCAGGATGCCGGTGATGTAATGCCGAACATGTGGTTTCCGCAAATGCCTGAAAGTATATACCGTTCTCGTTTTGGGATAGAGAATCCACGTCCTGTACAGGTAAGTTTGGTTGATGCTGTAAGAGAATCAAATTCACCGGGTATATTTATTGTGGAAGCACCTATGGGTGAAGGAAAAACGGAGGCAGCCCTTGCCGCTGCGGAAATCTTAGCGAGTAAAAAGGGTTGTCGCGGTGTGTATTTTGCTCTGCCGTCGCAAGCAACATCTAACGCTATGTTAACAAGAGTCAAGAGTTGGATGGAGCATTTTGAGGATCAAGACGGTGCGCTTAGTATACGTTTGGCACATGGTAAAGCGGAATTCAATGAGGAGTATGAAGGTATTTTGCTTTCTGGTTATAATAGTGATGATGAGGATGGAAATAATTCTGCTGTAGTTTATGATTGGCTTGTTGGTCGGAAAAAAGGAATATTGGCGGATTTTATAATTGGAACCATAGATCATGTTTTGATGGCAGGACTCAAACAGAAACATTTGGCACTTAGACATTTGGGCCTTTCAAATAAGGTATTAATTATTGACGAGTGTCATGCTTATGATGTGTATATGGAGAGTTATTTGCTTACAGCAATAAAATGGCTTGGTGCATATGGAGTTCCCATCATTATTCTATCGGCAACATTGCCGACGAGGAGGCGCAGGGCACTTATTGCTGCTTACTTTGGCAAAAAGGAACAGGCACTTGGATTAAACCTAAACCTTAATGAGGTAGATAATTGGGCAACCACGTTGGCATATCCTCTTGTAACCTATACAGATGGGCAAGAGGTTAAGTCTGTGCCGATTAAAAAGCAAATCAGTGGTAGAAGCAAAGTAGTAGAGGTAGAAAAGCTAGGGGAAGAAAATTGGATTGAAATCCTTAAAATGGTGTTAGTTGATGGCGGTTGTGCGGGTTTTATTTTTAATACAGTAAAAAAGGCGCAAGAGGCTTATGAAAAAGTAGTGGAAGAATTTGGAGAGGAAATAGTAGAATTATATCATGCCGGATTTATTGCGGCAGATAGAGCGAAACGCGAAAAGGAGTTACTTGCAAAATTGGGTAAAGATGCGAAACAACGTCCGGAGAAGAGAATTATAATTGGGACACAAGTTTTTGAACAATCTTTAGATATTGATTTTGATGTGATGTTTAGTCAATTATGTCCTATTGATTTGCTATTACAACGACTGGGTCGTTTGCATAGGCATGATAGAAAATCACGTCCCAATGGTGTAAAGCAATCAAAATGCTATATTATGGGGGCTGTTTGGGGTGGTTTTGATGATGGTTCTAAGGCTGTGTATGGAGAATATCTACTGATGCGAACCTGTCGTGTTTTAGAAAAATGGTCATCAGCTATCAAATTGCCAGATGATATTCCCTTGCTCGTGGCGCAGGTCTATAATGAGGATTTGGATGTTTGCCCGCCGGTGGAGTATGTAGAAGATTATGAAAAGGCTAGCCAAGAGCATGAAAGGAGAAAAAAGGATAGAAAGGAACGTGCGAAAGGTTATCAAATCAAAGGCAGTCTTACGGATGACTATATACTTGGTTGGCTTGCAAATTCACGTAAGGATGTTGAGGGTGAAGCGGCAGTTAGAGATGGTGCCGATGCATTAGAAGTGTTATTGGTGCAGCGAAAGGAGGATGCACTTTGTTTATTACCATGGATAGAAGGCGGTAAACAGATACCGGAGGGTATGCCTGACCATAAGCTTGCAAAAATGATAGCAGGCTGTTCTGTACGGCTACCATTGATTTTTAGTCGTTATGAAAAGGATTTAGATGAAACGATATCTTACATAGAAAATGAAATGCGTGAAACCGGCATAGTTGATAGTTGGTATGAGTCCTATTGGTTGAAGGGTTCATTGGTTCTTATTTTGGATGAAGACTTGTGCGTTGTCATTGGGAAACATAAATTGCAATATAATGAAAGATTAGGCTTGCGCATAAGTAAAGTTGAGTAAATGGATAAAGAACTTGATAATCTTTTGGTGGACTTCAAGTTCTTTATTACCCCTGCAAATGCAGGGCATATTTGTATTTAAACAAACTAATTGGGATCATCCCTGCAGTAGGCAGGGCGTATTCAAATTTATGATAGCGTATATTAATATAAAAATCAAATATTAAACAAATTAATTGTTGCAAATAACTTGATAAAAGAAAATGAGTATGTTATTCTGTTGTTGTAACAGGAGAATAAATATAATAGGGGTTAGTTGTATGGAACAAAGAAAACCAAAGCTGACAAACAAAGAAATGATTTCCCACCTAAGAAATAGAGGAATAACCTTTGATTTGATGTCAGAGAGAGAAGCATTTTTATTATTGCGGCAAAGTACGTATCTTTATAGAATCACTGCCTATAGGAAAAACTTTAAAAAGCAGTATAATATCTATCAGAATTTAGACTTTGCGATGTTGGTAGATTTAGAAGTGATTGATACAAAACTTCGATACTTACTATTGGAAATGTCCTTGGATTATGAGTATGCAATAAAATCAAAATTGCTCGATCTTATCACATCAGATCCAAACGAGAATGGGTATGATATTGTATATCGGTTTCGTCTTTCGCATCCCAATACTTTTAAAATTGTGATGAAGAACTTTGGCAATAGCACATACCTGAAAGATATGTATATTAAAAGAAAAAACGATATAGCAATTTGGACTCTATTAGAAGTTATGAATTTTGGCCAAATATCTATTCTTATTGACTTCATGTGGAAAGAAAAGTCAATCAAATCCTTACGTGAGGCACAGCGACTTCACAAATTTGCTAAAAATATTAGGAATGCGGCAGCACATAATAGTCCTTTGTTTGTTAATCTATTTTCTAAATCGACGTGTATTAAGAATAACCAGTTCATAGTTTCTTTTGCAGCAGGTTCGCAGCTAAGTTATGATGAATTAAGTGAGCAAAAATTGAATGATATATTTTCGCTTTTTTATCTGCATAAAAGGTATTGTGATAAGTCGCTGGTTGAAAGACGTGTTGCATATCTTCGTTGTATTATAGAGCGCTGGGAAAGGCATACGGAGTGGTATTTAGGGATTGAACGCTTGGAAAAATTTAAGTCAGCTTTTGAGAAATTAGTTGACTTTTATGCCCGAAACCAATAGAATAGGTACTAAGGAAAGGACGGTTCGACCGTTCGCTCATAATACTCTATGGGTTGCGTGGGTTATCAAATGACATTATAAAAGGGCTTCCTCATTGTGAGTTTAGTCCTTTTGTCATGTCTACAGGGAAAATTTAAAGCGAGGAGCAAAGGGAAAACCACGGGATATAAAAAAGCCCAGGAGTTACAAAAACTTGATTTAAATGTAAGAGGTGAAAATAATTTTAAGCTAGCTCTTGGTTTGATAAATGGAGAAAAATTGATTTTTGTGTTTTGCAAGCAACCTTATACACCGTACAACAATCCGCAAAGTAAAATGTTTCTCGTAAAGCGTTCAGATTTTTCATTCAATCTGGATGCTTTTATTTGTGGCTCGTATCTGTGAGATAAGCCCATCAACCACAAGCCGCCTGTCCTCAAAGTCTGCATTATCCCAATTATCAAGGTGGTGCGATATGGCTTCCGTGCTCATGTCGGCTATTAGCCTTTATAAACGTCTGCCCTCTTGCATCCATTCCTCGTTTTTTCTGAACCACTGCTCTCGATAATACGGCAGTTGAGATCCCGGACATTTGCGGGGTTAGATTCTTCTGTGCAAAGGCCTGTTTCTTGGCGATTTTGGCTTCGCGCTTCTGATGGTTTAATTTTGAAATCAAGTCGGAATAATCGTAATCATTATCATCTTCGTTTGTTTCGACGACAACGATATTTGATGGACTTCAAGTTCTTTATTACTCCCGCAAATGCGGAGTATATTTGTATTTAAACAAACTCTTATTCAAATTTATGATAGTGTACATGAATATAAATATTAAACAAATTAATTATTATAAACAACTTGATAAAAGAAAACGAGTATGTTATTCTGTTGTTGTAACAGGAGAATAAATGATGTAAGGAGCGAAAATATGATAGAACCGATCTTTAATCTGCTTGATAATCCGTGGATAATTGTTACCAATGTTCAAGGTAAGGAAGAAATACTTTCTCTTACAGAGGTTTTGGTGCGAAGCCATGAGCTAAAAAATATCTCAGGTGAGACGCCGGCACAAGATCTGGTAATATTACGTTTGTTAATCGGTGTGCTTTATGCGATATATACACGTACGGATGAATACAAAGAGGCACAAGATCAAGAAAGTGAAGATATGTGTATTAGAATATGGAAAGGATTGTGGGGACGGGGGCATTTTCCAAAGGAAGAAATCGTTGGATATTTAAAAGACTATCATGAGAGATTCTGGCTAAGGCATCCGGAAAGGCCTTTCTATCAAGTTGTTGAAATACAAAAGGGCAGCGATTTTGCAGTTTCTAAAATGATGGGTGACTTGTCGGAGGGTGGTAACAAGATTCAATTATTCCCAATTAGAAGCGGAAAAGGCAAACGACATTTAGAATATGCTGAAGCGGCTCGTTGGTTGCTTTACTTAAACAGTTTTGATGATGCGGCAGCGAAACCCACACAAAAAGGCTTGGCTTCTATGAGTGTGGGTTGGTTAGGGCAGTTGGGTTTGGTTTATATTGCGGGTGCAAATTTATTTGAAACGCTGATGTTAAATTTTTCATTAGTCAATCAGGGGGGACCATGGGAAAGTGGTGTGGCGGCATGGGAACCTGATGAACCAAATACCGGTGAAAGAACTGTGATTGCCAGCCCAAATAGTGGTGAGGAATTATTCACGTTGCAGTCGCGACGTATACAGTTAAAATATGATGGTGATAAAGTGATAGGTTATACGTTACTTGGAGGAGATAAGTTTGATAGTGCGGATGCATTTGTAGAGCCTATGACCACATGGAAATATAATAAAGGGAAAACTGGGCAAAAAGAGACATATCTTCCCCCAAGCAATGTGGCAAGAAATCCATCTAAGCAACTGTGGCGTGATTTTGCACCGTTATTGTTAGAAGCTGAAAAAGATAGTGGAACAAGTCGTAAGCCCGGCATACTTAAGTGGATTTCGGAACTGGATATTTCATCTAAGCAAATTCAAATTTGCACCCTAACAATAAAATATGGAAATATGCAAAGTGGTGTAGAGGAGATTTGGGGTGATGCACTTTCTGTGAATACATATCTGCTATCGCACTTGGGAGAAAAATGGATTGGGCGTATCATTGATTTAGTTAAAATAACAGAAGAATTAGTTAAAATGATAGGCAATCTAGCATCTAATATTGTAAAGGCGAGTGGTTCAACGGATGGAGCAAGTCAACGTATCTATGCCATGGAGCAAGTTTACGCCGCATTGGATGGACCTTTTAGAAAGTGGCTGATGCATATTAATAGTGATAGTTCGGATGTGATAGAAGAGTGTGACAAATGGATTGGTATAGCAAAAAAAATAATTTTAGACAGCGGAGAAAACCTTGTTTCGCAAGCTGGGATGCAAGCTTTTGTTGGTAGAATGGTTAAGTTAGGTAATAAGGAAGATTATTATTGTACACCAAAGGTTTATGGTTGGTTTATAGGTAGTGTTACAAAAAAGCTAAATGAGTATTCAGCAGAAAGGAGGTGAATCGGTTGTCAAAAGAGATAAAAAGTTTTGTAAGTCGCAAAATTGCTATGTTAGATAAAGATGAGTCGTATAGTAGAGCCGCCTGTGCAAAACTGAGGCGTGCAATAGGTAAGCCGCCCGGGGAAACGCCTGACGTTTGGGATATTACGTTGGATGGTGCGCCGGAGGATGAAAAGTCTGGTAAAGCGATTCATACGTGCTTAGCTTTGTATGCGCTTCACCGCCAAGGCAAAGAGGAGAGTGTGTGTGATGATGAAACTGGATTTGGAACAGCTGTGTCAACGTTAATCCAAATAAATCCTGAAAGTGAAGCTGGGGTTAGGAGGCGGTTTAATGCTGTTGCTACGTCAGTGGATTTTGAGGAGCTTGCACATCATGCGAGAGGGCTGATACAACTTTTAAAAGCAAAAGGAATTAAAATGGATTATCCTGGTTTTGCAAGTGAATTATATGATTTCCAGTTTTTGAAACGTAAAAATTCCATTCGCCTGAAATGGGGCAAGCAGTTTTATCGTGTATCTAAAAGTGAAAATAAGGAAGATGAAAGGACAGATGAAAAATGAAATTATTTATGGATATCCATGTGATTCAAACCGTACCTCCGAGTTGTTTGAACAGAGATGATACGGGAAGCCCTAAAACCGCAGAATATGGTGGTGTGCGTCGAGCGAGAGTGTCTTCGCAGTCATGGAAGCATGCCATGCGCTTGATGTTTAAAGAATATCTAGATGTGAATGAACTTAGTTATCGAACATTGAAAATTTTTGACATGGTTGCAGATAAAGTTATCGAAAAAGCACCTGATTATAATCGAGAAGATGCAATCTTGCTTGTGAAGGAAGTTTTTAAAAAAGCGAAAGTAGAGCAATCAAAAAAGCATGCAGATAAGTCGGAGGCACTTTTCTTTTTATCCAACCAACAAGCTGAAAATCTTGCGAGATTAGCACTTGAAGATTTAGAGGATAAAGAAGTATCAAAGGCTGTTGTTCAAGCATTAAAAGCCAATAATGGTGTTGACTTGGCTCTATTTGGGCGAATGGTTGCGTCAAATCCAGATATAAACTGTGATGCCTCTGCACAAGTTGCGCATGCTATTTCTACGCATAGAATAGAAAATGAATATGATTATTTTACTGCAGTAGATGATTTATCTATAGAGGAGGAGCATGCAGGTGCAGGTATGATTGGGACAATTGAATACAACTCTGCAACTTTGTACCGTTATGCAACAGTAGCTGTTCATGAGCTATATAATCAATTATCAAAAGATTCTTTGGCATTGGAAAGAGCGTTAAGAGAGTTTAATCGAGCTTTTATATTATCCATGCCAAGAGGCAAACAGAACACGTTTGCGGCTCATACCTTACCTTGTGCGGTAATGGTCAGTTTGCGAGTGGATCGTCCATTGAATCTGGTAGATGCTTTTGAGAGAGCGATAGAATCAACGGAAGGATTTGCGATACCGTCAGTGGAAGCGTTTTCGAAACATGCAGCTAAAGTCTATGATGATTTTTGTACGAAACCTGTATCCAGCTATGTACTCGGTGAATTGCCATCAGATCTTGGTCAAAAACTTAATTTGAAAGATTTGCTTGATGAAGTTGCTAAAGATGCTGTGGCGAGGGTGACATTATGAATACCTTATTGCTTCAATTAGCTGCACCGCTTCAATCGTGGGGAACGGAGAGTAAGTTTGAAAGACGGGCAACAGGGCGTGAGCCAAGTAAAAGTGGAGTAATTGGGCTTTTAGCGGCGGCTTTGGGTCGTAGGCGAGATGAGTCATTGGAAGATTTAGTGGGTTTGAAATTTGGTGTGCGTGTAGTTCAGCAGGGGCAAGTAATGATGGACTTTCACATAGCACGTAGTTTGAAGCAGAACTATGTAACAAGGCGTTATTATCTCGAAGATGCTGTGTTTTTGGTAGGTCTTGAGGGTGAGGTTGCGTTTTTGCGTATGCTTGACGCAGCGGTTAAGGCACCATATTTTCCACTTTATTTGGGACGACGTTCTTGTCCGCCTACAGGGCGCATCAGCTTGGGTATACGTGATATGTCACTAAAAGAAGCTTTGCAAAACGAGCCTTTTGAGAGTGATGCAAAAAGAGATGAGTTGAGTAAAATGGTTTTATATTTAGATACCGATGAGGTGGGCACTTACAGACAACGTGATGTACCCATTAGTTTTAGTCAAGAACATAGAAGGTTTACTTATAGGTATATTAAATCGGATGTTGTTATTGTAGGTTGTAGGACAGAGCATAATGCGTTTGAAGGGATGGGAAAATAGTGTATTTATCACGAATTAGATTAGATGTTAGCCGAAATAAAACGATGAGAGCTATTTCCTCGCCGCAAATTTTACATGCAATGGTTGAGGGCTGTTTTTCACAAAAGAATCGAACTTTGTGGAGGCTGGATTCGTTGAATGGACAGCTGTATTTGCTTGTTGTATCAAAGTATGAGCCGAATTTTGAAAGTTTGCAGGTTCAGTTGTGTGAAAATGGAGAAATAGGGTTAATAAAAAACTATTCTTCTTTTCTAGCTAAAATTGAAAATGGTCAGAAGCTACGTTTTCGTTTCAGAGGAAATCCTGTGTATAATGTGGTACAAAATAAAGGTGAACGTGGGAAAGTAAAACCTCATATGAGTGAAAAGCATAAACGTGCTTGGTTTTTAAAAATATCAGAAAAGAACGGTTTTGTACTAGAGGAAAATAGTTTCATAATGGTGGATACAGGGCAACAACGATTTTACAAACAAGTAAAGCACAATCGTGTGGAATTATCACACGCGACATTCGAAGGGATACTTACTGTTACGGATTCGGAAAAATTTGTAACTGCAATGATTCATGGTATTGGACGTGGAAAAGCTTATGGATGTGGTATGATGACGGTGATTATGTGATGGTGAATGGACGACATACAGGGGCTAAAAGGCCGGAGCTTCAAGAGCTACCGCAGATGAAAGAACGTATATCATTTTTATATTTGGAGCATGCGATTATAAATCGTATGGATAGTGCGATAACGGTTACTGATGATAGAGGAACTGTTCATGTGCCATCAGCTGCGTTGGGTGTGATTCTTTTAGGGCCAGGGACTAAGATTACGCATCGTGTGGTGGAATTGATTGGCGATACCGGAGCAAGTATCTTGTGGGTAGGTGAGCGAGGCGTAAGATATTATGCGCATGGAAAGCCATTGACTCATTCTTCACGTTTGCTTATTGCACAGGCAAATTTGGTGTCAAATGTAAGAAGCCGGGCAGCAGTTGCTAGGCGAATGTATACGATGCGCTTCCCAAATGAAGAAGTATCTTTAATGAGCCTACAACAACTTCGAGGACGTGAAGGTGCGAGGGTTAGAGCAGTGTATAGGAATTTTTCCAAGACAACAGGAGTACCTTGGCATGGACGAGAATATAATCCTGATGATTTTGATTCTAGTTCAATTGTGAATAAAGCTTTATCAGCGGCACATGCATGTCTGTATGGTGTGTGTCATAGCGTTATAGTGGCTATTGGGTGCTCTCCGGGTCTTGGTTTTATACATTCAGGGCATGAACGTTCTTTTGTTTATGATATTGCAGATTTGTACAAGGCAGAAGTTACAATTCCTGTAGCGTTTGAAGTTGCATCACAATATAGTGATGAAGATGACATAGGAAGAATTACGCGCCGTGCGGTGCGAGATGCAATAAGTGATGGGAAAATATTTTCAAGGGCGGCAAAAGATATACGTAATCTCCTTATGGATGAAATGGAGGAAGATGCAACTTGGGATGTTGTTGAGCTGTGGGATGATAAAAATGGGTTTTTGAAAAGTGGAGTTTCATATGGAGACAGTGATGACGAGTTGACAGGTGACGGGTACGGTGAAATATTATGATGGTGTTGCATCTAACAAATTGTCCGCCGGCTTTACGAGGAGATTTAACAAAATGGCTTATGGAAATAGCTACAGGTGTGTATGTAGGGCGTGTAAGTGCAAGAGTGCGTGATAAGCTTTGGGAAAGAGTTGTGGAAACATGTAAAAGTGGCAGAGCAGTATTGGTTTTTAGTACGAATAATGAGCAACGTATGGATTTTCGTGTCCATGGTGAAACTTGGGAGCCAATTGATTTCGATGGGTTAAAATTGATGCTTCGTCCAAGTCCAGCAAGGCTTGCAGTGAATAAGGTTAGCCGCACCTCAGATAGAAAAATGGGTTTTAGCAGTGCTTCTAAATTTCAAAAAGCTAAAAAATATTCTAAGAGCTACGGAAAAGCAAAAAAATCAATATCAAAATGCACCGTAGGGGTAGAAAAATCTAAGACTCAAAATATGGATGTGTATGTTGTTGTTGATATAGAAACTACAGGGTTGCGCCCGGTTTGTGATGATATAATTGAAGTAGGGGCAATCAAAGTAAAAGATGGAAAAATAGTGGAGATTTTTCAGACGTATGTAAGTGTTGAGATGGCTTTGCCGACGACTATCGTTGCACTTACTGGTATAACAGATGCTAGACTGGCTGAACAGGGAAAAGCTTTAAACGTTGTTTTGGAAGAGTTACTTATTTTCTTGGAAGATTTGCCAATTGTGATGCATAATGCATCATTTGATAGTTCGTTTTTGAATGTTGCCCTCAATAAGCATGGGCATGGTAGATTAGATAATCATATAGAGGATACGTTAAAGCTGGCAAAAAATGCAAATAGAACGTTTAAAAATTATAAGCTAAAAAACTTGGTAGTGGAATTGAAATTGGATTTTGAACAAATGCATTTAAAAGGATACAAGCTACATAATAGTTTGGGGGATTGTTATTTGACATATTTGCTTTTTCAAAAGTTAATGGATTTTGATAAGTAAGAATTGTAAAAGTTGATGTTAGTGGGATATTTTTAGTGTTGGCCCCGCATAGGCGGGGATGATCCCACAATCGCTACAGTAGTTGTTTTTACAGTATTGTTGGCCCCGCATAGGCGGGGATGATCCCAGGGAATTTTACGAGACGATGAACAAGGCAAAGTTGGCCCCGCATAGGCGGGGATGATCCCGCCTCTTCTGCCAGCCTCACGTTTCGAATATAGTTGGCCCCGCATAGGCGGGGATGATCCCACAAGATACCGCCGTACATACAGGCATTGATTGGTTGGCCCCGCATAGGCGGGGATGATCCCACTTCACATATTGCATTTATTGAATCTTTGACGTTGGCCCCGCATAGGCGGGGATGATCCCACATATGGGGTGGCAATATCAGACATTATCTCGTTGGCCCCGCATAGGCGGGGATGATCCCATAATAACATTCGCCTCCTATTGTTCTTATTTGTTGGCCCCGCATAGGCGGGGATGATCCCAGGCGAGGGGTATGTGCCTAGTATCTATAAAGGTTGGCCCCGCATAGGCGGGGATGATCCCGATTTTTCGTTTGCTGTCAACGCTTTTTTAAAGTTGGCCCCGCATAGGCGGGGATGATCCCAACAAGTGGATGTAAACGCTTTAAGTCCTTATGTTGGCCCCGCATAGGCGGGGATGATCCCAAATTGCTAGAAGAATTGAGTGATTGCAACGAGGTTGGCCCCGCATAGGCGGGGATGATCCCTGTATTACTAATTTTATTATATAATTCTAAACGTTGGCCCCGCATAGGCGGGGATGATCCCAATAACTATTATACCAAAATTCCTTAAAAATTGTTGGCCCCGCATAGGCGGGGATGATCCCCCATAAAAAAAACATTGACCATACCTAGATGGGTTGGCCCCGCATAGGCGGGGATGATCCCTAGTAGGACTGGTGGGGGAGATAGGTTAGTTGGTTGGCCCCGCATAGGCGGGGATGATCCCAAATGTTATAGAATTCTAAAAATCTTTGAAAAGTTGGCCCCGCATAGGCGGGGATGATCCCAAGAAAAATAAAAAGACAAATTGGAAGAAGTAGTTGGCCCCGCATAGGCGGGGATGATCCCGTCCCACCAATATAACTTTATTCATTTTATCCGTTGGCCCCGCATAGGCGGGGATGATCCCTAAATATAAACAAAATTTTAGAATTGGAGAGCGTTGGCCCCGCATAGGCGGGGATGATCCCAAAGACAATGGAGATGAATTGTTTGGCAATGGGTTGGCCCCGCATAGGCGGGGATGATCCCACCACAATCCAATGATCGTCCATCCTTAAACCGTTGGCCCCGCATAGGCGGGGATGATCCCAACACACCTCAGACCTAAAAGAGCTTATTACAGTTGGCCCCGCATAGGCGGGGATGATCCTAAGTGATGACATTGTCTTTGTCAAAGGCACGGCGTTGGCCCCGCATAGGCGGGGATGATCCCAACGGCAGCTGGTAGCATATTGACTACCGTCAGTTGGCCCCGCATAGGCGGGGATGATCCCTCTAAATTTAAAATTTTACTATTATTTTTTAAGTTGGCCCCGCATAGGCGGGGATGATCCCTTTACCTATAGATACTTCTGGTACTATCAATAGTTGGCCCCGCATAGGCGGGGATGATCCCCAAAAAAGAGGTTAAAGCCTATCTTATATGCTGTTGGGGGGAAATCGGGAAATAAGATGGTCTAAAAGGAAGAGGGCTGTCCTGAAGACGTACTCTATTAGACCCCTTTAACAAGCACAACAAATAAGCCTGCCTATTCTGGTGGGCTTTTACTTTCTTAGAGATTTGATAGAGTATTATTCAATTTGTACTTTTAGTCCTAACCTTTCTAGTGAGTGAATATTTTTTTGTATGATTTTCTCCTGGTTGAAAGTACTATAATAATCACATCCAAGCTCTTTATAAGGTTGTAAATTTTTTAAAATATGATAGATTGCAATTAACATACTGTGGGCAATAGCGATTAATGCCCTTTTCCCACCACGGCGTGCTGCTATTCGCTGATAACGGGAGTAAAAGTAGGTCTTTTTGTTTCTAACTGCAGATCTTGCGCATTCAACAAGCACTGCTTTTACATGCTTATTTCCCTTTCTTATACGAGAACTCATTTTTTTTCCGGCACTTTCTTTGCACTTTGGAACTAAACCTGCCCATGAACTGAAATGAGATTGATTTTTGAACTGCCCCATTTCAATACCTATCTCTGCAAGAAGTCGTTCGGCACTTTTTCTTCCTATTCCTGGTATCTCATCTAATAATTGTATTTGCTTATTCATGAATTCTGTTTTTTCCATAATGTCTGAATCCAAATCTTCAATTATTTTAGATAAATCCTCGATATGATCCAGCTGGTGCTTTAACATCAGTCTTTGATGGAGGTGAACACTCCCACGTAGTGCTCGCTGTAATTCAGCTACCTTACTACGAGCCTTACCCTTTGCTAACTCACTCAATGCAATAGAATCAGTCTCTCCTGATACAATGGCTTTTAAAATAGCAATGCCACTTTTACCATTGATGTCAGTAATCACAGATCCAAGCTTTAGATTGCAGCCCTCCAAAACGGCTTGGATTCGATTTAATTCTCGAGCACGCTCTCCAATTAATTCCTGCCTATAACGGGTTATTTCACGGAGTTCTCTTTGTTTGCGGTTTGGAATAAAACTTGCTTTCACTAAACCATGACGGACTAAATCTGCAATCCATTCAGCATCTTTCATATCAGTCTTGCGACCAGGTACACCTTTTATATGCTGAGCGTTCACGATTATAGTTGAAATCTGCTCATCTTCAAAGATATTATATACTGGCTTCCAGTAATTCCCAGTGCTTTCCATAGCGGCCAGTTCACAGCCAACTTCTTTTAACCATTGAGCTAACTGTGGTATATCGGGGAAATCGGGAATTAAGATGGTCTAAAAGGAAGGGACGAACTCAAAAAACGAGTTCGTCCCTTTAGATATTTATTGGTTTAAATGTTCGGGAAGTTATCCACAAAAAACTCCCCTAAAAAAGAGAAAAAGGTGGCTAACGATAACCACCTCAACTCCGTTACATTGTATAATGTAACTACGATGAAAACTTATTATAACGAATTTTTCGAAA
>WRBB01000013.1 GCA_009779895.1 Lachnospiraceae bacterium
CGAGGTAGATAGGGCAGAGGTGGAAGTATGGTAACATATGGAGCTGACTGCTACTAATAGGTCGAGGGCATAACCAAGGAAGATATAGGAGCGTGAGGAATGTTTGCTTTTTATAACAAAGAGCGGAGATTAAAGAGACGTTTAATATCAGAAGATGGTGTAGGATAGGTAGAGGAAAGATAATTTCCCAAGTGTGATGTTTAATAGTTTTTTCTGTATGCAGTTTTGAAGGTATATAATTAAAGAAGAAAGTTGAGTGCTTGGCATTCAATTTTTTTTGTTTTACAATTTTCACATAATGTTCACATATATTTGCTATTATTATAGGCTAATGGTCGTGGACTTTTTTATTGCTTTATGAGATAATGCAAAAAGATATAGGATTGATATAGGATTTAAAATACATAAATGACAGGAGAAAACACATGGGAAATAATAAATTAAAGATTAATTTAGTAGCCGGGATAGTATCTTTTGTAAATGCAGTTATGCTGATAGGCATAGGGATTTATGTAGCTTATTCAACGGTAAATATGACACTTAGGGTGCTGACAGATCCATTTTCTATGATGAATTACCCCTTTGGGATGTCTAGGGAATATACGTTGATTTTGGGTGCATTGCTTTTACTTTCCTTATTGCCGTTAGGTGCCGGTCTTACATTGCATATCATTGGTCTGGTGCAGTCTAAGAAAGTGGGCATATCAATTGTTGGGCATATTCTTGGTATTATAGGTTCTGCAGTATTTTGGATGTTGCCGGCATTTGTTGATTTTGCAGCACCCGGGTTATTGATTGCTGCCGGTATTTTGTGTTTGCGTCAAAAAGTGAGAAAAGATGTTCAATATCAAGGTTCTGATGTTATGGTGAATTTGGAATCTGTTGCAAACCCAGACTTTATTGCAAACCCGAATCCTGTAGCGCACACAGAGGTGGAACAAGCAAGGCCGGAGGTGGCACCACCTGTGAATAATCAAGTAGAGGACGAGATATAAGTGAGAGATTTTTTTAGGAAAAAAGAAGTAAAGGAAACGGTGAGCATTGGCTTACATGTTGTTGCTGCAATTGTGATAGCGTTGTTTATTATAAATTTTGTCGGCACGCGTAGTTCCGTAGCGGGTACCTCTATGGAGCCAACGCTGAGTGATAGTGATGGTTTGATTGTAGAGAGAATTTCTTATCGCTTTCATGGTCCGGAGCGGTTTGACATTGTTGTATTTCCTCATATTGATGGTTCCGGGGATCATTTGATTAAGCGGGTGATTGGTTTGCCCGGTGAATCTGTGCAGATTATCAGTGGTATGATTTATATTAATGGTGTGTTGATGCAGGACAAGTATGGCAGTGAATTGATGAAGCATGCCGGTATTGCATCATTCCCCATTTACTTAGGGGAGGATGAGTATTTTGTTTTGGGAGACAATCGAAACAATAGTTTGGACAGTCGTGATCCACGTGTAGGTGCTTTGCACCGTGATGAGTTTGAGGGCAGGGCTTTTGTGCGGATTTGGCCTTTGTCAGATTTTGGCTTGATTGGACATGAGTAGATAGATGGGAGTTGTGCATATTTGTTCAACTCCCATTTTTACGTTATTTCGAATTTATTATCTTGATGAAATAATGTTTTCACTTAGAATGAATAAATCATCAGAATTTGACGTACTAATTAAGGTATAGCGTATATCATATAATAAGAAAGTAAGGATATATTCATTGTCAGAAACCAGTAGATAGGCAGTAATGCTGCCTATATCAAAGGCTTCAAAGTGTTCATTGATATCTAGGATGTTTTTTTCGAATTCTTCTATGAGAATGATGTTTTCATGGTTGGTATTTGTTAAGTAATAGGTGTTTTGCATTTCTTCGTAAGAAACATTTTGAACTGTAAATCCTGTAAAAAATTCACGAACAGTGAGGGGAGGGTGCTCTATCACTTCTGCTTCTTCTGTAGTTTCGCCATGTCCATACCAAGCTTCTCGGTTTCGAAAAAAGAAAGTTGATGAAGATATATCATCAGCATCGGCGGCACCACCATCTTCTGCGACAAAAGCATTGTCATCGGCAACATCTGCTTCTTCTGCGATAAAATCACGTTCTGCTTCAGGTGTGGCGGTCATAATGCCCAACTGCTCATTTCGAAAATTGTCAAAATTATGGCTGGTGGCCATGTAAACAAAAAAGATAAGAAAACCGGCGGCAAGAGGTACGAGAGCAAGGCTCCACTTTCTAAAGCGGCTAGGATTTAAACGGGTATGCAGTTTTTTATCCAGATTTTCAGCTGAAATAGTTGCGGCTTCTTGTAATTCATTTTCTTTTAAATGTTTTCCGTCCCGTTCCACATAGGCAGTGGCTAAGTTTTTGAAAAATGTTTCATTTTTAAGATTAGATTTCATTTACATAACCCTCCTGATGTAATATTTGGGCAAGTCTTTGTTTGGCACGATGAATCCGTACCGTTACATTATTTTCAGTGATATTTAAAAAAGATGCAATTTCTTTGTGTGAGTAATCATGTGCATATTTCAGTAAAAAGGGTGCTTTTAGTTCCTCTTTTAAGCTATTGATGCAGTCTAGCATATTTTCGGAAATGGTTTCAGAGATAATTTCCTCTTCTAAGTTATAACCGGTGTCATGATTTTCATAAGTCTGTTCGAAGTCTACAGGAATTGTATTGTTTCTTTTTTCTTTATTTACAATGGTAATGGCTGTGTTGGTCACAATGGTTACCAAAAAAGAAATTGTTTGATTTGAGTCAACCTGATCTATTTTGTGTAAATTTTTATAAATGCGAATAAAGGCTTCACTGGTGGCATCTTCCGCCATAGCGTGGTCATGTAGAATGTTGTAGGCTTTGTACAGTAATAATTTTTTGTATTGATGAAATAAATACTCAAATTTATCATGTGCTTGCTCTGTGGTAATTGTAAAAAGTATGAGCATAATAAGCAATACCTCCTGTAACGTTGATTGTTTTACATTAATTTTAACATAAAACTTGGAAAATGTCGCAAATAAAAAGTGAAGATAAGGTTGACAAAGATAGAAGCATATGATAAATTAATAAACAAGAATAAGAACTATTCTTATTTTTGAGATAGGGAGAAGGAATATGAAAACAAAAAATTACAGCAGAAAACGTGAAGCAATTTTGTTGAAAATCCGTTCCACAACCTGTCATCCTACTGCAGAGTGGGTGTTCCAGGAGCTGAAAGATGAAATTCCTGATTTGAGTTTGGGCACAGTGTATCGAAATATCTCTATGTTTAAAGAGACGGGTATGATTCGCTCGATTGGTACGGTTGCCGGTAAGGAGCGATATGATGGCCGAATAGAGACACATGGACATTTTATCTGCCAAAGTTGTTGCCAGGTAAGTGACTTTGAGTTGCGTGATGAGAGCCGGGGGTTGATAGCGGATATAGAGCGGATAAAGTCAGTGGTAGTTGAAAAGATGGAACTATCAGTTTATGGAACCTGTGAAACATGCTTGACGGCCTGTCGCTTGCGTTAGGGAAGTGAGGGATGTCGAGAAAAGTAGTCAGAAACCAAAAGAAACAGTGAGAGTCAAGAAAGGACAAAATAATTATGGGATTAATTGGTAAAACAGTAGAACCTTTTGTGAGTGATGCTTTCCAGAAAGACAAGGGATTTTTTACGGTGTCTTCGGAGAAGGATTTTATTGGTAAGTGGAGTATTTTATGCTTTTATCCGGCGGATTTTACATTTGTTTGCCCAACAGAATTAGAAGACTTACAAGAGCAATATGCTACATTAAAAGATTTGGGTGTAGAAATATATGCGATTTCTACAGATACACATTTTGCGCATAAAGCATGGCATGATAGTTCAGAAGCGATTGGAAAAGTAGAATATGTGATGGTAGGTGATCCCTCTCATGAGATTTCCAAAACCTTTGATGTTTTGATTGAAAGTGCGGGATTGGCAGAGCGTGGTACTTTTGTGATTGACCCGGATGGGGTGATTCAGATGGCAGAAGTAAATGCAGGTGGCATTGGCCGTGATGCGAGTACACTGGTTGATAAAATCAAAGCTGCGCAATATGTCCGTAAGAATCCGGGTGAGGTTTGCCCGGCAAAATGGAAAAATGACGGTAAGACTCTTACACCGGGCTTAGATTTGGTTGGTAAAATTTAAGAATGGATGATTTAAGTGGGGCTGCTGTGAGAGTGAAACATTGGATGATTACAGTGGCCCTTACTTTGTTATGGAGGAATAAAACATGGCATTGGATGTTGAGATGAAAAATCAACTGATTCCTTATATGGATTATGTTGTGCAAGATATTGTGCTGAAAGTGTCTGCCGGTGATGATGCGGTTTCTCGGCAGGTATTGGAGCTTGTAGAGGGGGTTGCTGTACTCTCGGATAAGATTTCTGTTGAACAGGTTCAAATGGAGCGTTGCCCTAGTGTTGCAATAGATAGAGCGGAGGGTGAAAGCGGTGTTGTTTTTGCCGGTTTGCCTTTGGGGCATGAGCTGGAGTCTTTTGTGATGGCACTTATTCAAGTGAGTGGCCGTAAACCTAAGATAGCGGATGATTTAATTGCTAGGATTCAGCAGATAGATAAAAAATTAGATTTTACGACTTATGTTAGTTTGAGTTGTCATAATTGCCCGGATGTGGTACAAGCGTTGAATATTATGGCCGTGCTAAATCCAAACATATCAAATACGATGGTAGAGGGCGGAAGTTTTAAGAAAGAAGTGGAAAGCAAGCAGATTATGGCGGTGCCTACCGTTTTTTTGAATGGCACAGAATTTTCCGGTGGTCGCATAACCATTGAACAGATATTGGAGAAACTTGGTTTAGTGGCAGATAGTTCTAATTTAGAGGCGAAAGAGCCTTTTGATATTTTAGTTGTAGGCGGCGGTCCTGCCGGAGCCAGTGCAGCTATCTACGCAGCCAGAAAAGGTATTCGTACCGGTATGGTGGCTGATGTGATGGGTGGACAGGTGATAGAAACATTGGGCATTGAAAATATTATCGGGACAAAATATACTGAGGGCCCTAAGTTTATGGCTCAGGTGGCTGAGCATGTGAAAGAATATGAAGTGGATGTGATATCAGCGCAGCAGGCAGTGAAGTTAGAAAAAAAAGATTTGTTGGAGCTTAGCCTAAAGAGTGGAGCCACCTTGCGTGCAAAAACGGTTGTTTTGGCAACAGGGGCGAGATGGCGCAGTATCGGGGTGCCGGGCGAGCAAAAGTTTAAAAACAAAGGGATTGCTTATTGTCCCCATTGTGATGGACCTCTGTTTGCGGATAAAGATATTGCGGTGATTGGTGGTGGAAACTCCGGTGTAGAAGCAGCCATTGATTTGGCCGGAACTTCGAACCATGTGACGGTGATTGAATTTTTGCCGGAGCTAAAGGCAGATAAGACATTACAAGACAGATTATATTCTTTGAAAAATGTGACAGTGATTACCAATGCGACCACCAAAGAGATCGTCGGTTCTGATAAGGTGGAACGTATTTGTTTTGCAGATAGAGCAACCGGTGCGGAAACAACGTTGATCGTAGCAGGTGTCTTTATTTTGATTGGATTGATTCCAAATACGGAATGGCTAAGGGGTACGGTTGAGATGAATTCTTTTGGTGAGATATTGGTAAATAGGCGTGGTGCGACAGATTTGGCAGGTGTGTTTGCTGCCGGGGATTGTACAGATTCTGCGTATAAACAGATTGTTATTTCTTTAGGCTCAGGAGCGACGGCTGCTTTGGGTGCATTTGATTACTTGATTAGAAATTAAAGATATAAAAAAAAGATTGAATTTCATGGGATGAATTATGGTGATTTCCTTGACTTTGTAGGAGTGATTGTGATATGATGGTTCAGCGAATGGAAGTAGGTCTTTTTTTTTATGTCTAAAAACAGATGTAAAGAGGGAGGCAAAAAAATGGTATCGCAGTCGGCGAAATCATAGTAAAAATCAAGAATTTATAAAAGCGAGGTGGAAGTTGTGCGCACAAGAATTACATTAGAGTGTACGGATTGCAAACGTCGTAACTACAATATGATGAAGGATAAAAAAACCCATCCGGAACGTATGGAGACGAAAAAATATTGCAAATTCTGTAAATCACACATACTACACAAAGAGACGAAGTAGTAGCGTAAAGGAGTAAATGTTATGGCAGATAACACAGCGAAAAAAGTGGGTGGACAGAAAAGAAGCTGGTTCAAGGGTTTGAGAGCCGAGTTTAGTAAGGTTGTATGGCCAACGAAAAAAACATTGGCGAGACAAACGGTGGCAGTCGTGGCGATTTCTATTTTTTTAGGTGCTTTGATTACGATTGTTGACACTTTGATTCAGTATGGGCTTGATTTCATATTGGTTAGATAGCCCCGGATTAGAAAGGTGATTTTATGGCAGAAGCAAGATGGTATGTGGTACATACCTACTCTGGTTATGAAAACAAAGTAAAAGCAAACATTGACAAAGCGATTGAGAACCGCCATTTGAAAGAGCAGATATTAGAAGTGCGTGTTCCGATGCAAGAGGTCGTGGAATTAAAAAATGGTGTGCAAAAAGCGACACAGAAAAAACTTTTCCCGGGTTATGTGATGATTCATATGATTATGAACGATGATACTTGGTATGTTGTTCGAAATACCAGAGGTGTGACGGGGTTTGTAGGTCCCGGTTCCAAACCGGTTCCTTTGGAAGATGAAGAGATGGAAAGCCTAGGCATCAGACAAGAAGCTCTGGTTGTAGACTTTAAAATTGGAGATACAATTATTGTTTTGAGTGGTGCATGGGAAGGTACCGTTGGTATGATTCAGACTGTAAATGAGCAGAAACAGCATTTATCAATCAATGTAGAGTTGTTTGGCCGTGAGACACGGGTTGAGCTTAGTTTTGCAGAAGTGAAAAAGATGGATTAAGACTGTGGGAGGGAGAAAATCCCGCCAATACCACAAGGAGGTAATGAAAAATGGCAAAAAAAGTTTCAGGTTTTATTAAACTACAAATTCCTGCCGGTAAAGCAACACCGGCACCACCGGTTGGTCCGGCACTTGGACAACACGGTGTAAACATTGTTGAATTTACAAAACAGTTCAATGCAAAAACAGCAGATCAAGGTGACTTGTTGATTCCGGTGGTGATTACCGTATACAGTGATAGAAGTTTTAGTTTTATTACGAAAACACCACCAGCGGCAGTATTGATTAAAAAAGCCTGCAAGATTCAATCAGGTTCCGGTGTTCCAAATAAAGATAAAGTCGCTACGATTACAAGGGCGCAATTGCAAGAAATCGCAGAGCTAAAAGCACCGGATTTAAATGCGGCGTCTGTGGATGCGGCGATTCGTATGATTGCAGGAACTTGTCGTTCTATGGGTGTTGTTGTAGAGGGTTAAGCATTAATGAACATTAATTGTAATTCATTCAGTGGGAGGGTTACGTGAGTGCGCGTTGTCCCGCCAATACCACAAGGAGGTTTATTTAATATGAAACGTGGAAAAAAATATATGGAAGCTGCCAAGCAAGTCGAAAAAGGGAATCTTTACGAAAAAGCGGAAGCGGTAGCATTGGTAAAGCAAACAGCAGTGGCAAAGTTTGATGAAACAATCGAAGCGCATATCCGTACAGGTTGTGATGGTCGTCATGCAGATCAACAGATTCGTGGAGCGGTGGTATTACCACATGGAACCGGTAAAAAGGTTCGTATTTTGGTGTTTGCCAAAGATGCAAAAGCGGAAGAAGCAAAAGCTGCCGGTGCAGATTATGTCGGAGCGGAGGAGCTGATTCCGAAAATCCAAAAAGAAGGCTGGTTTGAGTTTGATGTTGTGGTTGCCACGCCGGATATGATGGGCGTTGTTGGCCGTTTGGGTCGTGTACTTGGACCAAAAGGTTTGATGCCGAATCCCAAAGCCGGTACCGTTACGATGGATGTGACAAAGGCCATTGATGAAATCAAAGCAGGTAAGATTGAATATAGATTGGATAAAACAAATATTATCCATGTGCCAATCGGTAAAGCGTCTTTTACCGAAGAACAATTAGCGGACAACTTCCAGACGCTATTAGATGCAATTCACAAAGCAAAGCCTGCTGCAGTGAAAGGACAATATTTAAGAAGTATTACCCTTACATCTACGATGGGTCCCGGTATTAAAATAAATCCGGCAAAACAAAGCTAAAGGGATTGACATAAAAAAAATAGAGTGTTATCATGGTATAGCAATTGACTGCCGAAGACAGTAGGTGCCGTAAGGCATAAGGACAAAACGCCTACCGAGGAAGAACAAAAGTTTGATGGTGTGTATGTTTCATCATCATGTGAAAGATGTTTGAACCTCTCTGTCTTAGGATGGAGAGGTTTTTTTACTTTATTAGGATTAGGAAATTACTTCGATTTCTTAATAAAGTAAAAACCTATTTACGTGCAGTTGATATAAAAAAAATAAGGAGGTATACCAAACAGTGCCAAAAGTAGAAATGAAACAACCGATTATAAATCAGATTGCAGCAGAAGTAAAAGATGCACAATCCGTGGTGCTTGTGGACTATCGTGGTTTGACGGTAGAGCAGGATACCGCTCTTCGCAAAGAGCTAAGAGAAGCGGGTGTGGTTTATAAAGTTTATAAAAACACGATGATGAGAAGAGCTTTTGAAGGTACGGAGTTTGCTGGATTGGATGCTTATTTAGTAGGACCCAATGCGATTGCAATTTCCAGAGATGATGCAACATTGGCCGCTAGAATCCTTTCTAAATTTGCCAAAACAGCAAATAAGTTGGAGTTAAAAGCCGGTGTGGTAGAAGGCAGTCTTTATGATGTGGCGGGGATGAATGAAATCGCCAAAGTACCATCACGAGAAGAATTGTTGTCCAGATTGTTGGGTAGTATGCAATCACCGATTACCAATTTTGCACGTGTATTGAAGCAAATTTCTGAGCTTGATGGAGCGGCAGAATCAGAAAACCCGGTAGCAGAAGAAGCTCCGGCAGAAGAATCTGCGGAAGTGATTGAAAGTAAAGAAGAACCAGCAGTAGAAGCATAGAAATTTAAATATGAAATGATGGAGGAAAAGAAAAAATGGCTAAATTAACAACAGCTGAAATGATTGAAGCGATTAAAGAGTTATCGGTATTAGAGTTAAACGAATTGGTAAAGGCGTGTGAAGAAGAGTTTGGCGTATCTGCGGCGGCAGGTGTAGTGGTTGCGGCAGCAGGCGGCGACGGTAGTGGAGCTGTAGAAGAAAAAGACGAATTTGATGTGGAATTGGTATCTGCCGGTGCATCTAAAGTTAAAGTAATCAAAGTGGTTCGTGAAATCACAGGTCTTGGTTTGAAAGAAGCAAAAGAATTGGTGGATGGTGCACCAAAAGTAGTGAAAGAAGCCGTATCTAAAGTGGAAGCAGAAGAACTGAAAGCGAAGCTAGAGGGCGAAGGCGCTACAGTTGAGTTGAAATAAGATAGGCGAATCATATAAGGAGCGATTGAGGTTAGATGAAGAATTTGCTTGGGATAATGGCTTCTTTGTTGCATAAATATTACTATAAAATTAATAAATATTCTCTAAATGGATATAATTAAATTTTTAAGAATATAAAAAAACGATAATTTTTTTGCAAGTTTGAAAAGAAAATCTTGCAAAAAATGCTGTGAAATGGGATAATAACAGTTGAGTTCCAATAAAGTAGTTGGCAAAATGCAAGTTTTTCATTGCTGACTATGCAGTAAAAAATTGAAAAGCAACTTTTAGTAGTTGAACTATGAAAGGGAGGAATACTGTGAAAAAGAAATTAAGTGTGATTGTAGCAATGTTATTAGTTTTTGCGCTCGCTTTAGTAGCTTGTGCAAGTCCGGCTCCGGCGGAGACACCGGCAGACCCACCGGCGGAGGAAGCTCCGGCTGAAGAAGATGTGGTAGATGATGTAGAAGACGAGGCAGATTTACCGGAGGGTACAGAGATCGTTGAAGTAGGCGATTGGATTATCGGTATTATTACCGGAACAGTATCTCAAGGGGAAGAAGAGTATTTGGCAGCCATGAATATGGAAGAGCGTTTTGGCTCTGATCGTATCGTTCGCGCCACTTATCCGGACAACTTTGGGGCAGAGATGGCAACTACGATTGCCAATGTGCAAGCACTGGCGGATGCAGGTGCGCAAGCCATCGTATTTGTACAAGCGGTTCCTGGGGCAATTACAGCTATCCAAGAAACACGTGCAAATTTTGATGAAGATATTCTGTTTTTTGCAGGTGTAACACATGAGCCACCGGCAGAGATTGCAGAGCATGCTGATATTGCAATTATCTCGGATGACCTTTCTATGGGTCGTGTTATTGTTCAGCAAGCGGCAGCAATGGGCGCAGATACATTTGCTCACATTTCATTCCCACGTCATTTGGGTATGGAAAATATTGCGGCGCGTCGTGAGCTTTTGATGGAAACAGCAGAAGAGTATGGTCTTGAATGGGTTGAGTTAACAGCACCTGATCCAAGTACAGAGGGTGTACCGGCTGCTCAAATGTTTATTTTGGAAAATGTACCACGTTGGATTGATGAGCATGGACCAAACACCGCATTTTTCTCTACAAACTGTGGTATGCAAGAGCCTTTGATCACTCAAATTATTGAGTATGGTGGGTTCTATCCATTACAATGTTGCCCAAGTCCATTACATGCTTTACCGGCTGCTTTGAATATTTCGATTCCGGAAGAGCATCAAGGGGATATGGGATTCTTGATTGAAGCCCTTCATGAAGCTGTTGATTCAGCTGGTGCCAACGGACGTATTTCTACTTGGCCGGTACCAATCAATATGTTCTTGGTTGAAGTAGGCGTATTGTATTCAATCGAATTCTTAGAAGGCAGAACAGATGGACGTCATGACCGTGCTGTTTTAGAAAGTATTATTGATGACGTAGCAGCATCTTTTAACGCTCAGATTGAACTAAGCAATTGGCCATTGGATGATGGTACTTATATTGATAATTTCTATAGAGCATTGGCAGGATTCGTAACATTTGAATAATGATAAGCAATGGTCTTGAGATTTTCTGACTAAAATGAGCTGCCGGGTAGTATGAACCTGTGGTCAACACAGAAAAACCACCCGGCGGTTTTGTTAAGACGGTTTTATAATTGAAAGATTGCATCGCCGTTGATATTCCTTGCGTGAATAATGCGCAAGGATGTTCCTTTGTCTTAAAAAAACCAAGAAGAGGAGTATAGTTTTGCAGGATAAATATGTATTAGAGATGGATAACATACGCAAAGCGTATGGAGATAATGTAGTAGTAGATGGAGTTTCTCTTAAAATTAAGCCGGGTGAGATTCATGCCTTGTTAGGTGAGAATGGTGCCGGAAAATCTACGCTAATGAACATTTTGTTTGGTATGACAATGATTCGCGATACAGGTGGTTTTGAGGGGAGCGTAAAAATTTCAGGTGAAGAAGTAAAATTTCATTCACCCAATGATGCTCTTACGGCCGGAATCGGGATGGTGCATCAGGAATTTATGCTCATTCCGGCTTTTTCTGTGAGCGAAAATATTAAATTAGGGCGAGAAGATACTGTGCCAACGGTATTAAGCCGGGTATTTGGAAAAAATATGGATCGCCTAAATCATGAGAAAATGGAAAAGGATGCAAGAAAATCCTTGGATGCAATCGGCATGAATATTGATGAGCATGTGCGGGTTGCGGGTCTTCCTGTAGGTTATATGCAATTTGTTGAAATAGCGAGAGAGATAGATAAGTTAAACATTAAACTCTTGGTTTTTGACGAACCAACAGCGGTGTTGACAGAAGACGAAGCAACTCAGCTTTTGGGTGTTATGCGTTCAATTTCGGAAAAAGGGATTGCAATTATTTTTATTACCCATAGATTATCAGAGGTAATGGACGTAGCAACAGATATGACCATTTTACGTGATGGTCAATTGGTGGCAACCAAATCGGTTCGTGATACAAATATGGTGGATATTGCGCAGCTGATGGTAGGTCGGGAAGTAGAAAATATGCGAGCCACCGGTGGGCAGTTCGCTTTGCAGGATGCGGAAACGGCTGTTAAAATAACAGATTTACACGTAGATATGCCCGGAGAAAATGTCAATGGTGTTAGCTTTGAGGTAAAAAAAGGTGAAATCTTTGGGATTGGTGGTATGGCCGGTCAAGGAAAAGTGGGAATTCCCAATGGGATTAATGGATTGTTTCCTGCGGAGGGAAGTGTTGAAATGTTTGGTAAACCCTTGGATCTTTCCCGTTTGGGTGAGGCTTTGGATAAGGGCTTTGCTTTTGTTTCGGAGGATCGTCGTGGTGTTGGTTTGTTGTTGGATGAAAGCATTGGTTATAATATTATGTTCCGACAAATGGCGATTAAAAATGGCTTTTTGCGAGGTGGATTGTTTGATGGTCGAAGAACGCAGCAACATGCCAAAGATATGATTAAACTTTTGGATATCCGTTGCCGGGGCTGGCAACAAAAAGCCGGAACGTTGTCCGGTGGTAATCAACAAAAAGTCTGTTTGGCGTCGGCATTGACTTTGAATCCTAAAGTGTTGGTGGTGTCAGAACCAACGAGAGGGATTGACATTGGTGCCAAGGAATTGATTTTGAATTATTTGACCAAGCTTCGGGAAGAAGATGGGGTTACGGTTATTATGGTTAGTAGTGAGTTGGGCGAATTGCGAAGCATTTGTGATCGGATTGCCATTGTGTCAGACGGGAAAATCGTGGATATTTTGGCACCGGATGCGCCTGATGCAGACTTTGGCTTGGCCATGAGTGGTGTTTCTAAGTCAGAAATAAATGAAAAGGGGGCCGAGTGATGTCAAAACCACAAGATGTTGTAAAAAGTGAAGTGGTAAAAGATGATTTTATGGTCATTGTGCGAAAAAGAATAGCGGCCTTTGGTTTGCCACGTATTATTATATTGGTTGCTTTTATTTTGATGTTTGTTCTTGCCGGAATTGTGGGTATGAATTTACCCAGTTTTTTTGGTGATGTATTGCGGCGTTGGGGTATGTGGGGCATTTTAGTTTTGGCTATGGTTCCTTCGATACAAAGTGGTAATGCGCCCAATTTTGGGGTTTCCGTGGGTATTGTTGCGGGTCTGTTGGGAGCGGTTATTAGCATTGATTTGAATTATCGGGGTGCTTTTGATTTTATCACAAATCCGGCCCTTCATAGAATAGCAGGTGCCTTGGTGGCAATTGCAATTGGTGTGATTGGTGGTACTGTTCTGGGTATGCTGTATGGTATGCTTTTGAATCGGGTAAAAGGTAGCGAGATGGCTATTTCTGTTTATGTTGGTTTTTCGGCGGTTGCGGTGTTTAATATCCTGTGGGTACGGATTCCGATTTCTAACCCAATTGCGATTTTGCCTGGTACAGGAAGTGGACTGCGGCAGATGATCAATCTGCAAGATGATTTCGGGGATGCCTTTGATTCATTATTCCGTTTTCAGATTGGTTCCATGACGATTCATACAGGATTGTTACTCTTGTTCTTTTTGATGTGCTTTTTTATGTATATTTTTATGAAGAGTAAAAGAGGCATGCGTATGAGTGCGGCCGGAGATAATCCGACTTATGCGAGAGCATCAGGAATCAATGTGGATAGAATGCGTATTTTAGGCACGACGATTTCTACAGCGTTGGGTGCTTTTGGGATTGTGATTTATGCGCAAAGTTTTGGTTTTTTGCAAATGTATCGCGGGCCTTTGATGATGGGCTTTACGGCTGTGGCATCGGTATTGATTGGTGGGGCGACAATTCGGCGAGCAAAGGTATTTGATGTGCTTTTTGGAGCATTTTTGTTTAATGGTATTTTGACCATTGCTTTGCCTTTGAGTACTCAGTTGATTCCGGATATCCCCGGGGTTCCGGAGATGTTGCGTTTGATTATTTCGAACGGTATCATTTTGTATGCTTTGACTAGAGCGAAAGGAGGCCGGTAATGGAAAATCAAAAAATAATAAGTCCTAATATGTTAAAGAGTTTTTTCTTTGAAAATAAAGTAGCCTTGATGTTTTTGATTATATCCGGTGTTGCTTTCTGGGCTTCCGGTATGACCACGGTTATGTTTTTTAATGAACTTTCGGTTCGGATTGGTCGTGATACCTTTTTGGTATTGAGTTTGTTAATCCCGGTTGTTGCCGGGCTCGGTTTGAATTTTGGTATTGTAATTGGTGCCATGTCGGCACAAATTGCTTTGTTTTTTGTAGTGTTGTTTGGTGGTTCAGGTGCTTCCGGGCTTTTTACAGTGGCTTTGGTTGCCACACCGATTGCAATTTTGTTGGGTTATTTGGTAGGTCGCCTCTTTAATAGTATGAAAGGATCAGAAATGATTGGCGGGATGATAGTGGCATTGTTTGCTGCCGGATTCTATCAATTCTTTTTCTTGTTTTTCTTAGGTGGGATTGTGCCGATTGAATCGCGTATGATGACCTCCAGTGGAATTGGTGTTTTGAATGTAATTGATATTGGAGCGTCTCCCAGTTATATGCGTCAGGCTTTGGATAATGTTACAATGTTGCATATCTTAACGGTGGCTTTTTGGGCGATGTTGGTTTTTGTGGCAATCATGCTTATTGTTCGATTAGTTAAAAAGCAAGCAATTACCATGAAAGGTCCTTTGAGCATTCGTAGGCCAATCTTTGCTTTGATTGTGTTAGCGATTGTTTATATTGCCAGTGGTTTTGGTGGTATGGCTTTTGTGAACGGCTTTACGCTGTGGTTGTATCAAGACCGTTTGAATGCCCTGTATGCTTTATGGTGGGGTGGACTTTTGGCTGCTTTGCTGATGGGATATGCTATTATAAAAGCGAAAGTAGTGGAAAAGAGTCCTGGGGTGCCAATTAAGCCGATTGCTTATTTAGTTATTGTAATCATTGCTTTTTTGCTTAGTTTGTGGACGCCGGTTTATACCGGTTTAGAGAATGTTGGTTTGCCGGTTTTGACATACTTGATTATCATTGGCCTTTGCGTTGCGATAAAGTGGTTTTTGAATACCCGTTTGGGACAGAATATGCGCTCAGTGGGGCAAAGCCGTCCGGTTGCGACCGCTGCCGGTATCAATGTGGATAGAACACGTATCATTGCTATGATTATGTCCACTGTTTTGGCGGCTTACGGTCAGATTATTATGTTGCAGAACTTTGGTGTTATGAATACATATAGTGCCCATGAAAATGTCGGCTTGTTTGCAATTGCCGCCTTTTTGGTAGGTGGTGCCAGCGTTGCCAAAGCTTCCATTAAAAATGCGATTTTGGGGGTAATTTTGTTCCATTCCCTCTTTATCTTGGCTCCTTTTGCCGGCGCAAATTTGATGGATAGTACTTTGATTGGTGAGTATTTTAGGGAGTTTGTGGCCTATGCGGTTATTGCTTTGGCTTTGGTTATGCATGCTTGGCAGCGTAAGAAGAAGCGGAAAGCGAAAGAAAATGAATAAGTAAAAAAAGATATCCTTCGGGATATCTTTTTTTTGGTAAAAATGCATAAAAAAATATGTAGAACTTAACAAACATTGGGCAATACACTTGACATCTGAATAAAGATTCGTTATGATGTCCTCGTTGAGATGTATATACATCTACACATATATACGTGGATGAAATAATAAAAGAGAGGAATGTGCGCTGCTAGTTATGTAAGAGATAGCGTACAAAATATAAAGTATGACGATTAGAAATGAGATTGATAAAAATAGTGTGATTCCTATTTATCATCAAATAGCAGAGAATATTAAAAGTTATATACAAAAGGGTGACACCAAAATTGGAACCTTGATTCCATCTGAGCATGAGCTTTGTGATATTTTTGAAGTTAGTCGTATGACAATACGAAAATCAATTGATACATTGGTGCATGAAGGGATTCTTGTTCGAAAAAAAGGGAAGGGTACTTTTGTATGTACGCCAAAAAGAAGTCTATCCCGTACTTCTTTGACGAACTTTTCCAGAGATATGGTGGAGCAAGGTATGGTACCTACTTCTTTTATGCTTAGTTTGAAAGTAATACCTGCTTCAGAAAAAGTTTCTGTAAAATTGAATATAAAAGAGGGTGAGAGAGTGATATGTTTGGAACGTGTTCGACTTGCGGATGATAACCCGCACGCTTATGAGCGTAGTTTTTTGCTTTATGATTATGCCAAAGGTATTTTAGACATGGATTTTTCTCATCATTCTTTATATGATGCTTTGGTTCATAAATGCAATGTAAAAATGGAAAAAGCCAAAGAGGTTATTGAAGCGACGGTTTGTCCCTCAAAAATTAGTGCGGAGTTGCAAATTCCGCTGAATACAGTTACGTTTTATATGGAGCGTATTACTTATACAGAAAATAATTGCCCCTTTGAGTATGTTGAATCATATTATCGTACGGATAAATTCAAGTTTTATGTTGAACTTGATTTTAAATAAAATAAAAAAAGGAGGATTTGAAAATGTCGCATTTGAAACTTTCTATGGAGATCTGGCCTAATATGCCTTGGGGGCGGCTGGAGCTGTGTGGACCTGCATGGAATTCGTGGGGGAATATTCCTTTGTCAGATCTTGTTTACAAGATTGCTGATTTTGGTTATGAGGGGTTTGATGTTATTTACCCTAAGATTCAGGAAATTCCTAAGGAAGCATATCAAAATGAAGTGAAGAAGGTAAAAGAGGCAATGGAAAAAACAGGAATTGCCTTTGCTTCCATTGGCTGTCACACTACTTTGGTGTCACCACGGGAATTTGATCGTCGTGCAGGCATTGATTTATTCAAGGCAGCCATTGATTCTGCCTATGACATGGGCTGTAAAAATGTTGCCACGTTGGTAGGGGATGGGTTTTATGATCCGCCTCTTTATATTTTGATGTCCCATAAAGAAGCTTGGAAACAAGTTGTGGAAGCAACCAAAGAGTTATGCGAATATGCAGAGCCGAAAGGTATTAATGTTTGTATTGAGTTGATTCAAGGTACGATTATCAATTCGATTGATGCATTGCTTAAATTGTTTGATGCGGTTGATATGCCGAATCTTTACACTTGTGTTGATGTTGGAACGTATTATACTACGGTTAAACCGAAGATGCCAATACGGGAAGCGATTGAAAAAATAGCCAATCGGATTCAATGTGTTCATGTGAAGGACGAGGTTGGTTTTCCCAATATTATGCAATCACAGCATGTATGGTTTGGTGCAGGTTTTGTAGATTTTAAAGAGATGGCAGACGCATTAAAATCTGTGGGTTATTCTGCTTATTCTGCAGTTGAATGGGAGGGTTTCCAAAATGGTGGATTATACGGTGTGGGTGATCCTTCCGGTATGCAGTTTTGTGATTTTGATCGCGTTGCCGTAGAAGCTAGGGAATTTTTGCTTGAAAATGGCTGGGACTAAAGACGAAGGAGTAATAAGGATGATTGGAAAGCAATATGCTTCGCAAGCACTTGATTTAGCCTTAAAAGCAGTTGATAGTCAATATGAACAGATTTTAAGTGCAGCTAATATAATTTATGATTCTTTAAAAAAAGATGGATTGCTTCATGTGTTCGGATGTGGCCATTCCCATATTTTTATGGAAGAATGTTTTTATCGAGCGGGAGGGCTTGTACCGGTTAATCCCATATTTGAGACATCTACCATGTTGCATGAGGGAGCAATCAAAAGTTCATTGATAGAAAGGATGATGGGTTATGCCCCTTTCATTCTCGATAATTATAATACAAAAAAGGGAGAAGTACTTTTGATATTTTCTACTTCCGGTATTAATTCACTTCCAATAGAAATGGCACTTGCTGCAAAAGAAAAGGGATTGACTACAATTGCTATGACATCCCTGAACTATAAAGATGCGGTTTCTCGTTATCCGACAGGTGAAAAATTATGTGATGTAGTTGATATTGTAATTGATACACAAACACCATGTGGAGATGCGATTTTGGATTTTGAGAAAAGTAATGTTCGCGCAATTCCGGTATCTTCTCTTTTAGGTATGACATTGTTGAATACATTGATGGCAGAGATTATAGATTGTTATGAAGCGGATAATGCTTCACCACCTGTATTCATTAGTGGCAATTTAGAAGGTGGGTTGGAACGTAATAAAGTTTATCTGGAAAAATATCAGTTTAGAGTGAAAGCATTATAGTTTTTGTTATCCCAACATGTATATACATATATACATGTTGGGTGTAAAATGAGTGAGGTAGATGGATGCAACAATTTTTGGGGATTGATTTGGGTACAAGCGCAGTGAAATGTTTGGTTGCGGATGCAACAGGAGGAATTCTTGCAAAAGCGCGTCGTTCTTATTTTTGCACGCCAACTGGGAAAAAGGGTTATTTAGAGCAAAATCCTTGGGATTGGTGGTTGGCGACAAAGGAAGCCTTGCAGGAATGCTTAGAGATGCTTCCCAATAATCATATTGCAGCGATTTCATTTTCAGGGCATATGAGTGCACCGGTTTTAATGGACAGGGAGTGCAATGTAATCGGAAATGCAATTTTGATTGCAGATACTCGTTCCAAATCGGAAAGTGCACGTTTGCGTTCCCAATATATGGATGCATTTTTGCAAACAACGGGAAATATACCAATAGATGCTTTTACAGTTTCGAAATTATTATGGCTAAAGCATAATCGCTGGGATTTATACAAAAAAATTCATAAAATTATTTTTCCAAAAGATTTTATTCGTTTTATGCTAACCGGAAAATTGGCAACAGATTATACGGATGCGGGTAATACTTTACTTTATAATCCGAAACAAAGAGAGTGGAATCGGACTCTCATTGAGGCCGTGGGATTGCCTTTTGCTTGGTTTCCGCCTCTTTTCGAATCGACGGATTTGTGCGGTGTTGTGACAAAGTCTGCTGCGAAAGAAACTGGGTTAGCAGAGGGGGTTCCTGTGATTTGTGGTGCGGCGGATATGGCATGTAGTCAAATTGGTACAGGTGGTTTTTCTGAAGAGATAATGGCGTTGACATTAAGTACATCCATTCAAATGGTGGTTGCGATGCCGGCGTTTTTATCATCTTTAACGGGAAAATGGACCTATCATCCCAGTGCGAATGTTGGGGAGATGTATGGAATGGGCTCTATTTTTTCAGGTGGAATGAGTGTGGATTGGTTGTATAAGCTTTTGAACAATACAAATAGGATTTCTGCGGATGCTTATTTTAAGCTGAATCAAATGACGCAAGAACGCTATGAAGCGGTTCCCTGTAATGATTTGATTTTTTTGCCTTTTTTGACAGGAAGTGGCTCTCCTTGGTTTGATGCAAAAGATAGGGGCGGTTTTTTGGGCATGACAGCGGATGTTAGTCGGGAAGATCTTATGATTGCGGTATTGGAAGGCATTGCTTTCAATATAAAGGATAACATAGATTTGATTGAACATGGTTGTGCAAAAAAATTTAAGATTCATTTGGCGGGGGGTGGAAGTAAGCTCACGGTTTGGGTGAATATCCTGGCAAATATCTTAAATCAGCCGATTTATGTATTGGAACAAAAGGATGTATCTTCGCTGGGTGCGGTGATATTAGCCGGAGTTGGTATAAAGGCATTTGTGAATTTTGCGGATTGTTTCAAAGTATTTAATAAAGTAGAACGTATTGTGGAATCGGATAAACGGTATTTAGAACATTACATTTTAAAGTATCAGAAATATCAAAAATGGCATGATGGAACACGTGAAAGGCAATTAGAAAAAGGAGAATAGTATGAGAAAGTACAAATGGATCGTTGCGATGTTGGTGGTAATTGCGTTGCTGACAATGACGGCATGTACCGGGGAAACCGGTATAAACGGAAACGATACAAACGGTGCAGCGACGGAAACAAATGCGGGAACGGAAACGGATGATAATGATGATACATCTGTGGTTACGGGCGGTAGCCTTGCAAATACACCCGGTGGTAAGGTGATGGGGGGGATGCTTGTACCTTATGTTGGTGCATTGTTGGCATTGCCGTATTTTATTGATCACCGTGTTGGATTGGAAAGAGCCGGCATTGTATTTGGTAACAATACGACGGTGGTAGGTCCCAGTGAATATGATATGCATGCTCTTATGAGTGCTTTGGAGCAACAAATTCCATTGAATCCGGCGGCTATATTTGTATCGGCCTTTGAAGATACCGTGAGACCGGCGATAGAACAGGCTTTCAATGCGGGACTTCCAGTGTTTACGATTGATATGGATTTAACAGAAAATATCGGTCAGGTATTTTTGGGCGGGGATACCTATGATTTTGGTCGTATTAGCGCCAGAGCTATGGCGGAAGCTTTAGATGGTGAAGGTTATATATTATTACAATATAATATCGGGCAGAATAGTCAGGATCAAAGAGCTTCCGGGTTTCGGGAGGAGGTAGAAACGAATTTCCCGGGTATTACAATCGTTCAGGAAATTGGGTCAGAAACAGATATTTCACAGGATGTGAGTGCTTTTCAGGCAGCACTACAGGCAAATCCAAATGTAAATGGGATTGCCACGTTGGTATCTACAGGTGCTGTGGCAGCCGCGACGGCCGTTCGGGAACTGAACCGAATGGGTGAAGTTATGATTATTGGCGATTCAAAAGATGATCCAACCCTTGCCCTTGTTGAGAATGGGGAGGTATACGCCACTGTTACGATTAAGACTATTACGGAAACTTGGTATGCGACGATGTTGTTGGATGGGCTTATTCGTGGTAATGTGAGTATTTCATCAGATGATGAAGCCGCAGGTATTACGCCGCTTCCGACATTTGTTGATATTGGAACTTTTGTGATTACACAAGAGACGGCGGCATATTTTTATCAGCCGGATGATCCGTTTGATCATAGTAATTTTGTGATAGAGGACCCATCGGAAGATGATGTGTTTTACTTGATTGGAGCTCTTTTGGAACTTCCGTATTTTATAGATCATAGAATTGGTTTTGAAGCGGCTGTTGCGGAATTGGGTGTAACAGGGCGTTTCATTGGACCACTGGGTTATGATATGACTGCTCAGGCACAGATGATAGACGAAGCCATCGCACAAAATCCAAGGGCTATTTTGGTAATGGGATTTGACGATACTTTGGCACCTGCGATTAATCGTGCGGAGGCTGCCGGTATTCCTGTTGTCACAATTGATATGGATACCAATGAAAGCGATCGTCGTTTTTTCGTCGGTGGTAATAACTATGAATTTGGAAGACTACAGGCTGCAACTTTGGCAGAGGGTTTGAATGGAGCAGGTGATATACTACTTAACTTTAATATGGGTCAAAATAGCCAGGAAGAACGCGCACAAGGTTTTCGGGATGAGCTGGAAGAGAATTGGCCGGGCATTACAATTGTGCAAGAGGTAGGTTCAGAAACAGATGTATCTCGTGATGTGGATGCTTTTAGAGCGGCTTTGCAAGCAAATCCAAGCGTAGTGGGCATTGGTACCCTTGTATCAACCGGTGCGGTTGCTTCTGCCACTGCTGTTCGTGAATTGAATCGAAGCGGGGAAGTGTTTATCGTAGGAGATTCCAAAGATGATGCAACGCTAAGTCTGATTGAGAGTGGTGAAGTTTATGCAACAATTGCAAATAAAACGCGCATTGCACCTTATATTGCAATGAGAATATTATATCTTTACCTTTATACAAATATGCAGGTGTCTTTGGATGATGCTGCTGCTGATGTAAGCGTATTGCCAACGTTTGTAGATATTGGATCTTTTGTGATTACACAAGATACGGCACAATACTTTTTCATGGAATAGAATTTGAATGATGTTTCGGGCAATGTGGAAGTATTGCCCGAAACATAGGTGGGAGGGATTTGGATGATTGAAAACAAAGAAGATAAACTGCTTTGTGTCAACAACGTAACAAAAGCCTTTTATGGTAATACAGTGTTAGAACATGTGAGTTTTGAAATGAACCATGGTGAGGTAATTGGTCTGGTAGGGCAAAATGGTGCCGGAAAAAGTACGATGGTGAAGATTTTGATGGGTGCTTATCAAAAGGATAGTGGTTCTATTTTGATTGAAGGTAAGGAAGCGGATTTAGGTTCTATCAAAGCAGCCACGCAAAGTGGCATTTCTATGGTGTTTCAGGAACTTTCTCTGGCTTCGAACATGACGGTAGCAGACAATATTTTTATCAACGATTTGCCTACAAATGCTTTTAATTTAATACGTAAGAAAGAGTTATATGAAAAAACACAGAAATTAATTCATGAATTTAATATTGATATTTTCCCGGATGATAAAATTGGAGATCTGACAATTGGAAAGCGGCAGATTGTGGAAATTATGAAAGCGATTTCATCAAATCCTAAGATATTGATATTGGATGAACCGACTTCTTCACTGGAAGAAGCGGAGATTAAAGTGTTATTTAAGTTTATTGAAGAATTAAAAAGAAAGGGTTATTCCATTATATATATTTCTCATGCAATGAGTGAGATATTTGATATTGTAGATCGCATTGTTGTTTTGCGGGATGGAAAAAAAGTGGAGGATTGCAAAAAGGAAGAATTAGATGTTAAAAAACTGATTAATCTGATGATTGGAAAAGAATATGAGTCTTATGTTGGCCTTCAGGGAGAACGAAAACGCAGTGAAGAAGTATTATTTTCTGCAAAAAACCTTTGTCGAAAGCCTTATTTTCGGGATGTGGATTTTGAAGTTCGAACAGGAGAGATATTGGGTTTTGCAGGTATCACCGGTAGTGGAAAAACAGAGTTGTGCGAGACTTTGTTTGGAGTTGGAAAACTAGATGCAGGAACAATGGAGATAGGAAATAAAGGTATAAGAGCTTATTCGCCCAGTGATTGCAAGGAGGATGGAATTTTGCTTCTCCCGGAGAATCGGAAAACACAAGGCTTATTTTTGGATTCTACCGTTCGTAATAATATCATTGCATCAATTGTGAAAAAGGTTACAACCGGTATATTTTTGGATAACAAAAAAATAGATCAGAAGATAAATGCGTATCAAAAAGCATTAAATATCAAGATGACTTCTGATGCGCAAATTATTCGGTTTTTATCGGGCGGAAATCAACAAAAAGTGTTGTTTGCAAAATGCATTGCGGATGAACCGAAGTTATTGATTGCCATGGACCCGACAAGAGGTATTGATGTGGCGGCAAAAGCGGATATTCATAAGATTATGCATGAATTGTCCGAAGAAGGTTTGTCTATCATTGTAATTTCGTCTGAGTTGGATGAACTTATGATGTTATGCGACCGGATTCTTGTCATAAATGCAGGGAAAATCATCACAGAATATTCACGGCAAGATTTTGATGAAGAAGAAATATTGGTTTCCATGCATCATCATGCCAGAGATTAGGAGGAAGAAAGAACATGCAAAACAACAAATCTATCGTAAGGAAAGTACTTTCGATGCGTGAGTTACCCTTACTGGTTGCCATCATTTTGGGTGTTGTAATATTATCTTTTTACAGTCCGACATTTTTTACCACCGGCAATATGCATTCTGTTTTTTTAGGTTCCGCTTTTGAATCTATAAAAGTAATTGGTATGACCCTTTTGCTCATTCAAAATGGAATTGATTTGTCTATCGGTTCGATTGCCGGTTTCACAGGTGTTATGGTTGGGATTGCTTTGGATTTTGGTGCCAATGTACCTATGGCGATTGTAGTTGGTCTTTTGGCTGCAACAGTTGTAGGGATGGTGAATGGTTTTATCATTGCCCATCTTAAAATCAATGCGATGATATGTACTTTGGCAATGCAAATGATTGTGCGGGGCTTGATTTTTATTGTAACACGAGGTGTGGGTAGGCCGAATTTTCCGGATGCTTATAATGCCATTGCCCGTATTAATATTTTTGGTCTGCAAGCACCTATTATTTATAGCCTTGTATTACTGGCTATTTTTGGAGTTTTATTTGCGAAATCCGGGTGGTTTCGGCAGTTTTATTTCATTGGTGGAAATGAAGAGGCAGCCCAGTTGTCCGGTATCAAAGTAGTAAAACTACGTTTTTTTGCTTATACATTTTGTGGTTTTATGGCAGGAATTTCCGGGGTTTTGTTGGCGGCTCGAATGGGTGGAGCGATTCCAACGCAAGGGCAAGGTATGGAAATGAATGTGATTGCAGCGGCTGTAATCGGCGGTGCTTCTATATCCGGCGGCAAGGGGACGATACTGGGTTCTTTTTTAGGTGTGTTGGTGATGTCTTTGGTGATTAATGCTTTTAATGTAATTGGGGTTGACATCTATTGGCAGCGTACAATTTTAGGTTCTATTTTATTACTGGCGATTATGACAGATAAATTTAGGGCTAGAAAATCAAATTAAAGGGATAATAAAAAAGTGAAAAACCTTGATGAATATCGGTTTTTCACTTTTTTCAAACAGGGGATGAGGGAATCGAACCCCCACCAAAGGTTTTGGAGACCCCTATCATACCACTTGACCAATCCCCTGTATTTGTAGCAAACAAAAGCCACTCAATTATTCTATCTAATTGTTTGGCTTTTGTCAATGATTATATTTTCTGATACCTTATTCTTTTACTGTTGCCTCTTTCAAAGAAGTGACGACCGGAAATGATTTGTATAATTCTATCCAGTGGATTTATAAAATGCCGAAATCCTCCATAGCTTTCCTTAAAAGTTGTAGATGTTGTGGTTCTATTTCAGTCAGTGGATTCCGTAAAGAGCCGACTTCTTTTCCAAGTAAATTCATGGCGGCTTTTACCGGAATGGGATTGACTTCGCAGAATAAAGCGTCAATCATAGGCATCGCCTTTAATTGCATTTGACAGGCAGTTTTCGTATCGCCGGCATGATATGTGCTTACAATATCATGAGTATATTTTGGAGCGATGTTGGAAATGACGGAAATGACACCTAGCCCACCCAAGGATAGAAGCGGAACGATTTGATCATCATTGCCGGAGTAAAGTTCTAGTTTGCCATCGCATAGGTTCATTGTGCGGGCAACAAAGCCAATATCTCCTGTTGATTCTTTGACCCCTACAATATTATCGACATGTTTTATCAGGTGGGCAATTGTATGAGCTGCCATACCAATGCCGGTGCGCCCTGGAATGTTATACATAATAATAGGAAGTTTTATGTTTGCGGCAATGCTTTCAAAATGATTGATGAGCCCGTTTTGTGTTGCTTTGTTATAGTAGGGGGTGACAACCAATGCAGCATCTGCGCCTACTTCTTCTGCTTCTTTTGATAATCGAATCGCTGTGGCTGTGCAGTTAGAGCCAGTTCCGGCAATAACGGGAATACGTTTTTTTACGCGTTCGACGGTAAAGCGGATAGCATTCGTGTGCTCTGTTTCTGTTAATGTGGCGGACTCCCCGGTGGTTCCGCAAATAATAATGGCATCGGTTCCCTGGTCGATTTGTTCGGTTAATAACGCATCTAACTTTTCATAATTGATACTAAGGTCTTTCTTAAATGGTGTGACAATTGCTACGCCGGCACCTTTGAAAATTGCCATGTGATATACCTCCTTCTAGGTAATGAAGCGTGAATTACGCCATTAGGAAAAATATAGCATTTGTAAGGAAGAATGTCAATGTACGTAACTAAAAACAATGTGAAATCTTGTTTCGTGTACAAAATTATGATAGAATTGCACTGTAGCAATTGTGGGAATATAATCTACAATAGAGATGTTGTTAAAATAGTAACGAAGATTGATATATAAATAACAGAAAACAGGAGGAATCTATGTTAAATTTTAAACAATGGAATGGATTTAGAGGGCGGATTTGGAAGGAGAAAGTAGATGTACGTGAATTTATACAAAAAAACTATGTACCCTATGATGGAGATGAAAGTTTTTTAAAGGGTCCAACGGATGCCACCAATCAATTATGGAAAACATTACAAACATTACAAAAAGAAGAACGCAAAAAAGGTGGCGTTCTGGATATGGAAACGGAGCAGGTTTCGGATCTGGATGTTTACGGACCCGGGTATATTGATGAAGTCAACAAAGAATTGGAGAAGATCGTTGGCTTGCAAACGGACAAGCCTTTGAAAAGAGCGTTTATGCCTTATGGTGGTATTAAAGTGGCAGAGTCTGCTTGTCATTCCTATGGTTATGTGCCAAGTGAAAAATTGATGGAGATATTTACAAAATATCATAAAACCCATAATGACGGCGTGTTTGATATTTATACCTCGGAGATGAAAAAGGCGCGCTCCAATAAGATTATTACAGGCTTGCCGGATGCTTATGGCCGTGGCCGTATTGTTGGTGATTATCGTCGTGTGGCTTTGTATGGGATAGATGCATTGATTGAAGCGAAAACAAGGGATTTTCACGAAACGGAACATCATGGTATGCGCAGTGGTGATTTTAGATTGCGCGAAGAAGTGGCAGAGCAAATCAAGGCACTAAAAGGCATGAAAAAAATGGCGCAGGTGTATGGCTTTGATATTTCACAGCCGGCAAAAGATGCCAGAGAAGCTGTTCAGTGGGTGTACTTTGGTTATTTAGCGGCTATTAAGACACAAAATGGAGCCGCCATGAGTGTGGGTCGCATCGGTGCCTTTTTGGATATTTATATACAAAGAGATTTGGAACAAGGTAACATTACGGAAGTAGAAGCCCAAGAGTTGATTGACCATATGATTATGAAGTTTAGGATGGTAAAGTATGCTCGTATTTCTGCTTATAATGAATTGTTTTCCGGAGATCCTGTTTGGGCAACCTTAGTGGTTGGTGGTTTGGGTCAAGACGGGCGTTCTTTGGTCAGCAAGACGGATTTTCGTATTTTGCATACCTTAAATAATATGGGTCCGTCTCCGGAACCGAATATGACAGTGTTGTATTCTTCGCGTTTATCGCAAGCTTTTAAAAAGTTTTCTGCACATTTATCCATTGAGACTAGCTCGATTCAATATGAAAATGACGATGTGATGCGCCCGATTTGGGGAGATGATTATTCGATTTGCTGCTGTGTTTCTGCGACGCAGACAGGAAAAGAGATTCAATTTTTTGGTGCCCGTGCCAATATGGCAAAATGTTTACTTTATGCCATTACCGGTGGTGTGGATGATAAAACCCGTGAGCAAGTCGGACCGGCCTATCGTCCCATAGATGGGGATATCTTGGAGTATGATGATTTTATGGGCAAATTCGATCAGATGATGGAGTGGCTAGCCGGGCTGTACGTAGGCACCTTAAATATGATTCATTATATGCATGACAAATATTATTATGAAGCGGCAGAGATGGCTTTGATTAATACTGATGTGAGGCGTACATTTGCCACAGGTATGGCAGGGTTTTCCCATGTGGTTGATTCCATCAGTGCGATGAAATATGCAAAGGTGCGCATTATTCGTGATGAAACGGGGTTCCCTGTTGATTATGAAACGGAGGGAGATTACCCTCGTTATGGAAATGATGATGATCGGGCCGATGATATTGCTGTTTGGTTGTTGCACGCTTTTATGGAAAAATTGAGAAAGTGTCATACTTATAGAGATTCAGAGGCAACCACTTCGATTTTGACGATTACATCCAATGTGGTGTATGGCAAAGCAACAGGGGCGACACCGGACGGGCGCAAAGATGGTGAAGCATTGGCGCCGGGCGCAAATCCCTCTTATAAGGCTGAGAAAAATGGTTTATTGGCATCTTTAAATTCTTTGACAAAATTACCCTATGAAGAGGCCTTGGATGGCATCTCCAATACCCAAACCATTAATCCGGGTGCGTTGGGGCATACAAAAGAAGAAAGAATGCAAACATTGATTAATGTGTTGGATGGCTATTTTGATCAGGGGGCACATCACTTAAATGTGAATGTATTTGGTGTAGAGAAATTGATTGATGCGATGGAGCATCCCGAAAAAGAAGAATATGCGAACTTTACAATTCGTGTTTCCGGTTATGCAGTGAAATTTATTGATTTGACGCGTGAGCAGCAAATGGATGTAATTGCGCGGACGGTTCATGCAAACATGTAATAGAAAAGAGTAAAAAATATGATAAGATCAGGATATGTTCATTCCTTTGAAACATTTGGCTCCGTGGATGGTCCGGGTATTCGTTTTGTGGTATTTTTGTCTGGTTGTGCCATGCGTTGCCAGTATTGCCATAATCCGGATACTTGGAATATGCAGACCGGTAAAAAGTTTACACCAAAAGAAATCTTGGAGTCTGCTTTAAAATACCGTCCTTACTGGGGTAAAGATGGTGGTATTACGGTCAGTGGCGGTGAGCCTCTCTTGCAAATTGATTTTGTGACAGAGTTATTTCGGTTGGCAAAAGAAAAGGGAGTTCATACGACGCTAGATACTGCGGGTGGTCCTTATTCGGAGAATCCTTTGTTTCAGAATCGTTTTCAAGAATTGATGAAATATACTGATATGGTACTGATTGATATCAAAGAATTAAATTCAGAAAGGCACAAGGAATTGACGGGTATTGATAATGCTCAGATTCTTGCCATGGCAAGGCATTTATCTGATTTGAATAAGCCCATGTGGATTCGTCATGTGTTGGTGCCGGAGCGCACAGACTTTGATGAAGATTTGTCGGCATTGCAAGCATTTATAAATTCTTTGCATTGTGTTGAGAAAGTAGAAGTTTTGCCTTATCATACATTGGGTGTATTCAAATGGGAAGATATGGGGATGGAATATCCTTTGGTAGGTATAGAACCACCAACAAAAACAAGGGTTGAAAATGCAAAAAAAATACTGGGTTGTATCAAATGAAATAACCTCGGATGGGTATAAAAATATGCATTCGAGGTTACTTTTTTGAAAAATTTATTGAATTATCTTGAAATTATTTACCAAATACATTTTTTGGTGTATAATTAAAAGAGCCATATAGAAAATATCTATCAAAGGAGAGGGTGTAATGCTCAAACTATTTGGATATTTATTTCAAAATTGGAAAGCAATGAGTATTGTTATTTTATTGCTATTGGTGCAGGCATTTAGTGACCTATCGTTGCCGGCTTATACTTCAAATATTGTCAATATTGGTATACAACAAGGTGGTATTGTGGATCAAATTCCAAAAGCAATTTCGGTAGATGATATGGAGAAATTGCTGCTTTTTGTGTCCGCAGATAATCAGAAGCTTGTTTTGGCGGCTTATGAAAAAGATACGGATACGTATTTGGTGCCGGCTTTTGTGCAAAAAGAGTCTGTGACGGCGGATCAGGCACATATGGATCAGTTGCGTGATATTTTGTCAGTGCCGATGATGTTGATAACAGGATTTACATCCGGTAGTGATATGACAAATCAGATGGAAGAGGAGATTAAAAAAAACATTCCGGCAGGGCAGTTCCCGGCCGATGCAACGATATTTGATATTTTAAAAGCATTGCCTGATGCACAACGGGAAGAAATGATTACTACGATTCAAGAAAAGATAGCGGATTTGCCGGAAACCATTGTTTCCCAGGCGGCAGTGGCTTATATGAAATTGATTTATCAAGATTTGGATATAGATGTCAATCAGATACAAACGAGTTATTTGTGGCATACGGCAAGGATTATGTTAGGTCTTGCTTTTTTGAGTATGACCGCTAGTGTGATTGTTGGTTTTATTGGTGCCCGCATTGCTGCAAAGGTAGGTTTGCGTTTGCGTGGCGAGGTATTTCGAAAAGTGGTTGGTTTTTCCAGCAATGAGTTTGACCGTTTCTCTACTGCTTCTTTGATTACCCGCAGTACCAATGATATTCAGCAGATCCAATTGATATTGGTTATGATGATTCGTATGGTTTTATATGCGCCAATTTTGGCGATTGGTGGTATTTATATGGTTATGCAAACCAATACTTCTATGGTTTGGATCATTGGTTTGGCAATCGGTATTTTAAGCGTGGTGATTGTAATTTTATTTGTTGTGGCGATGCCGAAATTTAAAAGTCTGCAAAAGCGAGTGGATCATTTAAATTTGGTAACGAGAGAGATATTAACAGGCTTGCCTGTGATTCGTGCGTTTCATACAGAAAAGCATGAAGAGGCTCGTTTTGAAGATGCCAATGAAAAACTGACGGCGACCAATTTATTTGTGAATCGAGCCATGACTTTTATGATGCCGATACTGATGTTGATTATGAATGGTGTTTCTGTTTTAATTGTGTGGACAGGAGCGCACAGTATTGGAAGCGGTCAGATGCAAGTGGGTGATTTGATGGCGTTTATTCAATATACCATGCAGATTATTTTTAGTTTCTTGATGGTATGTATGATTTCAATTATGTTACCAAGGGCTAGTGTGGCGGCCAATCGGGTAGCTGAGGTGATTGGTAGTCAAACGTTGATTCATGACCCGGAAAGCCCGGTTTCCTTGCAAGGCAAGAGCAAGGGTGTGGTTGCGTTTCAAGATGTTTCTTTTCGTTATCCCGGAGCGGAAACAGATGTTTTGCATGGTATTTCATTTGTAGCAAAACCGGGGGAAACCACGGCTTTTATTGGTAGTACCGGCAGTGGTAAATCTACAATCGTAAACTTAATTCCTCGTTTTTATGATGTGACCGGTGGAAGGATTACGTTGGATGATGTAGATATTCGACAGATGACCCAGCATGACTTGCGCAGCCATTTGGGTTATGTGCCCCAAAAGGGTATTCTTTTTTCGGGCGACATTGCTTCTAATATTATGTATGGCAATGAAACGGGTAGTCGAGAAGAAATGGAGGAGGCGGCTCGCATTGCTCAGGCAGAGGAATTTATTTCTGAAAAATCGGATGGTTATGAGAGTAATATTTCTCAGGGCGGTACCAATGTTTCCGGTGGGCAAAAGCAGCGTTTGTCCATTGCCAGAGCCATTGCCAGACATCCAAGCGTTTATATTTTTGATGATAGCTTTTCTGCTTTGGATTATAAAACAGACGTGACCTTGCGTCAGGCCTTGAAAGAAAAGACAGGAGCAAGCACGGTTTTAATTGTTGCCCAGAGAATCAGTACGATTTTGCATGCTGAGCAGATTGTGGTATTGGATAACGGGGCGATTGTTGGTATTGGCACCCATCAGGAGCTGTTGGGCGATTGTGAAGTATATCAACAAATTGCATCATCGCAACTTTCTGAAGCTGAGTTAAGCGGAAAGGGGGCGCGTTAGGTGAATAGAGATACGAAATCCCGTCCCAAAGTATTTGGTGGCAGAGGGCAAGGTGGTGTGAGTATGGGAAATGGCGAAAAAGCCAAAGACTTAAAAGGCACCTTGCGCAAATTATTGGCCTATATGGGTAAATACCGTATTCATTTGATATTTGTGGTGATTATGGCCATTGGCGGAACGGCTTTTGGTATTATAGGTCCTAGAATTTTAGGAAATGCAACCACAGAAATATTTAATGGTCTGCTGCGTCAAATTTCCGGTGGAAGTGGTATTGATTTTGATGTCATTGCTCGGATTTTACTTCAAGTGTTAGTTTTATATATAATCAGTGCGATTCTTTCTTTTGTGATGGGTTTTATTATGACGGGTATTGCCAATCGGATCACGTATCGGATGCGTCGGGAAATATCTGAAAAAATCGGGCGTATGCCTATGAATTATTTTGAAACAAAAAGTACCGGTGATGTATTATCGAGGGTTACAAATGATGTAGATACCTTGGGAAATAGCTTAAATCAAAGTGCCACTCAATTAATCACTTCGATTGCTATGATTGTTGGGGTGGTGATTATGATGCTAACCATCAGTCCTTTGATGACGATAATTGCATTGCTGATGTTACCTTTGTCTGCGGCATTTATTTCTGTTATTATGAAGAAATCTCAGAAATATTTCCGCGATCAACAGGAATATTTGGGTAAGGTAAACGGGCAGGTGGAAGAAGTGTATAGTGGCCATGATATCGTCCGGGTGTTTAACAAAGAAAAAAGTGTCATTGAAACCTTTGAAGAGACAAATAAGGTGTTGTATAATTCCGCATGGCGTTCTCAATTTTTGTCAGGTTTGATGATGCCTGTGATGATGTTTGTGGGGAATTTGGGTTATGTGGCGGTGGTGATTATCGGTGGGTATTTGGCGATTCGTAATGCGATTCAAGTAGGTGATATTCAAGCCTTTATCCAATATGTGAGAAGTTTTACCCAACCGATGCAACAGGTGGCACAAGTGGCCAATTTATTGCAATCTACAGCAGCGGCGGCAGAGCGGGTATTTGCATTTTTGGAGGAAGCGGAAGAAGAGCAGACGGTAGACAATCCAGTATCTGTGGATGAGATTCATGGTAATGTGGTATTTGATCATGTCCGGTTTGGTTATAGTTTGGATAAAGTAATTATCCATGATTTTTCTGCCTCGGTGAAAGAGGGTGAAAAAATTGCCATTGTGGGACCAACAGGTGCGGGAAAAACAACGTTGGTGAAATTGATTATGCGTTTTTATGATGTAAATCAAGGTGCAGTATTGATTGATGGCAATAATATCAAGGCATTTAATCGTGGTGATTTGCGGCAAAACTTTGGTATGGTATTGCAGGATACTTGGCTTTTCCATGGAACGATTCGAGAAAATATTCGTTATGGGAAGTTGACCGCAACCGACGAGGAAGTGATAGAGGCGGCAAAAGCGGCACATGCCCATCATTTTATTCAAACCTTGCCAAAGGGTTATGATATGGAATTAAATGAGGAGGCAAGTAATGTATCCCAAGGGCAAAAACAGTTGTTGACAATCGCAAGAGCGATATTGGCAGATCCGAAGATATTGATTTTGGATGAGGCAACCAGTTCGGTGGATACCAGGACAGAGATACGGATACAAAAGGCGATGGACAATTTGATGCAAGGGCGGACCAGTTTTGTAATTGCCCATAGATTGTCTACAATACGAGATGCGGATACGATATTGGTTATGCGGGATGGAGATATTGTGGAACAGGGTAGCCATGCGGTGCTGTTGGGGCAGAATGGATTTTATGCGGCATTGTATAATAGCCAGTTTGAGGGAGCGTAAAATTGTTGTAATCAAAAAGAGTCTAGCTTGTATGGGAAATGTTGGCTAGACTTTTTTTGTTATTTCCAAATACCTGTTTGATCAATTTTTGTAAAAGTTTGTTCTAATCCATCATGTAGTACATTGATATGGCCCATCTTGCGTTTGTGAACAGCTTCTTTTTTGCCATACAAATGTAGTTTGCTATTTGGCAGTAGGGGTAAATATTTGTTTAAGTCCTCCATATGTTCCCCCAAAATATTGACCATAACAACAGGGGATTTTAAGGTGGTTGCTCCAAGTGGTATGCCGCAAATCGCACGAATGTGTTGCTCAAACTGTCCGGTTTCGCAAGCATCCATACTGAAATGTCCTGAGTTGTGCGGTCTGGGTGCAATTTCATTGACATAGATGTTATCTTCTGTAACAAACATCTCAATGGCGAGTGTGCCAATTAATTTAAAGTGGTCTGCGATTGTTCTGCCGATTTCTGTGGCTTTTTTTTCAAGTTCTGCTGAGATACGAGCAGGCACAATGGTTTGGTGGAGAATGTTGTGCACATGTTTATTTTCAGCAATGGGTAATACACTAATTTCTCCGGAAGTACTGCGAATTACAATCACGGAGATTTCCTTTGTAAAGGGAATTAAATTTTCTAAGATACACTCCTTTTGTTCTGTTAGAATGAGTGCATTCTGTAAATCGTTTTTGTCTCGAAGAACAATCTGCCCTTTGCCATCATATCCGCCTGTAGTGGTTTTTAGTACTTGCGGGTAAGCCAAATGGTTTTTTAAATCTTGTGCATTGCGAATCAATTGAAAAGGTGCAACAGGTATGCCAAGGGCAGAGATGGCCTGTTTTTCCAAAAAACGATGCTGGGATATTTTTAGCAGTTCGCTACCTTGCGGCAAGTAAGCCTGTTCTTCTAAATAGGTTAAAGCTTCATAGTCGATGTTTTCAAATTCGTAAGTGATAACATCACTGACATGATCTAATTTTTGAATGGCATCTAAATCATTGTAAGATGCGGTGATTTCGATATCAGCAATTTGCCCGCAGGGGCAATCAGGGGTAGGATCCAAAACAGCGATACGATATCCCATGGCTCTGGCAGCCAAAGCCATCATACGACCTAATTGTCCGCCGCCGATGATACCGATGGTTTGGCCGGGTAAAATTGTTTTATGTGTTTGATTTGTCATAAATCCGCTTCACTTTCCATTATGGTTTTTTCCAATGCGTTTCTTCGGGTTTGCAAGGTTTCATAAATGTTGTTATCAAAAGCGCCTAAGATTTGGGCGGCTAAAAGCCCTGCGTTGGTGGCACCTGCTTGCCCAATCGCTACGGTAGCAACCGGAACACCACCGGGCATCTGGACGATGGATAAGAGGGAATCCAAACCATTTAACGCTTTGGACTGAACCGGAACACCAATGACAGGCAATAGCGTTTTGGCGGCAACCATACCCGGTAAATGGGCGGCACCTCCGGCTCCGGCAATGATGACTTTCAGGCCCCGTGTTTTGGCAGTTTCGGCATAACGAAACATATAATCCGGTGTGCGGTGTGCAGATACGACTTTTTTTTCATAAGGAATGGAAAGCTCATCTAGGACATTGCAAGCGTGTTGCATGGTGCTCCAATCGGATGTGCTTCCCATAATAATACCTACTAAAGGTTGTGCCATGTTTTTTCCCTTTCATTGTTGTTATGCAATATAGTTGCTTACTTCTGTCATGGTGTCTGCATAGATGTTTTTAAAATGCGTAAAAGCGGCCTGATACTCTGCTTGGATCCTTAAAATATCATCCAATTGTGTGGCGGCTTCTTGTAAGTCAGTCAGGCCTAAATTTCCGGCAGTGCCTTTGATGGTGTGGGCACTGTGCTCTGCTTCAATCAAATTGCCTGTTGCCATGTGATTACATAAGTCGGAAAAATAGGGATTGTTTAAGAATTTTTTTAATAACATCTTAAAGACTTGTTCGTTGCCGCCTAATCTCAATAAAGCTTCGTCTACATCGATTCTGCTCATATCTAGTCCTCCTTTTTATGGATATATGTTTTGATGGCTTCAAAGGTTTCAGCACTAATTACGTGTTCGATGCGGCAAGCATCATCAGCTGCCACCTCAGGGGTAACACCAATCGAAATTAAAGAATTGGTCAGTACATAATGTCGTTCAAAAATACGTGCGGCAATTTCACGGCCCGTGATGGTTAGGGTAATGTAGCCGTCTTTGTCTGTTTTGATATAGTTATTTTCCCGTAGGTGTTTCATGGCAACACTTACACTTGGTTTGGAGTAACCCAACTCATGTACAATATCAATGGAGCGCACGGCTCCGATTTTGTTGGAGAGAATGTAAATGGTTTCAAGATAATTTTCTGCGGATTCGTTTATTTTCATAAATACTTTTCCTTTTGCCTTTTGGGTAAAAGTGTGTTTTACCAATATGGCGAATCAAGTAGAACCTGCATCAGTCCACCACAAACAGCGGCGAAACAAATGAGCCCCAAAATTGTAACAGCAACGGCTATAATACCAAGAATCAAACCTGCAGTGGCTATGGTACGTTTGTCAGCAGGTGCGGTTTTTCTGGCAATGATACCAAATATAATGGCAAGAACAGCCAGTATGCCGGTAAAACCTCTCACATATGGTATGCTTCCACCAACAAGACCAAGAATGCCGCAGACCAGTGCTGCCACTGCCAAACCGCCGCCACTACCATTTTGATGTTCATTCATTGTTTTAGTCCCCCTCGTTTATTGTCATTGTTTACATTAATTTCATTATAAGGTATTTTTGGAGGAATGTACAAGAAAATTAGGGAAAAATGCTATAAAGTTTGTATTGATGATATTTTCATAAGGTGATATAATAGTTAAAGTTATAACATTACGAGAGAAAAGGAGAGTTAAAATGGAAAATCAAAACAATAGTGGTAATGGCTTGGCAATTGCCGCCTTAATACTGGGTATTGTAAGTATTGCATTTTCTTGGAGCGGGTTTGTTGGATTGTTGGCAGTGGCAGCTCTAGTGCTTGGTATTATTGCCAGAAAGAAAACAGAGGGCAGCAAACGCACGATGGCAACAGTCGGGATGATTTTGGGTATTGTAGGTATTGTATTCAATATTGTAGGTATTATTTGCGTAGTTGTTATGGGCGTTGGCCTGGCAGAACTTGGTTATTGGTAAAATCAATTTTAAAAAGGCTTTCATCGCATGCTAAGGTAGGTGATGAAAGCTTTTTTCCTTTGTAAGGAATTGTTTTGATTCCCTATGAAGGAAAAAGCAAAGGAGTTTGTGGTGTTTCCGATTGTAGAGATATTTGGACGTGAGATAGGAAGTTATCAAATTATGGCAATTGCCGGTATATTGGTGGCGGGTTTTTATGCATGTCGTGCGGCAAGCAAACGTGGGCATGATGACAATTTGATGATTCAGTTACTGGCGATTACTGCCGCAGGTGTCTTTTTTGGTGGTCATATTCTGTTTGGGCTTACAAATAGCAGGTATTTTCCTTATTTGGTGCGCGCATTGCAAGAGGGAGCGTTCGTTCGGGCAGGGCGTATGTTTTTGATACTGTTTGGTGGTTCTGTGTTTTACGGTGGTTTGCTTGGTGGTTTGCTCACCGGTTTCATTTGTATGAAGAAGATGAAATTAGATGTGCCGATGTATACAGATGTGTTAGCTCCGGTGATTCCTTTGTTTCATTTTTTTGGTCGTATCGGTTGTTTTTTAGGGGGTTGTTGTTATGGTGTAGAAAGTTCGGTTGGTTTTGTATTTACGGATTCTTTGGTTGAAACGGCCAATCATGTACGGCGGTTGCCGATTCAATTGATAGAAGCCGGTTTTAATATGTTATTATTTTTGCTTTTGGCATATTTACTTAAAAAAGCGTATTTGCAAGGGCGGCTTTTGATGTTATACTTGTTACTATATCCGGTAATTCGTTTTATACTGGAGTTTTGGCGTGGCGATGTTGGACGAGGATTTATCTTCGGGTTGTCAACGTCTCAATTTATTAGTATGTGTTTGTTTGTAGTGATAGGGATTCAGTGGATTATTTTGCAAAAGAGAAGGAGAGAAGTGTAATGGATGATTTCAAAAACCCGAATGAAGTAGAAGAGTCTGTAATGACAGAGCCGGCATCACCTGAAGAAGTGATGGAAGCAAAAGAGCCGATAGCAGTAGAAGAAGTGGTTCAAACAGAGGAAGCACCAATTCTTGCGACACAGGTTGTTCAGCCGGAAGTGACGGCGTCACCGGATCCATTTGGGTCAATGGTACCACCACCGGCATCATCTGTGGCGTCAGAAGACGTACACGCAACATGGGGTGGAGAGATGTCGCCGCAAGATACGTTCGCAGAGGGCGCACAATCTCAAATGAATCAGGTCGTCTCGGTAGATGCAGAGGCAAAGTCGAAACTTGCCGCCGGTTTGTTTGGTATTTTTTTAGGCTATTTTGGCGTTCATAATTTTTACTTGGGGAATATGACCAAGGCAGTGATACAGTTATTGTTAAGTGTCGTTGGTGTTTGGTTTTTTGGTGTTGGAATGATTGCTGCGTCAATCTGGGGATTGGTAGAGGGTATATTGATTCTTTCATCCAGAGAGGGAAGTAAGTGGCATCAAGATGCAAAAGGTATAGAATTGAAAGACTAAGAAAAAGAAACCGTATGGTGATAATATTTCGCCATACGGTTTCTTTTTGTAAATTTTTACGCAGCCCAGTCAGAACCGTCAGCAGGTTTGTAACTACCTGTTGCAAGCCGAATAATATCAACAAGCCACCAGATACCAACTCCACCAAGGGTAAGGATTTTTACAATGCCCAAACCTGTGTAACCAAGGTAAAAACGGTCAACACCAAGATAGCCTAAAAAGATTGCAAGTAAAATTGCTGTTGTTTTGTTTTTCATGTTTCGTCTCTCCTTTATATTTTTTGAAACTTGTGACCAACAAATAACATTTTATAATGTAGGAATAGAAGTGTCAAAGAAATAATAATTAAATCAATGGGAAAAATATAAAAAATATATAAAATTATCATTTTGAAATGCTTATGTTATAATAAAATGGCGCATAAGCGGAAAGGGGAAAAATGGGTGTGAAAGAGTTAGAAAATCAAGTTATAATTCCTGTTGGGGGCATGACCTGTGCGGTTTGTGCCGCTACGGTAGAAAAGGTTTTAAAGGAATTGCCCGGTGTGCGTGCGGCGACGGTTAATTTTGCTACAGAAAAAGCAAATGTATGTTTTGATGCCAATGTGCTTACACGTTTGGAGATTAAGCAGGCGATAGAGAAAACGGGTTTTAAAGTGTTGGAAATAAGCGAAGAGAATTCGGGTTTGGATGTTTTTGCACAAAGGGAAAAAGAAGTAAAGGTATGGAAAATAAAGACGGCGATTGCCATTCTTTTTGGATTGCCATTGTTTTATTATTCTATGGCACCGATGATTACGTTTGTTCGTTTGCCTTTCTCACAGGTGTTACATCATATTATGATGAACCGACCGATGGAATATGCCATGGTACAGTTGCTTTTGACGGTTCCGATTATTGCCGTTGGTTATAAGTTTTTTACGGTGGGTGCAAGTGCTTTGTGGCGTCGTCGTCCGAACATGGATTCTTTGATTGCCATTGGTGGGACGGCAGCGATGTTGTTTAGTTTTTATAATACGTGGTTGATTTATCATGGAGATACCGATGCGGTGATGCATCTGTATTATGAAACGGCAGGGGTCATTTTTGCCTTGGTATTGATTGGAAAAACCTTAGAAATTATTTCAAAGGGACGCACCGGTGCGGCCATCAAAAAATTGATGGATTTGGCACCAAAAACAGCCATTGTTTTAAAAGAGGGTGCGGAGTGGGAAATTCCGATTGGGCAAGTAGAAAAAGGGGATATTATTTTGGTGCGGCCGGGAGGTAAAATCCCTGTGGATGGTAAGGTGGTAGAGGGATATACGGCGGTGGATGAATCGATGTTAACCGGTGAAAGTATGCCGGTGGAGAAAAAAGCAGGGGATTTTGTTTATGCCGCCACGATGAATACCAGTGGAACCATTCGGTTTCAAGCGGAGAAAGTGGGCACGGAGACAGCATTGGCACAAATTATAAAATTGGTGGAAGATGCCCAGGGGCATAAAGCACCAATTGCGGCGATGGGTGATAGAGTGGCCGGTGTATTTGTTCCCGTTGTATGTGTGTTTGCAGTGATTACCGGTGTGTCTTGGTTTTTTGCAGGTGGTCACGATATAGAGTTTGCTTTGACGATTTTCATTACCATTTTGGTGATTGCTTGTCCTTGTGCTTTGGGTTTGGCCACACCAACAGCTATTATGGTGGGGACGGGAAAAGGAGCCGAAAACGGCATTTTATTTAAAGGTGGTGCGGCCTTGGAAGTGATGCATCATATAGAAACGGTAATATTAGATAAAACGGGAACCATTACCGCAGGCAAACCGCAGGTAACAGATATTATTCGCGCAGGGGAAACATCAGAAGCGGAATTGTTGCAATTGACGGCCTCTGTAGAAGTAAATTCAGAGCATCCTCTTGGACAAGCCGTGGTAGCAGAAGCCAAAAAAAGAGGTGTAAAACCACAAAAAGTAGATTCGTTTCAGGCATTGGCCGGACGCGGTGTTGTGGCTTTTAGAAAGGATACAAGTCTTTTGGTGGGCAATCAAAAATGGATGGAGGAACATCGGGTGGATTTGGGTCGTTTTTTGAAAGAGGCCGAGGCGTTGGCAGAAGCAGGTAAGACACCGATTTATATTGGAATGGATGGAGCATTAATCGGGATCATTGCTGTGGCCGACGTGATAAAAGAATCTAGCTCGGGGGCGATTGCCGCTTTAAGGAAAATGGGCTTGGAAGTTGCGATGTTAACCGGTGATAATCGCCGGACTGCTGAAAGTATTGCAAAGCAAGTGGGCATTACAAGGGTTTTGGCAGAGGTATTGCCCCAAGATAAGTCCAATGAAGTGAAAAAATTGCAAAAAGAAGGAAAAAAAGTAGCGATGGTCGGGGATGGTATCAATGATGCACCAGCTTTGGTGCAAGCGGATATTGGCATTGCCATTGGTTCCGGTACGGATGTGGCGATGGAAAGTGCGGACTTGGTACTGATGCACAGTGATTTGGCAGATGTGCCAATTGCAATCAAATTGAGCAAAAAAACATTACGGATCATCAAACAAAATTTATTTTGGGCATTTGGTTATAATGTGTTGGGTTTGCCAATTGCCGCCGGTATATTATATATCTTTGGCGGGCCATTGATGAATCCGATGTTGGCGGCAGCGGCGATGGCTTTTAGTTCCGTGTCCGTGTTGATGAATGCGTTGCGGTTGAAGCGATTTGTACCTTAGTTTGGTTATTCTTGTATAGGGCAAGGATCGTATGTTATTATGGTAAAGTGCGTAATCCCCTCATGATTGCGGGGCAGGAATGTTGACGTGGGCTTGCCCACCTTGTACATTTTAGAATCATATTGTTATTTTTATATGGAAGAAAGGAAATAAAAATGGATCGAATTAAAATTGGAATTGTAGGATATGGCAATTTGGGGCGTGGTATAGAGTTGGCGATTCGTCAAAATGCAGATATGGAGTTGGCAGCAGTTTTTAGCAGAAGAGACCCTGCACGTGTCACTTTGATGACGGCGGATATTCCGGTGGTACCGATGAAAGATATTTTGGCTTGGAAAAATAAAATAGATGTAATGGTTTTGTGCGGTGGTTCTGCTACAGATTTACCGGAAATGGGGCCAAATTTGGCAAAAGACTTTAATATAATAGATAGTTTTGATACCCATGCAAAGATTCCTGTGTATTATGCGGACGTAGATAAGGCGGCAAAGGCCGGGCATACGCTGGGGATTATTTCCGTAGGTTGGGATCCGGGTCTATTTTCCATTCACCGTTTGTATGCGGAAGCGGTTTTGCCGGAGGGAGATACCTTTACTTTTTGGGGTAAGGGTGTGAGCCAAGGTCATTCGGATGCGATTCGTCGCATTGCCGGAGTAAAAGCGGCCATACAATATACCGTGCCCATTGAAAAAGCGATGGAAGAGGTACGTAGCGGCGGCGGTGATAGACTCACCACAAGAGAAAAACATCTGCGGGAATGTTTTGTGGTGGCGGAAGAGGGTGCCGATTTGGCAAAGATAGAAGAAACAATCAAAACCATGCCGGATTATTTTGCGGATTATGATACGACAGTTGCTTTTGTTTGTGCAGAAGAATTGGAGAAAAATCATGCAGGTATGCCTCACGGTGGTTTTGTTATCCGCAGTGGTATGACCGGGGCAGAGCCAAACCGAAATAGGCAGATGATAGAATATGCCCTCAAAGAAGAGTCAAATCCGGAGTTTACTTCCAGTGTACTGCTTTGTTATGCAAGAGCGGCCTATCGTTTGTCAAAACAAGGAGAGATTGGGGCAAGGACAGTATTTGATATTCCGCCGGGTGTATTGTCTATAAAAAGTGCACAAGAGCTAAGAGCAAGTTTATTATAGAAGTGTCATGAATGTCATTATGCAGAGAAATTAAAAAGATAAAGTACTTGTTTTTGTGGTGATAATGGTTTAGAATGAAATAAAATTGAATAGCTTCAGGGCGGGGTGAGATTCCCCACCGGTGGTGATAGTCCACGAGCCGTGTGTGAGCGGTTGATTTGGTGCAATTCCAAAACCGACAGTTAGAGTCTGGATGGAAGAAGTTTTTTGCGTATGTTTTTACGATATAAAAATGCTTACATTTCGCCCTGGGAGAGTTTCTTCCGGGGTGTTTTTTTATTTTGTTACTTATTTTGACAGAGGGAAAGGATTGTTGGATGGAAGAAAAATATATGAAACAGGCGATTGCATTGGCAAAAAAGGGGGCGGGTTATGTAAATCCCAATCCTTGCGTGGGTGCTGTGATTGTCAAAGAGGGAAAAATCATTGGAGCGGGTTATCATGTTGCTTATGGTTTGGCCCATGCAGAGCGCGTGGCTTTGGCTCATTGCAAAGAATCATCAAAAGGGGCAGAGATGTATGTAACTTTGGAACCCTGTTGTTTTTATGGTAAAACACCACCGTGTACAGAGGCGATTATAGAGTCCGGTATTCGTAAAGTTTATGTTGGTTCTACTGACCCCAATCCAAAGGTGGCGGGTAAGGGGCTTGCAATGTTGCAGGAGCAAGGCATTGAGGTGGAAGTGGGACTTTTAAAAGAAGAATGTGAAGAAATGAATCGTCATTTTTTTCATTACATTGAGACAAAAACACCTTATGTAATCATGAAGTACGCCATGACCATGGATGGAAAAATTGCCACACGTATGGGAGAATCCAAATGGATTACAGGGAAAGCGGCAAGGAGCAAGGTGCATAGGGATCGCCATCGTTATATGGGAATCATGGTGGGTGTCGGGACAATTTTGGCAGATGATCCCAGTTTGAATTGTCGCTTGGAAACAAAGGAAGAAAATCCGAAACCTTGCCAACCGATACGGATTATTTGCGATAGTAATTTGCGCACGCCCTTGGAAGCAAAGGTAGTAACAAGTGCCCGGGCGCAAATTACAATACTTGCCACAGCTTGTAGGGACAAAAAACGGTGGCAGGCATATCAGGAAAGAGGTTGTGAGATACTGTTGTTACCCAAAGAAAAAAACCATATCAATCTCAAGGAGTTGATGAAAGAATTGGGAAAAAGGGGAATGGATAGTGTGATGTTAGAGGGGGGGAGAAGTTTGAATGGTTCTTTTATGGATATGGGCTTGGTGAATCGGCTGCAAGTGTATATCGGGGGCAAGGTGTTTGGCGCAAATCAGGCACTGTCACCCATTGGTGGTGTGGGAATCGATGCGCCGAATCAGAGCTTGTATTTGTCTGCTCCAAAAGTAACGGTTTTAGAGGAAGATGTTTTGATTGAACGGGAGGTGATTTCTTGTTTACGGGAATAATTGAAGAGATTGGTAAGATTAAGCATGTGCAACAGGGTGCAAAATCGGCCAGGTTGGTCATTCGGGCGAGTAAGGTCTTAGAAGAAACAAAAACGGGCGATAGCATTGCGGTGAATGGGGTTTGTTTAACGGTAACCGGACTTACGGCAACTGAATTTTCAGCAGATGTGATGCATGAAACCCTAAAGCGCTCTTCTTTGGCAAAATTGCATAGTGGTGCTTTGGTTAATTTGGAACGTGCGATGGCGGCGGATGGTCGTTTTGGTGGTCATATGGTGGCCGGCCATGTGGATGGAATGGGTGTGATTCGTGCGATTACAAGAGATGACAATGCCATTTGGTTTTCCATTCGGGCAGAGAAAGAGATTTTGAAATATGTGATTCAAAAAGGCTCTATTGCTGTAGATGGTATTAGCTTGACGGTGGCGCAGGTAAGTAAGGATGATTTTTGTGTTTCCGTCATTCCTCACTCCATGGAGCAAAGCATTTTAAAAGTGAAACGAGTGGGAGATACAGTGAATTTGGAGAATGATTGCATTGGAAAATATGTGGAAAAACTGATGGGTGCTCATTTGGGAAGAGAGGAGATTTAGGACTATGTTTCATACGATTGAAGCGGCTTTGGAGGATTTGCGACAGGGCAAAATTATTTTGGTAACCGATGATGAAGATAGGGAAAACGAGGGGGATTTTGTTTGTGCGGCGGAGTTTGCTACCACGGAAAATGTGAATTTTATGGCAGTTCACGGCAAGGGTTTGATTTGTATGCCCATGAGTGAGGAATTGTGTCAAAAACTTTCCTTTCCGCAAATGGTAAGCAATAATATGGACAATCATGAAACGGCTTTTACCGTTTCTATTGATCATGTGAATACAGGAACGGGGATATCGGCGGAAGAAAGAGGGATAACGGCGCGTGCTGTGGTGGATGCACATGCAAAACCGGAAGATTTTCGTCGTCCGGGGCATATGTTTCCCCTGTTATCTAAGGGGCATGGGGTTTTAGAGCGAAACGGGCATACGGAAGCCACGGTGGATCTGGTAAGATTAGCAGGTTTAGAGGCGTGTGGTTTGTGTTGTGAGATTATGAATGAGGATGGCAGTATGATGCGTTTGCCTCAGTTGCAGGCGTTTGCGAAGAAATGGGACATGAAAATGATTAGCATTAAGGCTTTGCAACATTATCGAAGAAAGCAGGAGGTTTTGGTAGAGAGCCAAGCGATAGCGCATATGCCAACAAAGTATGGGGATTTTATCGCCCATGGTTATGTAAATAAAGTCAATGGAGAGCATCACATTGCTTTGGTAAAAGGGGATATCGGTGATGGAGCGGGTGTGCTTTGCCGGGTTCACTCGGAGTGTCTGACGGGGGATGTTTTTTGTTCTTTGCGTTGCGATTGTGGGGAACAGTTTGCCACTGCGATGGAAAGAATCAATAAAGAGGGGCGTGGTATTTTGTTGTATATGCGCCAAGAAGGGCGCGGGATTGGTCTGATTAATAAATTAAAAGCCTATGAGTTACAAGAGCAGGGTATGGATACGGTAGAGGCAAATTTGGCACTGGGTTTTGAAGAGGATTTGCGGGAGTATTATACCGGCGCACAGATATTGCGTGATTTGGGCGTGAAAACATTACGCTTATTGACAAATAATCCGGATAAAGTGTATCAGTTGCAGGATTATGGAATGAAAATAGTAGAGCGGGTGCCCATAGAGATGGCGAGTGGATGCTTTGATGAAAAGTATTTGAAAACGAAGCAGGAGAAGATGGGACATTATCTGAGTTATTAAAAGTGCTGTGTTAGGATTGCTTATAAAAAAATGAAAAAAGGAGAAAAGAAAATGTCTGTAAAAGTGTATGAAGGTCTGTTGACCGTGGAGGATGCAAAGGTTGGTATTGTAGTGGCTCGTTTTAATGAGTTTATTACTTCAAAGTTGCTGGGTGGTGCTTTGGATACGTTAAAGCGCCATGAGTTGCCGGAGGAGAATGTGGATGTGGTTTGGGTGCCGGGTGCTTACGAGATTCCTTTGATTGCAGGAAAGATGGCAAAAAGTGGGAAGTATGACGCAATTATTTGCTTGGGTGCGGTGATTCGAGGTAGTACCACCCATTATGATTATGTTTGTAATGAGGTGTCAAAAGGGATTGCGCAGGTTTCCATGTCAAATGAGTTGCCGGTTATGTTTGGGGTGATTACCACAGAAAATATTGAGCAGGCCATTGAGCGGGCAGGTTCCAAAGCCGGAAATAAGGGCAGCGAAAGTGCTGCCGGAGCGATAGAAATGATCAGCCTGATGAGAGAATTGGGCTAGATTTTTATGTCCATTCAAAATATAAATGCAGTAACGGACTGGTGTCATCATTTTATTGGCTTGCAGGTAAGTGCAGGGGATGTTTGTATTGATGCAACAGCGGGAAATGGGCATGATACAGAATTGCTTTGTCGTTTGGTAGGAAAAAAAGGCAAGGTTTATGCCTTTGATATTCAAGAGAAAGCATTGGAAGCCACCTATCATAGACTGAAGACGTTTTCTTTGGAAAATAGAGTTACACTTATCCATGGTGGTCACGAATGTATGTCTGATTATATAGAAAAGGATATATTTGGGCAGGTTTCTTGTGTTGTCTTTAATTTAGGTTATTTACCCGGTGCTGCCCATGATTGTTGTACAAGGTTAGATACGACTCTAAAAGCCTTGGAGACTGCCTTGTGCCTTTTGCAAAAAAGGGGTATGATAAGTTTATGTATTTATAGTGGTGGTGATACGGGTTTTGCAGAACGGGAAGGTATTTTAAAGTGGATTAGAAACTTAGATCATAAGAAGTATCTGGTGATTGTGAGCACATATTACAATCGCCCCAATCATCCGCCATTGCCGGTTGTGATATATAAACTATGATATGAAACAGGGGTTAATGGGAAAATGGAAAATGTTTATCTGGGGATTAGAGTGGTATTTCCCCTTTTATGTTTTATGCTTGTGGGGTATTTAAGTAGAAGAATTAAGTGGATGGATGCGGCATCTTTGCACCGTCTAAACACCTTGGTATTTCGCTTATTAATGCCCCTGTTGGTTTTTATAAATGGTAGTACGGTAGATATTCAAGCGGTTTTTAATGCGGAAAATATTCGTGTGTTGCTGTTAGCATTGCCCGGGATAGGAATCATTCTTACCTTATCTTTACTTGTTTGTAAACCGCTTATTTCGGATATCAAAACACGTGCGATTATAATACAGGGTGTTTATCGCAGCAACTTGATTTTGTTTGGTTTGCCGGTTATTTTGACGATTTATGGTGGATATCAGGTGGGTACCCTATCGGTTTTGATTATTTTTATTGTTCCCTTGTACAATATAATTGCTGCATTTTTGCTGGGCAATGCGATTCAGAAAGAGAAAAGGATTGGTTTTTTGTTTCAGCAGGCGCTGACAAATCCTTTGGTAATCGCAGCGATTTCAGGCCTTGTTTATAATGTGATATTCCGTGGTTTTATGCCGGAGCTTTTCTTAGACCCCTTACAACAACTGGGACGGGTTGCAACACCGCTTGCTTTTATTGTGTTGGGTGGTAGTTTGAAATTTACCCGATTGGTAAAAGAGACCAAATATTTGGTCATTGTATGCTTGCTTCGCTTGGTTGTGATTCCGGGGATTATGTTGGCGATTGCAGTGTTGATTATGGGCATTACAGGACCTGCTTTGGTAGTGTTGACAGCGGCCTTTGCTTCGCCTGTGGCAATATCATCTTATACCATGGCAAGGAATATGAACGTAGCACCCAATTTGGCGGGTGATTTGGTAGCGGTGTCCACCGTTGTCTCCATGTTCACTATCGCTGCTTGGGTTGCTTTTTTAGGGTTTCAAGGACTGTTGTAAGAAAGTAAAAAAAAGAGCCTACCAGGAGAAGCTCTTTTTTTTATTCAAATGAAATGTAATTAATTTTTTAAATTTGCAAATTTCAAATCTGTTTGTGGTTCTTTATCTTTATTTCTCGCATAGCGTATGTAGAATATAATGACAGAGATAATCTTTGCGGATTCAATGGCAATGCCCATGAAATTCCAACGTACAGGACCGTAGAGGATATTCAGTGGGGTTTGTGTCAATAACACGGCGGTTGCATAAATTACAACGGTGACGCGAACCCAGTGTACACCCGGCAAATATTGCCCTACAACAAAGGACAAAGCACCAATCATGCCGAAGATGTGCCAAATACGTACTTCCGGCGGAGTGGTAGCAACAGTGAAAATACCGGCGGCGACAGCGATTGCAACCATACACAATAAGAATGTTTTGCCGATTTTTCTTGATTTTTCTGTGTCTTTTCGGAAGATAAAGAAGAAAACAATGGCTCTAAATGAGCTGAAACCGGCAGCAATGATCAAGGACTGTTGGGTTGCCATTCCACTGGCCATGCCCATTGAAACAAACATCAATGCCCAAAAGAAACTACCGATACCGGCAACCAAAAAGTACCGTACTTTATCTTTGATTTGATAAGATACAAATTCAAATAAGATTGTGATAATACCTAAAGCTTGAGCTGCGATAAACCATGGATTCATTTTTCTCTCCTTTTTAATTGTGTTATGAAATGTTGTTTTGATAACAATAATAATAAATTCAAATAGTTTGAATGCCTAAGTATTATAATACCGAAAAACTACTTTGATTGTCAAGGTATTAGGGTAAAATAATTCTGGAAGATATATAAAGTTTATGGTTTTGCAAACTGTAGTTGGGTTTTTGCTCCGTGTTCTTTTTCTTTGGCATAACGTGCATAGAATATAATCACAGAAATAATCTTTGCGGATTCAATGGCAATCCCCATGATATTCCAGCGGAAGCTACCCTCTAAAATATTCAAAGGTGTTTGCGTTAACAAAACAGCAGCAGCATAGATGACAACGGTAATTCTTACGTAATGTACACCCGGTAAATATTGGCCTACAACAAACATCAAGGCTCCAATCATACCAAAGATATGGAAGATACGTACTTCCGGCGGAGAGGTTATAATGGTAATCGTACCGGCAACAAGGGCAATGACAATCATAACCAATAGGAAAATTAAACCTGCTTCCTTGGCTTGGGGTGTATTTTTTCGGAAGATACCAAAAAATACAAGGTTTCTTATGGTACTGTAAGTAGCGGCAACGATAAGGGATTGCTGGGTGGACATACCGGTTGCAATGCCAATGGAAACAAACATCAATGCCCAGAAGAAACTTCCAATTCCCGTAATAAGAAAATATTTTGTTTTATCTTTGATTTGGTAACATGCAAATTCAAAGCAGATTGTAATCAAACCAAAAACTTGTGCGATGATAAACCATGGGCTCATAGTTGTGCTCCTCCTAAATGAATGAATTGTATTGTTTACAGTAGGTAAATGCAATGGCCCCGGGGCCTGCATGGGTTCCAACAGCAGCACCAATGCTGGCAACAGGGTTGGAAATGTTAAAATTTAAGGTTTTTTCCAGATTGGTTTTAAAGAGGGTCGCCTCTTCTTGATTGAGAATGTGTCCAATGCTGATATTGATATGGTCAAGATCATCTTTGATGGCTTCAACCATGCCTGCCTCAATGAGTTTGAGTGCCTTTTTTTTGCCCCTGACATTGTCCAGTTGACTGACTTCGCCATTTTCTACTTGTAGAATCGGACGAAGCCCTAAAATACCTCCAACCAACGCAGTGGTTGGACCGACACGTCCACCTCTTTTTAAATATTCCAAAGTATCTAATGTAAAGTAGATGCGGGTTGTTTTTTTGATTTCCTCCGCAATCCGAGCGGTTTTTGCTAAGGTAAATCCCTCGTCACGCATTTTGATGATTTCCCGTAAAATCAAATCTTGTCCGATGCTGACATTGGCGGAATCAACCAGTATAATGCTGGATTTTGGATATTCTTCCTTTAGCATATCAATGGCGATGGAAGCACTGTTATAAGAGCCACTCATTTTAGAAGAGATGGTAAGGCTAAGGATATCCTTGCCTGCTTCCAAATGCGGACGATATAATTCTGCGTAATCATTTGGATTGGGCTGCGATGTTTTTGGATGCAGACTTTTGTCGTTGATGAGCATGTTGAAATAATCGTCGCTGCTAATGTCAATGTCTTCTTTCAAATAGTTTTTCTCATCAAAAGTAATATAAAATGGGATACGTTCAATATTGTGTTGTTTAATTTCTTCGGCAGTAAAATCACAAGAACCGTCTGTTATGATGTGAAACATAATTCCTCCTTAGATGCAAATGATAGTCGTAAAAAATAGTTATAAAATAAAATAGTTTGATTACCAAAGTATTATAATAAAAAAATACTTTGATTGTCAAGGTATTTTTTGAAATAGTTATAAAGAAATGAAAAAACGGAAAGGTTTCTGTTAGGATTCGTTTATTTTCTTTTGTTGTTCTTTGTAGCGATGAATCCGTATTTGATCCTCTATTTCCAGTCCTTTTTCACCGGCAAGTGATTCCCAGTGATGGGTAAATTCATGTAATAGGGTGCTTTTGAGTTTTTCCCGCAATCGTTCTTCTGACAGATGTCCATAGATTTGCATAAAGGAGCCATAGTAAATCACAATAGAACGCCCCATATCACTTCTGTGCCGGTATTGTCCCATGATAAATAGATTTCCCCGGCTGGCCGGATGGGGCTTGCATTCTTCTAATAAGGCGATGCCGCCGTTTAAATGTTTGAATAGTTCTGAGGGGATTTCATCAACGATATCGTCTAACATATCGGATACTTCGTCAATTGTATACATTCTAATTTCCTCCAAATTATGGTACTATATACTAGTATAACATAAAGATAAGTCATAAGGGGGAATGAGATTAAATGGAAATATCAAAAAAAAGTCTGCTTGGTGCTTTGTTGATTACAGTGGTAGGATTGGTGGTTGGCATTGGGCAGCCTGCATATCCACAGTTATCACCGACAGGCCATTACGTTTTGATGGTATTATTAATTACGGTGGGTTTATGGGTGTTTAAGCCTTTTGGCCTACCCTTTTCTATGTCAGCTTTGTTTTTGATGGCCGCTCTTTTGATCATTGGTATTCCGATGGGGCGGGTTTTTTCCGGTTTTACCACAGGCGCGATTTGGACGTTGATTCCGGCGTTGTTGTTTGGCCATATTATTTTAAAAACAGGTTTGGGTAAGCGGATTGCGATATTACTGCTGAAAAGCTTCAATCCGTCTTACGGCAAATTGGTGATTTTATTTTTTATAATCGGATTGATTATTTCAGTTTTGACACCATCCATTGTGGTGCGGATCGCTATTATGTTACCCATTGCTTTGGGCTGTTTGGAGGCTTGCCAAGTAAAGGGGGATTCCCGGGAGGGTGCTTTGATTTTATTGACGTCGTTGATGACGGCGATGATACCGGGGACGGCTTGGTTTACCGGTTCTTTGTTTGGTCCGGTAACCCAAGGGATGTATGATGCGGTGCCGGAGCTTCGGGGTTTGATTACCTTTGCGTCTTGGTCACAGGTGAATTTTCTGCCTGTGGCGGTTGTGACCGTGGTTGTGATTGGTGGTGGTTATTTGTTTTTTCGGCCCAAGCATAAGTTAGCGATTACGAAAGAAGCGTTTGTAAAAGAGTATCAGAGCTTGGGTGTTATGAGCCGACATGAAAAATTGGCTGCGGTTATTATGTTTCTTAGTTTTGTGATGTTTTTGTTTGGTGGATTTGGCTGGCACCAAGTTCCGGATCCTGCGATTGTTTTGGTGGCAGCATTTTGTTTAGCGGTTACCGGTGTGTTAAAGCAGGCTGATTTGGCGACTGGGGTAAATTGGGACAATGTTATTTTTATGGGAACGGCCATGGGGTTGAGTGGTGTTTTTGCGGAAGTGGGGCTTTCTGCTTGGATTAGTTCCATTTTGATTCCGTTGTTGCGTCCGATTAGCGGCAATCCGTGGCTTTTTGTTTATGCCGTTATGATCATATTGTTTGTTTGGCGGTTTTTTGATATTGCGGTACTGGTTCCGACCAAGGCGATTTTGGTTCCTACGTTGCCTTTGATTGGCCAGGAATTTGGCATTCACCCGTTGGTTTGGGTGCCGATTTTTGTATTGGTTGGCAATAGTTTTTTCCTGAGTTATACCAGTGGTTTTGTGTTGGCGGGCCAATCGGTGGTGAAAGAAAAAGGGTGGACCCAGAGACAAATTAATACATATGGTATTTTTTATGGCATTGCTTGTTTGATTGCATTGGCTGTTTCGATTCCATATTGGAGTAGTTTGGGTTTCTTTCATTATTGACAGGGAAACGAGAAATACAGTACTATAGAGTATAGTAGATCATAGGTGTCGGCCAAGGGAGAATGAGAAAAATGATAAATCGATTGATTGCAGGTATCAAAAAGACCAAAGCGCCCGTTGTGGTGGGCTTGGATCCGACGTTGTCGATGATACCGAAGCAGATTTTAGAGAGGGCTTATGGCACGTTTGGTGAGACCTTAGACGGAGCCGCGGAAGCGTTTTGGCAATTTAATAAAGAAATTGTGGATTTTACTTATGATTTGATTCCGGCTGTGAAACCGCAGATTGCGATGTACGAACAATTGGGGATTCCCGGTTTGATTGCGTTTCAAAAAACGGTAGCATATTGCAAGGAAAAAGGTCTGGTGGTCATTGGTGATATTAAGCGGGGTGATATTGGTTCAACTTCTGCGGCCTATGCAGTGGGGCATCTGGGTAAGGTGCAAATCGGCAGCCGGGTATACACACCATTTGGGGAGGATTTTGTGACGGTGAATCCTTATCTTGGTTCTGATGGTGTGAATCCCTTCGTAGAAGTGTGTCAGGAGGAAAATAAGGGGATATTTGTGTTGGTAAAGACGTCAAATCCATCCAGTGGTGAATTTCAAGATCAATTGGTTGATGATCGGCCTGTATATGAATTGGTAGGAGAGAAAGTTGCTCAGTGGGGTGCGTTGTGTATGGGTGATACCTATAGCAATGTCGGTGCGGTGGTGGGTGCCACCTATCCGGAAATGGGTCGGGTTTTACGTAAGATCATGCCAAAAGCCTATATTTTGGTGCCGGGTTACGGGGCGCAGGGTGGCCGAGGCAAAGATTTGGTACATTTTTTTAATAAGGATGGTTTGGGTGCAATTGTAAATTCTTCACGGGGGATTATTGCTGCTTATCAAAATGAAGCGTATGAAAAATACGGTGCGGCATGTTTTGGGGAAGCATCCAGAGCGGCGACCAAGGATATGATTTTGGATATTCGCCAAGCATTAGAAAAATAAAAAAACGTGGTAAGAGAGGGTTTGTTATGATTGAATCGACGAAGGAGGCAAGACCGGTAAAAAAAGCAGCACGGGTGGTCTCACAAGAGAAAATTGCCGAGGATATCTACAGCATGTGGATTAAAACCGATGTAGCCAGACGGGCTATGCCGGGGCAATTTATTTCTGTGTTTGCAAATGACGGGAGCAAGTTGCTGCCGCGCCCGATTAGTCTTTGTGAAATTTTTCATGAGGCGGATATTTTGCGTATTGTATATCGTGTGACTGCTGCCAATACAGGTACAGAGTTGTTTTCCAGGTTAAAGGCAGGTGAGGCGATAGAAATCATGGGGCCTTTGGGCAATGGTTTTGATTTAAGTGAAAAAAATAAACTTCGGCAAGTGAGAAAGGTGTTGATTATTGGCGGGGGTATTGGTGTTCCGCCGATGCTTCAACTTGCCAAGGAGTTCAATCATATTTTGGACAAGCATCAAATTCAATTGCTGATGGGATATCGGGATGAAGTGTTTTTGATGAGTGATTTTAAAGATTTTGGCAGCCTGTATATTGCGACGGAAAACGGTAGTTTGGGTACCGTGGGTACCGTGATGGATGCCATAGATGAATTTGATTTGTCGGCAGATATGATTTATGCTTGCGGGCCGGTTCGTATGTTAAGAGCAATCAAGGGATATGCAAAGAAGAATCGCTGCACCTGTTATCTTTCCTTGGAGGAAAAAATGGCTTGTGGAGTGGGTGCTTGTTTGGCTTGTATCTGTCGAAGTAAAGAAATAGATCCCCATTCCAATTTGCGACAAAAAAGAATTTGCAAAGATGGACCGGTATTTTTGAGTACGGAGGTGGAAATTTGATGCGTAGCAGAATTAAACTTGGGCCGGTGGAATTAAAAAATCCTGTGATGACTGCCTCGGGTACCTTCGGCTCAGGGGAAGAGTATAGTGAGTTTGTGGATTTGAATCGTCTGGGTGCAGTGGTAACAAAAGGTGTTTCCAATATACCTTGGCGGGGCAATGCGACGCCTCGTATTGCAGAAACCCATGGTGGTATGCTCAATGCCATTGGTTTGCAAAATCCCGGCATTGATGCTTTTATTGAAAAGGATATTCCTTTTTTGAGAAGATATGACACAAAAATCATTGTGAATGTTTGTGGCAAAACCTTAGAGGATTATTTGGAAGTGGTGGAAAAGTTGGCAGATCAACCGGTTGATTTGTTGGAAATTAACATATCTTGTCCGAATGTGAAAGAGGGTGGCATTGCTTTTGGTCAAAGGCCAACCGGTGTATTTGATGTTACCCAGGCAGTGAAAAAAATTGCAAAACAGCCGATTATTATGAAATTGAGCCCAAATGTGACAGATATTACCGAGGTGGCACGGGCGGCAGAGGCTGGTGGCGCGGATGTACTTTCTTTGATTAATACATTGACGGGTATGAAGATTGATATTCATAAGCGGGAGTTTGCGTTGGCAAATAAGACGGGGGGTCTTTCCGGTCCGGCCATAAAGCCTGTTGCTTTGCGGATGGTCTATCAGACAGCAAATGCGGTGAGTATTCCTATCATTGGGATGGGAGGTATTGCTATACCGGAAGATGCGGTAGAATTTATTTTAGCCGGTGCGACAGGTGTTTCTGTTGGTACGGCGAATTTTTATAACCCTTATGCAACCATAGAGGTGCTGGAGGGTATTGAACAGTATATGAAAGAATATGATTTTCCGGATATGGAGTCTATGATTGGTTTTGTGAGGAAACACTGATGTGAAAGGGGGAATGAGAAGATGCGGAAAGTAAAAGATACCATGGCGATGATTGTAGATTATCAAGAGCGTATGATGCCTGTGATACACCGCAACGAAGAGATTATTAAAAATGCAACGATACTAATCAAAGGGCTGAAAGCCTTGGATGTTCCAATGATGATTACCCAACAATATACCAAGGGATTGGGTATGACGGTAGCTCCTATTTTTGCGGCAGCGGAAACAGAAAATTATTTTGAAAAAATGACATTTAGTTCATTTCGTGATGAAAAGACGGCTGCACAAATACGGAACCATCAGCGAAAAAATGTGATTGTGTGTGGTGTGGAAGCGCATATTTGTGTGTTGCAAACATGTTTGGATTTAAAAGAAAACGGTTATGCTCCGATTTTGGTTTTGGATTGTATTGGTTCGAGAAAGCAATCAAATGTGGAGATGACTATTACAAGAGCAATTCAAGAGGGAATTACGGTGACGAGTTATGAGTCTATCTTGTTTGAGTTGATGGAACGGGCGGATATAGAAGCATTTCGGACGGTGTCCAAATTGGTAAGGTAGGAGAATCGTAAGGTGGATGGATAAAAATAAGGGGCAGTGATAGAGCAAGGTGTTTTTTTAATCCTGCCATCGTAGCCCCTCTTTTCATTTTATAGGTGTTTATATAGTGTATTATAATTTTCTGGCACCATCCCCGATGTCTACCGTATAAAATTCAGCTGCGTGGCCAACTTTCTTTAAATACCCTTTCCCTACGGTATCAATAAATGTATCCACCGCAGAATTTGTTACGATACTTACGGTACAACCACCAAAGCCACCGCCTGTTATCCGCGAGCCGATTACACCGGGTATAGACCAAGCCAAATCAACCAATACATCAATCTCTTCACAGGAAACACCATAATCATCCCGTAGAGAAATATGGGATTGATTCATCAATGCGCCGAATTTGTTGATATCGCCGGCATTGAGTGCCTTTACCGCTTGTATGGTTCGTTGGTTTTCATAAACGGCATGTTTGGCTCGTTTTTCTTTGATTGCATCTCCAATCAATTCTTTGTGTGCGTCAAAGGTTTTTTCATCTAATTGGCCTAGCGCGGTAATGTTTAGTTCTTTTTGCAACGCAATACATGCATCTGTACATTCCTGGCGTCTTTGGTTGTAAGCAGAGTCAACCAAGCTGTGTTTCACCTTACTATTGGTAATAATAATTTTGGCGTCGGTTAATTGAATCGGCACATACTCATAGCTTAAGTCTGCGGTGTCCAAGAAGATGGCGTGGTCTTTTTTGCCCATGGCCACGGCGAATTGATCCATAATGCCGCAGTTTATCCCGCAGAAGTTGTTTTCGGCATATTGGCCGATGCGTGCGAGGTCAATCATAGACAAATCCGCAATAGCGAAAAGATCCGTCAAAATCAGTCCGGTTAAAACCTCCACAGATGCAGAAGAAGAAAGGCCGGAGCCATTGGGAATGTCGCCCCAGATAACCATGTCAAAACCACAATCAAGTGCGTGGCCCTTTTCTTTGAAAGCCCAAACAACACCCAAGGGATAATTTGCCCAAGAATGGGAGTTACGGTGATTCAAATCATCCAGAGATATTTCTATTACACCCACAGAATCCACATTCAATGAATAAAAATGCATCAATCGGTCGTTTCGTTTTCGGGCAACACCGTAGGTACCTAACGTTAAAGCGCAAGGGAATACATGCCCCCCGTTGTAGTCGGTATGTTCCCCGATGAGATTGACCCTGCCCGGTGTAAAGTAGTGGTTTGCGCCCTCGCTGTCACCAAACAACGTGGCAAATGTTTGAACTAATTGTTCTTTCAATGGTTGATTCCTCCTTTGGTGGTTTTTAGCTTAATTTTCGAAATGCAATGGGTGTCATTCCGGTTATTTTTTTAAACATGGCAATAAAATGGCTGGGGCTTTGAAAGCCAACCTGCTCGGAAATGCTCTGTATTTCCATACGCTGGTAGGTTAAAAGCAACTCTTTTGCTTTGCTGATGCGATAGTTGATTAAATATTCATAAGTAGAACAACCCAAAAAGCGTTTGAATAGACGTGACAAATATTGGGGGGTAATGAATACCTGCTCGCTAAAATCTTGTATGGTCAACGGCTGGCTCCAATTTGTTTCGATTTCTTGCAATATAGGTTCTACATAGCGATGATAGAGTGGGTCATTGAGCACATCATCAGCTTGAATGCCCTCTGCAAAAAACAAAAGCAAACGATAACACGCCACAGACAAATCTTGCACGTTGATGGGCGGATGCTTATGTTTGTTTACCACATCGGCAATCAATTCTTTTATTTTGACTCCTTTTTCGGTATCTACAAAAAATGTTGTTTGTGTTCCGATGATCCGTGGAATATTGCTTTCCAAAATGCCTGAAAACGTGGCAAAAGCCGTGTGCCAATCAGGATCAATGCCAACGTAAGAATGCGGAACATAAGGGGCAATCAAAACCCCCTCATCCTCGGCCAATATATATTTCTTTCCTTGTATTGTGATTTCTCCTTTTCCGGTTTCGCTTTGTAAGTAGTGATAGAGCGGATAACCATTTGAGCGCAGTGCTTCCTCCTGCGGCCAATGATTGCCCACAGAATTGAAAGTTAAAGGTTCACTTAAATTGTTGCTTCTAAAAAAAATGGGCATAGTAATCCTCTGTTTCGAAATATTATATTATTTAGCATAACATATGATATCATTATTTGTCTAGAGGGATTATAATCAAGAGTAGAAGATATGGAAAGAAAAATGGAGGAAAAAATGAATGAAAGCAGATATTAAATGGTTAGACGATCCGGAGATTTTTCGGGTGAACCAAAGAGCTGCCCATAGCGACCACATTTGTTATGCTTCAAAAAGTGAGCGTTTGGAAAATCGCAATTCTTTGCGCCAGTCTTTGAATGGGCAATGGAAGTTTTGTTTTTCCAAAAACCCTATGGAACGCCCGGTGAATTTTTATGAAGCGGGGTATGATGCAAAGGATTTTGATTCCATTCAAGTGCCTGCTCACATTGAGATAGCGGGTTTTGATCAAATCCAGTATGTAAATACCATATATCCTTGGGAGGGACATGAATTTCTTCGTCCGGCTCATACTTTAAGCGCGGATAATACCGGTGCCGGTGTTTTTTCAGAAATGGAATACAATCCGGTTGGTTCTTACCTGACAGAGTTTACTTTAGATGCAGGATTGCAAGGAAAAGCCATTAGTTTGTGTTTTGAGGGTGTGGAGCAGGTTGTTTACGTTTGGTTAAACGGGCATTTTGTGGGTTATGGGACAGACACATTTACCCCGTCCGAGTTTGATTTGACACCATTTTTGAAAGAAAAAAATACATTGGCGATTGAAGTTTATAAGCGTAGTGTGGCAAATTATTTGGAGGATCAGGATTTCTTTCGCTTTTTTGGGATTTTCCGTGATGTGTATTTGATGGCAAGACCTAAAAATCATCTGGAAGATATGTGGATGAAACCAAGTTTGCTAGAAGATAATACCACAGGTGTTTTTGCAGTAGATTTGAAGTTTGAAGATGTGACGGGTGATGGTATGGCTCGTATGCGTATTTGCAATTCAAAAGAGGAAGTATTGTGGGAAGAAACGCTGGTTATTTCAGAGGAGTTGCATATAACAGGGAAAACCTTTGCATCTGTTTCGCCTTGGAGTAATCGCAAGCCTGTGCTTTATACCTTTGAATTAGAGATGTTAGATGCCACAGGTGCGCCAACGGCGTACGTTGCTTATCCCTTTGGTTTTCGCAGAATTGAAATAAAAAATAAGCGGATGCTTTTAAATGGGGAACGTCTGATTATCAACGGTACCAATCGCCATGAGTGGAATGCCGGAAGTGGTCGTGTGATTAGTCAAAAAGATATGCAGACGGATATGGAGATCATACAGCGAAACCATATCAATTCGGTGCGAACCTCTCATTATCCCAATCAGATTCCCTGGTATTATATGAGTGATCAAAAAGGCATTTATCTGATGGCAGAATGCAATTTAGAAAGCCATGGAACGTGGATGGCGATGGGAGATTTGAAACCAAGTTATAATGTGCCGGGGGCGGTGCCCCAATGGCTGGAGGTGGTGATTGATCGGGCGAGAACCAACTTTATGACCTTTCGTAATCATACATCTGTCCTTTTTTGGTCTTTGGGTAATGAGTCGTATGCAGAAGAAAACATTCGTCAAATGAATGTTTTCTATAAAGAAAATGACCCGGATCGTTTGGTTCATTATGAGGGGAATTTTTGGAACCCAGCCTTTGAAGATAGTATTTCTGATTTGAAGAGCCGTATGTATGCAACCCCGCAGGAGATTGTGGACTATTTGGAAAATGACCCCCAAAAGCCCTATATCTTATGTGAATATATGCATGATATGGGAAATTCTATGGGTGGTTTAAATACGTATATGGCTTTGCTGGATCAATACGAAATGTATCAAGGCGGTTATATTTGGGATTTTATTGACCAAGCTTTATTTGTAAAGGATGAGGTGACCGGGCAAGAGGTGTTGCGTTATGGCGGCGATTTTGATGATAGACCGGCAGACTATGAATTTTCCGGCAATGGAATTGTTTTTGCGGATCGAACAGAAAAACCGGCAATGCAGGAGGTAAAATATTATTATGGCAAATACAGCAAATAAATTAAGAATTATTTATGGCGATGTGACCCTTGGGGTGAAAGGGGAGGGGTTTCATTATATTTTCTCCTATGCACGCGGCGGTTTGGAATCAATCAAAAAAAATGGCAAGGAGTGGTTGTACCGTGTACCACGCCCTACGTTTTGGCGTGCGACGACGGATAATGACCGGGGCAATGGTTTTCCCATTCGTTCCAATATGTGGTTGGGAGCCGGTCTGTTTCAAAAAGCTGTGCCCACTCAAGTAATTGTGGATGGCAAAGAGCAAGGGGTGCCGATTACCCCAATGAACAATCAGTATTCAAATCAGGAGTATGCCGGGACAGTTACGATTGTGTTTCATCATACAATTGAAACAAAGCCTAATAGCAATGTTACTATTAGGTATACGGTGGAACAGGATGGAAGCATTTGTGTAAACATGAAGTACCTTGGCCAAAAAGGCTTGCCTGGCTTGCCCCTGTTGGGTATGCGTTTTGTGATGCCAACAAAAGCAACAGGATTTGTGTATGAGGGATTGTCGGGTGAAACCTATCCGGATCGTATGGATGGTGGTGTGCCTGGTATTTATCAAGTGGAGGGTTTGCCGGTTACGCCATATCTGGTACCGCAAGATTGCGGCGTTCATATGGATACCAAGTGGGTGGAAGTTATACGAAATCGTACCCGATCTAACATAGACCAAGGATGTGAAGTCTTTTCCTTACGTTTTGAGCAGGCGGCGGATCCATTTGCTTTTTCTTGTTTGCCTTATACGGCGGAAGAGCTGGAACATGCCACCCATCATGAAGAATTGCCACCGGAGCGCTTTACGGTTTTATTGATGTTGGCAAAAGTAAGGGGTCTGGGGGGTATCAATAGTTGGGGTGCTGATGTAGAGGCAGCTTATCATATCAGTGCCGAAGAAAGTTATGATTTTTCTTTTGTTATAAAATAAAAGCTTGCAAAAAAAGTCCTTAATTGCTGATAAAATCAGTGGTTAAGGGTTTTTTTAATGTGATAAAAAAATAACAAGAAATTTTAATAAAAATATACTTGACAGTTTTAGTCCAATATAATATTATGGTCGCATAAGACACTGTGTCGCTGAATTGAAACGAAGCAAATCTGTAGTTTGCATAGATTACATAGGTATTTTTATGTGCTTTTTTAGAAAGGCTCGGTGTCTAACAATGAAAAGTCAAAACCGTTGGGTTATTATAACTGTCAGTTTTATGATCAATCTTATGATTGGCTCTGCTTATGCTTGGAGTGTATTTCAGCCTCGTCTGATTGAGATGTTTGGTTTTACAACGCCCCAGGCAAACATTGCCTTTACATTATCACTTGGTTTAGTACCATTCGCAATGATCGTAGCAGGAAAAGTGCAAGCGAAATTAGGTGTTCGCTGGACGATTCTAATCGGGGGCATCATTTTTGGTGCCGGATTCATCTTAGCAGGATTTATCACAGAATATGTTATTACATTATATCTTACTTATGGCACCTTGTGTGGGATTGGGATTGGTTTTATTTATGGTTGTACCATACCAAATTCAGTCAAATGGTTTCCGGATAAACGTGGTTTGGCCGGTGGGATTATCGCCGGCGGATTTGGAGGTGGTGCCGTTATATTTGCTCCTTTGTTCAGAGCTACAATCGAGGGAATCGGTGTGCTTAGAACCTTTACAGTATTTGGTGTGATATTTGGTATTGTTGTTATTTTGGCATCTTTCTTTATTTCGGCTCCGGCTTCGGATTTTGTACCGAAAGGCTGGAAACCGTCTGTCGTAGTTGCCGGAAATGGAGTTGAAAATCTAAGGGTAAAGGAGATGTTAAAAACATCCAGGTTTTATGTGCTGTGGGTGATATATACCTTGGCTTGTGTGACAGGTTTGATGATCATTGCCCATGCCGGACATATTGCGGAGGTGCGCATTGGGGTGTCACCGGCAGTTGCAGCAGTTGCAGTTTTATTACTTGGTGTTGCAAATACCTTGGGTCGTTTGCTTTGGGGGGCGGTGTCGGATAAAATCGGACGATATCAAACCTTGGTTTTGATGTATGCCATGACAGGTTTGATGTTGATTTTACTAACGCTTGTATCAAGTTATGCATTATTTGTGGTTGCGCTTATGGGCATTGGTTTATGTTTTGGTGGTTTCTTAGGGGTATTCCCATCCATTACAGCCGAAAATTTCGGCACACAAAACTTGGGTATGAATTATGGCGTTTTGTTTATTGCATTTGGGATAGCGGCTTTCATCGGTCCGCGTTTGGCAGCAAGTTTGTATGAAACAACGGGGCATCATTCCAGTGCCTTTGTCATTTCCATGATTATGAGTATCGCTGCCCTTGTGATTACTATTGCATTGATTTACAGTGCGAGAAGAAAGAAAATCTTAGGAGGTGCTAAGGTATGTGTTTGAATTGGGAAGAAGATTATAAAAAGAGATTAACCACCGCAAAGGAGGCGGTGCAGCAAATTAAATCTGAAGATAGGGTAGTGGTTGGACTTGGTGTTGGGGAAGCGTCTTGTTTGGTTGAAGCCATGGCAGAAAATTATCGCGCGTATCAAAATGTTGAAGTGGTGCAGATGTTGGCATTGGGAAAGACAGCGTATGTAAATCCGGGCATGGAGCCTCATTTTTACAAAAACTCGTTGTTTGTATCGGGAAAAACCAGAAAAACAATCCGTGATGGACATGGTGATTTTACGCCTTGTTATTTTTCAAGGATTCCTTATTTGTGGGAGAAAGACTTGCCTGTAGATGTGGCATTGGTTCAGGTTTCACCACCGGATGCACACGGATATTGTAGTTTGGGTGTTTCTGTGGATTATACCAAAGCAGCTGCGGAGCAGGCAAAAATGCTGATTGCCCAAGTAAATGCCCATATGCCACGTACATTGGGGGATAGTTTTATCCATGTCTCCCAGATGGATTATATTGTGGAGCACAATCAGGCTTTGTTATCCCTGCCCGCACCTCAAATTGGGGATGTAGAGAAAGCAATTGGAGAAAATTGTGCGTATTTGGTAAAAGACGGAGACTGTTTGCAGCTGGGGATTGGTGCCATTCCGGACGCGGTACTCATGTTTTTAAACGAAAGAAAAGATTTGGGCATTCACACGGAGATGTTTTCCGACGGTGTGGTGGATCTGGTTCATGCGGGGGTAGTAAATAATAGCAAAAAGAATTTTAATCCGGGGAAAATGATTGCTACTTTTTTGATGGGTTCGCAAAAGCTTTATGATTTTGTAAATGACAATCCAATGGTTTCCATGCATCCTGTATCTTACACAAATAACCCATATATTGCAGGCCAAAATGACAATTTGGTTTCTATCAATTCTTGTGTTCAGATTGACTTGTTGGGGCAGGTTTCTTCTGAAACAGTAGGGATGACACAAATTTCTGCGGTAGGCGGCCAGGTGGATTTTGTCCGTGCAGCTGCCATTAGCCGAGGCGGGCGTTCGATTATTGCCATGCCATCTACGGCAAAGGGTGGTCAAGTGAGCAAGATTGTGCCTATTTTGGACGAGGGAGCAGTGGTAACGACCAATCGTTATGATGTGGAATATATTGTCACAGAGTACGGCATTGCCAATTTACGCAATCGAACCAATCGGGAACGAGCCCGTATGTTGATTGATATTGCGCATCCGGATTTCCGAGAAGTGTTAAAGGTAGCTTTTAAAGAAAGGTTTCATGCTGACTATTAAAAAGGAGGTTAAAATTTATGTGTTTTCAAACCACAAAAGAACACGAAACCTTGCGTATGCAGGTGAGAGCGTTCGCAGAGAAAGAAATCAAACCCATTGCTTTTATGCTTGATCAGGAAAATGCCTTTCCCTTGGAGCAAGTAAAAATGTTGGGTGAAATGGGTTTGATGGGTATTACGTTTCCCAAGGAATATGGCGGTGCGGGCTTAGATTATCTAAGTTATGCCATTGCCGTAGAAGAACTGGCAAGAGTGGACGGTGGCAGTGGCGTGATTCTTTCTGCCCATGCCTCCCTTGGTGCCTGGCCGATTTATGCGTATGGCACCGAAGAACAAAAGGAAAAGTATCTGGTACCATTGGCTGATGGCAGTAAGATTGGTGCCTTTGGTTTGACAGAAACCAATGCCGGTAGTGATGCCATGGGTACGGAAACAACCGCTGACCCGGATGGAGATTATTATATTTTAAACGGTGGAAAGATATTTATCACAAATGCGGATTATGCGGATATTTATGTAGTGACGGCGGTGACACAACCGGGTATGGGCTCTCGTGGTATCAGTGCATTTATTCTGGAAAAGGGCTGGGAGGGTTTTACTTTTGGTGAGCATTATGACAAGTTGGGCATTCGTTCTTCCTCTACGGCAGAGCTTGTTTTTAATAATGTCAAAGTACCAAAAGAAAATCTGCTTGGCAAAGAGGGAGAGGGTTTTCGTATTGCGATGGCAACGTTGGATGGTGGTAGAATCGGTATTGCAGCCCAAGCTCTGGGCATTGCGCAAGGTGCCTTTGAAGAAGCGTTAAAGTATGCCAAAGAACGTGTGCAATTTGGCAAACCCATTGCTTATAATCAAGCCATATCTTTTAAGTTGGCTGACATGGCAACCAAACTAAGGGCGGCACGTTTGATGGTTTATAGTAGTGCGGAGTTGAAACAAAAAGGGCAGCCCCATGGTATGGAGGCGGCGATGGCCAAGCAGTACGCTTCCGACTTAGGTCTGGAAATCGTGAATGATGCATTACAAATACATGGTGGTGCAGGCTTTATGAAAGGTATGGCGGTAGAGCGTTTTTATCGAGATGCTAAGATATGTACGATTTATGAGGGTACCAATGAAATATTGCGTGCGGTTATTTCAGGTTACATTATAGGTAGGCCGCCCAAAGAAGCGGCAATGAAGTCCAAAAAAAGTGGACCGGTTACCGGCGTGCGCAAAAAGATGATATTAAAAGATGGTACTTTAAAAGAGCGTGTCGCTCAGTTGGTGGCATATTTGAAAGCAGATGGATATGACTTTACCATTGGCTTGGATGCAGAAACCCCAATTGCCTTGGCAAGTCGTGTGGTCTGCGCCGGTAAGGGGATTGGTCCCATTGAAAATATGGCACTGATAAAAGATTTGGCTTATCAAGCCGGTGCTGCGATTGGTTGTTCCAGACCTGTGGCAGAGACTCAGAGATATTTGCCGCTGAATCGTTATATTGGTATGTCCGGGCAAAAATTTACGGGTAATCTTTATATTGGTGTTGGGGTGTCCGGTGCCGGACAGCATCTAAAAGGCATTAAAACTGCATCGACGATTGTTGCCATTAATAACAGTGCCAATGCACAGATATTCAAAAATTGTGATTATGGTATTGTAGGTGATTTTACGGAAGTTCTGCCACTGCTAATTGAGACCCTTGACAACGGTGAACCCAAGAAAGAAATGCCGCAACCAAAGAAAATCAAACGGGCAGTACCAAAGAAATTGCCGCCAAGTTACAAATTATATATTTGTAGTGGTTGCGCCTATGAGTATGTGCAAGATTTAGGTGACCCGGAAGCGGATATTTTAGCAGGAACTCCTTTTGCAATGTTGCCGGATGAGTGGATTTGTCCGGAGTGCGGTGATGAAAAAGAGAACTTTATTGAAGTGTGATAGAAGTATAAAATAAAAAAGGAGGCAAAAATTATGCATTGTGTAAGAAAAGTGACAGATGATTTATACTGGGTCGGTGCCAATGAACGTCGTCTGGCACTCTTTGAAAATATCCACCCGATTCCGGAGGGGGTTTCCTACAATTCCTATCTTTTAATGGACGAAAAAACGGTGTTGTTTGATACGGTTGATTGGTCGGTTTGCCGTCAATTTTTAGAAAATATTGAATATGTTTTAAACGGTAGACCCTTGGATTATATGATTATCAACCATTTAGAGCCGGATCATGCGGCTTGTATTGAGGAAATCCTGCTTCGTTATCCGGAGGTTACTGTAATTAGTAATGAAAAAGCCTTTATGTTTATGCGCCAATTTGGTTTTCCCATTGAAGAAGATTGCACGGATGAAGTGGTCGAGGGTGATACAAGATGTTTTGGTACGCATACAATTGCTTTTGTATTTGCGCCAATGGTACATTGGCCGGAAGCGATGGTTAGTTTTGATGTATCAAACGGGGTATTGTTTTCGGCGGATGGGTTTGGTTCTTTTGGTTCTTTGGACGGAAAATTGTTTGATGACGAGGTGAACTTTGACAGAGATTGGATTGATCATGCTAGAAGATATTTGACCAATATTGTAGGGAAATACGGAGCTCATGTACAACATTTGTTAAAAAAGGCAGGCACCATTGAAATCAAGATGCTTTGTCCTTTGCATGGTCCCATATGGCGCACGGATTTGGGTTATATTTTAGATAAGTATGACAAATGGAGCCGGTACGAGCCGGAAGAAAAAGGGGTATTGATTATTTATGCGTCTATGTATGGCAATACGGAAGCGGCAGCTGGAAAATTGGCTACGATGCTGGTAGAAAAAGGCATTACAAATGTTACTATGTATGATGTATCAAGCACCCATGTATCCTATTTGATTGCAGAAACCTTTCGGTTGAGCCATGTGGTTCTTGCGTCTGTTACCTATAATTTAGGCATTTATCCATTGATTCATAACTATCTGATGGATATGAAAGCTTTAGATTTAAAGAAACGTACCTTTGCCATTTTAGAAAATGGTACTTGGGCACCCAAGGCCGGGGATTTGATTTATCAATTCTTGGATGAAGAATTAAAAGAAATGACGATATTAGACGATAGGGTTAGCGTAAATTCATCTCTGAGTGAGTTAAATGATCCGGAGATGGACGCGCTTGTGGATGCTTTGTTGGAATCCCTGGCAACATCCTAGAAACCCGCAAAGAAAGCACTTTGTACGAGCAGGGTGCTTTCTTTACTTCACAGGAAATCATTTTTTCTGAAAAGATTGCAGCATAGGTAGATAGATGGTTACGGTGGTACCGCCCTTGGGGCGGTTATCCACATGAATCCCATAGTCATCTCCATAAATCAGTTTAATGCGATTGTCTACATTGTCAATGCCAATACCGGTAAAATGCTCTCCTTTTCGATATTCGCCTGTTGTGGTATTTAAAAGTTGCTCTTTTTGAATACCAACACCATCGTCGATGATTTCAAATTTTAAATATTGTTTTTCTTGTGTTACAAATACATTGATGTTGCCTTTTTGCCCATCCGGAAAAGCATGAAAGAATGCGTTTTCCAAAAAAGGTTGCAGGATTAATTTTGGAACCATTTGGCTCTTGCAATTGGAACTAATGTAAAAATCTACATGGATGTTATCTGTATAGCGCATTTGGTTGATGCGTGTGTAATGACGCAAGTTTTCAATTTCTTCCGCTACGGAAATAAATTCATTTTCATTGCTAATGGTATTGCGTAACAATGAAATAAATGCGTCAATCATCACAACGGACTTATCAGAATTTCCTTGCCAAATCAGCCATTTAATGCTGGTTAAGGTATTATACATAAAGTGTGGATTGATTTGGGCTTGTAAAGCGGAAATTTCAGCACTGCGTTTTTCCTCCTGGGCTTGTACTTGGTTATGGAACTGCTGATTTAGCATTTCCAACATATTATTAAAACCTTTGGTGAGGGTTTGGATTTCGTCAGCACCCTCTTCTTTTACCCGCTCATTCATATTTGTGATTTCGATTCGCTCCATAACATTAACGAGTGAAGTAAGTGGTTTTAGTTGCTTTCGGATAATGATGAAGATAAAAAGGCCGATGCAAAGTGTCACCAAAAAAGCAAGTAACATAGCACCGGAAATATCATGGCGTTCCAAAAAGGCCGTTTCCGGGTCAACGACACCTAGTATTGTGTAGCCGGATTTATGCACACCCTCCATAAAATAAAGTCCGTTTTTTTCCGGAATATAAAAAGAGGGAAAGCTGGTAGAGATGATTTGATGATCCCGGTTTAATATGAAAATATTATTTGTCTCAGAAGTAAAAAAACTATAGGTTTTTTTAAAGTCGGATTCTTTCCAGAAAACATACAAAATACCGTAGGGTTCATGGTTGTTGTACTCTGCGCCGGTTAAGGCTTTGGCAAAAATGACGATGGCATCGTTTTGGGTTGTTTCGGTAAAACCTTGTGGTGTAAAGCCACTAACCAATTCGTCAGGAGAGGTAAGTGCTCTTTGGCTGATGTCCTTTTTCAAAATCTCATCAATGGGGGTGGTGATACGCTCCAGATTGTGCAAAAAGGCATGGTTTTCCAAATCAACAATCATAATATAAACATGTAGATGTCGTGCCAAATTGGTGTTTTGGATTTGATGTTGCATGGAAACAATATCAGACATAGCTTCCAATGGGCTCTGGTTGCCTTGTGTGTATCTTTGGATGGCATTGCTTCGGTTTATAGAAACGCTAAAATCAAAAATATCTTGATACAAGTTCGAAAACTGTTCCTCCACATGTTGAAATACATATTTTTGTGATTCCACATAAGTTTCTGCAAAGATGCGCATAGAGAGAGTTGTATTAGCGATACTAAAAAATAAAGCCAGCAGAACAATCCCTATTAGAATGGGAAAGATGATTTTAACATAAATACTACCCGGCTTTATTTTTATTTTCATAATGTATTTTTCTCCATATATGCCCTGCGGTAATCACGCGGTGATTTATTTGTGAGTTTTTTAAACACACGGCAGAAATAACTGTGATCGGTATATCCCACTTCGTGACTGATTTCGGAGATGCTTTTATCTGTTTGTTTTAACAGGTCACTGGCTTTATTGATGCGAAGATGATTTAAATATCCTTTGAAATCCTGTCCCATATGTTGGTTAAAATAAAAGGATAAGTAAGAGTAGTTTAGACCAAATAGATCGGCGAGTATGCTCAAATCTAGGTCTTGTTTGTAATTTGCAGCAAGATACTTTTTGATTTCTTTGATTCTTTTATCCTTTACATGGATATGTTCTTCTAATAAAGTAAAGATGCGGTTTTGTATCTCATCAAGAACCTTTTGAAACGCAATGTAATGTGGAGCGCCCTCGATTTTTGAGAAATATTCGTGTTGTAAGTCTTCTATTTTATGGATGTGTTTTTCCAATTCCATGCAATAATTATACAATAAATTTTTGGCAATGTTTTTTATGTTGTGTACATGCATGTTTGCTTGCTGTGCGGTATCCAGATAGGTGATATATAGATTCAATGCAGTAATAAATTCTTTGTGTTCCAAGGCTTGTGAATATGCTTCAAAATCAAAACGTTCCATCTCTGTTTGTGTATTCTCCTCTTGAATGAGCAAGGTTTCTGTTGGGTGGTAAAAATGCATGGAAACAGAGTGTGCAATTTGTTTTGTATAGCGTTCTTTGATGTGGCTGATGTGACGAAACATTTGGCTTAAAACGAAAAAAGTACCGTCATAAAGTTGTTCTAGTTTTTGCGAACAAATTAAAATATTATTTTTTAAAAGGGTATCATCCTTAAAACGATAGTTGATCAAAAAGCATGGAATGTGCTCTTTTATGTTGAAATACAAAACAACATACTGCGGTTTGTCCTGAAAGAAAAGATGGATATAATCTATAATCGCTGGTATGATTGTTTTATCACCGTGGCTCAAACTTTGCGTATCTAAGGCTAGGATACGGTAGCTGGAATGGAGTAGCACATTTGCGAAATCTTCTTCTTTTAATTCTTTTTGAAAACCGGAGATATAACGTTCTAGTTGATATGCTTCTGAATGATGTTGGTTGGTAACCAATGTAAGCCCCTCGATATTGCCGGAGGCTTTTTTTAATACGGACAGGAGCATGTCCGGGGTCAATGCGGTTTTCAGGATGTAGTCAACGGCACCATGAATTAATGTTTTTTTCACATAGTCAAAGTTGTCATGCCCACTGAGCATAATAAGTTGTATCCAAGGATATCTGCGGCAAATCACTTCGGAAAAGGCAATGCCATCCATAATCGGCATAACAACATCCGCAATAATAATATCCGGATTTGTTTCTTTTACCACTTCTAAGGCTATTTTACCATTGGAGGCCTCACCGACAACTTGGAAGCCGTTGCTTTCCCAATCCAACATATGTCGGATGCCTTGGCGCATAATCTGTTCATCATCTACGATTAGAACACGGCAATATCTAATGGTTTGTGTATTCATGCATCTTGTATCCTTTGACTGAATTTCATTCGTTTCGTTAACAAATGTGTTCTATTGTCATCATACCATAATCCGGCGGATGAGAGCTACTATACTTTGTTTTATTATTGCAGTGTGGATTCTGCATTTGTTTGGTATTCCCGGAAGAGCGTATCTATGTCTCTGCCATTTAAAAAACGTTGTAAAGCGGTGATTAAAATCTCTTCAATCTGGTATGTGTGTTCACCAAAATCTACCGCCGGAATGTCATTGGTCCATTCTGCAAAAAGTGTGAGAATTTCTTGCCCGCCAAAAAAATCAAAGTCCAAGCTATAGTTTTCGACGCTTTCGGCTGCGATTAAAGTGCTGACCAAGTTAATTTCGATTGCCAGTGCATTCATTAAATCAACATTGGATGCGAAAGTAGCTTCCATAAAACTTAGGGCAGCTTCTACACCCGTTACGTTTTGTAGTACATACCAACTGGAACCACCAAGGGCGGAGGCATTCACAGAATCTGGATTTGCGCCCATTCTTGGGAATGCTGCGATTCTCCAGTCACCGGCTTGGTCGTTGGCATTGGAAATGGTGGGGGCAATCCAACAACCGGTCAAGACGGAGGCGACAAGCCCATCATGGAATGCACCTACAAATTGATCCCAAGAAGAAATAGGGCGGACAACATCGGCCTCCATAAGTTGTCCGGTAATGTCAAAGGCATCTTTTAAAGCTTGGTTGCCGGCGATGGTGATTTCGCCGCCCGGGCCTGTGTACCACGCACCGGCACTTTGTATCATCATGCGAATAAAGCCCAAATCATTGGGATTTAATGTGAGCAGATCCACACCGGTGGTTTCTTTGATGGTGATGCCAATTGCAATGTATTCTTCCCATGTGATGTTTTGCATATCGGCTTCCGTAAAACCGGCGGCTTCCACTAGGTCCAGCCGGTAGAACATGGCAGCAACACCGGAGTCAAAAGGGATGCTATAAAAGCTGCCGTTGATAGAGCTGATGGCTGACTTATACTCTGCAAAATCAGAGGGGGAAGCGATGCCCGATAAGTCGGCAAATTCATGAAGAAAAGCGTTTAAATAACCGGGGGCACGATAATCTTCAATCAGGACAATATTTGGAAGCCCCTCGTGAATACCCGCCGCTAAGTTTGTGTTCAAAGCGGCAATCACATCGCCTTGTGCCATGTTGACGATTTCAATGGTGGTGTTTGGATTGATTTCGTTGTACATTTGGGCTGCCAGATGTAACGCTTTGATATTAAAGTTTTCATCCCATGCCCATACGGTGATGGTTTCGCCGTCATTATGTTTGGTTGGTTTTGCATCGTCGTTTGTGTCTATGTTTGCATGGCAAGCAACAACATTTATGATAATAAGGGCAGTCAATAAAGCAGCCACTACTGTTTTCCGTTTCATAACTTAGATTCTCCCCGGACTTTTTTGCTTTTCTCTTATACAAAATATACCACAAGAGCTTTCTTTCGCACTAGGAAAGTTTTTATTAGAATTAGGATTAATTTTAGGTTCAAATTAGGATTAAAATAATTTATAATAAAAAAAGATGTAACGTTCGGGAAAGGAAAAGAAGAAAAAATGAAGTTAAAAAAGATATTACATGGCGGGGATTATAATCCGGAGCAATGGTTGGATTATCCTGAAATTTTAGAAAAAGATATTACATATTTTCAATTAGCAAAGATTAATACTGTGACGATTGGTATGTTTTCTTGGTCTACTTTGGAGCCGACAGAGGGGGTGTTTCAGTTTGAATGGTTGGAAGAGATCATCAATCGATTGTATGCCGCAGGTATTTCCACGATTTTAGCCTCTCCATCCGGTGCCAGACCAAAGTGGATGGCGGATCGGTATCCGGAAGTTTTGCGTGTGCGGGAGGATAGAACACGCTTGTTATTTGGCGGCCGGCACAATCATTGTTATACTTCACCCATTTACCGGGAAAAAATAGAAATCATAAATCGGGTCTTGGGAGAGCGATTTGGGCATCATCCCGCAGTTATTTTGTGGCACATCTCCAATGAATACGGTGGAGATTGTCATTGTCCTTTATGTCAAGAGGCTTTTCAAGCATGGTTAAAAAATCGCTACGGATGCATTGAACATGTCAACCGAAGCTGGAATACCACCTTTTGGAGTCATACCTACCAATCCTTCGAGCAGATAGAGAGCCCCTCTTCCATTGGCGAGACCTTGGTGCATGGTTTGACTCTGGATTGGAAACGTTTTGTGACAGATCAAACGGTGGATTTTTGTGCATGGGAAATAAAAGCATTAAAAGCTTCCGGTTCTGCTATACCAACCACAACAAATTTGATGTATGATTTTGTTGGTTTGAATTATGATAAGATGGCAAGCATCATTGACATTGTATCCTGGGATACCTATCCAGTTTGGCATAAGAGAGAGGATATTAAAGTTGCTTGGGACAACGGGATGCAACACGATTATATGCGTTGCTTAAAGCATAAGCCTTTTCTTTTGATGGAGTCCTGCCCATCCAGTACCAATTGGCAGGCGGTTAGTAGGTTAAAGCGTCCGGGGCTTTTAAAAGCACAATCCTGGCAGGCGGTGGCGCATGGTTCGGAGAGTGTGTTGTATTTTCAAATGCGGCAAAGCCGTGGTAGCTCGGAAAAATTTCATGGTGCGGTGGTGGACCATTACGGTGGTTGTGATACACGGGTATTCCGGGAAATCGCCCAATTGGGTGGTGAGTTGGAAAACTTGCCCGGGATTTTAGGTAGTGAAACAAGAGCGAAGGTTGCGCTGATTTATGATATTGAAAACCGTTGGGCCGTGGAGGGTGCGCAAGGACCACGCAATGAGGGATTATATTATCATAGGGCTGCTGTGAAGTCTTATCAGGCTCTGCGAAAACAAGGTATCAATGTAGATGTGATTAGTATGGTACAGGATTTGAGCAAGTACAAGCTGGTTGTGGCACCGATGCTTTATATGTTCCGTGCAGGCATAGAAGAAAAGATACGTACCTTTGTAAAGGGCGGAGGTCATTTTGTGTTGGGTTATTGGTCCGGCATTGTAGATGAAAATGATAGTTGCTTTTTAGGCGGAACACCCTATAAGCTGATGGATGTATTTGGATTGCGACGTACGGAAACCGACGGCTTGTATGCCCATGAAAGCAATTCGATTCATGGAGTGGCTGATTTAGGTGATGCGAGTGTTTACAAAACGGATACCCTTTGTGATTTGCTGGATTTGAATACGGCAGAGGCATTGTATTGTTATGGAGAAGAATTTTATCAAGGTACAGCTGCCGTTACGAAAAATCGGTTTGGCAGCGGTGTAGCCTATTATATCGGCAGTGATGCGATGCAAGCATTTTATGATGATTTTTATGGGGAATTGTTGCATGCTGCCGATGTTGAACCGTTGGTAACGGGCGAAATACCAAAGGGTATTGCCATCAATTCACGAGAAGGGGCCGATGGAATGTATTTGTTTTTGCAGAACTATAACAATGAAGTAGTTGATATCAGCGCTTTGGAGCTTACCGGCACGCTGATGCAAGGAGAAAACAAAAACCGGTTGGATGCTTATGAAACATTAATTATAAAAAAATAAAAAAGTATGGTGTAAATTCCTTTACCATACTAAGGATATTCTGATATACTATTGTTTAGAGCAAAAATAAAATTGTAGTTAGAAAAAGGAGAAAAAATTCCATGTCTAAGGTAAAGTTATTGTCAGGCGAACAAATTCCGTTGGAAATGCATAAAATACGGATGGTTCAAAAAGTGAATCTACTACCGGTAGAAGAACGCATCGAAAGCATGAAAGAAGCCGGTTTTAATACATTTCTGTTGAAAAATCGCAATGTTTATTTAGATATGCTAACAGACAGTGGTGTCAATGCCATGAGTGAAAACCAATATGCTGCTATGATGCAGGCGGATGATAGTTATGCCGGTTCGGAAACTTACTACCGTTTGCAAGAGGTATTAAAGGATATTTTTGGTTTGGATCAGTTTTTGCCCGCCCACCAAGGGAGAGCCTGTGAAAATATCATTGCGGAAACCCTGGTTACACCGGGTTCAACAGCGATTATGAACTATCATTTTACAACAACAAAGGCGCATATCAAGCGTCGTGGCGGAACGGTAGAAGAGATTGTGCCGGATAGTAGTTTGGAAATCAACAGCGATGTGCCTTTTAAGGGTGATATTGATATTGATAAACTAAATGCCATGATTGCGCGTTTGGGTAAAGATAAAATTTGTTTTGTCCGTATTGAGGCAGGTACCAACTTAATTGGCGGGCAACCTGTTTCCATGAAAAATATGCGGGAAGTTTCCAAGATTTGTCGCAAAGCAGGGATTCCTTTGGTTTATGATGCCAGTTTGTTATCAGACAACCTATATTTTATCAAAACCAGAGAAGCAGAGTTTGCGGATGTTGATTTAAAAGAAATCAGCAGGGAGATTGCTGCTTTGATGGATGTGACTTATTTCTCTGCCCGTAAATTGGGTTCTGCCCGTGGTGGTGGTATTTTGGTTTCGGATGAAGCCTTATTTCATAAAATGCGCGAGTTGGTGCCATTGTTTGAGGGTTTTTTGACTTACGGTGGTATGTCTGTCCGTGAGATGGAAGCTCTGGCCGTTGGCTTAAATGAGACCATGGATTTGGAAGTGATTTCCCAAACGCCGATTTTTGTGGAAGCCTTGTGCAATGAACTGTTGGCAAAAGGCATACCGGTGGTAACCCCGCCCGGTGGTTTGGGTTGTCATGTGGATGCGATGGCATTTTGTTCTCATGTACCGCAGGATCAGTATCCGGCCGGTGCTTTGGCAGCGGCCATGTATATTGCCAGTGGGGTACGTGGTATGGAACGGGGTACCATGAGTGAGGAAAGAGGCGATGATGGGGTAGATAAATTGGCCGAGATGGAATTGCTTCGTTTGGCTTTTCCCAAACGTGTTTTTACATACTCCCAAGTGAAGTATGTGGCGGATCGTTTGGATTGGTTGTATAAAAATCGTACATTGATTGGTGGATTGAAGTTTGTAGAAGAACCAAAGGTATTGCGTTTCTTCTTCGGGCGTTTGGAGCCTGTTGGTGACTGGCCGGAAAAATTGGTTGTGGCTTTCCGAAAGGACTTTGGAGATAGCTTATAATTATGAGACGTGATTTGGAAATGATATCAGTTGGCATACAGCGCTGGAAAATTGTGTTGATTCTATTCTCGGTTGCAAGTTTGATGACCATGTATTGGGTGGTATCCATGCAACCCTCCAATCCCGTTTATGTGCGAGCATATATGGGGGATGGAAATTTTGTAGAAGATATGCCCGGCGGTGTAGCCATGCAATTGCATAATGAAGCAAATCAATATGCCCTGACCATTGTAGGAAAGGGTGGATTGGAAGAAATCATTTTTGGTCATGAAATTGGTTTGGTTTTTCGCGCCGTTGATTGGGTGCAAGGAGTTCCGGATGCATATAGTTATTGGAATTGGTTAAACAATAAATTAGGTTCTTATCCGCATGGCATGGCTTTTTTGGTAGAATACGACTCGGAGGCATTGGATGCACGATTGGATCGGCTTGCTGTGTTTGATGAAACGGCAACGGTGATTTCGGTAAGTGCAAGGCCGGAATTTGACGGAGAAAGATTTGTGATGGTTGGGGAGACCATTGGTACCGTAGCGGATCGGGAGATGTTGATTGGAAATCTTCGTCAGGCTTTTGTAAATGGTCGGACAACATTAAATCTGGAAGAAATTGGTGCTTATATTACCCCTCGTTTTACAGTTGCATCATCGGAGTTAGCGGCTGCTATAGAGTCTTTGAACGCTTATGTTGCAACAAGTGTTACCTATGATTTAAACCCTAAGCAGGTGGTTGTAGATGCTCCATTGATTGCGACCTGGCTTTCTTGGGATGAAAATTTAACAGTGACCTTACAGGAAGATCGGGTACGTGCTTTTATGCATGTGTTTGTGACAACCTATTCGACCTTTGGTACCACCAGAACGTTTACCAATCCTTTGGGGCGAGAGGTGCAGGTCTTTGGTGGAAGTTTTGGTTGGCAGTTGGATGAATATACAGAAGCAAATGCATTGTTGCATAGCATTCGGCATGGTGAAGTAGCCGTAAGACATCCGGCGCATTTTAGAGCAGGGCAGATGTATGAAGGCCTTGAATGGGGTAATACCTTTGCCCAGGTAGACTTGTCCGGGCAGCATATGTGGTTGTTTGTGAATGGTGAATTGGCCATGGAATCCCCTGTGGTAACAGGGATGGCACATTCTTCCCCGACTAACCAAGGGGTATATACCGTATTAAATATGCTAAGTCCCACTGTTTTGCGTGGGCCCGTTGTAGATGAAGAAACGGGAAGGCGGGAGTGGGAAGCACCGGTGAGTTATTGGATGCAAACAACCTGGTATGGAGTAGGTTTCCATGATGCGACCTGGCAGCCTTATTTTGGTGGCACCCGTTTTCAATATGGTGGTTCCAGAGGTTGTATTAACTTGCCTTTGGATGCGGCAAGGCAGTTGTTTGGTATGGCTTATAATGGTATGCCGGTGATTGTACATCATTAGTAGACTATGCATTTGATAGAATAAAATAAAAAGTGGTTCCCGATTTTGTGAAGTTTTGCAAAAAGTGGTTCCACTTTTTGTGGTATCCCTTTATAATAATTCTGAGGAGATAAATTGTGAAACAACATGGATTTGAAAAAAGGGATTGTCCCGGATATTGTTTCAGTGGAAATAGATTGACGAAGGAGTATGATTATGATTGAGATTAGAAATTTGACCAAGATATACAGATTATCCAAAAAGCAGATGAAAGAATCCAAAAGCAAAAATCCAAATAAAACAGCGGTAGACCGTCTGGATTTGGTTGCAAAGCCCGGTCGCATTTATGGTTTACTTGGACCAAATGGAGCAGGGAAAACCACCACCTTGCGTTGCATTGCCACAATCATCAAACCAACATACGGTGAGGTATTGGTTAATGGTTTTGAGGTACAAAAAGAGCCGGAGAGCGTTCGGCAGCAAATTGGTTTTTTGACCGGGGAGATTAAGTTAGACCCGCATTTTACAGCGGACTATTTATTTGATTTTTTTGGAAAAATCCATGGTGTGCCCGATGATGTTTTGAAAAAACGAAAAGAAGAGCTGTTTACTTATTTTGATATTACTGATTTTGCTCATAAAAAAATCAAGGAGTTGTCTACAGGGATGGCACAAAAAGCGGCCATTGCTGTTTGTTTGGTACATGATCCGGATATTGTTATTTTTGATGAGCCAACCAGCGGTTTGGATGTTGTGACGGCCAGAGGGGTGACAGATTATTTAAAAAAACTTGCGGATAATGGAAAGTTGGTTATTATTTCAACCCATGTGATGTCAGAGGCGGAAAAGCTATGTGATGAAATTGGCATTATCATTAATGGAAAAAAAGTGATGGAGGGTACCTTAGAAGAGATTTTGCATCAAACCAATACGACAGATTTAGAGGATGCATTTTTTGTGCTGTACAAAGAGCAGGGAGGGGAGGTTTAAGATGAATGGATTTCAACAAATATTTCGGAAAGAATTGGACCGTGTGTTTAAAGACAGAAGGATGATTTTATCTGTTTTTATACTGCCTATTTTGATTATGGTGGGTGTGTTGACTATGGTCAATAATTTTGCCCATGCAGCCCAGGAGCGTGTGGAAACCCACGAATCTATTATTTACATCGCTAACGCGCCGGCGGGTTTTGTAGATTTTTTAAAACAAATGGATGACAGTATGTCCTTGTATCCGCTCGATGATGAAGCAAGGGTAAAAGCAGGTATTTTAGATGGTAGTATTGATTTATTGATTGCATTCCCGGAAAGTTTTACAGCGGATATTTTGAATTATCAAAGGGGCTATAACATCCCGCAAATCAAAACCTTTTACAATCCCACAGAGGATTTTTCAATGGCAGCATTCAATGCGATTTCTACAGATGCTTTGGAGAGATACCGGCAGTTTTTGCTGGCGGAGCGTGTGGATGACATGTCAAGTTTGATTGTATTTACGGTAAATTCAGATAATCCGGAGATGATTATTCAAGATGAAGCCAGAGCCGGTGGACAGGTGTTGGGTATGTTGATTCCTTATTTTGTGACTATTTTGCTCTTTGCCAATGCGATGGGCTTGGGCGCGGATATGGTAGCCGGGGAAAAAGAAAGAGGAACCATGGCCAGCCTTTTGGTTTCTCCGGCCAAGCGTAGTTCTATCGTGCTGGCTAAGGTATTTTCTTTGATGGTGCTGACCGGTATTTCTGCCATTATATATGTGGTTGCCATGGCGATTTTTATGCCTCTGATATTGGGTGGTGATTTGGCAGATATGGGCATTACCATTGCGCTGAGTTTGGAACAGGTCATTATGTTAGGTGCTTTGTTGTTGTTGACGGCGATTTTGTATGCGGCAATCATTGTTTTAACATCTGTTTTTGCAAAAACCGTCCGGGAGGCAAATACCTATATTATGCCTGTGTACATCATTGTGATGGTGGTGGGTATGTCTACGATGTTCCCCCTTGGTACGCCCAATGATTTGATGTATTTGATTCCGGTTTATGGTGGTGTTTTGTCTTTGCAGGGGATTTTCACCCAGGAGTTGCAGGTGGGCCAATATCTGATGGCTTTGGCCTCCACAAGTGCGGTGAGTGTGGTATTGATGTTGATTATCACTCGTGTCTTTAATAGTGAAAAAATCATGAGTAAATAGGCGGAAAAAGGAGATACAGTGATTTGCTTGTATCTCCTTTTCAGATGTGCTAAAATCTCGACTTTGACAGAACATACGTTCAAAAAGACCCGCATACCTATGCCGTTATTGGGTATGCGGGCTTTGTGATTTGATATAAAGCTGTAGTGAATTTAATTCTTTTTCACACTTCCTAGA
>WRBB01000014.1 GCA_009779895.1 Lachnospiraceae bacterium
CCTCTGGTGTTTTCACATTCACCGTTATTACTGTTCCCGCTACCATATTTTCACCAAAATTCTCTTTTAAAAATGGAAAAAAATCCATATGGTTTTTAACAAATTCATGCCTTTCATTGATAAGCTTCATCACGGTTAATGGATTAATCATTTTGTTTTCTCCTTGAAATTAAATGTTATATTTTTTATTATCGCTGTGAAAGAGCGATAATAAATTTTGATTTTCGATAGTGAAAAAAACAATAAAAAGGATTCAAAAAAGAATAATTTGAGTACTCTTTTTTGAATCCTTTTAAAATCTTTAAAGTATTTTATCAATTAGTTTCAAATAATATCCATAACAATATTTGTGATTAAGTTTCGTTCCCGGTTTTCCATTTCATTGATAATGTGTAGATATATATTTTGCGTTGTTGTTACATTACTATGGCCGAGCCTTTTGGATACAGATATCAGGCTAACGCCTTTGAAGAGCAAAATGGAAGCGTGAGTATGGCGTAAGCCATGAAATGAAATCTCTTTGATTCCTAGTGAGAGGCATAAATTTGATAGGTGGCGATTCATATAGATGCTATAAAAATCTTTCCGATTGTTAGGACTGAAAATCATATTATTTGTGTTTTCGTTATTTTTTATGGATTTGTTTTTTTTAAGCATGCCGAGGGTGCGTAAATCAATATCTATAGATCGAATTGAGTTTTTGTTTTTAGTTGGAATAAATCCATTATGATATTTATAATCCCAGGTTTTATTAATTCGAATTTTTTGATTTTCAAAAGAAATATCTGCCCATGTTAGTCCAAGGATTTCAGCATAACGCATTCCGGTAACAGCGGATAAATAAATAACTTGATCTTTAATGCTATGAGAGTCAAATGTTTTGTGAATTAATAACGTCCATTCTTGGTGGTTTAGGTATTTTGCTTTTGTGTTGTATTTGGTGTGGCCGGAAATGATAGCTTTGCGGGAAGGATCCAGAGAAATGATACCTTCATCAACAGCATCTAATAAGCATGCATGAATATGTTTGTGAAAGCAGGAAGTAGTACGTTTTGCGTGTGTTTTTGAATATTCGTTTATAGCTTTTTGATATTCAGTGGTAGTTAACGCACAAAGTGTTATATCGCCGAAGTATTGTTGTATTTGCCGATGGGTGTTTTTGTATTTTAGATAGGTTACTGGTGCAAGTGTTGGCTTTTTAAATGTTTCTATCCAGTCTTGGAAATAATTGTGTAACTTGATGTTGTGTTTGTCCATTGTGTTCCTCCTTTTTAAGCATTTTTTAGTAATAAAGTAGGTAGATTTCATTATTTTATCAAATGGTTGAGTGAGTGGTAAGCAGGTATTTCTTGATATTGCGAATGTCCGTTGTGTTGTTTTTCAGACATTCAAGGACATACTCAATGTGAAAACAATTCAGCTTTAGGAATTTGGCTTTGACAAGCTCTGCCGGATAATCGTCACTTGCAATACGGATTGTGTGCCGTGAGGTGCAGACGGTTTCAAGCATGAGGTCTACAATCTCTGTTATACGGTCTTGGGCGTGCTTGTTGTTCTCCATCAAGTGGTCGTACTCGATATTGTCATGGATAATCTCACGGTAAATATCAAACACGTTTTTGCTGTGCGCCGCTTCCGTTCCTTTCCTATCCGGGTTTTGCTCTTGGGTCTGCTGTGGCGGGGTTTGGGGTGGGATAGGATTAGATTCGGTACTTGATAAATCAGTTATTGATTGCTCTTTAATTGCTTTTACTTCTTTATTTAATTGCGTTGGGTTTTCCGATGTCGGAGAACCCGATAACGGTTTTCCCGATGTCGGATTATCCGTTATCGGAAAATCGCATGACGGTGAAACTTGTGTATTTTCAAGCTCTGGTGCGTCCGGCTCTTGGGGCTGTTCAAAAATCGTGTATTCGATATTTGACATTTTGCCTTTAGCGTCACGCTTTTGATGGCGTATGATATATCCCGCCTTTTCAAGCTCCAATACCGCCGTCCTGATGGCTTCGATACTCTCACGGTTGATATGTGATAAACCTTTCAAGGTGTAATCCCATGTGTCGGGTAAACTAAGGATTTGTGATAATAGCCCTTTTGCCTTTAATGACAAGGTGGGGTTACGCAAGTGGTGGTTACTCATAACCGTGTAATTTTGTGTTTTTTCTATGCGGAATACTGCCATTGCAAAAGCCCCTTTCTGTGGTTCTGGCATAAAAAAAGCCGGGAGCTTTTAACTTCAAAAACTCTCGGCGTTGCCCGGTCTTGGTGGTATGTGGTATTATGATATGTGAACACAAAAACAGGACGCTTTTTGTTCTGCGTCCTGCCTGTGGATTGTTGCTATATTTGCTTGGGGTTCTTACAAGATTGCGGGTAGCATATCAAAGTTATTTCCGTAGTAGTAAATTGGTAGTAAATTCAACCGTTTTTCCTGTAAGAGTGCTGATATTTCAAGGGGTCTGCGGGATAATCAAAATTTGTGATGTTAAAAACGTTCATTTGTACATTTTTGTGAAAAACTTTATATCAGCACGATTGTATGAAGAATATAAAAACGAAGCAGTTCGGTTTTATACGTTGGAGGATATGATCAAGCAAAGTATTGATATCTGAAAAAGGGAAAACGTGAAGAAGATTTAAAGGATTTACCTGTTACAGTTATCGATCACAAATGGTAAATACGTTAATGCTTTTCCATTAAATTGTATAGAGTAAGAATTTAAGAGAAATGAACTAGATATTTTACGTCAATTAATGGCTAGTTGGTTGATTAATTGTAACGATAAATACCTATCTTCCCATGATTGAAGATGGAGGTGTAGTGTGGTGAGACAAAAAAAGAAGAGTCTACTTGCTAATGGCAAAACATAGTTGCACCGTTGGAGAAAATTCTATAAATGAGCAAAATCAATTTTGGTAGTTTTGCCTAGTAGACTTAAAGAGTAAATCGAGATAAAATAGAACATACAATCGAAAAAACGAAACCTTATGGGCGGTTCTGATTTTATTATAAGTATATTTGTGATACAATGTACTCTGTGTATCAAATTGTAAATATTAGATGATTCAGGTTAGTAATTCATTATCCATCACTTGATATAAAATCAGAAAATTTTTGGAGGGATTGATGTTATGAATTATGTTAGTTTATTTAGCTCTGCTGGAGTTGGATGTTATGGATTTAGCTTAGAGGGATATGACTGCATTGCTTCGTCTGAGTTAATTGAGAGAAGAATGAAAGTTCAGCAAGCAAATAATAAAGTGAAATATGAAAATGGTTATATTCTTGGGGATATTTCTGAGTGTGAGAGTAAAGAAAAGTTATATCATGCAATTGATTATTATAAAGATGTCGAAAGGGTTACAGATATAGATGTGGTGATTTTTACCGCCCCGTGTCAGGGCATGTCTGTAGCAAATCACAAAAAGAACGAGACTACGATTAATAAAAATTCTTTAGTGGTTGAAGCACTAGAAATAGTTTATAAGATTAAACCTAAGATTTTTGTTGCGGAAAATGTTAGGGCTTTTATGAATACCAAATGTATTGATAATGGCGTTGAGAAGAAGATTAATCAAGCGTTTCACGATTGGCTGTTTGAAGATTATCATTATGAGTCAAAAGTGGTTAATTTCAAGAGTTATGGTGCAAATAGTAGTAGAACAAGAACATTAGCGATTGGTATTAGAAGAGATTTATTGGATAACATTGAGCTAGATTCTTTGTTCCCGTGCTCAGAAGAAGAAAAAACGTTAAGAGATGTTATCGGAGATCTTCCTAGTCTTGACGAGATGGGCCAAATATGTGACAGTGATATTTTCCATGGATTTAAAAAGTATAGGCCTGACATGCGAGAGTGGATTAGAGGCGTTACTGAGGGTGAATCGGCATTTGATAATGAGGATCCCATGAAGAGACCTCATTCAAAGTTGAAATGCGGCGAAATCAGGATGAACACAAACAAAAATGGAGATAAATATACAAGGCAAAGATGGGATGGAGTTGCTCCTTGCATACATACTCGAAATGATATTATGTCAAGCCAAAATACAGTACATCCAGTTGATGACAGAGTTTTTAGCATTAGAGAATTGATGCGAATGATGAACATACCAAATTCATTTAAGTGGACTTCTGATGATTTAGATTCTTTGAATGGTTTAAGCTCTTCCGAAAAAGAAGTTTTTCTTAAAAAGAATGAGATTAATATTCGTCAGAGTATTGGTGAAGCCGTACCAACAATAATTATGCAAAAGATTGCACACAATGTAAAGGAAGCTATTGATGTACTTGAAAGAACAACAGTTGAAGAAACTGATAAAAGATTGCAATTTACAGCATAGAGAAGATGTAATCGAGTTTATTAAGTTAAACCCTGAGTCTCTGGGTGTGAATGAGCTTTCAAGAATAGCAGAATTAGTAAATAATAGCCGCAGGGATACTGCGGCTTATTATACCGATTATGAGACACTTCACCATTTAAGTGAGCACTTGCCTCATATAGAGAAAAACAGAATTCGTGTTCTCGAACCATCTGTTGGAGTTGGAAACTTTCTCCAAATAATCATTGATAAATACTCAAATGCGGAGGAGTTAATTATAGATGTGAATGATATAGACTCCAAAAGCATAGAGCTTGTTAAGTTGTTGAATGAATATCGAAGTATACCTAGCAATGTTACCATAAACTATATTGTAGGGGATTATTTGACAGCAGACATGGGAGTTTTATATGATTTAGTAATAGGAAACCCACCTTTTCTGAAACTAAATAAAAAGAGTGGGTTAGTAGAGTATTCAGCTATATTTAACGACAATCAAACGGTAAATATAGCTGGGTTCTTTTTGCAAAAAGGACTTGCAAAAAGCCTTTACGTAATAATGATATTACCGAAATATTTTTTAAGCAATAAGGATTTTGCTCTGACTCGAGAAAGAATGAAAAAGTACTCAATTGAGAAAATAATTGATTTTGGAGAAAAAGGATTTAAAGGCGTGTTAATCGAAACTGTCGCAATTTTTATTAATACATGTAAGCCGGTAGGTGTTACCACATCTTATTCTGTTACGAAAGCACTTAAGAATATTCAAACGCAGGAAAGATTGACTAGTGAGGAGTTTCCGTACTGGCTTCTATATCGTGACAAGTTCTTTGATGAGATCGCTTGTAAGATGCAGTTTGGCATTTTTAAATCTTTTAGAGATAGGCAAATAACAAATATGGTTGTTAAAGAGCAAGGGGAAGTTCAAGTTCTAAAAAGTAGGAACATAAACCGTGATGGAAGTGGGATTACCTACATTAGTGGATATGATAGTTATATCAATATCGAAGAGCTACCCAAGTATAGTGTGTCGAAGTATTATGAAAGAGATGATGTTTTTCTTAGCCCTAATATGACATATTATCCTAGAGTAATCCGTAAGCCGGCTCAAACAATTACGAATGGTTCGGTTGCTATTCTCGAGAACTTTTCGGAGAAAGTTATTTTAGATAAACATCTTGAATTCTTATCAAGTGAATTATTTGAGCAGTTTTATAGAATTGCACGTAATCATAGCACTCGAAGTTTAAATATAGATGAAAACTCGGTATTTTTCTTTGGTTTGTATGACTAGTTAAAATATAAGTAAGGTATCGTGGAGGAGATTATGTTTGGTAAAAATAATATTGCAGATTATTTTACAGAATTTGATTTTGATATAAGGAAAAGCAAGAATGGTCGATGGATAGATCAAAAGTGTACTCCGGATGTACTAAGCACGATTGCAGATTGTATTATTAATTTTATTGCAGAAAATCCTTTTGTTATTGAATTTACGAAGAATGACATCTGGTTTTCGCAATATACCAAAGACTTTATTGGGGATATTTTTAACAAGCCAGATATAGACCATAGATTATCTCAAAATGAATATGATAAACTATTCTCACAGCCACTTGAGATGTTAGCAAGTGCAAATGTTTTGCATAAAGAGAAAAAAGGTAGAGGGAATTTTTATTCGATTCGTTCAGAGGAACTTCTAGAATATATATCACTTAGGGAAAAGAATGCATTGGCTTTTATAATTATCTATTGTAAGAAAGTAATTTGGGATAGTGATATATGGCCTCTATTTGAACGTTTTTTTGATGTGCAAACGAAAGATGCATATTTAGAGTTGAAAGATGGATATGAGAATTTCATGATAGCGAATACCAAGATTAATGGATGCACTGAAGTGAGGAGAATATTTACGAAAGTGTTGAACCCTCTTGCTTATGACCGAAGGAAACGAGGTACTGCTGGAGGATATATTTCTGATAGCATAATTACCTATGCAGAGTTGATGTACAACAGAGTCAACTTTCGTGATATTAATGCGAGTAAACCCAAAGACATGACGAGAAATGAATGGAATAATCAACGCTCGAGCAAGATAAATAAGCAATATTATTTATATCAATCAGAGAAAGCAAAACGCTTCCTTCGTAGATTCAATGATGATATTAATAGTGGTAGATCAGAATTGATGGATGAATACTCGCAAGGGAATGCAACACAAATTCATCATATTTTTTCTGCGCATCAGTACCCTGAGATATCAATGTGCTTAGAGAACTTGATTGCATTAACACCCACTCAACATTTGACAATGGCACATCCAGATAATAATACGCATCGTATTGATCTAGTATACCAGGAGAAACTATTAAAGGCGAAAGTGGGTAGTATTAAGAGGAATTTGTCTGACGAGAAAGTCGAATCCATTTATCAGTTTAGCAAGTTCATAGAGGTACTAAGCAATGGGTTTGACGCGGACTATGAAGTGGGCGAATACGATTTCTGTACAATAATGCAGATTATTGCTGATTATTATATGGAATCAGGTTGAGTAGACTGCGATTTTTATTTGAAGAACTTCTTCAAAAACTTGACTTTTATTACATATTATTGCATGATTACTGCAAAAAAAATGGAATTAAACAAATGAATGTGCTTGATTGGTTGTTAAAGTAAATAACAAATAAATTGTAACCGGGAGAGTTTTGTGTATACTGGTATTAATTTAAATTTTTAAGTAAAATTATGCGATTGACTACTCGGAGTAATTTGCAAAAGGATTTAAAATATGCTATCGTTAACAGTGCGAAAAAATGTAGGGTAGGTAAATAAATGGGAAGTAAAAAAGAATTAAGGATTTATACAATAATAGGGAAGATTGTATTAGCCTTATATGCCGTAACAGCGGCAATATTTATGATTTCGTTGATTACATTACACATTCTTCCGGCGATGATGTTAGGTATCATAGCTTTGGTTTTGGCGATTATAGGAGTGATTTTATCCTTTTGCCAAGGGCATACAAAGTTATTATCTATTGTTGGTAGTAGTATTTTATTAATCTTTGCGATTGGGTTTTTAATAGGGATATTTTATATCCGCAATCTAAATATAACGCTCGAAGAAGTAACAACACCGGAAGTGCAAACGGACGTGGTTTCGGTATATGTATTACGTGATGATCCGGCAGAAACCATCGAAGATACGATAGATTATCAATTTGGTATTGTTCGCCAAGAGGCTCCCTCTATGGTCAATGAAACAATTGCCAATATCAATGCGATTTTAGGTACATCTATAAGATTGAATGAATATGATGATGCTTTTGCTGTATTGACGGCCTTAAGAAACGGGGAAAGCAATGCGGTTATTTTAGATGAGGCATTTGTGGGCATTGTTGCCAATCACGAAGATTTTGAGTGGGTTCATACAGAGTTGCGGGCTTTGTTTGTGGAAGAGTTTGAAGTAGAAGTACCGATTGTAATTGAGCCGCCGGAGGAGATTCCGGATAGTTTTATCTTGTATTTAACCGGGATTGATACCTATGGTGGGGTGTCAGCACGTTCCAGAAGTGATGTAAATATTTTAGTGGTGGTAAATACGACAAGCAAGGAGATATTGTTGTTATCAACGCCTCGTGATGCTTATGTGACCTTTGATATGGCGGGTGATGCCAGAGATAAATTGGCACATGCGGGTATTTATGGTGTGGATCAGTCGATTGATGCCCTTGAAGACCTTTATGGTATCAACATTGATTATTTTGTGCGTATGAACTTTACCGGTTTTATGGAAATTATAGATGCTTTGGGTGGTGTTACGGTATATTCGGAGCATGACTTTTATGTGGAAAATATTCGTAGTTATACGGTTGGTCCAAATCATTTAACGGGTATTGAGGCTTTGGCTTTTGCCAGAGAGCGTATGGCTTTTGCGGATGGTGATTTCCAACGTGCCAGAAATCAAATGGAAGTAATCCGGGCAGTTGCAGTGACAGCGGCATCACCGGCGTTATTGATGAATTTTAACCAAATGATGAATGCGATTAGTGGTAGTTTTGAAACCAATATGCCAAGAGATCAGATTGCACAATTGGCGCGGATGCAACTTTCGGATATGGCAGAGTGGACTATTACGTCTTATACGACAACCGGCAATAGTTCTATGGGAGAAACATTTTCCATGCCGGGTCATATGCTTTATATTATCAATATGAATCCGTACTCTATTGAAGAGGCGCGCGATTTAATTCGGGAAACGATGGGCTTAGGTGATGTTGGTGAAGTAGATGATTAATCCATTGACAGTGATGAAGCATATTGTCGGAAAGTATGCATTGGAGTTGTTGAATCAGATAGGATAAAAGCTTAAAAAATTAGCATGGGCTATAGTATCAATACCCAAGGTAGTAGAGGGGGGAACCAAAAAGCTATGAAAAAAACATTACCAATCGGTTTAGATGACTTTAGAATTATGCGTGAGCATAATAAGTATTATGTAGATAAAACACGAATGATTAAAGATTTTATTGAATATGAGAATATCGTAACTTTGATTACTCGTCCACGTCGTTTTGGTAAGACATTGAATATGACGATGTTACGTGATTTTTTTGATATTTCACAGGATAGCAAGGATATTTTTTATGGTTTAGCGATTATGGATACGGTTTATGCAACACAGATTAATTCTGCTCCTGTGATATATTTAACTTTAAAGAATTGTACCGGCAAGAGCGTAGAATCTTTGGAGGCATCCATTGCGGAAGAGATACGAAAAGAGTACATAAAATATGAATCGGTTTTTGTTGATGTTGACCAACAAAAATCGGTGTATGTTCGTTATTTTGAAACATTAAAAATGTTAGAAAATGAAAATATAACAGAAACACGTCTGAAAAATAGTATTGCTTATTTGATGGAAGCACTACATGTACGTTATGGTATTCGTCCAATCGTATTGATTGATGAGTATGATAATCCTATTATCAGTGCACATAAGGGAGGGTTTAGAGAGGAATTTTCAGATTTTTATTCAACATTTCTAACAGTATTATTAAAAGGTAATTCCCATTTGGGTCAAGCATTGCTTACGGGTATTCAACGTGTAGCAAAGGAAAGTATTTTTTCAAGGTTAAACAATCTTGTTGTGTACAATGTATTAAGTAAGCGCTACTCTGATTATTTCGGATTAACCGGAAAGGAAACCGAAAAACTGCTAGATTATTATGGGGTTGAATTAAATGATGCTGTGAGGGGTTTTTATGATGGTTATTCATTTTCCGGAACGGAAATTTACAATCCGTGGTCTATTTTAAATTATGTAAGTGAGGAAGAGTTGAAACCTTATTGGGTAAATACTTCAACGAATGCTCTTATCACAGAGTCGCTTTTATCGGCAGATTATGATTTTCATAAAGGGTTTGAAGAGTTAATTGTGAATGGTCAGACAGAGATTGCTGCTAATTTAGAAGCTTCTTTTGTGGAGTTGCCAAAGACGGAAACGTTGTGGGGTTTGCTGGTAAACGCCGGATATCTAACGATTATTAATGCGGATTTTGAGTATGAGTTATTTACGGTTAGAATTCCGAATCGGGAAGTGATGACGGAGTTACGTAAAATTGTGAGCGACTATACAAAGTTATCTGCTCAAAGTTTACAGAAAATGTTGAAGTCTTGATACAAGGTGACACGGATGAATTTTATGAAATGGTTGCTTTATAGTGTTTGCTGAAGAGGAGATTTGGTAAATCGATGGTTAGTTAATATGCTTATTAAATAGGGAGGGCTTAAATGCCCTCTCTATTTAATTCTGATATCAACAAATCATAATTTGATACATGACAAATGTTGTGTTTTTTGTTAATATAATATTCATATAATGAGAGCGAAAGACCGTTTCTATCAAGGGATTGAGAGGTATCTTGTAAAAATCTTACAAAAAATTTAATCATTATGTAATAAAATAATACTTGATAATTTTAGTCAAATATTATAAGTTATTAAGTAGAAAGAGGTGATTGTTATGTTGTTAACAAGAGAATGTGACTATGGCGTTCGTATTATTCGTGCTTTATCGAATGGTGAGAAGAAAATGGTGAAGACCATTTGTATGGAGGAAAAGGTGCCGGATCAGTATGCTTATAAAATTTTGAAGAAACTGGAAAAGGCCGGTTTTGTTCAGAGTATGCGTGGGCGTGATGGCGGGTATCAATTGATCAAATCCTTAGATACATTCTCTTTGTATGATGTAGTGATATCCATTGATGAAAACTTGTTTATTGCCGGTTGTTTGTATGATGATGATTTTTGTTCCTTTCGGGATGGAGAGCATCCATGTAAAGTTCATAAGGAGCTTGACCGTGTTCAGCAGGTGTTGGTTAAGGAGTTAAAAGCAAAAAAAATAACTGAAATTATGGAAGCCTCTTGATTTTTGTAACTATGGGTAAAGTGAGTTTATGAAGCAGAGGAGTATTTGTTATGACACAACGTTTTAGTTGCAGTACTTGTAAAAGTGCGGACAAGGTATTGGAGCAGTTTATTTCAGATCTGCCCATGGAGACTTCTTTTCATCGTGTAGAGTCTCAAGAGGTAAAGTGTGAGTTTGGTTTAGAGGGTGTTTGCTGTCGTCTTTGTGCCAATGGTCCATGTCGGATTACCCCGGATTCTCCAAAAGGCATCTGTGGAGCCAATGCAGATACTATGGTGACACGAAATTTCTTGCGTGCAGTTTCTGCCGGATCCGGATGTTATATCCATATTGTTGAAAATACTGCGAGAAATTTAAAAAATGCCGCTCTTGCAAAGGATACTTTGAAAGGTACAAAGGCATTGGAACGTCTTTGTGATATGTTTGGCATTTCCGGCGGTGATGTGTATAGCAAGGCGATAAAAGTAGCGGATGCCGTTTTGATTGATTTATATAAGCCTGACTTTGAAAAGATGGATCTGACCAAAAAGTTGGCTTATCCCCCAAGGTACAAGCGTTGGGAGGAACTGGGAATTTTGCCGGGGGGTGCGAAATCAGAAGTGTTTTCCGGTACGGTGAAGAGTTCGACCAATCTAAATTCTGACCCTGTGGACATGTTGCTTCATTGCTTGCGTCTGGGGATTTCTACAGGTTTGTATGGTTTGACATTGACAAATTTACTCAATGATGTGATGTTAGGTGAGCCGGAAATTCGCCAGGCACCTGTTGGTTTGCGTGTGATTAATCCGGAATACATCAATATTATGATTACAGGTCATCAGCATTCGATGATTGCTTATTTACAAGATAGATTGGGTGATGAAGATGTGATTCAAAAAGCTCGGGCTGTTGGGGCAAAAGGTTTTAAATTAGTAGGATGTACTTGTGTGGGCCAAGACTTACAATTGCGTGGTTCTCATTATACAAACGTTTTTGATGGTCATGGCGGAAACAATTTTACCAGTGAGATTATTTTATCTACCGGAGCCATTGATGCGGTTATTACGGATTTCAATTGTACTTTGCCGGGCATAGAGCCTATTTGCGAAGCGTTGCAGATTAAACAAGTTTGTATTGATGCAGTGGCAAAAAAAGCCAATGCGACTTTGATTGATTTTAGTTTTGATGTACGTAAGGCAACTTCGGAAAATATTTTAGATGAAGTAGTTGCTGCTTATAAAATACGTCGTGGTATTGTGCCTTTGCGTGTATTGCCTGATCATGGAAATGACACGACTTTGACAGGGATTAGCGAAGTCTCTTTGAAAGCTTTTTTAGGTGATACTTGGCAACCTCTGATTGCTTTGATTGCGGATGGTAGCATCAAAGGTCTGGCGGCGGTAGTGGGATGTTCCAATTTGACTGCCGGTGGTCATGATGTATTGACCGTTGAGATGACCAAAGCATTGATTGCAAAAGATATTTTAGTGTTATCAGCGGGATGTTCGTCAGGTGGTTTGGAAAATTGTGGTTTGATGTCACCGGAAGCAGCGGAGTTGGCCGGTCCGAAGTTAAAAGCGGTTTGCCAACAGTTGGGGATTCCGCCGGTATTGAATTTTGGTCCATGTTTGGCCATTGGACGGCTTGAAATTGTGGCCATGGAAATTGCGGAGGCTCTTGGGGTTGACATTCCACAACTTCCTTTGGTGCTGTCTGCACCGCAGTGGTTGGAAGAGCAAGCGTTAGCGGATGGCGCTTTTGGCCTTGCTTTGGGCTTGCCATTGCACTTAGGGTTACCTCCTTTTGTAACCGGAAGCCCGATTGCGGTACAAGTATTATGTGAAGATATGAAAACCCTGACAGGTGGCCATGTATTAATCAATGGTGATGCGGAAGAATCCGCTGTGTTATTGGAAGATATTATCCTCCAAAAACGCCGTGATTTGAATTTGGCATAAGGGGGTATCCATATGAGAAGAATTATAATTGATGCAGATAAATGTAAAGGTTGCAAGAATTGTTCCATGGCTTGTATTAAGGCACATAAGTCAAGTGATGCGACGTTGGCTTTTGCGGATCCTCAGTTTGAAAGCCGCAATACTATTTTGTTAAACGGAGAGAAAAAATATAAGCCTTTGTTTTGCCGCCATTGCGACAAGCCGGCCTGTGCGACAGCTTGCATGAGTGGTGCCATGATAAAAGATCCAAAAACCGGCCATGTGATTTATGATAGAGATAAATGTGCAACGTGTTTCATGTGTGTGATGAGCTGTCCTTTTGGTGTGTTAAAGCCGGATCGTATGACTAATACTTATGTGGTGAAGTGTGATTTCTGTGCAGAGCATGGTTCAGAGCCCAGTTGTGTAAAATTATGTCCAACAAAGGCCATTACGGCCAAGGAGGTGAAATAAGATGAAACATGTGATTATCGGAGCAGGTGCCGCCGGTATTTCTGCGGCAAGGACCCTTCGCAAGCAGAGTGCGGTGGATGAAATTGTGATGATTGCGACGGACCGTTTGGCTTATTCACGTTGTATGTTGCATAAATATATTGGTGGAGAGCGTGATGAAAAAGGGATTTCTTTTGTAGAGGAGGATTTCTTTGAAAGCAACCGAATTCGTTTTTGTTCCGACCGGACGGTTACAAAGATAGATACAAGCAATCATCAAGTGTGTTTTGCAGATGGTGTGGAGTCTTATGATAAGCTTTTGATTGCCACCGGCGCAGAAAGTTTTTTCCCACCGATTCCGGGCTTAAAAGGTGCAAAAAATGTGTTTGGTTTGCGTGATTTGGTTGATGCAAGAGCCATTAAAAGTCAAGGGAGTAAGGCAAAACATGTAGTTGTAATCGGAGCCGGTTTGGTTGGTTTGGATGTTGCGTACGGATTGTTAGAAATGGGTAAGAAGCCCACGGTTGTGGAGATGGCGGATACGATTTTGTCTAGCAATTTAGATGCATCTGCGGCCCTTACGTATCAGATGAAATTTGAAGAAGCGGGTTGTATGTTCAAATTAGGTTGTAAGGTCGAAGGTGTTTTAAGTGATGCTTCGGGTCAGGTGTCAGCCATTACGTTAGGGGATGGTAGTCAGTTGAATTGTGATCTTTTGGTTGTTGCTTCGGGCGTTCGTCCATCGATTGGATGGCTGGCGGATAGTGGTATTGTTTGCGAAAGAGGTGTTGTGGTAGACAATTATTTGGCTACCAACATAGCGAATGTTTATGCTGCCGGGGATGTAACGGGTCTTTCGGAGAGTTGGCCCAATGCGGTAGAGCAAGGGGAAGTAGCGGCGCAAAATATGCTTGGTATGCCAAATGAATACACAGATACATTTTCCCTAAAAAATACCATACATTTCTTTGGTATTCCATCTTTGTCTGTTGGGAGATTGAACGGAAAAGAGGGGGATGTGGAAGAGAGCAGGGAAGATAGAAAACGCTATCAGAAAGTTATTTTGCGTGATGGTATCCCGGTTGGTGTTATTCTTCAAGGTGATATTTCCCGTAGTGGATTTTGGCAACAATTGATTAAAAATAAGGTGGACGTAAGTGGTCGCTCAAAAGATATTTGGAAAGTTTCTTTTGCGGATTCTTATGGCATAGAGGATAATGGCGAGTATAAGTGGTTGTTTGATTGAAGTGCTACTTTCGCGAAAATGAGCGGATTCGATTTATAATTGAATCCGCTTGTGTTATACTGTAAAGAGATTTATTTTGAAAGGGAGAGAGAGATTATGGCGATTTTAGTTACCGGAGGAGCCGGTTATATCGGCAGCCATACCTGTGTTGAATTGTTGCAGCGTGGTTTTGAAGTAGTCGTGGTGGACAATCTAAGTAATGCCAGCAAAAGCGCTTTAAAGCGAGTGGAAGAGATTACAGGTAAAAGCTTGACTTTTTATGAAAATGATTTGCTGGATAAAGGGGCAATTACAAATATATTTGAAAAAGAAAAGATTAGTTCCGTGATTCATTTTGCCGGTTTGAAGGCAGTAGGTGAGTCTGTAGTGAAGCCCTTGGCATATTATCATAACAATATTGTAGGTACTTTGATTCTTTGTGAAGTGATGCGGGATTTTGGTGTAAAAGACATTGTGTTTAGTTCTTCGGCCACTGTGTATGGTACACCGGCTTTTGTGCCGATTACCGAGGATTGCCCTAAAGGAGAGATTACCAATCCCTATGGTCAGACAAAGTCTATGTTGGAGCAGATATTGATTGATATACAAAAAGCAGACCCAGCGTGGAATGTGATTTTGCTACGTTATTTCAATCCCATCGGTGCGCACAAAAGTGGTAATATTGGTGAGGATCCCAAAGGCATTCCAAACAATCTGGTGCCTTATATTTCTCAAGTTGCAGTGGGCAAGCTGGCGTGTTTGGGTGTGTTTGGTGATGATTATGATACGGTGGATGGCACAGGGGTTCGGGATTATATCCATGTGGTTGATTTGGCCGTTGGCCATGTAAAAGCGGTAGAGAAGTTTGCAGAGAGACGAGGTACTTTGATTTATAATCTTGGTACCGGCAAGGGATATTCTGTGTTGGAGGTGATCCAAGCCTTTGAAAAAGCTTGCGGTAAACCGATTCAATATGAGATAAAGCCACGTAGACCGGGTGATATCGCTACTTGTTATGCGGATCCCACAAAAGCAAAAGCCGAATTGGGTTGGACGGCCCGGTTGGGATTGGCACAGATGTGTGAAGACACTTGGCGCTGGCAATCTAAAAACCCCCGGGGTTATGAGGATTAAAGTAGATTTGGGAGAGTAAATTAAGATGAAAATTTTGGTAACAGGTGTAAAAGGTCAGCTTGGTTTTGACGTGGTTCATGTGTTAAAAGAAAATGCCCATGTGGTCATTGGTGTTGATGTAGAAGAGATGGATATTACAAAGGCTGACGTGGTTCGTGATTTTATTACAAAGGTTAAACCGGATGCAGTGATTCATTGTGCTGCCTATACGGCTGTGGATGCGGCTGAAGACAACCCGGCGTTGTGTATGGCTGTTAATGCTGTGGGTACGGAAAGTATTGCTAAGGTTTGCAAAGAATTGGATATAAAGATGATGTATATCAGCACGGATTATGTATTTCCTGGTGAGGGTGAGTCTCCCTGGAAGCCGGAGGATGTGCGCCAACCTTTGAATGTATATGGGAAAAGCAAGTATCAGGGAGAATTGGCGATTGAAAAGTATTTGAGTAAATATTTTATTGTACGTATCGCTTGGGTTTTTGGAGTTAATGGCAATAACTTTGTCAAGACGATGTTAAAGTTATCTCGAGATAGGGATGTGATAAGTGTGGTAGATGATCAAATCGGATCCCCGACTTACACGGCGGATTTAGCTGTGTTGTTGGCTGAGATGATTGAAACGGATAAATATGGTAAGTATCATGCGACAAACGAGGGTTTGTGTACTTGGTATGAATTTGCCAAAGAGATATTCAGGCAGGCGCAGATTGATATGCAAGTAAATCCGGTGACCAGCGATAAATTTCCGGTGAAAGCAAAGCGTCCCCATAACAGTCGTTTGGATAAGTGTAAGTTGGTAGAACAGGGTTTTCAACCATTGCCGACTTGGCAGGATGCATTGGGCAGATATTTGCGTACGATTCAGGAGCAGGAGGATGGTTATGCATAAGAAAAAAATAGGTATCATGTTGTTGGTATTGGTTCTTGCTTTTGTTTTTACTGCTTGTGGTAGGGTAAATGAGGCGGCTTCTGATGTGCAAGTTGCGGATGAAGTGCAGCAAGAAATCGGTGCGGAGGAAAATAATCGTGTAACAGAGGGAGCGGAAGTGTTGGAAGAAGAGGATGGTACGACCGATGTTTCAACGGATGTCCGAGATGCGGTTGGTGATTGTTGTGCATCGGACAATCAGGCTCATGAGGTAGATGCCGGAGCAGGGTGGGCAGGTATTGGTACGATTATTTTTATCCCAAATTCGGATGTAAGTGGTTTTGATGAAGTATATGTAGAGTTGGAGGATTTGACGGCAGAAAATATAATAGATACTTTGATTGCCCATGGAGCTTTGCCGGAGGGTTTGTATGTGTTGGATTTTGCGGAAGTGGAATATAATGGGCAAACTGCTTTAGAATTGGATTTGTCCGCTGATTTCGAAAATTACTTAAACAGCCGTGGTTCTTCCGGAGAATACTATGCTTTAGGCAGTGTGGTAAATAGCTTTTTGTCTGCCTTTGGCAGCGATAGTATTCGTATAACCGTGACCGGTGAAACATTGGAAACGGGTCATGCCGGAGAAATACCCGGATTTATGTTTCGTTTTGAGTGATTTTTCGTTGCACCCAATCAGAAACATATAAAAAAGTATTTTTGATGAGTTCTATTTCTATGCCGATATAGTTTGGCAGATGTTTTGTTTTAAAAGGTACTTTGTTGCAGTGTTTTAAGGTTTGAAGCCCCTCTTTTAAGCCGGCAATATAGTCCTTGCCAAAACCGATTTGGAAAAAAAAGGCGGTTTTCACCAAATATCCAAGCAGTAGAGGCAAGAAATTGATCAATAGTTGCGGCAGGGGCATGTTTTTGTAGTTAAGCCAAATGCTGTTCCGTGCGGAGAGTTTTACTTTGAATGTGTTGTATTTGGAACCACTGGTACCACTCCCAACGTGATAAACGATGGCTTTTGTGGCATAGGTGTTATAATAACCATAAATTTTAGCACGATAACCGATGTCAATGTCTTCTAGATAGGCAAAGTGTGTTTCGTCAAAATAGCCTATTTTTGAAAAGGCATTTCGCCGATAGATTGCCGCACCGGCGCAGGCGGAGAAAATTGGCTCATTTTTTTTATAATGGGTGGCGAAACGTCCGGTGCCGCGATTGACACCCCAGCCAATCAAGGTATATAGGTCTCCTGCACTGTCGATTTTCAAAGGATTGTGCATTTGGAGCATCTTACTGCTGGTAGAAAAAATACGAGGTGATTTTTGGATGGCTTGTACCATCTCGGCAACAAAGTTTGGGTCTGTTGTGGTATCATTGTTTAATAAGATGACATAAGGTGTTGTACTTTGTTTGATTCCCTCGTTTACGGCTCGGCTAAATCCGTAGTTTTCACGGAGTGCAATGACGGATACAGTGGGATAAGCTTGTTGTAAAAAAAGGAGGCTACCATCTGTTGAGGCATTGTCTACTATAATTGTTTTAAAATCCTGACAGGTTTGCTTTTTAAGGGATTGCAGACAGGGTGTCAGAAAGTGTTTTCCGTTGTAATTTGGAATGATAATTGTGACTTGCATGGTAGTGTTGTCCTCTCAAATTATTTGCTATTTTGTGTGTGATTTGTTAAAATGTGCAGAGTGGGCTTGCCACTTTGTTCTGCTGATAATGATACTATCACGTACGATTCTAATTGTCTAGCTGATTGGAAGATAGGATAAAAAGGGTTGTAATGTAATGATTGAAGAAAATCAAAAATTATTTAATAGAATACAGGTGGTTTTAGATGTACTTATTCTTTTAGGCACCTACGCCTTAGCGTGGTTTGTTCGTTTTCGTAGTGGGCTTGTACCGATAGATGATTGGTACTTGTCATTAGACTATTACATGCGTTTGCTGATTTATATTGTGCCCGGTTATTTGATTTTGTACTATATATTTCAGCTATATACACCGAAGCGTATTCAAGGACGCCGTTTGGTTGCTTGGCGTATTATTCAGGCCAATGTGATTGGGATGATGGCTTTGAGCTTGTATCTTTATGTGACGGCACAAGGGGATATTTCACGTATTATGTTATTTATCTTTTTTTGCTTGAATATATTTATGGAGATACTTGTTCGCAATATCATTCGTTTTGCTTTGCGTAGTATCCGAAAAAGAGGTTATAATCAAAAGCATATTATTTTGGTGGGTTATAGCCGGGCAACAGAACAGTACATAGATAGGATCTTAAACAATCCGGAATGGGGGTATTCCATTCGGGGGATTTTGGATGATCATCAACCAAGAGGGTTTATGTATAGAGGAATCAAGGTGATTGGTAGCATTGATAATTTGTTGATTATTTTGCCACAGAATCGGGTGGATGAGATTGCCATTGCAATGGGGCTGAATGAATATCATAAATTGGAATATATTGTCGGTTTGTGTGAGAAGTCCGGTGTTCATACAAAGTTTATTCCGGACTATAACAATATTATACCGACCCGTCCATATACAGAAGACCTGCAAGGTTTGCCGGTGATTAATATACGCCATGTTCCACTGAGTAATGGTTTCAATAAATTCATGAAACGCGTGGTGGATTTGTTTGGGGCGACGGTAGCATTGCTTCTTTTTTCGCCGATGATGTTTATTTGTGCGATTTTGATTAAGCTGACTTCGCCCGGTCCTCTGATATATAAACAAGTCAGGGTGGGATATGCGAATAGAAATTTTGCGATGTATAAGTTTCGTTCTATGGTGGTGCAGGAAGACACAGATGAAAAAAAAGAGTGGACAACAAAAAATGATCCTAGGGTGACAAAAATAGGTAAATTTATTCGTCAAATGAGCATTGATGAATTGCCACAATTGTTTAATGTATTTAAAGGAGATATGAGTATGGTGGGGCCACGTCCGGAACGTCCGCAGTTTGTGGAGAAATTCATGGAGGAAATTCCGCGTTACAACGTGAAGCATCAAGTGCGTCCCGGTTTGACCGGTTTTGCACAAGTAAATGGGCTTAGAGGGGATACTTCCATTTATGAGCGGATTGATTGTGATTTATATTATATAGAACATTGGACACTTGGTTTTGATTTTAAAATTATCTTTTTGACTTTTTTTAGGGGGTTTGTGAATAAAAATGCATATTAAAAATTTAAAAAAGCGGCGACTTAGAAAAGTGCTGCTTTTTTTCCAATTTATATTATTAGGGCTTGTGATTTTGACGGCTTTTCTCATTTTTCAAATTGATTTGATTCCACGAGAGTATATTGATAAAAACGCATTGGAGCAGGTGGAATTATCCGGAAATTTTACCAATATTGCATTGTTTGGTTTGGATACCCGGGCGGATGAACCGGAAGAGGGCGCAAGAAGTGATACGATTATGATTGCGAGCTTAAATAACCGAACCGGTGAGATGCGGATTGTTTCTGTTTTTCGTGATACGTTGATGCTACAGCAAAACGGCACTTATGATAAGGCAAATGCAGCATATGCGTGGGGAGGGCCCCAGCAGGCGATTGCAATGTTAAATCGCAATCTGGATTTGGATATTGAAACATACATTACGGTTAATTTTAATTCCTTATCAGCGATTATTGATGTTTTGGGTGGTGTGGACATTGAAATGACCCAGGAAGAGATTTATTGGATGAACCTATATTCGGCGGATACGGCTGCACATGTAGGTGTTCCTATGCCGGAGTGGATTGATGAAAATCAGCCGGGGATTCATAGGTTAGATGGTGTTCAAGCGGTTTCCTTTTCGCGCATTCGTTTTACGGAAGGAGATGACTTTAGGCGTACGGAGCGTCAAAGGGAGGTGTTGGATCAGGTGGTGCATCGGATGACAAGAGCCAATCCGGTACAATTGCTACGTGTAAGGGATGAGGTGATTCCCCAGATGTCTACCAATTTGACAACGGAAGAAGTACTTTTGCAAGTATTGAATCTAGTACGTTTGAATATGGGAGAGATGCGCGGCTTTCCTTTTGATGTAACAACGATGGATGCGATTCCCGGTTTCTATGGTTCCTTTGTGGTTCCGGTGGACATGAGTAATAATGTGAGGCAATTGCATGGTTTTTTATTTGGGGATGAAACCTATCAAGTGACGGACCGTGCGCAGCAAATCAGCAATGATATTTCTTTTATGACAGGGATTTAAGGATGAAAATAACTGGAATTAGGCTACAATATATCACAATTTTACCTACCTTTTTCGTTTCTATGGGGTTGAATTTTGCGGGTTATTATACCTTGTCCGGCATTATTTTAATGGCGGAAGCTATTTTTCTTTATATTTTGTGTTATCAAGCAAGCGGAAGTTTGGTGAACTTAAAGGGATTGTTTACAATTTCTTGGGTGGGTGGTATTGGGATTGCCTGTTTGCGTTTGAGTTATTTGCAAAGGCAATGGGAAGTGTTGACATGGATTTGTTTTTTTCTGGCGTATTTATGTTTTGTTCTTGCATATGATATATTCACTTGGAAAAAGGGGCAGGCTGTAAAGTTAGAATTGGAAAAAAACGATGAAAAAGCACGCAAGGTTTTCCGTATGATTCGTTTTATTACGATTATATCCCTTCTTACGTTTGCTTTTACGGCGATTGTGCGTGGGTGGGTACCTTTGTTCAGTTATAAGCCTCATGGTTATTCCACGTTTTCTTTGTCCGGTGTTCATTATTTTGTGATTAGTTGTATTTTGGTGCCAGCACTGACGGTTATTTTTATAAAGTTAAATAAAAATTGGAGCAAAAAGATATTTGTTTGGCTTGTTTTTTCTAATGCAGTTGCAGTGATTGTACCGATTGTATTGGTATCACGTTTTCAATTGCTTTTTGGGGTGGGACTTGGTGTTATTTTATATTTGTCATTGTATCATAAATTGACCTGGAAGATGATTTTGTTGTTTTTTTTGGTGCTTATCCCCGTTTATGTTTTGGTAACGATGGCAAGGCGTCATGATGTAGCGTATTTAAACTATATTTTTATGATGCGAAATGAACAAATTCCGATTTTTATTACCCAACCCTATATATACGTCGCCAATAATTTTGAAAATTTTAATTTGATGGTGCGTTATTTAACAGAGCATTCCTACGGGCTTCGTATGTTATTTCCGGTCATTGCTTTAACGGGAATGAAATTTGTATTTCCCCAGTTGATGAATCAATATCTGTGGTTTACGAGAATAGAGTTGACAACATTAACCGTTTTTTATGATGCGTATTATGATTTTGGCGTGTTTGGGATTGTGTTGGTTGGGCTTGTGATTGGTTTGGCCTCGGCTGTGATAACGCGGTGGATTCGCAATAATAAAAGCCCGATCGCTTATTTTTTGCATGGGCAGATGGCCATTTACTTGGGTCTGGCATTTTTTAGCACATGGTTTAGCAATCCAACCACATGGTTTTTCTTTGGGTTGACGACGTTTATGTTTATTTATATTGAATATCCCTATGTAAAGGCATTGTTGCAGAAAGTTAAGGGCGGGAAAAATGCATGAATTTGAAAAAATAGACAATATGACGGTTGATGTTTTGATTCCGACCTATCATCCATCCCGTTCTTTGATTGTTGTGATTAAAAGGTTGCTTGCTCAGTCTTATCCCGTTCAGAAAATATATATTTTGCATACGGAAGCGGGTGATTCTACAGAGATATTATCAGAAATACAGGCATTGGCGAAAGGGAAACTTGAAATTTATTCAGTTTTGAAGTCAAATTTTGACCACGGCGGAACCAGACATATGGGTGCAAGGCATTCTCAGGGGGACGTTATGGTTTTTTTGACACAGGATGCGATGCCTTTTGATGAGAAGCTTATTTTTGAGTTGCTTCGTCCTTTTGCGGATACAAAGGTAGCAGTCACTTATGGTAGACAACTGCCGGATAAAGATTGTAAGATGATTGAAACTTATACCAGAAAATTTAATTATCCGGCGAAAAGCCGTGTAAAGTCCTCTTTGGATTTAAAGGAATTGGGGATAAAAACGTATTTTTGTTCAAATGTTTGTTCTGCTTATCGCAAACAGGATTATGTGGCATTGGGTGGGTTTGAAAGAGAAACTATCTTTAATGAGGATATGATTTTGGCGGCAAAGTTGATTCGTTCCGGTTATAAAGTAGCTTATGCCAGTGAAGCGAAGGTGATACATTCTCATAATTACAGCTACCGTCAACAATTTAGGCGCAATTTTGATTTGGCGGTTTCTCAGGCGGAGCATCCGGAAATTTTTGCCGATGTGTCCTCGGAAAAAGAGGGGTTTCGTTTGGTTGTGGATACTGCAAAATATTTATGTGCAGTTGGGAAGCCCTGGTTGATTGTTTCTTTGGTGATTGGAAGCGGTGCAAAGTACCTTGGATACTGTTTTGGAAAAAAATATAAAAGACTGCCAAAGTCCTTAATTAAGCGTTGTACAATGAATGTCGGGTACTGGAATTGTATTAGATGACTTGATGTTTTAAAAAAAGTATTGTATTATTTTAGAGATAGTTAAGATGAACGAGGAAAGGAAAGTTTATGTTTGCAGACGAGCAAGGCTTGACAAATGGACCGGATCTGATTATTCCTTCAAAAGCTATTTTAGAGGGAGGGATGCCGAAGCGTATCAGAAAGGTACCGAAAAAAGAGCTTAAAAATAGAACGGAAAAAATACCTGCTGATGAAATCCAAAAGATGCTTGACCGGATGAGTAAAAGCGGTAGACCTAAGGAGCGTAAGTTTCGAAAGTCTGAGACAAGGGGTCAGAGTGCGCAAAAGGTCAGAAAGTCACAAAATGGCATAGCGGCCAATCGGATTCGAAAACCGGCCAATGGACATGCATCAAATGGGGTTGTGCGTGGGGTGAAGCCCAAAAACGGAAACGGTCGTGTTATTCGTCAGGAGAGAGCAGGCGGTGGTTCATCGGGCTCGCATCATCCTAAGAAAAAATGGAGTTCAGCAAAAAAGGTTGGGATTACGTTGATGGCCTTGTTGATTGCTTTTATTACAGGGGCGATCGGTGTGTTGGCAAGCAATTTGTTTGGGCGTGTGCAAGCGGTGCGACCGGATACAGATGTTTTTGATGCAGATCAGTTATATATATCCAGTGAATTGCAATTTGATGAAACCGGATTTTTGAATATTGCTTTGTTTGGGTTGGATACACGTAAAGATGATCCTGATTTGGGCATACGTGCGGATACGATTATGATTGCCAGTTTGAATCGGGAAACCCGGGAAGTGAAGTTGGTTTCGGTTTTTCGTGATACGATTATGCAATTTGATGACGGCACGTTTAATAAAGCAAATGCGGCATATACTTACGGCGGGCCACAAGGGGCGGTTTCTATGTTGAACCGTAATTTGGATTTGAACATCCAGCACTATGTGACGGTGGAGTTTGAAGGTATGGTTCGTGTGATAGATGCTTTGGGTGGAGTTCCCATTGATGTACAGCAGGAAGAAATTTATTATATCAATAGCTTTGCGTCAGACATTATCCGCAATACCGGTATTGATACCTGGGCTGTGACTACACCGGGCTTGCAGATGTTGACCGGTACACAAGCGACGGCCTATGCCCGTATTCGAAATGTTGGAAATAGCGATTTTCAAAGGGCGGAACGGCAACGTACTGTTTTTAGTGAGATGGCAAATAAAGCCCATGAGGCGGATGTGGAAACGATTATTGAGATTGTCAATGAAGTGTTTGGTATGATTGAAACAAATTTCACCTTACCTGAGATGGTAGCTTATGCGAGACAGGTGAACCAGTATCACATAGGTGAAACGACCGGTTTTCCGTTCTATTTGACAACACAGATGTTTTTGGATGCCGGAGATTCGGTGATTCCTACTACATTGGCGAGCAACGTGACTTTGTTGCATGAATTTTTGTTTGGTACGGTAAATCACATGCCAAGTTCTATGGTACAAGGGATTAGCAGTGATATTGCTTATTTGTCAGAAACGACGGAAGGTTCTGCCATTGACCATGAAAGTGAAGGTTGGCAATATGTGGATCCGCCGATTTATAATGATTTTGCCCCTGAGGATGACAATAGTTGGAATTCGGATTTTAATTCGGATGACCCTTGGATGCCACCACCTGAAGAGGACGGGGGCAATTGGGGCAACGATGGTGATGGTGAGATTGGTGGTGGAGAAGTTCAGCCGGAACATCCACCTGAATCAGGTCCACCAATGACGGATGGAAGTGGTTCGGATGGGGGTTTGTGATAGATTTGATTTATAAATAAAAAAATGATAATGGTACAGGAAGAATGAGGACAAATGCATGCGTAGATTGAAAAAAATAAGTATATTTTTTGTTTTAGCACTGGTGATGGTACTAAATGCGGCGCTTCCTGTTTTCGCTGCTGATGGTACGATACATTTTGAGGATGCCACAGGAGGTGTGGGGCAGGAGTTTACAGTAAATGCGACAGTTAGCACAGCCGGTGAACCGATTGGTGATGCTACCATTGTGTTTACTTATGATCCGGCACTTCTTGAATTTGTAAGTGGAACAGAGGCTAGTGCGGAAGATGGCACGGTGACGATGTTTGCTTCCGGTGATGGTGCGGCTACATCTTTGCAGTATAGCGTGACGTTCCGTGGTTTGGCTGAGGGAACAAGTCAACTAACAGTGATTCAATACATTACCTGGTATTATACAGGTGAAGCCTTGTTTGCTACTTTCAACAGTCCTACCATCACGGTATCTGCAGATGGCGGTGGCGGCGGTGCAGTCGTTGGTGATGGTGTTCAGGTTGAATTGCAAGGTGGTATGTATACCATTCATAATAATTTTGCGGATGCGATGGTACCGGCCGGTTTTTCACGGGTGGTGAGAAGTGTGCAAGGACAAGAGCAAAATGGCATGGCTCAAGATGCCAGTGGAAACGTGTTCTTTTATTTGGTGACTGGTGTCAATGATCCGGTGTTGGCGATGTACAATGAGGGAGCAGGGACTTTTTCTGCTGCCGAGTTCATTCCTTTTTCAGATGACTTTTATATCATTATTTTAGATCAGGGTCAGGGTGTTCCTTTGCCATCTCATTTTCAACAAACAACAATAGATGTGAATGGAACGATTTTCCCCGCATGGCAAAATACGGATGCAACAGATTTCTTTTTGGTTTATGCTTTGAGCAGCAGCGGCAATGAAGGTTTTTATCTTTATGATTCAGTCGAAAAAACCTATCAGCGGTTTGATGTGACTATGGTTCAGGTTGCTGAGGAGGAAGAAGAAGCGGAGAGCAGCGGTGAATTGGCGGATCGTGTGGTTGCTTTGATCAATGATCATATTATGGTCTTTTTGATTGCTGTGTTTGCTTTGATTTTATTATTATTGATTATTATCATTGTACTTTCGGCAAAGTTAAATCGTCGCAACAATGAATTGGAAGATGTATATGACGATCATTATGACAATCGTGGTGGGTATGATGACGATGAATATGAGGATGATGATACGTACGATGATGATGAATATGACGACGATGATGATGAATACGACGGTGACGAGTATGGCGACGAATACGAGGATGATGACGAGTACGACGATGAGTATGACGATGATGAAGAAGGCGAACATAGAAAAGAAGATTTTAATTTAGATTTTATTGACCTTTAAAAAGTAAAGTATAAATGTTTAAAAGATAGTCCCTAGGCGGAAATAAGCAAAGGGATTATTTTTTTGCTTTTTTTGAGGATAAACACAAATTCGTCACAAAAAAGGTATATGATATCTAAGAAGTATCGTTTTAAAAGAGAGAAATGGAGAATGTTTATGGAAAATCAATACAATTATTATCAACCGGAAAGTCCGTCTCATATACAGTCTGATGCAGATAAGAAAAAACCTCCTAAGAAAAATAAAACACCTTTGAAATTTTTACTTGTGATTTCTCTAGCACTTGTTTTTGGTATTGTGGCAAGTTTGACTTTTACGTTTACAAATATGTTAAGCGGCCATGTGCGCAATATTACAGCCGGTCTGAATCCTTTTGCAGTAGAGGGACCAGAGGTGGTGGAGGAACCGGAAGAAATACCGGAGGTTCTACCATTTACAGAGGCCAGCGAAAATGATGGTCCTATTTTGCTACAATCGGCGAGTGTGGTTTCTTCTGATGTGTCGGATATGGTAGAGCGGGTGATGCCCTCTGTGGTTGCGGTTACAAATTTAAGTGCCCAACAGGTGCAGGATTGGTTTGGTAATATTCATACGCAGGAAAATGAAAGTGCCGGCAGTGGTTTTATCATTGCCATGGAAGAGGATGAATTGTTGATTGTGACCAATGATCATGTGATTAGTGGTAGTGATACCATTAGTATTACATTTTATGATGGTACGATTTTAGATGCAGATGTAAAAGGAAGTAGCCCGGATTATGATTTGGCAATTGTAGCGGTTTCGATGGATCATATTTCGGCAGAAACATTGGAGGTAATAGCAGTAGCAACAATAGGGGATTCCAATCAATTGCGTATGGGCGAACCTGCGATTGCAATCGGCAATTCTTTGGGTTATGGGCAAACGGTTACAACGGGTGTGATTAGTGCATTGAATCGTGTGAGCCAAGCTCCGTCATTTGATTTGTCAGGTGGTATGAGTGCGGATATGGAACTGATTCAAACAGATGCGGCGATTAACCCGGGCAATAGTGGTGGTCCTTTGATGAATGCGGTTGGCGAAGTGATTGGTATTAACTCGGCCAAGTTGGTAGGGGCTACCATTGAGGGTGTGGGTTATGCGATTCCCATTAGTGACGTTGCAGATATTCTGGATAATTTGATGGCACAAACAACCAGACCTAGAGTGGACGATGAAAATCGAGGCTTTTTGGGTATCAGTGGCACTAGCATTTCGCCGGATAGTTCCGAAAGATATGATATGCCGCAAGGTGTGTTTATTTCAGAAGTGCACCCGGGTAGTGGTGCAGATGAAGCAGGCCTATCCAGAGGTTCGATTATTACAGCGATTGATGGCCGCTCCGTGACCTCTATGGAGGCTTTGCAAAGAGAATTGCAGTTTTTTGCAGTTGGCGAAAGAGTACCTTTGACTGTACAAGTGCCACAAAGTGACGGAGGTTATGAGGAGACCATTGTAAATATTATATTGGGAGAGCGTTCCGAGTAAAAAGATATTGCATCATCTATTGGTATATGGTAGTATGTTAATGTTGCAAAAAAAGCACCCAAACAGTGTCCTTATGCAAGGTGCCTAAGACTTTTGAGCTTATATTAAGTTTAAAAGGACGGTTTAGAAGTCAAATGTTTGGGGAAGTTTAAAACCAAATGGAGGAAAAACATGAGTGTTATTTCGATGAAACAACTTTTAGAAGCAGGTGTTCATTTTGGACATCAAACAAGAAGATGGAACCCCAAGATGGCTCCTTATATTTACACGGAGCGAAACGGTATCTATATCATTGATTTGCAAAAGTCGGTCGGTATGGTTGATGATGCTTACAATGCGATTTCTGATATTGTAGCTGATGGTGGGACAGTCTTGTTTGTAGGAACCAAAAAACAAGCGCAAGATGCGATTAAGGTTGAGGCAGAACGTTGCAATATGTTCTATGTCAATGAAAGATGGTTGGGTGGTATGTTGACCAATTTTAAAACCATTCAAAGCCGTGTGCGTCGTTTGAAAGAAATTGAGAAAATGGAAGAAGACGGAACCTTTGAAGTATTGCCCAAAAAAGAAGTGATTGCTTTGAAGAAAGAGTGGGCAAAGCTGGAAAGAAATTTGGGTGGCATCAAAGATATGAAACGTGTTCCGGATGCGATTTTTATAGTGGATCCCAAAAAAGAAAGAATTTGTATCCAAGAGGCACATACTTTAGGGATTCCTTTGATTGGTATTTGTGATACAAACTGTGATCCGGAAGAGCTGGATTATGTAATCCCGGGCAATGACGATGCAATCAGAGCAGTGAAATTGATTGTTTCCAGAATGGCGGATGCTGTTATTGAAGCAAATCAAGGTGTGACTGGTATGGGTGATTATGCGGAAACAGAAGCGGAATTAGAAGACGCGGAATTGGAAGAAGTGGAAGCATAAGTAGCATTGAGCGGGAAGATGGAGGACATTTATCATGGCAATTACAGCTAGTTTGGTAAAAGAATTAAGAGAAATCACAGGTGCAGGTATGATGGACTGCAAAAAAGCCTTAAATGAAACGGATGGCAATATTGATGCTGCGATTGAATATTTGAGAAAAAACGGTCAAGCCAAAGCTGAAAAGAAAGCCGGGCGTGTTGCGGCAGAGGGTATGGTGCAGGCAGTTGTTGTAGCAGATAAGACAGCGGCTATCGTAGAGGTGAATTCTGAAACAGATTTTGTTGCAAAAAATGAAGAATTTCAAAATTTTGTGGCCGGTGTGGCAACACAAGCAGTGAAGAGTGAGGCAAAGGATGTGGATGCATTTTTAGCAGAACCTTGGGATTCAGATGCGGCTAAGACAGTAAAAGAGGTATTGATTGAAAAAATCGCAGTGATTGGAGAGAACTTAAACATCCGTAGATTTGAAAAAATCACAACAGATGGTGTGGTGGTTTCTTATATTCATGGCGGTGGTAGAATCGGTGTTTTGGTTGAGGCGGCTACAGATGTGATAAATGATGAAATTAGAGCTTGTTTGAGAAATGTGGCGATGCAAGTGGCTGCCATGTATCCAAAGTATGTTTCTCGCGATGAAGTGTCACAAGCGTACATGGATCATGAAAAAGAGATTTTGCATGCCCAAGCAAAACAAGAAAATCCGGAAAAGCCGGATCATATTATTGAAAAAATGATTATTGGCCGTTTGAATAAAGAATTGAAAGAAGTTTGTTTGCTGGATCAATCCTATGTGCAAGATAGCGACTTGACAGTGGCGCAGTATGTTGAGAAAGTGGGCAAAGAAAATGGTACGGCACTTTCTGTGAAGCGGTTTGTTCGTTTTGAAACGGGCGAAGGCATTGAAAAGAAAGAGGGCGATTTTGCGGCGGAAGTTGCGGCTCAGATTGGATAAATAAATGAAATTATGCTATATTTTCCTCCGCTCTATTTTTTAGTAGGGTGGAGGCGTTTTGGAGATGTACCCAAGTTGGCCGAAGGGGCTCGCCTGGAAAGTGAGTAGGTCGTTAATAGCGGCGCGAGAGTTCAAATCTCTCCATCTCCGCTTATGAAAAGAGTTACAAAGTCTGGTGATAAAGATTTTGTAGCTCTTTTAAAAAATAGGAATTGGACGAAAAGTGCTAAAACCTCTTGACTTTCCGGTGGAATAGTAATAAAATATTTAGGCATGCAAAAATGTGGTGTTTTTGCGTGCGTTTAGATAGTGATTGATTATCTGCAACCAAAAATATCATAAGGAGGAAAAAAAATGCCAACATTTAACCAGTTAGTGCGTAAGGGGCGTAAGGCTCATGAAAAGAAGTCTACTTCTCCGGCGCTACAAAAAAGTTATAATTCTTTGAAGAAGCGTTCAACGGATATACATGCGCCGCAAAAGCGTGGTGTTTGTACCGCAGTGAAAACAGCTACACCAAAGAAACCAAACTCAGCGCTTCGTAAGATTGCCAGAGTACGTTTATCTAACGGAATGGAAGTAACAAGCTATATCCCGGGCGAAGGTCATAACCTGCAAGAGCATAGTGTTGTTTTGATTCGTGGTGGTAGGGTAAAAGATTTACCCGGTACCAGATATCACGTTGTCAGAGGAACATTGGATACAGCTGGTGTTGCAAAAAGGCGTCAGGCTCGTTCGAAGTACGGCGCAAAAAGACCAAAGTAGGTTGGGCTGAATGTGTAGGTGAGGTTTCTCATAAACTACACATAGCAGATTTATTTTGGAAAAAAGTAAGAAAGATATTCACAAACAGAACTATGACTTATGATTTCGTAGGTTGCGGAAAATATACATTAGCATATAATCCGGCCACGAACACATGATAGAAGTTTTCATAGAAAGACACATGTGAGTACCGATGAATTAATTATTATAATTAAGGAGGGAAGAACCGTGCCACGTAAAGGACATACACAAAAAAGAGATGTGTTAGCAGATCCGATGTACAACAACAAAGTGGTAACTAAGCTGATCAACAACATTATGTTGGATGGTAAGAAAGGTGTTGCACAAAAGATTGTATACGGTGCTTTTGAAAGAGTAGAAGCAAAAGCTGACAAACCGGCGATCGAAGTATTCGAAGAAGCCATGAATAATATTATGCCTATGCTTGAAGTAAAGGCGAGACGTATCGGTGGGGCTACTTATCAGGTGCCAATCGAAGTACGTGCGGAAAGGCGACAAGCGTTAGCACTTCGTTGGTTGACGATGTTTTCTCGTAACAGAGGAGAGAAAACAATGGAAGAAAGACTGGCGAATGAGTTGTTGGATGCTGCAAACAGTACCGGAGCATCCGTGAAAAGAAAAGAAGATATGCACAAGATGGCGGAGGCAAACAAAGCTTTTGCGCATTATCGTTTTTAGTTGTAAATGATTACAGGAGGAGTTAGATCTTGGCTGGAAGAGATTATCCATTAGAGAGAACCAGAAACATTGGTATTATGGCTCATATTGATGCGGGTAAAACCACAACCAGTGAGCGTATTTTATTTTATACCGGTGTGAATTACAAGATTGGTGATACACATGAAGGGACTGCGACCATGGATTGGATGGAGCAGGAACAAGAAAGAGGTATCACGATTACTTCGGCTGCTACCACATGTCATTGGACCTTGGAAGAATTTGCAAAGCCCAAAAAGGGTGCTCTGGAAAACCGTATTAATATTATTGATACACCGGGACACGTTGACTTTACAGTAGAAGTCGAACGTTCATTACGTGTTTTGGATGGAGCCGTAGGTGTTTTCTGTGCAAAAAGTGGTGTTGAGCCACAATCAGAAAATGTGTGGCGGCAAGCCGATACATATAATGTACCAAGGATGGCGTTCATTAATAAAATGGACATTTTAGGTGCTGATTATTTCAATGCTGTTGAACAAGTTAGAACCAGACTTGGTAAAAATACAATCATGCTTCAGATTCCAATTGGAAAAGAAGATGATTACAAAGGACTTGTTGACTTAATGGAAATGAAAGCTTATATTTATCACGATGATAAAGGCGAAAACATTACTGTAGAAGACATTCCGGAAGAGTTAAAAGATGAAGCAGAATTATATCGTTCTGAATTGGTCGAGAAAATTTGCGATTTAGATGATGATTTGATGATGCAGTATTTAGAAGGGGAAGAACCCTCTGTGGATGACATGAAAGCGGCACTGCGCCGTGGTACATGTGATTGCAAGGCGATTCCTGTGTGTTGTGGTTCTGCTTACAGAAACCGTGGTATACAAAAGCTTTTGGATGCCGTTGTTGAATATATGCCATCCCCCATTGATATTCCTGCGATTGTGGGTACAGATTTGGAGGGAAATGAGGTCGAGCGACATTCTTCAGATGAAGAATCGTTCTCGGCGTTGGCATTTAAGATCATGACAGATCCCTTTGTTGGGAAATTGGCTTATTTCCGTGTTTATTCCGGAACAATCAATTCGGGTTCTTATGTATTGAACTCAACAAAAGGGAAAAAAGAAAGAGTTGGTCGTATCTTACAGATGCACGCCAACAAAAGAGAGGAATTGGAGCGGGTTTATTCCGGTGATATCGCTGCGGCGATTGGGCTGAAATTTACTGCAACGGGTGATACGTTGTGTGATGAACAAGAGCCTGTTATCCTGGAGTCTATGGAGTTCCCGGAGCCGGTTATTGAATTGGCTATTGAACCAAAGACAAAAGCTTCACAAGGGAAATTAGGTGAATCTTTGGCAAAGCTTGCAGAAGAGGATCCAACATTTAGAGCAACAACCAATGCGGAAACAGGGCAGACTCTGATTGCCGGTATGGGTGAGTTACATTTGGAAATTATCGTAGATAGACTTTTACGTGAGTTTAAAGTAGAAGCCAATGTAGGTGCACCACAGGTTGCTTATAAAGAATCATTCACAAAACCTGCTGAATCGGATAGCAAATATGCAAAACAATCAGGTGGTCGTGGTCAATACGGACATTGTAAGGTCAAATTTGAGCCGATGGATGTGAATGGTGAGGAAACGTATAGGTTTGAATCGACAGTGGTTGGCGGTAATATTCCAAAAGAATATATCCCGGCTGTTGGAAAAGGGATTGAAGAAGCGTTGAAATCAGGACCATTGGGCGGATTCCAGGTTGTTGGTGTTCACGCTACCGTATATGACGGTTCTTACCATGATGTTGACTCAAATGAGATGGCTTTCCAAATTGCCGGTTCTTTAGCTTTTAAAGATGCGATGAAAAAAACAAGTCTTGTTTTATTAGAGCCTATCATGAAAGTTGAAGTAACGATGCCGGAAGAGTACATGGGAGATGTTATCGGTGATATCAACTCTCGCCGTGGTAGAATTGAGGGCATGGATGATTTAGGCGGCGGTAAAATCGTAAGAGGTTATGTACCATTGTCAGAGATGTTTGGTTATGCCACTGATTTACGTTCTAGGACACAAGGACGCGGAAACTATTCGATGTTCTTTGAAAACTATGAACCGGTGCCAAAATCTGTGCAAGAAAAAGTTTTGTCACATAAGGAAGATTAAATGTAAAAAATGCTTGAAAAACGTGGCGATTTGGAATATAATCAATGTTAATCGAGTAATTTTTGAGAAAGTTAATTTTAATGAAACCAATGCCTTAGAAAAAGGCAATGATTAAGGAGGAAATTCAAAATGGCAAAAGCTACATTTGAAAGAACAAAACCACACTGTAATATTGGTACGATTGGTCATGTTGACCATGGTAAGACCACACTTACAGCTGCTATCACAAAAACACTTTCTGTTAGAGTATCCGGAAATGCCGCTGTTGATTTTGACAAAATTGACAAAGCACCGGAAGAAAGAGAGCGTGGAATCACAATTTCTACCGCTCACGTAGAGTATGAAACAGAAAATCGTCACTATGCACATGTTGATTGCCCGGGACATGCGGATTATGTGAAAAACATGATTACAGGTGCGGCTCAAATGGACGGTGCGATTCTTGTTGTGGCTGCAACAGATGGTGTTATGGCTCAAACAAAAGAGCATATCCTACTTTCTCGTCAAGTAGGTGTTCCATATATCGTTGTATTTATGAATAAATGTGATATGGTAGATGACGAAGAATTATTAGAACTGGTTGAAATGGAAATTCGTGAACTTCTTGATGAATATGAGTTCCCGGGTGATGATACACCGGTTATCCAAGGTTCCGCTTTACGTGCATTGGAAGATCCAAACGGCGAGTGGGGCGACAAAATTATGGAACTTATGGATGCAGTTGACACATGGATTCCGAATCCGGAACGTGAAACAGATAAGCCATTCTTGATGCCAATCGAGGACGTATTCTCTATTTCCGGTCGTGGTACAGTTGCGACAGGTAGGGTTGAGCGTGGAACACTTCGCGTAAACGACAATGTTGACATCATTGGTATTCAAGCAGAAAAGCAATCAACTGTTGTTACCGGAATTGAGATGTTCCGTAAGCTTCTTCCGGACGCACAAGCAGGTGATAATATCGGTGCGCTTCTTCGTGGTATTGCCAGAACGGAAATCGAAAGAGGCCAGGTTATTATTAAGCCGGGTTCTGTTGAGTGTCATACAAAGTTTACTGCTCAAGTTTACGTTTTGACAAAAGATGAAGGTGGTCGTCATACACCATTCTTTAATAACTATAGACCACAATTCTACTTTAGAACAACTGATGTAACAGGTGTTTGTGAATTACCGGCCGGTACAGAGATGTGCATGCCTGGTGATAACGTGGAAATGACCATCGAATTGATTCATCCAATCGCTATGGAAGAGGGCTTAGGCTTTGCGATTCGTGAAGGTGGGCGTACAGTTGGTTCCGGTAAAGTTGCGAAGATATTAGATTAGATTTTGCACAATACATGAGAAAATAAAAACCCGAGAAGAGTGTTTGGCATTCTTTGCGGGTTTTTTGTTTATATAATACGAGGAAATTTCTTTTTTTGGAGAAATCTAGTATTTAAAAAGCTTGCCAGAGGCAGGCAGATTGAAGAAACGTGGACAAGCAACCGTAATATTTTTGTGAAAGAAAGGGAGTGGAATTGCTTTATGATTGAGTTGACACAAAAAGAATATTTAATTATAATAAAATAAAGAGATTGCACAATAAAAATACGTGAAATCTGTAAATTGTTGGTAAATTAGGAGCGTTTGATCTTGCGAGAATGAGAATGGAGGAAAAACGATGGCAGAATCAAAATGTCCGGTAACCGGTATGGGTGGCGGAAAGCGCCCGGATTTTACAAAAGGAACGACCAATAAAGATTGGTGGCCAGATATGTTAGACCTAAAGGTCCTGGCTCAAAACTCTGCACTGAGTAACCCTATGGGTGGTGATTTTGATTATATCGAAGCATTTAAGACATTAGATTTACAAGAGGTGAAAGATGATTTATATGCATTGATGACAAATTCTCAAGATTGGTGGCCTGCGGATTATGGACATTATGGTCCTTTTTTCATTCGTATGGCATGGCACAGTGCCGGTACTTATCGAACAGGTGATGGACGTGGCGGTGCCAGAGACGGTACACAAAGGTTTGCGCCTTTGGGTAGTTGGCCTGACAATGTAAACTTAGATAAAGCGAGAAGATTGATTTGGCCAATCAAGCAGAAGTACGGCAGAAAGTTATCTTGGGCGGATTTGATGATTTTGGCAGGAAATGTTGCCATTGAGTCTATGGGGTTGCCACTGTGTGGTTTTGGTGGCGGACGTGAGGATGTGTGGGAGCCACAAGAAGATATTTATTGGGGCAATGAAACGGTTTGGTTGGATGATAGCAGATATGATAAGTCTGTTGAAAAACGGCAATTAGATCAGGATAGTCCTTTGGCTGCCGTTCAAATGGGATTGATTTATGTAAATCCGGAAGGGCCAAATGGTGAGCCGCTTCCAATGGAATCGGCAAAGGATGTGAGAGAGACTTTTGGAAGAATGGCGATGAATGATGAAGAAACAGTAGCATTGATTGCCGGTGGGCATACCTTTGGTAAAGCCCATGGAGCGGCCGATCCCAATCAATATGTGGGGCCCGAGCCGGAGGGTGCTCCCATTGAGCAGCAAGGTTTGGGTTGGAAGAGTACCTATGGTGCAGGTCACGGCAATGATTCGATTGGTAGTGGTATCGAGGGAGCCTGGAAAGCGAAACCAACGGAGTGGAATATGGGTTATCTTCATACCTTATTGAAATATGATTGGGAATTAACTAAGAGCCCCGCAGGCGCTTATATTTGGTTGGCGGTGGATGTAGCAAAAGAAGATATGGTGGTGCCGCCGCATGGTGTGGGGGAACTGCGCAGACCAATGATGACTACTGCAGATTTGTCTTTGAAGTATGATCCGATTTACAAGAAAATTTGTGAAAATTATTTGGCGAACCCGGATGAATTTGCTAAAGCTTTTACGAGAGCATGGTTTAAGTTAACGCACAGGGATATGGGACCGAAATCACTTTATTTTGGTGCTGATGTTCCGGAAGAAGATTTTATTTGGCAAGATCCTATTCCAAGGGCAGATTATGTACTTACGGATGCAGATGTGACAGTATTAAAAGAGAAGATTGCTTCTGCCGGATTATCTGTATCACAATTGGTAAAAACAGCTTGGGCAGCGGCAGCTTCTTTTAGAGGTTCGGATAAACGTGGTGGGGCCAATGGTGGGCGTATTCGCTTGGAACCACAGATTGGTTGGGAAGTCAATGAGCCTGAAAAATTAAAAATTGTTTTGGCGAAATATGAAGCGATTAAAAAGGCCTTTGATTGTGAAAGCAAGATAGTTTCCATTGCTGATTTGGTTGTTTTGGGCGGAAATGTCGGAATTGAGATGGCGGCGAAAAAAGCCGGTGTAGATTTGGTGGTTCCATTTTTAGCCGGGCGAACGGATGCTGATGATGCACAAACAGATGCGCTTTCTTTTAACGTATTGGAGCCTGTTTATGATGGTTTTAGAAATTATTTGAAGCGTGATTTCGCAACCGTTCCTGAAAAACTTTTGGTGGATCGGGCGCAATTGTTGACCTTAACTGCACCCGAAATGACTGTTTTAATCGGTGGTTTGCGTGTTTTGGGCAATAACTATCAGGATTCAGAACTGGGTGTGTTTACAAATAAGCCGGAAACATTGACCAATGACTTTTTTATAAATTTGATGGATATGGCGACAGAGTGGAAAGCCACCGATGATAAAAATGTGTTTGCGGGTGTTTGCCGCAAGAGTGGTAGTCTAAAGTGGAAAGCCAGTAGAGTGGATTTGATTTTTGGTTCTAATTCACAATTGCGTGGGCTTGCTGAGGTTTATGCTTGTGATGATGCCAAAGAAAAATTTGTCGCGGACTTTGTTGCTGCTTGGAATAAGGTGATGCAGGCAGATCGTTTTGATTTACGATAGGTTAAGGAAAGCAGTTTATAAATATTTCCGGGGTAGTGAGGTGAGGCAATGCCAAGAAAGCTTTATCAAATAATGAATACGGGAATTGGCTTTGGTTTTTTTGGGCTTGGGGTCGTAGGTGTGTTTGTGCCAGGTCTGCCCACTACGCCATTTTTGATACTTGCCTCGTACTTCTTTTTGCGTGGTTCCAGGCGAGTGGATAAATGGTTCAAAGGAACAAAAATCTATCAGAAATATTTGCAGGCATATATAGAGACAAAATCCATGTATATGAAGACAAAAATACGAATTTTGATTATGGCTACAACGATGATGACGATTAGTTTTATCATTACACCATACATATGGGTTCGGGTTATTATGGTGGTAGCAGCGGTTATTTTGTATTATTATTTTCTGGTAAAAATGAAGACCAGACTGAGGGAAAGTGCATGAAATAGGGTGGTGCCAAAATCCGATATTATAGTGGGTTTTGGCACTTTCTTATGTTATAATAGAAAAGATGCAAAAAGTAAGGATTATGAAACATAAAGAGATGAGAATATTATGATTGAGTTGATTAAATTACTGGTGGCAGGTGCTTTCATTGGTGTGGCAACGACGATTTCCGGATTAAGCGGCGGCGTTTTGATGGTTTCCCTTGGTGCTTATGAAAAGGTAGTTGAGGCATTGAGCAACATTTTTAAGGGATTTAAGAAAAATATCGCAATTTTATTTCCACTGGTTGTTGGAGTGGTTTTGGGTTATTTTTTATTGAATCAATTGCTGACTTTTACCTTGGCAAATTATCCTTTGGTTACCGTTTTGTTTTTTTGTGGTATTATGTTTGGTGGTATTTCCATCATGCATAAAAAGTCCGGTGGTGATATCAAAAAGATTTCTAATTTGCTGATTTTAGTGCTTGCTTTTGTAGCAGTGCTTTATTTGACCTTTTTATTGCGTGTGGGTCCTACCGTTTCTTTGGGTGAGTTGGAGTTGGTGGATTATGTGATGCTATTGGCCATGGGAGGTGTGATTGCTGTAACATTGATTATTCCGGGCATCAACACGACTTCGGCATTGCTTTTTTTTGGTTATTATGCGCCCATTCAAGATGCGATTTATGCTTTGTTTCAATGGGAGGATGTATCACGCAATGTATTGATTTTGATTCCGGTGTTGTGCGGCACCATCATAGGTTTGGGGTTGATTGCAAACCTGATACGGCTGTTACTTTCCAAATGCCAAGCCAAGGTTTATTTTGCTTTATTGGGTGTTTTGCTGGCGACTTTAATTACGATTTTTATACAGGTTGATATTTCCATTGAGGTAGGGCATATTATGATTGGTGCTCTAGCGGCGGTGGTTGGTTTTGTAGGTGCCGTAAAACTAAGCGATTAGAAAGGGTGATTTGCATCACCCTATAAAAATGGATTGGACTTGGTTTCGTTTTTGATGGTGGTAGGTTGCATATGTCCAGGGAAAACTTTTGTGTTTTCGGGTAATGTAAGTAGTTTTGTTTGTATGGAGGTGCGTAAAAGATTGGCATCACCTCCGGGAAAATCAGTGCGTCCTACAGATTGATGGAATAATGTATCGCCGCTAAAAAGAATGTGTTCTTTGGCGAAATAATAGCAACACCCGCCGGGTGTATGTCCGGGGATGGGGATGGCAGTGATATCAAAGCCGGCAAGTTGAAATCGTTGCTGATCATCCAGGAAAGTAATGTGTTTTAGAGAATAGCTTTGGTTTGAATAATGAAGAGATAGATTTTTTGCCGGGTCACTTAATATGTCTTTTTCAGCAAGATGGGCATAAACGGGCACCGGAAAGGTTTCAAGAAATGTCTTAACTCCCATGATATGGTCAAAATGACCATGGGTTAATAAAATCCCTTTTACTTTTAAATGGTTGTTTTTGATATGGTCAATGAGCTTTGGATCGTGATCTGGCAAATCAACCAAAAGACATTCGTTGGTGTTTTCGTGGATAGCAAGGTAGCAGTTTGTCATAGCGATGCTTAATACAAAGGTTTCTATTTTCATGTGGGTTTCCTTTCTGTTTGGATTGCATAAAGTGAAAATGGAACATTTTAGTTGTTATGACTTATCATATAACAATTTTTTTTAGATTGCAAAGGAGAAAAGAAAAGATGAAAATTGGAATTGCAAACGATCATTCGGGTTTGGTATTAAAAGCAGCCTTAATCCCTTTGATTGAGGAAAAAGGTTATGGAGTGGTTGACTATGGTACAAACGATACAGCAAGCTGTGATTATCCAAAATATGGAAAGATTGTAGGAGAGGCTGTGATGGCAGGTGAAGTGGATTATGGCATTTTGATTTGTGGTACAGGTTTGGGTATTTCTCTGGCGGCAAATAAGATAAAAGGAATCCGGGCAGCTGTATGCAGCGAACCTTATACGGCTAAGATGTCTAAGGAACACAATAATTGCAATATTTTAGCGCTGGGTAGCAGAGTTGTGGGGGAAGATTTGGCAAAGATGATTGTGGCGGTATGGTTGGATACAACCTTTGAAATCGGCGGCCGTCATCAGCGAAGAGTGGATATGATTTCTGCGATTGAAACATAGAATTTCAGCACGGTAGGGTATGCGCTTGAAATCCTATCGTGCTACTTTTTTATACATTATTTTTGTGTATAGGTGTTGAGTAAATCTTCTAATACTTCATCAACGGAGTCGGCGATATTGCCGGCAAGGGAGATGACGGCAGGATGACCGGCGGACATGGCATAATCTGTTCCGACTAGTTTTAACATCTCGATATCATTGCATTGGTCTCCAAAGGCCATGCATTCTTCTGTTTTGATGTGCATGGCTTCAATTAATTTTTTTAAAGAAGCACCTTTATTTCCGCCGGGTGTGATAAAGTCAATCCAACTACCGGAAGTAACAATATCCAATTCATCTTGAAAGAGTTGATTTAAATGTTGATGATAGCTGTCTTTTTCTTTTTTGTTGTCTCCGCAATAGAGGGTTGCCAATTTCATGATATTTCCTTTGATTTTGGAAAGGTCGTCGACGATATAGACTTTATTGCATAGACCCTTTTCCATTAATCTGATGAAATCAGGATTTTTGCCCTCGACATAACAGCCATGATCAAAGGAAATCATCAATTCAAAGTCATCTCTGCGTTTCATCTCTTTTATAATACGGGAAGCTAAGTCAGGGTTAATCAGTATGCGTGAAAGAATTTTACCTTTGTGAATGCAAATAGAGCCGTTTTCGGCAATGTAGGAAATTTTGTCACCAAACATTTCAAATAAGCGATATTCATTAAATAATTGTCTTCCGCTGGCAACGACGAAGTGAATATTGTGTTCAAGCAAACGCCAAATCAAAGAAATGGTATTTGCAGATAAAGCGTTTGTGTGTTCTTTGAGTAGAGTTCCATCTAAGTCACTGGCGACAAGTTTTATCATAAAAAGAGAACCTCCAATGGATGATATTTAAATAAAAATGGTCTTATTTAGTATAGCAATGATAGGTTTTTCTTGCAACAGCTTTTAGATAGGAGTAAAATGGTCTATGGACCTTTTGTGTTTTATAGAAACGGATATTGTGAGGTATAGATATGGGAAAATATTTTGGAACAGATGGCTTTCGCGGTGAAGCCAATGTGAATTTAACGGTAGAGCATGCTTTTAAAGTAGGGCGTTTCATTGGCTGGTATTTTGGCAAAGAAAAAAGAGCACGTATTGTGATTGGCAAAGATACAAGGCGTAGTAGCTACATGTTTGAAGATGCGTTGTCAGCAGGATTGACAGCATCAGGAGCGGATGTTTATCTTTTGCATGTTACGCCTACACCAAGTGTTTCCTATATTGTACGGACAGAAGATTTTGATTGTGGTATTATGATTTCTGCTAGTCACAATCCTTTTTATGACAATGGGATTAAACTGATTGACAGCCAAGGACACAAGATGGCGGCGGCAATCGAAGCGGAATTAGAATCCTATATTGATGGAAACCACGTGGAAATTCCCTTGGCAACCGGAAGTGAAATTGGCAGTACAGTGGATTATTCAGCCGGTCGGAATCGTTACGTTGGTTATTTGATTTCTTTAGCAACCCGTTCTTTTAAAAGTATGCGGGTTGGTTTGGATTGTGCAAATGGTAGTGCTTCCCATATTGCACGTAGTGTATTTAATGCGTTGGGTGCGAAAACATTTGTGATGAATGCAGAGCCGAATGGTGTTAATATCAATGAAAATGCTGGTTCTACTCATATGGATGCGTTGCAAAAATTTGTTTTGGAAAATCAATTAGACGTGGGTTTTGCTTTTGATGGTGATGCGGATCGTTGTATGGCTGTTGATGAAAAGGGTGAAATTGTAGATGGTGATAAAATTCTTTATGTTTGTGGCCATTATATGAAGCAACAAGGACATTTGAAAGATGATACCGTAGTTACCACGATTATGTCTAATTTAGGGCTTTACAAGGCCTTTGATGCGATAGGCATCGAATATAAAAAAACGGCAGTAGGGGATAAATATGTGAATGAGGAGATTGTGAAAAATAATTATTCACTGGGTGGTGAACAGTCAGGTCATATTATTTTTAGCAAGCACGCAACCACCGGTGATGGGGTTTTGACATCTTTGATGATGATGGAGGTTATGCTGGAGGGAAAAGAGCTTTTGGGTAAACTGTGTGAAGCATTGGTTATTTATCCGCAGCTATTAAAAAACATCAAAGTCAAAGATAAAAAAATGGCACAGGAAAATCCGGCGGTACAAAAAAAAGTGGCTGAAGTAGCGGAAGCCTTGGGAGATAGCGGACGTATTTTGGTGCGGGAAAGCGGTACAGAACCTTTGATTCGTATTATGGTTGAAGCAAAAAAGGATACGCTTTGCGAAAAATATGTGGAGCAGGTTGTGGCGGTATTAGAATCCGAAGGACTTACACAATAATCAAAAAAGGAAGAGCGATTTACTCTTCCTTTTTTGTATCTTCTTCTTCGATTTCTTTTAAATAGTTTAGCTCTTCCTCTTTGGTGAGCAAGAAAACATGAACCCTTGCAACACGATTTTTATCCAAGGCATCAACCACAAGGCGAATGCCGCTTTCGGTGATCACTTCATTGCCGACTTCAGGATGGCGTCCTAGCTTTTCGATAATATAACCACCTAAGGAATCATATTCTTTTGCAGATAAGTTTGTGCCGATATGTTCATTTAAATCATCTAAGCTGACAGAGCCCTCGACGGTATATTCTAAGTCATTGATCTGATCAAAGATGTCCAATTCCCGTTCGTCGTATTCATCGCGAATATCACCAACAATTTCTTCCAGAATATCTTCTAACGTAACCAAGCCGGCGGTATCGCCATATTCATCTAAAACAATGGCGATGCTGATGGTGGCTTTGCGCATCTCTTCTAATAATTGAGAGATGTTTTTGTATTCATGGGTGAAAAAGGCTTCTCTTAATATAGAGCGCATATTAAAATTGTCACGGTCGTCAAAAATCAGTAGGTCTTTCATGTTGATGATACCAATCACATTGTCTGTGGTTTCTTCGTAGACGGGTAATCTAGTGTATTTGTCTTTTTTGAAAATTTCGATTAATTCCCAATAATTGCTATTTACATCAGCAAACGAAACATGTACACGGGGAACCATCACATCTTTTACATAAGCGTCACCTAAATCAAACACATTGTTGATCATTTCGTGTTCTTCAGATTCAATGATACCATCTTCATGGCTTACATCAACGAGGGTGCGTAATTCGTCTTCGGTTATGGTGCTGTTTGATTTTGAGGTGTCAATGCGCAGAACAAGCATAGTCGCTTTGACCAAACCATTTACCAAGATGATAATCGGTGTTAAAATAAGCATAAAAAAGGTCAATGATTTGATGTAGCTGAGGGCGATTTTTTCTGCATTAATCCGTGCGATGTTTTTTGGGGTCAATTCACCAAAAACAATCAGGACGACGGTTAAAAGACCGGTTACAATGCCCACCCAGAAATTACCAAAGCCCATGGCAAGGGTGGTGGCAATCGCCGGAGCAGATATGTTGACAATGTTGTTGGCGATTAATATCGTACTAAGCAACTTGGAATACTTATGCTCAATCGTGTGTAAAACAAGGCAGGCATTTTTATTACCACCATCGGCTAAGGTTCGCATTCGAATCTTGCTAATTGTGGTAAGTGCTGTTTCTGCCGAAGCAAAAAAAGCAGAAAGAAAAAGTAAAATAATCAGTATGATAATTAATATCAGGTCACTTGTGTCCAAAATTTTTGATATCTCCTTTTTGTATGAAAACACACGCTCTAAAACAGTTTGAATCTATACTTAAATATATCGTATTTGGGGTGTTTTTGCAAGATAAAGTCAATTGCTTTACTTTATGTTTGTAGTGGTGTATGATAATTTATGGTGATTGGGCAAGGAGAGAAATGATGTGTTTGGAAAATAAATTGATTGCGATAGCAGGTGCAAACAATATTTTAAAAAATGAGCCGATGTATAAGCATACGACCTATAAAATAGGAGGTCCGGCAGATTATTTTGTGACACCGGTAGATGCGGCGGCTCTGAAAGAAACGATTGTTTTTTGCAGAAAAAAAGGATTGCCGTTTTATATTATAGGAAACGGTAGCAATCTTTTGGTTGGAGATGGTGGCTTTCGTGGGGTGGTTATTCAGATATTCAATCATTTCGGTGAAGTGAAAGCAAAGGGAACGTCCATGGATATCCGGGCCGGTGCTTTATTGTCGAAAGTTGCAAATATAGCGTTAAGAGAAGAGCTTCAAGGATTTGAGTTTGCTTCGGGTATTCCCGGAACCTTTGGTGGGGCTGTTGTGATGAATGCCGGTGCTTATGGCGGCGAGATGAAAGATATATTAAAAAGCGTGGAAATTCTGGATGATACAGGACAGATAAAAACCTTATCTGCGGAAGTATTGGAGTTGGGGTATCGTAGCAGTATCTTTGCAAGAAAGCCTTATGTGATATTAGGTGGGACGATTCAACTGAAAAAAGGCAATAAAGAAGCAATCTTGGATTTGATGGAAGATTTGAAAATGCAACGCACAACCAAACAACCGTTGGAGTTTCCGAGTGCCGGCAGTACTTTTAAGCGGCCAAAAGGCTATTTCGTGGGCAAGCTGGTTGCGGATTCCGGTTTGCGCGGTTTTCAAGTAGGGGATGCGCAAGTATCGGAAAAACATTGCGGTTTTGTGATTAATAAGGGTCAGGCAACTGCTGCGGATGTAGTTTCTTTGATGGATCATGTGATTGAAAAAATTGAAAAAGACTATCAAGTGCGTTTAGAGCCGGAGGTAAAGCGTATTGGTGAATTCATTTTCCGCTGATGTAAAAGAAGAATTGTCAAAAGAATGGAGCAGTGCACGTCATTGCCAAATTGCGGAATTGGCAGCATTGTTGGGTTTTTGCGGCACGATTTCTTATGGTAGTGATGGGCATATAGGTTTAAAGATAGTCACGGAAAACCTACCGGTTGCAAGAAAAGTCTTTACATTGATAAAAAAAACCTTTAATATAGTATCTGAAATTAGTATTAAAAAAAATCATAGAAGGCGGAGCTTGTCTTACCTTGTTGTGGTATATCGGCAAGAGGAGATTTTGCGAATATTAAGAGCAACAAAGCTGATTCGTGGATTGGCGCACCATGTGTATGAAGATGGTCTTGTGAATCCTTTGGTGGTCAGACAAAGATGTTGTCGCCGTGCTTTCTTGCGTGGTTCCTTTTTGGCAGCGGGTTCTATGAGTGACCCGGACAAGGCATATCATTTTGAGATAGTATGTGCATCTCTGCCGATTGCAAATCAAATAAAAGAGATGATGTGCAGTTTTGGAATGGATGCAAAAATGATAAATCGCAAAAAAAGTTTTGTGGTTTATTTAAAAGAGAGTGCTCAGATTGTGGATAGCTTAAATATCATGGAAGCCCATGTGGCTTTGATGAATTTGGAGAATATTCGCATCTTAAAAGATATGCGCAACACGGTGAACCGCAAAGTAAATTGTGAGACGGCTAATATTCACAAAACGGTTTCGGCGGCGGTGAGACAGGTCGAAGATATTATGTATCTTCGTGAGACGGTAGGTTTGGAGACGTTACCGGAGACTTTGGAAGAGATTGCACAAGTGCGACTTTCTTATCCGGATGCAACATTAAAAGAGCTAGGGGATTATTTAACGCCGCAGGTGGGGAAGTCAGGTGTGAACCATCGTCTTAGAAAATTAAGTGAAATAGCGGAGCAAACACGTCAAAAATTTGATTCTACATCACCATGAGCAAGGAGGATGAAAATGATTGCAACACCGATTACAGTTGATCTTGGAAAAGTACTTGATGTGAGACACATTGCATTATTAGTAAGGGAAGCCAGCCAGTATAATAGCCAGGTTTATATTCAGGTAGATGATAGGAAAATCAATGCGAAGAGTATTATGGGTATGATGAGTCTGAATCTTTTGGAGGGGGAAAATATTACCGTTCTGACGGAGGGGGAAGACGAACAAAAAGCGGCAGAGGGTATTAAGGTGTTTTTGGTATCACTTTAAAGATAAAATAAAAATAAATTTTGAAAGGTTGTACGTTTGTACAACCTTTTTACAATATACATGGGGTAACGCTATCATTTTATAGGAGGTGCATTTTTTGAAAAAATTACTTTTTATTTATAATTTGAATGCAGGTACCGGTCTGTTAAAACCACGTTTGGCGGATATTATAGATTTTTTTGTGAAATCAGGTTATGAAGTGATTGCTTATCCGACCCAAGGTTATCAAGATGCTTTAAAAAAGGCACTGGAGTATCAGGAGCAAATTGATTTGTTGGTGTGTGGCGGGGGAGATGGTACTTTGGATGAGGTGGTAAATGCAATGGCACAGCGGGAAACCAAAGTGCCGATTGGTTATATTCCGGCGGGAACCACCAATGATTTTGCAAAAAGCTTAAATATATCGCGCAATATTTTGAAAGCGGCAGATACAGCGGTAAGGGGTATTCCTTTTGCTTGTGATGTGGGTCGTTTTAATGGGGAGTTTTTTGTTTATGTTGCTGCCTTTGGTATTTTTACGGATGTTTCCTATGCAACAGATCAAAGTGTAAAAAATATGCTGGGTCATTTGGCTTATGTGTTGGAGGGTGCAAAAAGGATTTTTAATGTACCTGCTTATAATATCAAAGTGACTTATGACGACGGTGTCATAGAGGATGAATTTGTGTTCGGCATGGTAACGAATTCCCATTCCGTGGGAGGCTTCAAAGGGGTCATTGGAACAGATGTGGTATTTGATGATGGTTTATTTGAGGTGCTTTTGATCAAATGGCCAAAAAACCCAAAAGAACTAAATGATATGATTGGTGCGTTGTTACTGAAACAAGTCAATGAAGAGGTTATGTATTCTTTTCAAACATCTAAGGTTCGCTTTGCATTTCGGGAGGAGGTTCAATGGACTTTAGATGGGGAGTATGGCGGTAGTCATGAACATGTGTATATTGAGAATCAAAAACAATTGTTGGAGATTATGATTCGGCCAAGTACATATGAAAAATTGCAAGGTTCCAATTATCAGGTATCCTTTGAAGAGGATGCGCTGTAGTTATATTTTTAGATTTGTGTTTTTATTTCGGATAGGATATAATGAAAAGGCATGTAGAAACCGATGTTCATCACGGTTAAGTGGTGAGAAAAAAGTTGAATTTTGGAGGAAAAAAGATGTTAGTATCAGCTACAGAGATGTTAAAAAAAGCAAAAGCAGGACATTATGCAGTCGGACAGTTTAATATCAATAACTTGGAGTGGACAAAAGCCGTTTTATTGACAGCACAGGCATGTAATTCACCGGTTATTTTAGGGGTATCCGAGGGTGCCGGGAAATATATGGGTGGTTACAAAGCTATCGTTGGTATGGTAAATGGTATGCTGGAGGGTTTGAGCATTACGGTTCCTGTAGCACTGCATTTAGACCATGGTTCTTATGATGGTTGTATGGCTTGTATTGAAGCCGGTTTTTCTTCGATTATGTTTGATGGTTCTCATTACCCGATTGAGGAAAACGTAGAAAAAACCAAAGAATTGGTAAAAATAGTAAAAGCAAAAAATATGTCTATTGAAGCAGAGGTTGGTTCCATTGGCGGAGAAGAAGATGGTGTGATTGGCAAAGGCGAAGTGGCGGATCCGAAAGAATGTAAATTGGTTGCGGATCTGGGCATTGACTTTTTGGCTGCCGGTATTGGAAATATTCACGGGAAATATCCTGATAACTGGGAAGGCTTGAGTTTTGAAGCATTGGATGCTATTCAAAAAGAAACGGGTGATATGCCTTTGGTATTGCATGGTGGTACAGGTATACCGGAAGATCAAATTAAAAAAGCCATTGATTTAGGTGTGGCTAAAATAAATGTAAATACAGAGTGTCAATTGACTTTTACGGCTGCGACCCGCAAGTATTTTGAGGCAGGTAAAGATTTAGAGGGCAAAGGTTTTGATCCGCGTAAAGTGTTAGCACCGGGATCACAAGCCATTCAAGATACCGTAAAAGAAAAGATGGAATTGTTTGGTTCTGTAGGAAAAGCGTAGTTTTTTAAAATAGGATGAAAAAGGTTATCTGATTGAGGAGATATATGGAGCGGGAAAAAACTTACGAAAAGTCTTTTGATGTTGCGGATATATTTGGGGCCAATGTTTTTAATGATGAAACAATGCAAAAGCGTTTGCCGAGTAAAGTGTATCAAAAGTTGAAGCAAAGCATTGAAGAAGGCCGGGAGTTGGATTTGGAAACTGCGGATGTGATTGCCCACGAGATGAAAGAGTGGGCAATTGAAAAGGGTGCGACACATTATACCCATTGGTTTTTGCCTTTGACGGGTGTGACAGCAGAAAAGCATGATTCTTTTATTTCAGCTCCACTGTCGTCAGGAAAGGTCTTGATGCGTTTTTCCGGCAAGGAATTAACCAAAGGTGAACCGGATGCTTCTTCTTTTCCGTCCGGCGGGTTGCGGGCAACCTTTGAAGCAAGAGGTTATACGGCGTGGGATTGTACTTCGCCGGCTTTTGTGCGCCAAGATGCAGCAGGGGCAACCCTTTGTATCCCGACGGCGTTTTGTTCTTACAATGGACAAGCCCTTGATCAAAAGACACCGTTGTTACGTTCCATGCAAGCGATCAATGAGCAGTCTTTGCGGCTGATTCGCTTGTTTGGTAATACCCATTCACGAAAGGTGACACCGATGATTGGGGCAGAGCAAGAGTATTTTTTGGTGAAATCAGAAAATTTCATGGAGCGTAAAGATTTGGTATATACGGGGCGAACCTTGTTTGGTGCTATGCCCCCAAAGGGACAAGAATTAGATGACCATTATTATGGGGCGATTCGACAAAGAGTAGCTTCTTTTATGCGTGATGTAAATATAGAGTTATGGAAAGTCGGGGTTACAGCCAAGACACAGCACAATGAAGTGGCACCGGCGCAACATGAATTGGCTCCGATTTATGATAAGGCCAATATTGCCGTGGACCACAACCAGATTGTGATGCACACTTTGCGCCGTATTGCGTCAAAGCATGGTTTGAAATGTCTTTTGCATGAAAAGCCTTTTGCCGGTGTAAATGGTTCCGGAAAGCATAACAATTGGTCTTTGATGACGGATGATGGTATCAATTTGTTGGACCCCGGTATAACACCCCATGAAAATACCCAGTTTTTATTGGTGTTGATGTGTATTTTAAAAGGGATTCATAAGCATGCTGATTTATTACGTGAGTCAGCGGCAGATCCGGGCAATGACCATCGTTTGGGCGTTGATGAGGCACCGCCGGCTATTTTGTCGGTGTTTCTTGGAGAACAATTGGAAGATGTGATGGATCAATTGATTAGTACAGGTTTTGCCACCCATAGTATTGATGGCGGTAAATTAAAGACCGGCGTTCGTACATTGCCGGATTTGGCAAAGGATGCAACAGATAGAAATCGAACGTCACCTTTTGCTTTTACGGGCAATAAATTTGAATTTCGTATGGTGGGGTCAAGGGATTCGGTGGCGGCACCCAATATTGTATTAAATAGTATTGTAGCAGAGGCTTTTGCGGATGCTTGTGATGTTTTGGAAAATGCCGAGGACTTTGGTTTGGCACTTCATGACTTGATTAAGTTATATGCCAATGAGGTTCGGGTGATTGTTTTTAATGGCAATGGTTATTCGGCGGAATGGGAAAAAGAGGCCAAAAGACGGGGTCTGAGCAATTTAAAGTCTATGGTGGATGCGATTCCTGCTTTGACAGAAGAACAGACGGTGGAAATGTTTAAACGTTTTAAGGTGTTTACCCGTGCGGAATTGGAGTCTCGTGCAGAAATTCAATACGAAACCTACTCTAAGACGATACATATTGAAGCGCGTACCATGATTGATGTGGCAGGCAAACAGATTATCCCCGCTGTGATGCAGTATACAAAAATGTTAGCAGAGACTGTTTTAGTGGTAGAGGGTGTTGCCGGTGATGCTTCTGTTCAAAAAGAGATATTGCAGGAAGTGAGTGCTTTGTTAAAAGAGGCAAAAAAAGCAGTGGTAGCTTTGACAGAGTATACAGAATCAGCCGGTAAGATGTCAGAGGGTATGGAGCGGGCACGCTATTATTATGAAGAGGTTTGCCCTCGTATGGAGGCTTTGCGTTTGCCTGTTGATAAATTGGAGATGCTGGTGGACAAAGAAATTTGGCCGATGCCCTCTTATGGTGACTTGTTATTTGATGTATAGAAATGGCCCGGATGTGGCTGCTTTTATGAAGAAAGCGGATGAAAGGTACAGTGGATTTGGATAGGCAACTGACAGTCGGTATACTTGCCCATGTAGACGCCGGAAAGACAACCCTTTCAGAAAGTGTATTACATGAAAGTGGTATGTTAAGGCAAGTAGGACGGGTAGACCATCAGAATACTTTTTTAGACAACAATGAAATGGAGCGTGCCCGGGGAATTACAATCTTCTCTAAGCAGGCTATTTTCACATGGGGAGATTGTCGGATTACCTTGTTGGATACACCCGGGCATATAGATTTTTCAGCAGAGATGGAGCGAAGTTTAGCTGTTTTGGACTATGCTATTTTGCTGATTTGTGCTTCTGATTTGGTACAAAGTCATACCATGACCCTTTGGCGGTTGTTGGAAACCTATCAGATACCGACTTTTATTTTTGTGAATAAAATGGATTTGGCGGTTTTGAATCAAGAAGAAATGATTGCAGATATCAAAGACCATTTGGAGGGAAATGTTGTAGATTTTACCCGATTATATGATTTGGAGAAAGCGCCGGAAAGTGCGTTAGAGCATTTGGCAGTTTGCAGTGATGCATTGATGGAAGAGTATTTGGATGGAGGTTCTTGTAGTTTGCACCAGGTGAAAGAGGCGATTTTTAGGCGGCAGCTTTTTCCTTGTTTATTTGGGGTGGCTCTACAAGGGCAAGGGGTTCGAGCACTTTTGGATTGTTTGGTTAAGTATGAAAAGAACCCTGTATATGGCACAGAGTTTGGTGCTCGTGTATTTAAGATTGAAAGAGATGAAAAGGGCAATCGCCTTACGTATTTAAAAATAACAGGTGGTCGTTTGCAAGTAAAAGATGTATTGACCAAAGAGCAAGAAAAAGTCAATCAGATTCGTTTGTATTCCGGGACGAAATACGAGACGGTTGGGCAAGCAGAGGGTGGTACGGTTTGTGCCGTAACAGGGTTAAATAAAACTTATCCGGGCATGGGTATGGGATTTGAATCAACGTTGTGTTCCCCCTCCCTTTTGCCGGTTTTGACTTATCGCTTGCTTTTGCCGGAGGGATCGGATCCGGCCAAAGCACTTTTGGATTTGCGACAGTTGGAAGAGGAAGACCCTCTGCTTAAAATCAAATGGCAAGAGGCGTCAGGCGAGATTCAGGTTCAATTGATGGGTGAGATTCAGCTAGAGATTTTAGCTGCTCGGCTGCAAGAGCGTTTTGGTTTAAAAGTGGCTTTTGATTTGGGGCAGATTTTGTATCGGGAAACTATTAAAGAACCCGTGATGGGTATCGGACATTTTGAGCCACTGCGTCATTACGCCGAAGTTCAGCTTTTATTGGAGCCATTAAAAGCGGGTGCCGGTCTGGTGTTTGCGTGTGATTGCCATGTAGATGACTTGGCATCAAATTGGCAAAACTTGGTATTGACCCATTTGGTGGAGCGGGAGCATTTGGGTGTGTTGACCGGTTCGCCGATTACGGATATGAAGATTACCTTGTTGAATGGTCGTGCCCATAATAAGCATACAGAGGGTGGTGATTTCCGACAAGCAACATATAGAGCGGTGCGGCAAGGACTAAAGCGTGCAGAGAGTGTTTTACTGGAGCCTATGTATGCGTTTACATTGGAGGTGCCGACGGAAAATATTGGTCGTGGGATGGCGGATATACAGCGATTTTGCGGAGAATTTTCAGCACCTGAGCAAAAGGGAAATCGTATGAAGTTAAAGGGTATTGCACCTGTGGCAACGATGAATGGTTATCAAAATGAGGTGCTAAGTTATACAGGTGGGCTTGGCCGTCTTTTTTGTCGGTCGGGTGGTTATGCGCCTTGTCACAATGCAGAAGATGTGATAGCAAAAATTGCTTATGATTCGGAGCAGGATAGGGAAAATCCTACTTCTTCGGTTTTTTGTACGCATGGAGCCGGGTTTGTGGTGCCTTGGGATTTGGTTGAAGAATATATGCATTTGGAAGTCAATCAAAAGGGGGCTGTGGCAGAAAAAAGTCAGGTTGGGACCTTGGATAATCCGACAGCTCGGTGTAGTCGTTCGTTTTCTTATGAATTGACCCAAGAGGAATTGGATGCCATTTATGTAAAAACCCCTGATCCTGTCAAAAAGCCACAAAGGGCAATTACCATTTCGGCAGATGAAATGGATGGGGTGAAACGAAAGAGTAAACCGAAGAAAAAACAAAAAGAATATCTTTTGGTGGATGGTTATAATATTATTTTTGGTTGGGACGATCTGAAAGAATTGGCCGAATTGAATATAGATAGTGCAAGGCATAAATTGATGGATATTCTATGCAATTACCAAGGTATGGTGGGTTGTATTTTGATTGTTGTGTTTGATGCCTATAAGGTTGTAGGTAATTCCGGGCAGTATTTGGATTATCACAATATTCATGTGGTTTATACCAAGGAAGCGGAAACAGCGGATGCTTATATCGAAAAAACGGTACGTGAGATAGCCAAAGCGCATATTGTGACAGTTGCGACTTCTGATGCGATGGAGCAGTTGATTATTATGGGGCAGGGAGCAATGCGTCTGTCAGCAAAGGGTTTGCGAAAAGAAATAGAAGAGGCTGCAAAAGAACTTAGAAAAAACCATTTCAAGGGAGTAGGAGAGAAACGGAATTATTTATTCCATTATTTAAGTGAAGAGATTGCTGTGGAAATGGAACGGATTCGACTTGGAAAAAGGAAGTAAATGATGCATATGGAGGAATAGGCTTATGTTTAAACGGATTTTTTTAGTTGTAATGGACTCTGTGGGAATTGGCGAAACACCAAAGTCACCTGATTATGATGATGCAGGGGCAAATACGATTGTGCATATTGCAGAGTCTATGCATGGTTTGTACATGCCGAATATGGAGCGTTTGGGATATGGAAATATCATAGATATTGCGGGTATTCAAAGCGTGGATAAACCAAAGGGATTTTATACCAAAATGGATTCTCTTTCGGTGGGGAAAGATACCTTGGCAGGTCATTGGGAGTTGATGGGTGTGCAAGTGAAAACACCTTTTAAGGTGTTTCCGAATGGTTTTCCTAAGGCGTTAATAGATGAGTTGGAGAAACAAACAGGGCGACGTGTGATAGGCAACATCCCTGCTTCGGGTACAGAGATTTTGGTGAATATGGGTCAGGAGCAAGTAGAAACGGGTGCTTTGATTGTGTATACTTCTGCGGATTCGGTTTTGCAGATAGCGGCCCATGAGGAAGTTGTTCCTTTGGAGGAGCTTTATCGTTGTTGTGAGATTGCCCGTGCATTGACCATGGATGCGCGTTATTTGGTTGGTCGAATCATTGCAAGGCCTTTTGTGGGAACGGTAGGCAATTTTAAACGAACGGCCAATCGCCATGATTACGCTTTAAAACCTTTTGGGCGCACAACAATGAATGAACTGCATGATGCGGGCTTATCGGTGATATCCATTGGAAAAATCAATGATATTTATTCCGGTGAGGGTGTGACAGCTTCCAATCCGACCAAGTCAAATGATGATGGCATGGATAAACTGGTGAGGATTATGCAAGAGGACTTTACAGGACTTTGTTTTTTGAATTTGGTAGATTTTGATTCTCTTTATGGCCATAGGCGAGACCCCATTGGCTATGGACAAGCACTGGAAGCTTTTGATGTTCGCTTGGGTGAGGTGTTGGAGAGGTTAACAGCGGATGATTTATTGATTTTGACGGCGGATCATGGAAATGATCCAATTCATCATGGAACGGATCATACGAAAGAATATGTGCCTTTGGTGGTATATAGCCCGGCGATGTCCGGTGGTGATGCATTGCCGCAAAGAAGTAGTTTTGCTGATGTGGGGGCTACAGTGGCAGAGAATTTTAAAGTAGGGGCACCGCAGGTTGGGAAAAGTTTTTTGAAAGAGATAGAGGCATAAAAATAAGGTGTTACATTTTAAAATGAAAATGTAACACCTTATTTGTGATTTAAATTACCAACGTTGGAAAAATAAATTTCCCCCAATATTTATTCCGGGGCGATTTGTTGAACTGGCCGTTAAGAAAAAGAGACAATCCAATACGGCGGCATGTCTGGCTCCATTGATCGCATCTTGTGCAACCTGAATGGACAGTGCATTTGGTCCCTGTGCTAATACATTGTGGAAACTACCTGTCCAAGTCGGTTGAAATTGTCCCGGCTGAAGGATAACATCCGTAATGGTATTAGGGAATAGTGGGCTGGCAACACGGTTCATGACAATTGTGGCAACCGCTAATTTATATTCATAATTGTGGAAAGCTTCTGTTTGTAAAATGGCCGCAAACATCATCAGCTCGTCACCACCTACATGAGCAGGCGGGTGGTGTATCACCCCTCCGTCATTTGGTGGTACTTGATTTGCTTCGGAAGAATTTGGAGGGGTATTTGGTGCATTTGCCGCCAAATACTCTCTTTCTGCCGCTGCTGCTGCCGCTGCCGCTGCGGCATTGGCACGAGCCAGTTCTTCAGCAGCCCGCGCTGCGTTTTCAGCTCTTAGTTGTGTTAATTGTGCTTGAAAGGTAGCCAAGTCGGTGGAAGTGGCTTCTGCCGCCGCTTCTAAATCTGCTTGTTTGCTTTCTAATTCTAATCCAATCTCTACCAAGGCATTTTCCTGCGCAACCATGGCATCCCTTTTGTCTTGGATGGCATTTTGTGTATCACGTAGTTGGTCTAGCATATTGCGATCGTATAGATTGATATTTTGAATGAATTCAGCCTTGTTTATAAACTCGGCAATACTTTGTGCCGAAAGTAAGAACTCCAATAAGGAAGTGCTACCCATCTCATAAATATAACGAATGCGGACTTTCATATCTTCTAACTGCTGTGCCTCATTGGCCGTGGCAATTTCCAGTTCTTCTTCTGTGCGAATCAATCCGCTTTGGGTGAGTTCTAATTGCATCTCAGCAAGCTCAATCTCATCACTAATGGCAACCAGTTCTTGGTTTAAGTTGGCTAATTGTTCTTCTAGGCTACTTGTCTGTTGTACCAGCGTACTTTCATCGTCAGCAAAAACGGTAAACGAAGAGAACACGAGTGCAAAGATACAAGTTAAACTGGCAAGCACTTTAAGCTTACGCTTAAGAGATATATTCATGATCTAAAATCCTTTCTGAAAAGTGTTCTTAGGTATTATACTATAGATTGCTTAATTTAGCAAATCTTGTTACAATCATAAGGGTAATCTTTTACAAGGTAGTCGGTGAGAGGAGAATCTGAAAATTATGATGGCATCGGTGAGAATGATAGGGATTGATTTAGATGGAACATTATTATCCACAGAGAAAAAAATATCTCCTTATAATCGGGAAATGATAAAACGAGTGGCTGCGCAGGGAATTGAGATTGTGATTGCTACAGGACGTCCTTTTCGAGGATTAAGAGAGGTGGCTGCCGGTTTGCCGATTCGTTATATTCTGAGTTCAAACGGCGCACGTGTTGTGGATATGAAGGATAATGATCGGGTATTGGTTGAAAACTTATTAAATAAGGAAGTTGCGAAAAAGGTTTTAATGTGTTTTGAACCTTATGATGTGGTTATGGAAGCCTTTTATAATGGGCAAGGATATATTTCTGAAAAGGATTACAATCGGATTCATTTATTCCATAACAATCCTAGCATGTGGGAATATGTTCATCGAACCAGAAAGTCGGTGGCAGATTTATTGGAATTGGTTGGTGGAAAAGAGCAGGACTTAGATAAGGTACAGGCTATTTTTAATGATTTGGATAAGCGTAAAGATTGTTGGGCGGCTTTAGAGGCTATGGGAGATGTAACCTTGGTAGGTTCTTTGAGTTACAATATTGAAGTGAATGGAAAAGGGGTGGATAAAGGCAGCGGCCTATTGGAGTTGGCAGAGTTACTTGGTATCAAAGACAGTGAGATTATGGCTTTTGGTGATAATAATAATGATTTGAAGATGTTGGAACGAGTTGGTTTTGGAATCGCTATGGCCAATGGTTCCGATGATGTGAAAGAAGTGGCAGATTATATTACTTTGTCCAATGACCAGGATGGTGTGGGAAAAGCGTTGGAGAAATTTATTCTATAGAATACAGATAGGCAGCGTGAGGAGGAGCAAGTATGTTAGATGCGATAAAAGTAATTATTTTGGGGATTGTACAAGGGATTACCGAGTGGCTGCCGATTAGCAGTACCGGTCATTTACTTTTATTTCAAGAGTTTTTAAATTTACAAGTAAGTGTAGCATTTTTAGAGATGTTTAATGTGGTGATTCAATTGGGCTCTATCATGGCAGTTGTGGTACTGTATTTCCATAAATTAAATCCGTTTTCGCCGCAAAAAAGTAAAAAACAAAAAAAATTGACCATTCAACTTTGGATTAAAGTACTGGTTGCTTCCTTGCCGGCGGCAATCATTGGTTTATTGTTTAATGATTGGATAGATGATCATTTCTTTAATGTATATGTAGTAGCAGCCATGTTGATTTTATATGGAATTATCTTTATTTTTGTAGAAAGATGGCGCAAGGATAAAACACCGAAATATAATAGCATATATCAATTAACCATTCAAACCGTACTTATTATAGGTGTTTTTCAAGTATTGGCTTTGATTCCCGGTACGTCACGTTCCGGTGCTACGATTTTGGGTGCTTTGATTATTGGAACAGCCAGAGGCGTGGCAGCGGAGTTTACCTTTTTCTTAGCCATTCCGGTGATGTTTGGAGCTAGTTTGTTAAAGCTGATTAACTTTGGTGTATCTTTTTCCGGCAATGAATTATTTTTATTGATTCTGGGTTCTCTGGTTTCTTTTGCTGTATCCTTGGTGGCACTTCGTTTCTTGGTGGGGTATGTTAAAAAACATGATTTCCAGGTGTTTGGGTATTATCGAATCATCGTAGGGGTGGTTATGTTTGCAATCTTTGGCATTCGAATGCTTATTGCATAATTATGCAAAATATGATAATATTATTCCATTATGAATTTGGAGGATAGAGAATTATGAAGAAAAAAATAGCATGTATACTTGTTGCGATTATGGCACTGGCATCTTTGGTGGCTTGCGGTGGTTCTGCTTCCGGAGAAACCTTGGTAATGGCGACCAGTGCTGATTTTCCGCCGTTTCAATATTATGAGGGGGATCAGATTGTTGGTCTTGACGTAGATATCGCTAAAGCAATTGTAGATAAATTGGGCATGGAACTGGAGATAGAAGATATGAGTTTTGATGCCATTATTCCTGCGATTCAAGCCGGTCGTGCGGATTTTGCCATGGCAGCGATGACTGTGACAGAAGAGCGTATGACGCAGGTTGATTTTTCGGTTAGTTATTACACGGGTCGTCAAGTGGTTATTGTAAGTGAAGATAATTCGGATATTAATACACCGGATGACTTAGAGGGTATGAGCATTGGTGTGCAGATTGGTACAACAGGGGATATTTTGTCATCCTGGGAGTTTGGTGATGAAAACATTCAACGTTTTACCAGAGGTATGGAAGCAGTGCAGGCTTTGGCGCAAGGCAGTGTGGATGCAGTTATTATAGATGATTATCCGGCCCATGAGTTTGTGAATGCAGTATCGGGTCTTCGTATTTTGCCGGCAGAATGGTTGGAAGAAGATTATGCCATTGCATTTCCGCAAGGCAGTGAATTGGTAGATAAATTTAATGCAGCCATTGAGGAATTAAAAGCCAATGGGACGTTCCAAGAAATTGTAGATAGACATATTGGAACAGGAACAGATTAATGATAAGGACAGCATAGAAAATGACAGAGCAGTTTGCTGATTTACAAGCACGATTTTATTTGAATTTTATTGCGGAAGACCGTTGGCGTTTTATTGTCAACGGTCTTGGTGTGACCTTACGGGTCACTTTTTTTGCATTGATTATGGGTTTGTTTTTGGGCTTTTTGGTAGCGATTATTCGCTCTACTCATGATAAGACCGGTAAGTTGAAGTTTTTTAACGTTTTGTGTAATGTTTATTTGACTGTGATCCGCGGAACCCCGGTTGTGGTTCAGTTGTTGATTTTATTTTTTGTTGTTTTTCCCGGTGGAACGAGTCAGATATTGGTTGCGATTGTTGCTTTTGGGATTAATTCGGGTGCTTATCAAGCGGAGATTTTTCGCTCCGGTATTATGGCGGTAGACAATGGCCAATTTGAAGCCGGACGTAGTCTTGGTTTTAACTATTTAAAAACGATGTTTTATATTGTTTTGCCGCAGGCCGTTAAAAATATTTTGCCGGCTTTGGGCAATGAATTTATTGTTTTGATGAAAGAAACTTCTATTTCCGGTTTTATTGCATTACAAGATTTGACCCGTGCCGGAGATATTATTCGTAGCCGTACCTTTGATGCTTTTATGCCATTGCTTGCGGTTGCACTGATATATCTTGTTTTAGTTGTGATTTTGTCATCGTTGATTAAATTATTGGAAAGGAGATTACGTAGCAGTGACCACTAGTAGAGATGTATTGATTAAAGTGGAAAATCTCCATAAGGTATTTAATGGTAAGCTCCACGCGTTAAATGGGGTTTCGGAAGAAATCTACAAAGGTGAGGTTGTGGTAGTGGTTGGGCCGTCAGGATCTGGCAAATCGACCTTTTTGCGTTCTTTGAATCTTTTGGAAGTACCTACTTCCGGACGGGTTGTTTTTAAGGGTGTTGATATTTTGGATAAAAAAAATAATATTGATGCACATCGCCAACACATGGGGATGGTATTTCAACATTTTAATTTGTTTCCTCATATGACTATTTTGGAAAATATTACTTTGGCTCCTATGAAATTGTTGAAAAAAAGCAAGGATGATGCGTATGATAAAGCTATGAAATTACTACGTTTGGTTGGATTGGAAGAAAAGGCAAATAATTATCCGGTTCAATTGTCCGGTGGTCAAAAACAGCGGATTGCCATTATTCGTTCCTTGGCGATGGATCCGGAGGTAATGCTTTTTGATGAACCCACTTCCGCTCTTGATCCGGAGATGGTGGGTGAGGTTTTGGAGTTGATGCGACGTTTGGCTCATGAGGGTATGACGATGGTGGTCGTTACCCATGAGATGGGTTTTGCAAAGGAGGTAGCAACAAGGGTTATTTTTATGGATGAGGGCGAAATCAAGGAACAAAATACACCGGAGGCATTTTTTGCTCATCCAAAAGAGCCGAGGTTGCAGGAGTTTTTATCTAAAATATTATAGAAAGCGTATTAGAAAACAATAAAATTATGATTTATAACAAAGTGAAACAGGCGCGTTTTGTGGCGCGCCCCAATCGTTTTATCGCCCATGTTTTGATAGATGGCAAACAAGAGGTTGTACATGTAAAAAACACGGGGCGTTGTAGGGAGTTGTTGTTGCCTGATGCGGAGGTTTATGTAGATGAAAGCGACAATTTAAACCGTAAGACCAAATGGGATCTAATTGGGGTTCGCAAAGGTGATATGCTGATTAATATGGATTCGAATGCGCCCAATAAGGTTGTTCATGAGTGGCTTTTGGCAGGAAAATTATTTCATAATGTGACATATATCAAACCGGAAAGTAAGTATAAAAATTCTCGGTTTGATTTTTATGTAGAGGCGGAGGGGCGCAAAATTTACATTGAAGTAAAAGGTGTTACATTGGAAGAGGAACGGGTGGCAAAATTTCCTGACGCACCCAGTGAACGTGCGATTAAGCATTTGAATGAACTGGCAGAGGCGATGGAAGCGGGCTATGAGGCTTATGTTATTTTGGTGATTCAAATGAAAGGGGTGGATTATTTTACACCCAACCAAGCGACGCATCCGGCTTTTGGTGAAGTATTAAAAGAAACGAGAGATAAGGGGGCAAAAGTTCTCGCTTATGATTGTTTGGTAACGGAAAATAGTTTAGAATTAGATTGTGAGGTAAAAGTAATTCTTTCATAGAAGAAAGGAAACTATATGGAAAGAAATAAGTTGAGTAAGCAGCAACAAAAGTCTCAAGAAACCAAAGAGCGGATTTTTCGAGCTGCCAAAGTTATTTTGCAAAAGCAAGGTTATCAGGAAATGTCTATTAAAAATATCTGTAAAGAAGCAGGGGTTTCCAATGGCAGTTTTTATCATCATTTTAAGACAAAGGATGACTTGCTTTCTTATTATATAGAGGAACAACCGGGGCTTAAGGCGGAGTTATTGGAACTGCCAAAAGATGTTGCCATGGCTAAGGAAGCGATTGTTTATGTATATTTACATTATGTGGAATATTGTGAGAGCTTAGGCGTGGGTTTTATTGCTGAATATTATAATACAAAAAACCAGGCACTTCATCCTGAGCTTAGGAGTGAGCGTCCTTATCCGATTATTACGGTGCGGGATTATGTAAACAGAGCGATGGAAGCCGGTGTGATACGGTTGAATGTTGCTTTGGAGGATTTTACGACGGATATTCGTATGATTGTCATTGGTAATGTATTTGAGTGGTGTTTGCGCGGCGGAAAGACAAATTTTGCAAATAATATGCGTCGTTCTTTAGGAAAATATCTGGACAGTACGATAGATTAATGCTAATCTGAATTGTAATAATAGTGAAATGGTCAAAGGCAAAGAGGACAGTCAGAATGAAATATTACTTTATTGTCAATAAAGAATCACGTTCCGGAAAAGGTGGAGTTATTTGGAGCATCATAGAACCGAAATTACAAGCCATGGATATTCAAATGGAAGTGTTTTTTACGGAGCGCCGTGGCCATGCTTCAAAATTGGTTCAGGCTGTAAATGAACTTGGAGCGGAATGTGTCATAGTTGTAATTGGTGGGGATGGTACCTTTAATGAGGTAATGAATGGTATTTCGAATTTTGATCAGGTGAGTTTGGGTTATATTCCGGCCGGTTCCGGAAATGATTTGGCACGTAGTTTGGGATTGGTGCGGGATCCTTTCAAAGCACTGGAAGTGGTTATGCACCCGAAGAAGATTCAGATGTTGGATATAGGTGTTGTGACCAGACTAGGGAAAAGCAGAAGATTTGTGGTAAGTACGGGTCTTGGTTTTGATGCAGCGGTGTGTCATCAATCGGCGGTTTCTAAGATGAAGCATTTGCTGAATAAGTTGCGTATCGGTAAATTGACTTATGTGGGTATTGCTTTGGGACGTTTGTTTCATGATCCGCCAGTGACGATGGAAGTTTGTATTGATGATGAAGCACCTAGAGTTTTTGAAAAAACATATTTTGTAACCGCGATGAATATGCCTTATGAGGGTGGTGGTTTCAAGTTTTGTCCGGAGGCAAAATTTGATGATGGGAAATTGGATGTTATTGTTGTTTCCGGGATGTCAAAGTTGCGTGTGCTGCGTATTCTGCCAACGGCATTTTCAGGTAAGCATGTGGGTTTTTCCGGTGTGGATGTATTTCGTTGCGAAAAGGTTGTTTTTCGGGCAGAAAAGCCTATGATGCTTCATGTGGATGGTGAAGCATTGTTTTTGAGACGGCAGGTTGAAGTGGATGTGTTGCCGGGGCGCGTAAGGATGATTATGGGATGATAGATAAGTTAGATGGTTGGTATGAAGTGATTATTTTCAAAAGGAGAATGAAGTTGTTATGGAAAAAATAATGTTAACCGGGGATAGACCCACAGGAAGACTGCATGTAGGGCATTACGTAGGGTCGTTGAGACGTAGAGTGGAGTTGCAAGATATGGGCGAGTTTGATAAGATTTTTATTATGATTGCAGATGCTCAAGCCTTGACGGATAATTCTGATACGCCGCAAAAAGTACGGGATAATATTATGGAGGTGGCTTTGGATTATTTTGCTTGTGGTATTGATCCGGAAAAAGTGACCATATTTATTCAATCTCAGATACCGCAATTGACAGAGTTGTCGTTTTATTTTATGAATTTGGTTACGGTAGCAAGGTTACAAAGAAACCCGACAGTGAAGACGGAAATTCAGATGCGTAATTTTGAAAAAAGTTTGCCGGTAGGTTTTTTTACTTATCCAATCAGTCAAGCGGCAGACATCACTGCTTTTATGGGGAATGTAGTGCCTGTTGGGGAAGATCAATTGCCGATGTTGGAGCAAACCAAGGAGATTGTACGGAAATTTAACGCCGTATATGGTGATGTTTTGGTGGAGCCTGAGATTTTGTTGCCGGAAAATTCGGCTTGCTTGCGTTTGCCGGGTATAGATGGTAAGGCTAAAATGAGCAAGTCTTTGGGAAATTGTATTTATTTATCAGATGAGCCGGAAGAAATTCAAGCAAAGGTGATGCGTATGTTTACAGATCCCGGTCATTTGCGGGTGGAGGATCCGGGTAAAATTGAGGGTAATACGGTATTTACCTATTTGGATGCTTTTAGTCGCTCGGCGCATTTTGTAGAGTTTTTGCCGGAGTATGCAGATTTAGATGCGTTAAAAGAACATTATCAAAAAGGTGGTCTTGGAGATATGAAAGTGAAACGGTTTTTAAATGCGGTGTTGCAAGCAGAGCTAAAGCCGATTCGTGAGCGTCGCAAGGCGTTTCAAAAGAAAATTCCTTATATTTGTGAAGTATTGGAAACAGGTAGCCGAGAGGCGGAGCGAGTTGCACAGGATACCTTGGATAAAGTAAAGCGTGCCATGCAGATTAATTATTTTGAAAATGATGACTTTGTAAACAGTCAAGTGGAGCGATTTGGTAAATAGGTATGCGATTTCAATTTGGATTGGATGGAAAGTACAAAAAAATGATTCTTGCTCTGATGGGGGCGGGAATCATGTTTGCTTTGTTGCTGTTGAGTGTTTTACTGGGTTTTCTGGGTCGCACAGATAGCAATATTAGGCAAAGCGGCTATTTTGGTCATGGCTTACCGCCTTTTGTAACGGTAGAAATGATGGTAGCCTTTTTTGAGGTGCAAGAAGATACAGGGATACCGGTATCTACGGGGATTGCGCAATTAATTGCAGAAGCAGGTTATGGGAATTATGGGGAACGTGGTGACATCAGGCAAGGTTTATCAAGATTGGCTTATGATTATCACAATTTGTTTGGTGTGAAGTTTTTTGATGGAACACCTTATGTGCGCGGTGCGGTGGATTTGACGACCTGGGAGTATATAGACGGAGAAGATATTACGATTGTAGATGCTTTTGCGATTTATGATAGTGCGAGGGATGCGATTTTGCACAGGGCTCATATGCTTTTTTTGCCGCCTTATGTGGATAATATAACCCCTTATCTTAATTTGGAGATTGGGACATATACAATCGAGCAGGCCAATCGTTTTGCCAATGGAATTTGGGTGAGTGGCTGGGCGACGGATCCGGATTATGTTGAAAAATTGATACATCATATGGAGCATTATAATTTGTACCGCTTTAACAACATGACTTGGGATGAGTTTCGGGAATTACTTCGTTATGAGGACGGTTATGAGAATGAATAAAAATGGATTGACAAACCTAAGTAAAGCATATATAATTACTTTGTTGCGAACAAATAAGTTTGCATGTGTGTGGCTAGCTCAGCTGGATAGAGCGCTTGGCTACGGACCAAGAGGTCGGGAGTTCGAATCTTCTGCCGCACGTTAAGGGATCATTGGAAAACATTATGTTTCGATGGTCTCTTTGTTTTTTTATTGGTACAACTCAATAAAAAGTCGGTAGCCACATCATAGCAATCAGCAAGCGCAAAAATGATTATATGTATTGTTTGATTAGTGTGTTATACTAAGAGCAGAAAAAACATCTATGATTAATATATAGGAGGTGTGGCGGTTAAAACCAATCACTTTCGTATTCCTATATAAAGGGGGGAAGCGTGAAAAAAGTTATTTCGATAACATTGATTTTGGCGATTTTGTTGATGATAGTGGCATATGTTGCCAATCAAGATGTAGTGGAAACCCCATTGGAAGAAGTGGAAGTACATGAAACGGAAGTGCTTGTGCAGGGTCAAGATCACAAGGATGATGAAAACAATATAAGCGTGGAAGAAAGCAGCGATTTGATTGTGAGAGCTGCCCCACAAGGTGTTCATACGACGCTTCCGGCTTTGTGGCTGAATTTGGAAACGCCTTGGGACGAAGAAAATTTTGCGGATGTGGCCGTGCCTTTATATCTTTCTGATGATACACCATATGGGGCATTGGCAATTCAGCATATACAGTATATGAATGATAATTTATATGGTCGTAAGCCTTTTTCATATCGTGAGAAAGAGGCGGCAACTTGGCTTGTCGAAACGCTTTTGGCCATGGGGCATCCTTGGGAAAATATCTGTGTGCAGGAGTTTCCTGTGGATCACCAGGGGCGTTGGAATACTTTGATGAACAGCTCGGGTTTTCGATCGGACTTTGCATTTCGTTACACAACGCAATTGAGCCAAAATATTGTTCTTACGATACCGGGTCAAAGTGAGCGTAAAATAATCGTTGGTGCGCATTACGATAGTTATCCTACCCCGGGTGCTTCTGACAACGCTTCAGGTGTTGGGCTTTTGTTGGAAAGTGCGCAACGTATGCAGTATGTAGATCATTATTATACGATTGTGTATGTGTTTTTTGGCGCAGAGGAAGTGGGCCTACAGGGTTCCCTTTATTTTGCCGACAATTTAACAGAAGAACAGTCGGATCAGATTGTGATGATGATTAATGCGGATGTACTGTTTGAGGGGCCATATTTGTTTTATTCTGCCACCTATAATGACAATTATCAGGCAGGTTCTAATGCCCTTACCCGGCAAGTGGATGATATTGCAGATAGTTTGGATTTGGGATTGATCCCTTACCCGGAAGTGGCATTTGTGGTTAGTACCGACCATCAGCCTTTTTTGATGCGTGGTTACACCATAGTGAATTTAATGGGGTTGTATCGGGTGAATTATCCCCATGTTGTGGGAATTTTTCGCATGGGGGAGGATGTGTTTTTGGGACGTGTTTTGCATAGTCAAAATGATTGTTTTCATATAATTGAGGAAAGATGGCCCGGAAAAATAGAAACAAATATGAATGTATTTTCGATTTTCTTAGAGGAAATGTTGCTGATGGATTCAGATTAAATCTTCTGTTTGTATTTGAGCATAATAAAGCCCTTGAAGGTGTGATTTCAAGGGCTTTTGTGAGTCTTATAAATCCCGGAACAAATGACGGGGGATGCCGTCAACCATAATGGGTGATACATCTCCTTGAATGAGTGGGCGTACATAAGTGAGGAATTTACTTGTTACATTGGTTCCACACTTTGTGACCCACTCTCTGGGTACTAATTTTTCGTCATTGGCAATTTTGTGTACGTCTTTGACTTTGGTTCCGCTTTGATAGGGATCATCAGAAAAGCGTGTGATGATAACCATCTTTCCGGAATCGCCCTCGTCAGCAGCTTTCACTGCGGCTCCGCCTACTTGATAGGCCTCTAAAATATCTACACGGGAAGCACAGTGAGAGGCGGCACGTTGTAAGGAGCTTAGTTCGATGGCTCTGGTTTTACAGCCATATTCTCCAGCTACATAACTTGCTAAGAAGCTTGCGGTTCCACTCAGTTGTTTATGTCCAAAAGCATCTACAAAGTCTATGCTTTCTCCCAGTTCACAAACATATTTGCCGTCAGCGAGGCATATGCCCTCGGAAACCGCCACAACAACGGAGGATTTTTTTTCTAAGAGTTCTCCGATTTTTGTAGAGAATTTATCTAAATCAAAAGCGATTTCCGGTAGATAAATCAAATCAGGTCCGGGGCAATCTTCGCCTTTGGCCAAGGCAGCAGCACCTGTGAGCCAGCCGGCATTTCGTCCCATAATTTCTACGATGGTGACCAAACCTTTTTCATATTCAAGGCAAAAACTATCCCGAATAATTTCTTTGACGGAAGTACCGATGTATTTTGCGGCACTCCCAAAGCCGGGGGTGTGGTCGGTCAAGGCCAAATCATTGTCAATGGTTTTTGGACAGCCGATGAAACGCGTGGTATGGCCGGTGACAATGGCATAGTCAGAAAGTTTTTTGATGGTGTCCATGGAGTCATTTCCACCAATATAAACAAAAGCTTCAATGTCTAACTTATCCAAAATAGTAAAAATTTTTTCATAAAGCTCTTTGTTTTCATGAATTTCCGGTAATTTATATCGACACGATCCAAGAAATGCGGCAGGGGTTCGTTTTAAAAGCTCCACATCTAAATCGTTGGTAATATAATCTGCTAAATCAATATAACGTTCTTCCAATAATCCTTGAATGCCGTGTAACATACCGTAAACTTTTTTGGCATTTCTATCTTTCGCGGTACGATAAACACCGGCTAAGCTGGAATTGATAGCAGCAGTGGGGCCTCCGGATTGGCCGACAATAACATTTCTCTTCATTCGTAATACCTCCTATAATTTGCATCTTTCCCCTAAGTTTAGTATATTAATGGTAGTTTGTAAACAGAAATTATTCACAAAGGAGTATGTTATTTATGAAAAAATACGATTATTTGATTGTTGGAGCCGGCCCTTATGGAGCGGTTATGGCTTGTGAATTGAAAAAAGCAGGTAAATTATGCCTGGTGATTGATCGCCGTGAGCATATTGCCGGAAACGTTTTCACAGAGGATATAGAGGGTATTCAGGTCCATAAATATGGCGCCCACATATTTCATACCGCAATAAAGGAAGTTTGGGATTATGTAAATCAATTTGCGGAATTTAATCATTACATCAATGCACCTCTGGCGGTTTATCAGGATGAATTATATAATCTTCCGTTTAATATGAATACATTTAGTAGACTTTGGAATATTAAGACACCAAAAGAGGCAAAGGCGATTATTGCGCGTCAAATTGAAGAGAGTGGTATTACGGAACCTCAAAATTTAGAAGAGCAGGCTATTTTTTTGGGAGGTCGTGATATTTATGAAAAGTTAATCAAAGGTTATACAGAAAAGCAATGGGGGCGAAAATGTACAGAGCTACCGGCATTTATTATTAAGCGGTTGCCGTTTCGTTTTGTTTATGACAACAATTATTTTAGTGATCCTTATCAAGGCATTCCGATGGATGGTTATACGGCCATGATTGAAAAGATGTTGGCGGGCGTTGCGGTTCGAACTAATACGGATTACTTTGATTTGATAAAAGAACAACCGGATATTGCTGCAAACATTATCTATACCGGTATGATTGATGAGTTTTTTGATTATAAGCTGGGACATTTGGCGTATCGTTCCGTTACATTTAAAAACGAAGTATTGGATATGGACAATTATCAAGGCAATGCAGTGATAAATTATACAGAGGAAAACATCCCTTATACACGGATTATTGAGCACAAGCATTTTGTGTTTGGGAAGCAGGAGAAAACAGTTATTTCCAAAGAATATCCATCTGAATGGGAAGTTGGTATGGAGCCATATTATCCTGTCAATGATGAGAAGAACAGTGCGCGTTTTAAGGCCTATCAGGAATTGGCCAAAGAAGTCCCTCATGTGATTTTTGGCGGGCGTTTGGGTAATTATCGTTATTATGATATGGATAAGGTGATTGAGGCGGCACTAGATAAATTTTCTGAAATTAAAAAATCATTTTAAAACACTTGCATTAAAGGTTTAAATCAGTTAATATACAAATAATCTACTCTCCTTGGACGGGTATTTCATACCTGTTTCAAGGGGGTTCATTTAATTAATCTGTGACGTTTGCAGGTTCAAGGAGTCATGTACAGTGGCTTGTCTGTTTCATATGAATCAAACATCCCCGATTTTAAAGTTGAATCAAACAAAGGAGGAAGCATTATAGAAAAAGCATATTATGAAGTTATAAAATTTGTTAGTCAAGGGGCATATTGCCGCGTGACGATGGATTATTTGCCCGGTGAATTATTATTTGATCGTGTAAAAAAACAACCTAAGATGATGAAAGAATTGTTGTTTGAGTGGATGTTGGATATAATTACGCAATTGGAACAATTTAATCAATGCAATGACAATCGCAGCTATCGTTATTTTAATCCCTACAGTGTTTTGGTGGGAAATGACAATAAAGTTTACTTGCTAGATTTGGAGGCAAAAAGCAATGATTTTGTTTTGAAAAATCTACAGAATCGAGTCATGCGGACGCATTTTTTAAGACCCCATGAGCAGGGGAAAGATACAGCGAAAGCCAATTTGGATTTGTTTGGCTTTGGAAAAACGATTCAGTTTATCTTGGCTCATAGTCACATAGAGCCGTCTTTGACAAAACGGGAAGAACAGAGTTTATCTTTGTATATCGGAAAGTGTCTGAGTGAAAAATCCAAAAAAAAATTTCTAAACATTGGGCAAGGGCGAAAAGAACTGCAAAAAATGATACATAATAAAAAACTTAGGAAAGAAATGATGAAATACAAATGGCCGATCTTTCTTTTTGCATTGCTTTTTTTAGGTGTGTTGTTGTTTTTCCTTATAAAAGGTGGTGAGGATTTACAAGGTACAAAAGAAGCAGTTGTCAAGGAGTATGTTGACAGAGAGGAGGAAGTTTTGGCTGATAGAGAAGAAATCGGGGCTGACATAGAAAAGGATATGCCGGAAACGACAAAGCAAGAAGAAGTAGACATACGTTTGGAAGAAATAGAGGATGAAATCGCTGTCTTAAATGAATCCATGTTAAGCAATCAGGCTATGCATAACCAAAGGGTGATTGCAGATGGGCAGGAACTGGAATTGGAAATTGTAAGGATATTGGCATCGGCTTATGACCGTGAAGATAAAAAAGAGGAAGCAATACAGACTTATGCAAGGTTAATGCAGATTGAGATAAGAGAAGCGTTAATAGAAAAAACAATTATGAGGAAGATGCGTCTGGAAAAGGAAATGTTGCTTTATGAGCAGGCTTTGGAAAGTGGAAAGCAGGGCTTGGGGCGATTGGAAGAGAAACAAAATGTGGCATTGTTATATTTAGAGATTATGGAAGAAAGTGGTTTTTATTCTGCGGAGGAAATAGAGGAGGCCTATCAAGAAATGGGAATGGAGATGCCAAAATTAGAGGAAGGGGAGGAAGTATCATGAGAAAGATAAGGAAAGTGTTAATTGCCGGTATTTTGTTGTGCAATCTTTTGTTCGTTACAGTAAATGCCTATGTGCAGGCAGGAGAGAGACAAGCAGAGGTGATAGACAAAGATAGGGAAATAGGCAATGAAAAGATGCCAAGAGAAGAAACAGAAGAGCCCGAAGAAGAGGAGCCCAAAGAGGATTTTAAGCCGGAGATACAATACCCAAAACCGACGGGAAATAATGGTTATTACTTAGAAAAACCGGAGGTTTGCCTTTCGTTGGTTTCCCCGGCTAAAACGGCTATGTATCGCTTTGTTTCAGCGAATGGTGAAACAAAAGAGGGAGAGCTTTCATTTGATGCAGATGTTAAAATAACACCGGAGGAATTTTTAGATGGAGAAAATAGTCTGGAAGTTTGGTTATTGGTAGAGGAAGATGAAGAGGACAGATACGAAAAGAAAGTATTTATGGTTGATACAACACCTCCTGATTCTCCGGAATTATCCTATGGTAATCATGGAGGTGAAAGTACTATCTTTAGTAATACAGCGGTGCATGTATTGGTAAGTAGTCAAGACAATTATGCGGGCATCAGTGGGTATCATTATCAAAGGTCTGATGGAGAAGAGGGATTTGTCAAAGGGGAAGAAGCAGTCTTAACTTTTGAGCCGAATTTTTCAGGAACATGTTCTGTGATTGCAGAAGATGTTGCGGGAAATCGTAGTTCCGCTAGAAATTCCGTGCAAATCGTAAGTGAAAATATGGCTCCTTATATTTCTATGCATGCGCCTTTTGGTTTTGATGGTTGGTATCATGATGAGGTTTCGCTACAAATTAATATAGATGATATAGATATTAGTGCGGGTCTTGCTACCGTACGTGTGTGGATAAGTGGGCAGATTGCATATGAGCAAAATTTTAATTCTTCTGCGTTGTTGCATCATTTTTTGGAACATGTGATTGTGAAAGATTATTCTTTGCAGGGGCAAGCGGTAGAGATTGTAGTGGAAGCAATTGATTTTGCGGGCAATGTGGGTACAAGTAGCCAAGGTTTGAAGATAGATGTAGCAGATCCACAGATTCAGTTTTTGGATGATTTTTCCGGTATGATAATTGGGCAGGATAAAATTGTGAAAATACAATTGACAGATGACAATGGTTTGGATAATTATCATTTAGAGCTTCGGCATGAGCCTGTAGGTAATGGGGAAAAGAGAGAGATAATGGAGGAAAAGAATCTAAAGGGTCTTTTGTCTCATGAGGTTCAAGTGCCGGTTACAGAGGAGGGGCGTTATGATTTGGATATTACGGTTCGAGATATTTCAGGGCGTGAATCAAAATCTATATTGCATTTTATACTAGATAAATCTAGTCCTGTGATACGTTTTGTGGAGCAATTAAATGGTAGTTATCTGCCTTATTTCCAATGGAATTATCATCATTCAGAGATGATAGATGATTTTAGCGATTATGAGTATCAGAAGCGATTGTCAGGTAAACCTTATCATTTGGGTGAGTATGTGGATGAGGAGGGGATTCATGTATTTCAAGTGGATGTTGTGGATGCGGCCGGCAATCAAAATACGGCAAGGGCTTTTTTTACGATTGATCATACTGCACCGGAGATTCAGCTGTATGGTGTAGAACAAGGTGGTATTTATGAAAGCGGTGTGACGCTGGGTGTTGCAGTAGAGGGTGAGGGTGAACGGATTCGTAGATTGGATATAAATGGTGAAAGCCAAAAATTAGAACGTTCCGCAAAGATTTTTCAAAACGTTTTGGAAGAAGCGGGTGAATATCTGGTTTTTATTCGGGCAGATGATTTGGCAGGGAATGAAAGTCAAAAGGAAGTTAGGTTTTTGATTCAAGAAGAGAAGTCAGTGGCAAGTAATAAAAAGACATGGTTTCAGAATAAAACGCAGCAAGGCTTACAAGAAAATGTAAAAAAGGAGGCTGCAATGAAACAGGTGACAAAACAATCTTATTGGTGGTATGTGATTTGGGGTTTGCTTTTTGTTGTTGGTATTGTATTATTGTTAAAGATGGTAAAGCGAAAAAAGACCCCATAAAGGGAGGATGCCGGGCTATCAAAAGATAGTCCGGCAAGTATTATGAAAAAGTTATAAGATTGTTTGCAAATTTAGTATAACTTCCAGCAAGTTATTTTGTAGTTCTCTTGCTGTTGATATTAGTATAGAGAAAAGAAATGAAGAAAAAGTGCAAATAAAGTAAAAGAATTTAAAACGATGTATGAATAAAATATGAACGTGAAAACAAAGGGAAATTGTGTTATTCTAAATAAGCAAGTGGTTTTTAGATATGAGGTAAGGTAAAATGACACAATATGAATTTATAGAACAGTTGGAGCAGGCATTACAAAATGATTTAGGTTCTGCTGCAAGCAGGAATCATTTGGAATATTATAAAAGATATATACAAGATGAAATCAGAACCGGAAAGTCTGAGCAGGCGGTTTTGGATGCTTTGGGTGATCCTTGGGCGATTGCCAGGACTATCATTCAGACGCAAGATACACAGGAGGATTATTTTGCGGTACATCCCGGGGAAAGTACGCATTATGAGAATCGACAGGTAAAGGTAAGGCGTTTGGCTTTTGATACTTGGTGGAAAAGATTGTTGCTTGTGTTGGGTATCATTGCGATTGTTGTACTTGTGTTTATCGTAGTTACCGGTTTGATAAGTGCTTTGGCACCGATATTGATTCCTCTTATTATTGTTATGATTGTGCTTAGGTGGATTGGTAGGCGACGAACGTGACGTATTTCACTGGATGCGGATTGTATATGGGCTTGTTTCTTATCAGTTTATGGATAGTAAAAGACCGATGGGGGAGCCATCGGTCTTTTGGGGGGAGTATAAATAATTAATAAGGGGTTGTAGAAAGTTTCCTTTCTACACTTCAAGTATATTATAAGGATAGCAAAAAAGCAAGAAAAATTAGTAAAAATAAATGAAAAATTTTTTAGAAAGAAATGAGAAAATATGAATCATAAAATGTTATCAAAAAATGAAAAAGAAAATAAGCAGATGGAGTTGATTGCACCCTGTCATTTTGGTTTGGAGTCAGTTTTAAAAAGAGAGGTACAAGATTTAGGTTATGAAATCTCTCAGGTAGAAGATGGGCGTGTTTGTTTTTATGGTGATGCGGCAGCTATTTGTAGAAGCAATATCTTTTTGCGTACGGCAGAAAGAATTTTGGTAAAGGCAGGAAGCTTTCGGGCAACAACGTTTGATGAACTTTTTGAGGGTGTTAAGCGCATTCCTTGGGAGGTTTATATTCCGGCGGACGGAAAATTTTGGGTGACGAAGGCGGCATCGGTAAAAAGTAAGCTTTTTAGTGCTTCCGATATTCAGTCGATTGTGAAAAAAGCTATGGTTGACCGTATGAAAGATCATTATCGGATTCAATGGTTTGCAGAAGATGGTGCATCTTATCCTTTGCGGGTATTTATTATGAAAGATGTGGTGACCATTGGACTGGATAGTTCGGGGGATTCGTTGCATAAAAGAGGTTATCGCAAACACTCAGGTGTGGCACCGATTACGGAAACATTGGCGGCAGCCTTGATTAAACTTACACCTTGGCGGAAAGATAGAATCTTGGTAGATCCGTTTTGTGGAAGTGGTACCTTTCCAATCGAGGCTGCGATGATGGCAGCAAATATTGCGCCGGGTATGAATCGTAGTTTTACGGCGGAACATTGGAAAAATGTTATTCCCATGAAAGACTGGTATCGGGCGGTAGATGAGGCACATGATTTGATGGATACGCAAGTTGAAGTTGATATTCAAGGTTATGATATAGATCATGAAGTGATTCAGGTGGCAAGGCGAAATGCGGAGATTGCGGAAGTGGACCATTTGATTCATTTTCAGCAACGTGATGTGAAAGATTTGCGACATGCAAAAAAATATGGTTTTATCATTACCAATCCTCCTTATGGGGAACGATTGGAAGAAAAGGAAGCTTTGCCTGCATTGTATCGGGCATTTGGTGATTGTTTTAAAAACTTGGATTGTTGGTCAGCTTATATGATTACCGGTTATGAAGAAGCAGAGAAATATTTTGGGTGTGCTGCGGATAAAAATCGTAAATTGTATAATGGAATGATTAAGACTTATTTTTATCAGTTTTTGGGGCCAAAACCACCAAAGAAGAATAAAAAAGAGGCGTAAATAACGGAGAGTAAAATGAGAATGGAGGGAATGAGAGTATGGGCAAGCGTATTATTTTTGCAACAAAAAATGAAGGGAAAATGGTTGAAATAGCTGTTATTATGCGGGATATTGGGATGCCGGTAGTGTCTATGGAAGCAGCAGGTCTTGCGATGGATATTGTGGAAGACGGTGTTACTTTTGAAGAAAATGCTTTGCTGAAAGCACGGGCGGTTGCTGAAATTTTTCCGGATGATATTGTTTTGGCAGATGATTCCGGCTTGGAAATCGATTATTTGAATGGAGAGCCGGGGGTTTATTCCGCTCGTTTTGCCGGTAGAGATACACCTTATGAAGAGAAGAATCGTATTTTGTTGGAAAAATTAGAGGGGGTGGCTGATGCTCGGCGTAGCGCACGTTTTGTTTGTGTGATAGCGGCAATATTTCCGGATGCAGGTGAAACGGTGATTCGTGAAACCATTGAGGGGCAAATTGCCCATGAAATTAGTGGGATTCATGGATTTGGTTATGACCCGATTTTTTATGTTCCCAAATATCACTGTACCACGGCGGAGATGTCGCCTGCGTTAAAAAATGAATTGAGCCATAGAGGCAAGGCACTTCGTACAATAAATAAAATGATTGAGGAGAAAATAGGGAAATGAAGATATTAATCGTAAGTGATACCCATGGAAGCCATAGTACCTTGGAAAAAGCCTTGGCTCAAATTGGAATGATTGACATGTTCATTCATATGGGGGATGTAGATGAGCGTGAAGATTGCTTGGAGCATACGGTTGATTGTGAAAGCCATATTATAGCCGGCAATGGTGACTTTTTTTCGAAATTGCCGCGGGAAAAGGAATTTTTGATTGGTTCGAAAAAGGTGTTTATTACCCATGGTCATATTTATGGCGTGTCTGTAAATTTAGAGGAATTGCATGAGGAGGGTTTGCGCAGAGAGGCTGATATTGTTATGTTTGGGCATACGCATGCTCCTTTTTTGGAGATGGATGCGCAGATTACGCTTTTGAATCCGGGGAGTATATCTCAGCCTCGTCAGGCCGGACATCAATGTAGTTTTATGGTTATGCATGTGGGGGAAAATGAGGATATAAAATATCAAACATTTTACTTGGAAAAAAATGGTATTTTTGTGGAGAAACTTGTGAAGAAATAAAGTCAAAAAAGTTGTTGACATGGTCTATTACATATTATATAATTAATTTTGCGTCACGAGCGAGGTCTTGTGTATAAGCGAAGTGACGGGGTGTGGCTCAGTTTGGCTAGAGTACCTGGTTTGGGACCAGGGGGCCGCAGGTTCGAATCCTGTCACCCCGACTTCTTTGCGGGTGTAGTTCAATGGTAGAACACCAGCCTTCCAAGCTGGATACGTGGGTTCGATTCCCATCACCCGCTCTTTCTTTACGGTTTCGCCGTGGGATTTTTATGGAAAGAGCATTGTTTTATAGGGTGAATTTGATTACCTGTTATGAGTCTGTAGCTCAGTTGGATAGAGCAACGGCCTTCTAAGCCGTAGGTCATGGGTTCGAATCCCCTCAGGCTCGTTGTGGTGGGTGTGGTGCAGTTGGTTAGCGCGCCAGATTGTGGTTCTGGATGTCGTGGGTTCGAATCCCATCATCCACCTTTTATATATTGGCAAGAGGCTTTGTTGATATATGCTTTACATTGGGCTATCGCCAAGCGGTAAGGCACAGGACTTTGACTCCTGCATTCGCTGGTTCGAATCCAGCTAGCCCAGTTTATTGAGCGTTAAATTTTGATGTAGTTTATATATGGAGCATTAGCTCAGTTGGTAGAGCACTTGACTTTTAATCAAGTTGTCCGGGGTTCGACCCCCCGATGCTTCACTTTGAGAATATGGCGCAACCACAGTGATTTCGGTGGATTGCGCTATTTCTATTCTAATTTAAATCGTATTCTCGAGATTTTGCAAGTCATGGAAAATCTCGAGAATATGGTTTTTATTATTTCCTATGAAATAATAAATCCCCTCATGATTGAGGGGTACGATGATAGAGATGATGTAAGGTGCAATTTAATTGAGGCTTTTGATAGATTGTATAATTTTAAGTAACAAATTTTGATTATCCCGCAGACCCCTTGAAACATCAGCATTCTTACAAGAAAAACGGTTGAATTTACTACCAATTTACTACTACGGAAATAACTTTGATATGCTACCGCAAATCTTGTAAGGCAATCATGTAAATATAACAACAATCCACAGGCAGGACGCAGAACAAAAAGCGTCCTGTTTTTGTGTTCACATATCATAATATCATACACCACCAAGACCGGGCAATGCCGGGAGTTTTTGAACTTTGAAAAGGCTTTTTTTACTTAATAGGAAAGTTGTCCTTTCGGACATCCCTCGTATAAAAATGGCCCGCACGGAGGCGGGCTTGGGAAAAAGACGAACATTTTAGAAGAGATAAAAGCCTTCTTCACCGATTTCGTCATCTTCAAATTCGTCTTCATTTATAAAGTAATCCATATCCAAGAGATCTTCGTCACTCATGTTTTTAATATCATTTGATGTGATGCCCTCAGGTGGATTTTTGAGATATTTATTACGTAATTCCTCTACATGTTTTTGTTGCATATGGTGCTCCTTTTTAACTAGATTTTACCACAGAAAGAGCAAACTGTGAGGTGGTTTTTTGGTTAGGTGATCTACAGCCATGTGCTTTGGCCATCACCTTTTCATAGAGTTCATGTAGTGAAACGCTTTTATTTCTAAAATAGAGTTTATCAAATCTCATGGTAGAACCGCAAATGCTACATTCCAATGGATTATAGCCAAAGGAAAACATAAGTGATTCGCGCCAGCGATTAAAGGTTCTAAGTAATTGATGCTTTTCCTTAGAAACAACCTGATGAAGATATTTATCGGATTCACGATATCTACCATAAACACCGTAATAACGAATCATTTTAAAATGCTTTTCAGGTATATGTTGTATGAGCCGATTGATAAATTCTAGGGCCGGAATAGTTTCAATAACAAGTTTTTTATTTCAATTTATAAGGAGGATTCAATGCCGAAAACAACACCAGCATCGACAACGCCGGACGGTATGTTGACAATGCAGATAGACAAGCAAACAATCATCTTGGAAGTGTTCTTTAACCACGACAGCAAGGAGACATTTCAAGACAAATTGTTGCGGGTAATCCTTGCCGAGAATTTGATAGAGTGCTGATTACCTTGCCGA
>WRBB01000015.1 GCA_009779895.1 Lachnospiraceae bacterium
TTAAGCACGCCGCCAGCGTTCATCCTGAGCCAGGATCAAACTCTCGTATTAAGTGTTTGTATCCAGAATCAATATTAACTACTAGCTAATTTTATCCTTTTTACTGTTTTGTTTGGATTGCTCTCTCAGCCTCTATGCTGATTGAGCCGTTCTTGAAATAATTTTCTCTAAAAGATTTCAAGGGTTGTTGTCTATTGTTTAATTATCAAGGTTCAATATTTGTTGACCAATGTAACCGGCAACCTTTATATACTATCATATTTTATAGAAGCTTGTCAATAGGTTTTTCACAATCCTATTATCTTTAAAACCACTGTAAAATGGGGATAGCTTAAACATAATATCACCTGTATAATAGGTCTGTCAACAACATTTTTATATTTTGTGAATTGCTGTGAATAATGTGGATAAAAACAGCAAGAAAGACATAAAATCTACCCCTATCACCATTTTTATAAAGGCTCCATTTGCCATAGCAAGTAAAACTATGGTATCTTTATAATAACTATCTTAACAAAAAACCATACAAGGAGGACTTTATTTTGATTTCAATGACAAACATTGTCAAGAAATTTGGTGACAAAACCGTACTAACAGATGTAAATTTTCAAGTAGCACAAAAAGAAATCTTTGGATTACTCGGCCCGTCAGGCTCCGGCAAAACCACAATTATCAACATATTAACCTATCAATTAGCTCCGGAAAATGGAAATTTCGAAATTGATGCAACATCTAAAGAAACCGGTCTTATGCTGGAGGAAGACGGCTTATACAAACGACTAAGCACCAGCGAAAACCTTAATCTATTTGCCGGTATTTACGGCGTAAGCAAAAGCAAGGTAACAGAAGCATTGAATAATGTAGGACTTGGCAATGATTTAAAAACACCTGTCTCAAAGCTATCCAAAGGGATGCGACAAAGACTTGCTTTGGCTCGTGCCATTTTACATTCTCCCAAAATATTGTTTTTAGATGAACCTACATCTGCTTTAGATCCATCTACAGCAAAAGGAATACATAAATTAATTTTAAGATTAAGAGATTCCGGTACCACCATTTTCCTTACAACACACAATATGCAAGAAGCTGTTAATTTATGTGATAATGTCGCTCTTTTACACCAAGGAAAGATTGTAGAACATGGTAGTCCAAAAGAAATTTGTGATAAACATAATTCTTATATAACAATGCCGGACTTAGGTGCTGTCTTTATGAAAATGACGGGGGTGGAATCAGAATGAATACGATTGTTGCTATTTTTACCAAACAGATGAATGACTTGCCCAAAAACTTTTCTGTATTATCTCTTTTTGTAGTATGGCCTCTTATGGCACTTTTATTTGGAAGTATTATGGGAGAACCGGAGATACAAGCCGGAACCTTTGCCGCCATGCTAATTGGTAGTGGACCCATGACAGCAATTGCCAACAATGTTGCTGAAGATAATGAATACAAAGGGTTACGTTTTTTGGTTATGGCCGGTGTAAAACCTTGGCAATATTTACTCGGCCTTGCAGGTTCTATCTTTTTAATTTCAGCCGTTTCTTTGGCTTTACTTGCTTTCATTGGTGGTTTTAGTGGTGATCTTTTACTTCGGTTTATCGTTGTAGCCATCTTAGGACTCATCACCTCTTCTATTTTAGGCGGAGCCGTTGGGATCTTTGCCAAAAATGTACAACAAGCGGCAGCCATCTACACACCTCTTATGATGGTACTTGCTTTTTCACCTATGCTTGCAGGCTTTAATGAAACCATTGCACGGATTGCAGAATTTTTATTTCCATATCAAGTTCTTATGGTAATTTTTAATCCCTATGCGGATTTCGGCCGTGCTTTATTGGTCATTGCCGGAAATGCGATTGTGCTTTTGATCTTTTTCATAATTGCTTATCGTAAAAAAGGATTACGAGGATAAAGGAAAACAAAGTAAAAAAAGAAAACCATTTTCGGAGTTTATCCAAAGATGGTTTTCTTTTTAGCGGAGATGGAGAGATTTGAACTCTCGCGCCGGTCACCCGACCTACACCCTTAGCAGGGGCGCCTCTTCAGCCAACTTGAGTACATCTCCAAAATCTGAACGTTGCCCACTTTTACAGGACTTATTTCTTGCCAAAGCAAAGGTAATTATACTATAATTCTATTGAAACTGTCAACATAATTATTCTTCAACAAAAGGGAAATAAAAAGTAAAATATAGCAGAACTATCCATGGGAGTATTTATGATTCGTAAAATACATACTTTAGAAATCACAAAAAATATCAAGGAAATGTGTATTGAGGCAAATTACTATTTATCGGCCGATATGAAAGATGCCATCCAACAAGCAAGTCAAAAAGAAACAACAACACTTGGAAAAAATGTGATGCAACAACTTCAAAAAAATCTAATCATCGCTGCCGATGAAAAGATTCCCATTTGCCAAGATACAGGTATGGCTGTTGTTTTTTTAGACATTGGACAAGGGGTTCACATACAAGGTGATTCCTTAGAAAATGCTATAAATGAAGGCATAAGACGCGGATATGAAGAAGGGTATTTACGAAAATCGATCGTACATGACCCTCTCATTCGGAAAAATACCAAAGACAATACACCGGCTGTGATTCACAGCAAAATAGTCGCCGGAAATACACTAAAAATAACAGTCGCACCCAAAGGTTTTGGTAGTGAAAATATAAGCCGTATCTTTATGTTAAAACCATCTGATGGCAAAGAAGGTGTCATAAAATCTGTGTTACAAACCATTCAAGATGCCGGGGCAAATGCCTGCCCTCCCATCGTGGTGGGTATTGGTATCGGCGGAACTTTTGAAAAATGTGCCATAATGGCAAAAGAAGCTTTGCTACGCAATCTAAAGGAACATTCCGACATTCCTTATATTGCGGAAATGGAACAAGATTTATTAGAACAAATCAATTGTTTGGGCATCGGACCCGGTGGTCTTGGCGGCAATACCACTGCTTTGGCAGTAAACATAAACACCTACCCCACCCATATTGCCGGACTGCCTGTTGGAATCAATATTTGCTGTCATGTCAACCGCCACGTAACGAGGATATTATAATGATTAAAATCAATGCCCCTATCAACAAAGAAGAACTAAAAAAACTACGCGCCGGTGATTCTATTTTGATTTCCGGAATTATTTATACTGCAAGGGATGCTGCGCACCAACGAATGGCCGAATCTCTCAAAAAAAAAGAAAGGCTTCCTTTTGATGTACAAAATCAACTCATTTATTATATGGGACCCTCTCCAAGCAAACCCGGCCAAATCATTGGTTCTGCCGGACCAACCACTGCTTCTCGTATGGATACATACACACCTGACCTACTTGACTTAGGTCTTGGTGGCATGATTGGAAAAGGCAAACGAAGTTCAGAGGTGATACATAGTATCATAAAAAATGCTTCTGTTTATTTTGCCGCAACCGGTGGTGCCGGCGCATTATTATCAAAATGTATTTTAAGCTCTGACATCATTGCATACGAAGATTTGGGCACAGAAGCCATTCGAAAACTAGAAGTAAAAGACTTACCTGTCGTTGTTGCAATTGATTTTATGGGCAATCATCTCTACGGAAATGCCTTACCCGGTACCAATTGTACTTCATTGTGATATAACAATTCTGAAATCGTAACCAAAGTGTATCCTTCTTCTATCAACCATGGTATCACATGCTCCATCGCTATGATTGTGGACTCATAAATGTCATGCATCAAAATAATATCACCATCTCGCACATTATCCACAATCTGATGATACATCTTATCTGAATCTAAATGATACCAATCCAAAATATCCATTGTCCAGCCTATCATCGCATATCCAAGTGCCCTTGAAACCTGCTCTACCATATCATCTATCGCACCAAAAGGAGCACGATAAAATGGTCTGCGCACACCTGTATAACGCTCTATCAGCGTACTGGTTCGCAATATTTCTTCTGCCATCTCAGCAGGCTCCAATCCTGTAAAATTCGCATGTGTCCAAGAATGCCCTGCCACTTCATTGCCCAACTCTACAGCTCGTACCATAGCTGCAGAATTTTCCGATATCCGATCCCCTTGCACAAAAAAAGTCGCCCTTGCGTCATATTCCTCTAAAATATCCAGCAATTGCACCGTATACCAACCGGGACCATCATCAAAGGTCAACGCAACCATTTTCCCCTCCACAGGCCGAATGGTCTCTCGATACAAATACTCTGTGATATCAATGTTCAATGGAGACCATTCCAGATTAGGCACTGGCAATAAATGCGCAACAAAATTATAAGGATATTCTTGATCCATTTCATCCGAATCCGGATTTTCCCCTTCAAAATAACTTTGAACCAATTCCGATCCTTCCGCCGATTTTGCACATCCTATCATCAAGATGGATATTATAATAAAAACAATTACACTTACACAATTTCTGAACCTAAACATACTACATACACCCCAAAACCATGAACTTGCTTTTTTACTCTTTTATTTCTTCCATCTCTTCTTCAATCTCTACCTGTTCGCCGTCAATCTCTGCGGATGCTTTTCTTACTTTGGCTATGCTGGCAACTTTATCATTTTCTGATAAATTAATGACCTTAACCCCCGATGTTACACGGCCAAAAATGGAAATATCTGAGCATTTCATCCGAATTACAATACCCTCTGTATTAATAATCATAATTTCATTATCATCATTAACCGCTTTCATGCCAACCACATTTCCCGTTTTTTCTGTAATTTTATAACACTTAATTCCCTTACCTCCACGAATTTGCCTTGTAAATTCATCCATCTCAGTACATTTACCCATACCCTTTTCTGATACAAACAAAATATACGTACCTTGAGAATCCATTTGCATACCAATGATTTTATCACCATCAGAAAGGTTCATACCACGAACCCCCATAGATGTTCTACCTGTTGGGCGGACGTCCTGCTCATTAAATCGAATGCAAATACCATATTTGGTTACAAGGATAATATCTCGCTCACTATCAGTAATTTTAACTTCAATCAAGCGATCTTCTTCTCTTAAATTAATCGCTGCCAAGCCATTTTTACGCACATTTTTAAAGTCTACAATCGATGTTTTTTTCACCAATCCTTTTTCCGTTGCCATAAATAAATATTTATTTTCTTCAAATTCTTGCAATGGAATCATAGCCGTAATTTTTTCTTCCGGCATCAATTGCAATAAATTAATAATCGCCGTACCTCTGGCTGTTCTGCCGGCTTCAGGTATTTCATAAGCTTTCAAACGATACACACGACCTGTATTCGTAAAAAACATAATATAATGGTGGGAGGTGGTTATAAACAATTCTTCGATATAATCATCATCAATTGTTTGCATACCCTTGATGCCTTTTCCACCACGGTTTTGCGCCTTAAATGTATCCATGGTCATACGTTTGATATAACCTAATTTTGTCTTAGTAATTACAACATTACTCTTTGGAATCAAATCTTCCATGGAAATATCAAACTCATCAAAACCAATTGATGTTCTACGCACATCCCCAAACTTATCGTGAATAACCAATATCTCTTTGCGAATAACTTGTAACAGAATTTTTCTATCTCCTAAAATGCTCTTCAAACGGGCAATGGTTTTCATCAACTCCGCATATTCCGCTTCTAATTTTTCACGCTCTAAACCAGTCAAAGCACGTAAACGCATATCAACAATAGCCTGTGCTTGCGCATCACTAAAAGAAAAACGTTTGATCAATTCTTCTTTTGCAATCTGCACATTTCTAGAACCCCGAATGATTTTAATCACTTCATCAATATGGTCTAAAGCAATGAGTAACCCCTGTAAAATATGTGCACGTTCCTCTGCTTTATTTAATTCATACTTGGTTCTTCTTGTGACAACTTCTTCTTGGTGTTTTAAATAATGTTTCAGCATTTCTAAAATGTTCATAATCCTTGGTTGATTATTTACCAAAGCCAACATAATCACACCAAAGGTATCTTGTAGCTGAGTATGTTTATACAATTGATTTAAAATAACATTTGGATTCACATCACGGCGAAGTTCAATCACAATACGCATACCGTCCCGATTGGATTGATCCCCTAATTCTACAATACCATCTATCTTTTTATTTCGAACCAATTCTGCAATTTTTTCAATCAATTTTGCTTTATTTACCATATATGGTAATTCTGTGATAATAATCCGATTTTTCCCATTTTGCATGGGTTCAATGTTAGAAATAGCTCGCACACGAACTTTACCACGCCCGGTTCTATAAGCTTCTTCAATACCAGCCGTCCCTAAAATTTCTGCACCTGTTGGAAAATCAGGACCTTGCACAATTTCCAAGATATCTTCAATGGTAGTTTCTCCCGTTTCTTCAATCTGATCATCTATAATTTTTACAACCGCAGAAATGATTTCTTTTAAATTATGAGGTGGAATATTGGTTGCCATACCAACTGCAATACCCGTTGTGCCATTTACCAATAAATTTGGATAACGGGAGGGCAATACGACCGGTTCTTTTTCTGTTTCGTCAAAATTTGGTGCAAAATCTACCGTATCTTTATTGATATCAGCAGTCATTTCCATAGAAATTTTACTCAAACGTGCCTCTGTATAACGCATGGCCGCAGCACCATCTCCATCCACAGAACCAAAATTTCCATGCCCATCTACCAATGGATATCTGGTGGTCCATTCTTGTGCAAGATTTACCAAAGCACCATAAATAGAACTATCACCATGCGGATGATATTTACCCATCGTATCCCCGACAATACGAGCACACTTACGATGTGGTTTGTCCGGTCCGTTATTCAATTCAATCATTGAATAAAGAATCCTTCTTTGCACCGGTTTTAAACCATCCCTTACATCCGGCAAAGCCCTAGAAGCTATAACACTCATAGCATAATCAATATATGAATTTTCCATGGTTTTTTGCAGATCAACATCACGAACCTGATCAAAAATATTTTCTTCCATTGTTACTCCTTTATTGGCAAATTTTAGTTAAGAAAGCACTACACATCTAAATTTTTCACATATTTTGCATTTTCTTCAATAAACTCCCGACGTGGTTCCACATTGTCACCCATCAAAGTTGTAAAAGTCAAATCCAATTCAGAAGAGGCTTCTTCATTCATCATAACACGTAACAATACACGATGTTCCGGATCCATTGTTGTATCCCAAAGCTGATCCGCATTCATTTCACCCAAACCTTTGTAACGTTGAATTTTATTGTTACCATCCCGGCCAATCTCTGCCAAAATATTATCCAATTCTTTGTCACTATAGGCGTACCAAATTTTTTTGCTTTTTTCCAATTTATACAAAGGCGGCTGTGCCATATACACATAACCTTGTTCTATCAATTCCGGCATAAAACGATATAAAAATGTCAATAACAACGTACTAATATGAGCACCATCCACATCTGCATCCGTCATCAAAATAATTTTATGATAACGTAATTTGTTAATATCAAAATCCTCATGAATGCCTGTACCAAAAGCTGTAATCATTGCTTGAATTTCTTTATTTCCAAAAATTTTATCCAAACGGGCTTTTTCCACATTTAATATTTTACCGCGCAATGGCAAAATAGCCTGGGTTGCTCTGTCTCGAGCTGTTTTTGCCGAACCACCAGCAGAATCCCCCTCCACAATATAAATTTCACAGTTTTTTGGATCTTTATCAGAGCAATCTGCCAATTTTCCGGGCAAAGACATACCCTCCAAAGCAGATTTTCTTCTAGTTAAATCACGTGCTTTTCTAGCTGCTTCCCTAGCTCTTTGTGCCAACAATGACTTTTCTACAATCGCTTTTGCCACGCTGGGATGCTGCTCTAAAAATATTTGTAATTGATTACTCACAATACTATCTACCGCACCACGTGCTTCACTACTGCCTAATTTATCTTTTGTTTGTCCTTCAAACTGAGGATTTTCCAATTTTACACTAATAATACAAGTCAAACCCTCTCGAATATCATCACCTGAAAGATTTGATTCTGCTTCTTTTAACATATTATTTTTTCGGGCATAATCATTGAATGTTTTTGTTAAAGCATTTCGAAATCCCACAATATGAGTACCACCACCGGGTGTTGTAATGTTATTCACAAAACCATAGGTATTTTCATTGTAAGAATCATTATGTTGCATTGCAACTTCAACATAAACATTATCTTTTGAACCTTCACAATAAATAATATCGTTGTAAGCGGCACTTCTACTACGATTTAAGTATGTAACAAATTCTTTGATGCCACCCTCATAACAAAAAGTTTGTTCTTTTATTTCTTCTTCCCGTTTATCACAAATAATAAATTTTAAGCCTTTTGTTAAAAAAGCCATTTCACGAAATCGCTGTCTTAATGTACTAAAATCATAAATTGTTTCTTCAAAAATATCTTTGTCCGGCAAAAATATAACTTTTGTTCCAGTTAAATCTACATCACAAATACCTATTTCTTTTAACGTATAAGCAACATTTCCTCTTTCATAACGTTGTTTATAAATAATCCCTTTGTTGTATATTTCTACTTCCAACCATTCTGATAATGCATTTACAACAGAAGCACCTACCCCATGTAATCCACCGGATACCTTATATCCACCACCACCAAATTTACCACCTGCATGTAATACTGTAAATACAACTTCAACTGCCGGCAAACCGGATTTTTCATTGATACCAATTGGGATACCACGTCCATTATCCACAACCGTAATTGAATTATCCTCATTAATATATACTTCAATGGTGTCACAAAATCCAGCCAATGCTTCATCTACAGCATTATCCACAATTTCATAAACAAGATGATGAAGACCTCTTGCAGAAGTACTACCAATATACATACCCGGTCGCTTTCTAACTGCCTCTAAACCCTCTAAAATTTGAATGTCATTTGCGCCGTAATTTGCATCACTGACATTAAATTCTGTATCACTGATTCCCATTTTATAAACCTCCGATATACACTTTTCCATTTATTACTTGAAATTTTTTATTTATTCCAAAGCTATGACTTACAAACTCATCCAAACCGGTACAAGTTATCATAGTCTGAATATCTTTTATACTTTCCAACAAACAATTTTGACGATGCTTATCCAATTCTGATAATACATCATCCAACAATAAAACAGGTGTATCTTGTGTCAATTCTTTTGCTAATTCTAATTCTGCCAATTTCAAAGACAAAGCTGCGGTCCTTTGTTGACCTTGAGACCCAAATTGGCGTAAATTTATACCATTGGAAATAAAAAACAAATCATCACGATGGGGACCAACCGAAGTACTTTTAAAGCGAATATCTTTTTCTCTATTTTTTTTTAAGGATTCTTCTAATGTATTTTTACCAATGCTTTTTTCATATATTATTTTTAATTCTTCTTTGTCATTTGTTAATTTTTTATGTATATTAGAAATAATTTTATTAATATTTAATATAAATTTATTTCTAATATACATTATTTTATTTCCATATTCAATCAATTGCAAATCCCAAACATCCAGTGTATCCATCCAATTATGATTGATATTTATGTTTTTTAACAATGTATTTCTTTGATTAATAATTTTATTGTAATGGAGTAAATAACTTAAATAAACACAATCCAATTGAGATAATTCTAAGTCCATAAATCGACGACGAACAGTTGGACCAGCTTTTATAATATTTAAATCCTCAGGAGAAAAGAATACAAAACAACCAATTCCAAATAAATCACTTGCTTTTTGTAATGAAACTTTATTGATTGCAATTCCTTTTGAAGTATTTTTTTTCAAATGCATATCAATTACATATTCTAAATTATTTTTTTCTATCACAATCTCTAAATGTGCTTCTTCAAAACCAAATTGTATCAAATCTTTATCTTTGGTACCACGATGTGACTTAGTTGTACCTGACAAAAACAGGGCTTCTAAAATATTTGTTTTGCCCTGTCCGTTATCCCCATAAAAAACGTTTATATTATGATCAAAAACAATATTTAAATGTTCATAATTTCGATAATTCTGCAATTTGATTGATTTTATTAACAATTTTATTTTTCAACCTTTACTTCTTGATTATCATATAAAACTATATCACCGGGATATAATTTTCTCCCTCGTCTATCTTCTACTTTGCCATTTACAGAAACCAGTCCATCTAAAATAACATTTTTGGCCTCTACACCTGAAGAAACCAGGGTAGCTGCTTTTAAAGCCTGTCCTAGTTTTATATAATCATCTCCTGCTCGTAATTTAATATGATTTATTTTATTATACAATACATCCCTCCAAATCAATATTTTATCATGTTATGAAATCGAACTAAAATTAACCGGTAAAATTAAATATATATAGGATTGATTTTCATCCCTAATAAAACATGGTGCTTTTGAATTCATAAAATATAAATCTACTTCTTCATCATCAATTACCTTTAATGCATCACTTAAAAATTTTGGATTAAAACCAATTTGTAAATCTCTACCCTCTTTGATAATATTAATTTCTTCATTCATCGAACCAATTTGTGATTTCATCTTTACATCCATTGAATCATCCACAATATCCACAACAATCGGTTTTTTATCCCCCTCTTTAATCAATAAAACAGAGCGTTCAATACAATCTAAAAAATCTTTTTTTGCGATTTTAATTTTGGTTTCATAATCATTGGACAACATCTGATTTACATTAAAATAGTTCCCCTCAATCAAACGTGAAACTACGGTAGTTTCATCAAATTCAAAAAGAATATGATTTGCAGAAAACGAAATATCTACTTTATCTTCTATATTTCCGCCTATAATACGGCTGATTTCAGTCATAGTTTTACCGGGCACAATCACTTCTTGTGATGGATAAGTATTGCCCAATTCAATTTTTCGAATAGAAATTCTATGACCATCCAATGTAACAACCTTTAATATATCACCATTAATTTCAAATAATATACCTGTCATAATTTTATTTGTGTCGTTGTCCGATATTGAAAAAATGGTTTGTCGAATCACTTCACGTAAAGTGAATTCAGAAAGAGTAATACTATTTTCTTTTTTAACATCAGGTAAATAAGAAAAATCATCTCCTGAATGTGCAGCGATATTAAATCTAGCTTTTTCACATTTAATAATAGTTTGACTAGAAATATCTGTTTCTATGGTTACATCGTTATTTGGTAATTTTCTTACAATCTCAGAAAATATTTTTGCATTTAATGCAATAATACCTCTTTCTTTTATTTCACCATCTATGGTAGTTTCAATCCCCAATTCCATATCATTTGCTGTTAATTTAATAATATCTGTAGATGCATCAATTAAAATACATTCTAAGATAGGCATGGTTGTTTTATTTGGTACTGCTTTTGAAACAGTATTAACTCCCTTTACCAGAATATTTTTGCTGCAAACTATTTTCATGTTTTCATACTCCTTATTATTCTTGCTGTGTATATATAATATATATTATTTTATAGTATTAGTATTAGGGACTGTGAATTTGTAAAAAAGTACTTTTAACCCTAGTGTTTGAGCCAATTACATATATGAATAAGTATGTTGATAATGAATGGAAAATGGAGTGCCAAATGTGAATATTTTAATGGTGCCAATGTTAATAAAAATATTATAACCAATATTTATTCACAATGTGAATAAATTAGTGATAAGTTATCCACAGTTTAAATGGGATTGAGTTTTTTCCGGATAATTGTAATAGTATTATTTAAAGCCTCATCTGTTTCAATCAATGTTTCAATTCTTTTTACACCATTTATAACCGTGCCATGATCACGGCCACCTAAAAGAATACCAATACCCTCTAAGGTACTATCTGTATTTGTATTGTGACGGCAAAGATACATAACAATATGTCTGGGTAATACAATATTTGCGCTTCGTTTTTTACCGATGATATCAGCTATTGAAATATTAAAATGTTCTGCAACTGTTTCTAATATCAATGTATCGGTGATTTCACGTGTATTGGTAACAAAATCTTTTAAAGCTTCTGATGCCAAAGGTATATCAATGGATTTTTTTTCTAAATTATAAAAAGCAATTAATTTATTTAAAGAACCTTCTAACTCACGAATATTTGATTTGATGTTACTGGCAATGTATTGAATCACTTCATCTGGAATATTATAACTTTCTAAGAAATCCAATTCTATTTTCTTTTTTAAAATAGCCATCCGTGTTTCATAATCAGGTGCTTGTATGTCAGCGCTTAATCCCCAACTAAAGCGGGTTCGTAAGCGTGCATCTAAAGTTTCTAAATCTTTTGGTGGGCGATCAGAAGAAATGATGATTTGTTTTCCGGAATTATGCATGTGATTAAATGTATGGAAAAATTCTTCTTGTGTACCTGATTTTCCGATGATAAATTGAATATCATCTATCAAAAGAACATCGTTGTTTCTATATTTGTCTCGGAAACTACTCATAGCCAATTCATCTCCGGCTTTACCTGTTTTTAAGGCATTGATCATTTCATTGGTAAATGCTTCGCTGGTAACATATAAAACCTTTTTATTTGGATTCATATTTATAATACGATGTGCAATAGAATGCATCAAATGTGTTTTTCCCAATCCAACACCTCCGTAGATAAAAAGAGGATTATAAACTTCACCGGGTTGTTTGGAAACAGCAAAAGATGCAGCATGGGCAAAATTGTTATTTTTGCCCACAACAAAAGTTTCAAAAGTATATCTTTTATTTAAATTGGCTTTTTCTATCAGAGTACTATTTTTTTTAGTTTCTTCTGCAATTTGTTTTTTAGATTCGATAAATTCTTCGTCAGAAGTTACAAAAGATATATCATACTCTTTGCCGGTCACTTCTGCAATACTTACTTTAAAAGGTAACAAATATTTATTTTCTATATGCTCTAAACTAGCTTCTTGATTTACTAGTATATAAACCATGTCTTTTGTAATTTCAAAGATGGTAAGAGGAGCAATCCAAGTATTATAAGCAATATTGGATGGGCAATATTCTGTTTTCATTTTATTGAGGATATTGTCCCAGTTTTCTTGCACGATGTTCATTTACAAATCTCCTTAAAATAATCTTCTTACTATTTTACATCAAAACAAAAATATAAGCAATCTTACATTTGGAGTTACAGGAATAAATTAAAAAATATTTTAAAAGGTATTAATTACTTGACTTACGAACTATTTTTGCATATAATTATACAGCGTGTCGAAAAATATTTTATATTAATTATATATGATAATAAAGAAAGTAGGTGTTTGAATATGAAAATGACATTTCAACCAAAAAAAAGATCAAGATCAAAAGTTCATGGTTTTAGAGCAAGGATGAGTTCTCCGGGTGGCAAAAGAGTATTGGCTGCCAGAAGAGCAAAAGGCAGAAAAGTATTGTCAGCATAGGCCGCATTTTGTGGCCTTTTCTTCTATAAAGAAAAGAGAAGAACCATGAAATATACAAAATCCATAAAAAAAAATCATGATTTTCAAAAGATTTATAAGCAAGGAAAATCTTATGCAAATAAGTATTTGGTTATGTATGTATTAGAAAATGAAAAAAATGAAAATAGGCTTGGTATTTCTGTTAGTAAAAAAGTAGGAAATAGTGTAATAAGACATAGAATAACCAGATTGATTAGAGAAGCATATAGATTATCTGAACTTTTTTTTAGATGTGGCATAGATATTATAATCGTAGCAAGAGTAGCAGCAAAAGAAATAAATTATTTTGAAATAAAAAGTGCGTTAAAACATTTGGGAAAACTTCACCAGATATATATTAGGAAGTGATAAAAACGTTGAAAATTGTTTTAATAGGTTTTATTAAATTATATAAATTAATAAAATCCGGTGTTAGTACCACTCCGCATTGCAGATATTATCCAACTTGTTCTAATTATGGGTTAGAAGCCATTGAAAAGTATGGAGCATGGAAAGGTTTTGGTCTAACTATATGGAGGGTTTTGCGTTGCAATCCTTTTGTAAAAGGGGGATATGATCCCGTACCTTAATTATAAAAGGTGTAGGTATAAATGGAGGATAAATGAGTATGTATGGAGTAGCAATGGCAGCAGATTGGCCGATTATTGGGGATATAGCTAGATTGCTCGGCTTTTTGATGAGTTTTATTTTTGACACTTTATCAAGAATTGGTATTGAAAGTGTTGGTATTTCGATTATTGTATTTACGATCATCATTTATATGTTGATGTTACCATTAACAATCAAACAACAAAAAAGTATGCGGATGCAATCTGTTACAGCACCGGAAATTCAAGCAGTTCAAAAAAAATATGCCGGTAAAAAAGATCAGGCATCCATGATGAAGCAGCAAGAAGAAATGAAAATGATTCATGAAAAATATGGAACATCTGCTACCGGTGGTTGCTTGCCTCTTTTGATTCAAATGCCTATATTGTTTGCATTATTTCCTGTTATCCAAAATATTCCTCGTTTTGTGAATAGCATTGGACGAGTATATGACAATGTTGTTGCGGCGGTTTTAAACACAGATGGTTATCAACAAATTATAGAGACGATTATAGAAAATGCACCTGCAACTATGAATTTGGGTATGTATGGTACGGAAACCCATGAGGCAATTCGTTTAACTTTATATCGTTTTCAAGAATCTTCTTGGATAGAGTTAAGGCAGTTAATCCCAAATATCACTGATTTGGTAAATTCTACCGTAGAAACATTACATAATTACAACTATTTCTTAGGTGTAAATATGAGTGAAGCACCTTTAACATTGGCACAAGCTTCCTTAAATCCTTTTAATCCAGGTGGCCTTTTATTAGCCGCTATGATTCCGGTTATTGCAGGTTTGACTCAATTTTTGAGTGTAAAATTAAATCCACAACCAACACAACAGGTAGAGGGTCAAGCAGGTCAGATTGCAAATTCAATGAAGTCTATGATTTATATTATGCCACTGTTTTCTGTATTTATGGGTTTTACATTGCCTGCAGGTTTGGGTTTATATTGGGCGGTGAGTGCTTTGGTGAGAAGTGCTCAACAATTGATTATCAATCGGCAATTGCGTAAGAAACCTTTGGAAGAAATGATCAAAGAAAATCAAGAAAGAGCCGCAAGAAAGCGTGAAAAAAAAGGTGTGAGAGCAAGTGCTTTGAATCAAATGGCAACTCAAACAACCAGAAATGTAGAAGATAAAAGAGAAGAAAAGTCTAAAGCGACCATTGATAAAAATATTTCAAGCAAAAGTGTTTCCAGCAATGCTGCACCCGGTAGTTTGGCATCTAGGGCAAATATGGTAAGTAGATATAATACAGGCCAAAGTACAAAAAATGAACCAAAAACCGATGTAGATAAAAAAAAGAAAAACAGTGGAAAGGAAAATACAAATGAAAAATAGTATTAGAGTTTCAGCAAAAGATATTGATGATGCCATTACAGACGCCATGGTTCAACTTGGAGTGACGAGTGATAAATTAGAATATGAAGTGATTGAAAAAGGAAGTTCCGGTTTTTTGGGAATTGGTATGAAACAAGCAGTGATAGAGGCTTGGAGAAAGTCGGATCGACCTCAAAAAGTGGAAAATGAAAAATCGGATGCATTTGTAACAAAGGGAGTAAAAAAATCTGCGAAGATAGAAAAGCCTGTAAAAGAAGAGATTAAAAAAAGTAAAGAGATAGAAAAAGCGATAGAAGAGCCGGTAGAGGTAGAACTGGTTGAGATTACGATTGAGGCAAAAAAAGCGGTAGAAGATTTTTTGATTGCAACGTTAACTGCGATGGGACTAACAATTGAATTAACAATGGATGTAGATTCTTATAACGTTCTTTGTGTGGATGTAAAAGGCGAAAATATGGGGCTTATTATTGGAAAGCGTGGTCAAACATTGGATTCTTTGCAATATTTGGCAAATCGTGTTGTGAATAAGTACCAAACAGAATATATTCGGGTAAAATTGGATACAGAAAATTATCGGGCGCGCCGTGAGGAAACCTTGACCCGATTGGCTAGAAATTTGGCAAGCAAGGTAAAGCGAACAAGGCGTCCGGTATCTTTGGAGCCTATGAATCCTTATGAAAGAAGAATTATTCACTCTGTGTTGCAATCAAACCCTTATGTTTCAACACATAGTGAGGGAGAAGAACCTTATCGCAAAGTCGTAATTACACTGAAACGATAAAACAATGATAGAAATCTATTTTAGCTAAAACTCTGATTTATGGGTTTTAGCTAATTTTAAAATATGAGGTAAGTGTAAATGAATAGAGATACAATTGGGGCGATTTCTACGGGCATGAGTAATTCGGGGATTGGTATTGTTCGAATTATTGGTTCGGATGCTCTAAAAGTGATTGATAAAATATATAAGGGGAAAGTACTACTTTCTAAGGTTGATAGCCATACCATACATTATGGTTATATTATCAACAAAGAAGATATGATTGATGAAGTTTTGGTATCTGTTATGCGAGCACCAAGGACTTATACCGGCGAAGACACAGTAGAAATAAATTGCCATGGTGGTACTTTTGTTGTGCAAAAAGTATTAGAAACGGTAATAAATCATGGTGCAAGGTTGGCGGAACCGGGAGAAATATCAAAACGTGCATTTTTAAATGGTAAGATGGATTTGTCTCAAGCGGAAGCAGTGATTGATCTGATCCATGCAAAAAACGAATATGCTTTAAAAGGCTCTTTGTATCAATTAAAAGGGAATGTCAAGAAAAAAATAGGTCTGATACGTGAGGAAATTCTTTATCACACAGCTTTTATTGAATCTGCTTTAGATGATCCGGAGCATTTTGAGTTTACAGGTTATGAAGAAAAACTATATTGTAGCATTGTGGATATTGTGAATCGTGTGAATAACTTGATCAAACAGGTAGATGAAGGTCGTGTAATCAAAGAGGGTATTCAAACAGTTATTATAGGGAAGCCGAATGTAGGAAAGTCTTCTTTGCTGAATGTATTCGCAGGAAAAGAGCGGGCGATTGTCACGGATATAGAGGGAACTACCAGAGATATTTTAGAAGAGCACATTAATCTTGGTGGCCTTAGTTTAAATATCATTGATACAGCAGGTATTCGAGAGACGGAAGATATCATTGAAAAAATGGGTGTGAATAAAGCCAAAGAATATGTGGAAAACTCGGATTTAATTATTTATGTGGTAGATGCGGCAAAACCTTTGGATAAAAACGATGGAAAGATTGTTTCTTTGTTATCAAATAAAAAAGTGATTGTTTTATTAAATAAGTCTGATTTAAAAATGGTTGTGAATCCGTTGGATGTAAAGGCCGTTTTAGCAGTGGATACACCTATTATAGAGATTTCTGCGAAAGAAGAGCAGGGTATTCAAGAAGTGATTGACGTGTTGCATGAAATGTTTTTACAAGGTAAAGTAACATGGAATGATGAAATGTATATGGGTGGTTTGCGACAGAAACATGCGCTGTCTGAGGCTCTTAATAGTTTAAATAAGGTTTTGGAAAGCATAGATGCCAAAATGCCGGAAGATTTTCTTTCGATTGATTTAATGGCGGCATATGAATTTTTAGGGGAAATTACCGGAGAAACAGTGGGAGAAGATTTGATTCATGAAATATTCAGCAAGTTCTGTATGGGAAAATAAAAGTGAATATGAAATTATTGTGATTGGCGGAGGCCATGCTGGCTGTGAAGCGGCATTGGCATGTGCTAGATTGGGTTTTTCCACATTGATGTTCACAGTCAGTGTGAATAGTGTTGCTTTGATGCCTTGTAATCCAAATATTGGTGGAACATCAAAAGGACATTTGGTGAAAGAAATTGATGCTTTGGGCGGAGAAATGGGTAAGGTAATTGATCAATCTTTTATTCAATCCAAAATGCTAAATCGTTCAAAGGGCCCGGCGGTACATTCTTTGCGTGCCCAGGCAGATAAGGAGCGTTATAGTCAAATCATGCGTGCGGTTTTGCAAAACCAAGAAAATTTGGCGATTCAACAAATGGAAGTGACGGATCTTTTGGTGACAAACGGAAAAATATATGGTCTTAGAACTTATTCTGGAGCCATATACCATTGTAAGGCGGTTATTCTGTGTACAGGTACCTATTTGAAAGCAAGATGCGTCTATGGCGAAATTAGCAATGATATTGGACCGGATGGTTTGCAAGCGGCCCATTATCTTTCTGAAAGTTTAAGAAATCTTGGAATTCGGATGTATCGTTTTAAGACAGGTACGCCTGCCCGTATTGATAAAAATACGGTTGATTTTAGTCAAATGGAAGAGCAAAAAGGAGATGAGGTTATTGTACCGTTTTCATTTACGACAGATGCGGCAGCCATACAAAAAGAGCAAATTTCTTGCTGGTTGACTTATACCAATGAAAAAACCCATGGGATTATTCGGGAAAATCTACATCGTTCGCCATTGTATTCCGGATTAATTGAGGGAGTTGGTCCCAGATACTGTCCCTCCATAGAGGACAAAGTGGTGCGTTTTGCAGATAAATTGCGGCATCAAGTATTTATTGAGCCGGAGGGTGTGCACACCAATGAGATGTATGTAGGGGGGATGTCCAGCTCTCTTCCGGAAGATGTGCAATATGAGATGTACCGCTCTGTCAAAGGGCTTGAAAAGGCTCGTATTATTAAAAATGCTTATGCCATTGAATATGATTGTATTGATGCAAGGCAATTGAAAGGAACGTTGGAATTTTTGGATGTTGCAGGTCTTTATAGTGCCGGGCAGTTTAATGGTAGTTCCGGCTATGAAGAGGCAGCTGCCCAAGGGTTGATTGCGGGAATCAATGCAGTTCGAAAGTTGCAGGGAAAAGATGAAATTATAATAGACCGTTCCCAAGGTTATATAGGGGTTTTAATTGATGATTTAATTACCAAAGAAAGTCGGGAGCCCTATCGTATGATGACTTCCCGGGCAGAGTATCGTTTGTTGCTGCGCCAAGATAATGCGGATCAACGTTTGACGCGAATTGGTTATGCGGTTGGTTTGATTGGGGAAGAGCGATATCAAGCTTTGTTGGAAAAAGAAAGATGGATAGAAGATGAAATGAAGCGACTGGAGCAAGTGTATGTTGGAACCTCTACGCAAGTACAAGAATTGTTGATAGAGCGTGGTAGTACAAAATTGCAGTCAGGTGCCACTTTGGCCGATTTGATACGTCGTCCGGAACTTTGTTATGAAGATTTACAATCCCTTGATTTGGATAGGCCCAAATTGTCTTCGGCTGTTATGGAACAAGTGAATATTAATATCAAATATGCCGGTTATATTCAGCGGCAAAAACGTCAGGTCAATCAATTTCGAAAAATGGAGACAAAGCAAATACCGGATGATATGGACTATGATCAAGTGTATTCCTTGCGGTTAGAAGCAAAGCAGAAATTAAAAGAAATTAAGCCAAAATCCCTTGGACAGGCTTCACGTATATCCGGTGTGTCACCGGCAGATATAGCTGTTTTGCTAATTTATTTAAAAGAAAGCAAATCAAAGGAAAGTAAAGCATATGAATGATAAATTTATAAGGCAATTGGAAGAAATTGGAATTAAATTAGAAAAAGAAAAAGAACAAATGTTCGTAAAATATTTTGATTTATTAATAGATTGGAATCAAAAAATCAATTTAACCGGTATTACGGCACAGCAAGAAGTATATGAAAAACATTTTTTAGATAGCTTAGCGATTACGCAGGTTGTTGATTTGAATAAAAATCAAAGAATAATAGATGTTGGTACAGGTGCCGGTTTTCCCGGTATTCCATTGAAAATAGTTTTTCCGGAATTAAAAATTGATTTATTGGATTCATTGGCAAAAAGAATAAAATTTATAAATATAGTAATAGATGAATTGTCTTTGGATGGAATTCAAGCATATCATGGGCGTGCAGAGGATTTTGCTGGAAAAGAGGGAATGCGGGAGTCATATGATTTGGCTGTGTCTAGGGCAGTATCGAAACTGCAGGTTTTAAGTGAGTATACACTTCCTTTCATAAAAACAAATGGAACATTTATTGCTTATAAGAGCGGTGAAATAGAAAAAGAGTTAGAGGAAGCAAAAAATGCGATTCAAACATTGGGTGGAGAATATGAGAATACAGTATATTTAAAATTGCCTATGACGGAAATCAAACGTTCATTTGTGATGGTTCATAAGATAAAAAGCACAGATAATAAATATCCTCGCAAAGCAGGATTGCCGGAAAAAAAACCCATCTCTTAACAGGATGGGTTTTTTGGCTTTTATAAATCGAATAGAATTTTCACTTGATCTACAAATTTACGCGGTGCTTCCAGTTGTGGAAGATATGTACAAGAAGATAAGCCAATGATTTCAATAGCAGGTAAAAACTCTTGATATTTAATTGCTGCCTTATGATATTGATGGTCTTCATCTCCTACAAGAATAAAAACACTATTGGTGGTATTTTTTAGTTGATGAATCACATTGGCATTGATAAAACGACTAATAATACTGGCATATAAATATTTAGAGTTTGCATTGTTTTTTTGAGAGGCTTCGAAATAAACTTCCATGTCATCAATGGATACTTTGTTGGCATTGTAATAATATCTATGCATAAAATCATTTTGAATGGTTTTTATATTCACAGATAGATTATAAATCAAAGTTCCAAAAATAGGGAGTGAAATAAGGTATCGTATTGTCTTGCCCCGTTTTGTTGGAATTTTTGCCAGCTCAACTAAATCTTGTGGGTTAACCATAATAACTTTATCGATGATAGTATTATCATTTGCACAAGCAGCCAATGTAAAGGTGCCGGAGATACCGGTTGCGATGACATCTGTTTTTTTGCCAATCACATTTTTAATAAAATCGCTTATCATTTGCACATAAAGAAAGTTTGTGTATGTGATACTTGGTTTGTCGGAACGGCCACAGCCAAGCAAATCAATAGCGTATACTGTATTTGTCTGAGATAGGTCAGATATAACCTTATGCCACTCATGCTCTGAGCTTGCCACATTTGTATCATGAATGAGTAGAATTGGTTTTCCTCCCCCTTTTTTTGTATAGTAAATGGAACCAAAACGCCATTTATAGAAGTTATCTGGGTTTGCTTTTAATAAATTATATTTTGTAGAGATATGGTTTATTAATTTATTTAATGCAAATACTTTGGCTGTTATAATTCCGACAAGAAGAATTCCTGTTACGAATGTTTTTTTCCAATTCAAAGTAAGTCACCTGCTTTCTAAAATATATAATCATTATACTATATAAGTGCACTCAAATAAACCATTAAATTACGATTTGTTATCTTTATGAATAAAAAAATGAAGTGTTATATTCTAAACACATATAAAGAAAATGTTTCACGTGAAACATTTTGTGTCAAAAATATTGAAATTGTGGAATGTTTCACGTGAAACATAGTAGATAAAGATTTTAAATAGTGTTATAATGGTTAAAGTGTTGCTTATTAAAAAGCTGGAAAAGGAGTCGAAATGGGTAAAATTATAGCAATTGCTAATCAAAAAGGAGGCGTGGGCAAGACCACTAGTGCAATTAATTTATCAGCAGCCTTAGCTAGTCTTGGCAAAAAAGTTTTAGCCTTAGATATGGATCCGCAGGGTAACATGACAAGTGGGTTTGGTTTAAATAAAAATGAAATCAATCATACGGTGTATGACTTGTTTTTAGGAAATGCAAAGATAGAAGATTGCATTGGCAAAGATGTGCTAGAAAATTTAGATGTGTTACCTTCTAATCGAAATTTGGCTGCGATTGAAATTGAGTTGATTGATATTGAAAACAAGGAATATATTATCAAAAGCGAAGTGGAAAAGATAAGTAAAGCGTATGATTATGTCATTATTGATTGTCCGCCGGCTTTGGGTATGCTAACCATCAATGCCTTAACGACCGCAGATTCTGTTTTGGTACCGATTCAAAGTGAATATTATGCTTTGGAGGGATTGAGCGAACTGATTTATACGATTGAATTGGTAAAAAACAGGTTAAATCCGGAGTTGCAAATAGAAGGTGTGTTGTTTACGATGTTTGATGCTAGAACAAATCTTTCTACACAGGTAGTTGAAAATGTGAGAGAGAATTTGAATCATAAGATATACAATACAATTATTCCGCGAAATATTCGTCTGGCAGAGGCGCCTAGTTATGGTATGCCAATCAATATATATGATCCAAAATCTACAGGCGCAGAGAGTTATAAAGCTTTGGCAGAGGAAGTCGTAAGAGAAGGAGAATGATGATATGACACCAAAAAGGCAAGGCGGGCTTGGAAAAGGTTTAGATATCCTAATACCAAACAAAGTGGAAAAGAAAAGTGTTCCGGAAATGTCGGAACTGAAAAAAGAGGATACGAGACCAACAAGTTTGGAACAGGAATTTAAAATTAATATAAATGAAATAGAACCAAACAGAGATCAACCAAGGAAAGAATTTGAAGAGGATGCTTTGCTTGAACTTTCTGATTCCATTAAGCAACATGGTGTCTTGCAACCTCTTTTGGTACAAAAACGGGCCAATTACTTTGAAATTATTGCAGGAGAAAGAAGATGGCGTGCCGCAAAGATGGCAGGTTTAAAAGAAGTGCCGGTCATTGTAAAAGAGTATACAGAACAGGAAATCATAGAAATCTCTTTGATTGAAAATATTCAAAGGGAAGATTTAAATCCAATTGAAGAGGCGATTGCATATCGGAAACTGTTGAATGAATTTAATCTAAAACAAGATGAGGTAGCTGAACGGGTATCAAAGAGTAGAACGGCTGTGACAAATGCAATGCGTTTACTTAGGTTAAGTGATAGAATTCAACAAATGGTTATAGATGATATGATTTCTACCGGCCATGCTCGTGCTTTGCTTGCTATTGAAGATGAAGAAGAACAATATAATTTGGCATATCGTGTATTTGATGAAAAGTTAAGTGTGCGTGAAATTGAGAAGATGATTCAGCAATTAAAACGGCCAAAGAAAGTAAAAGAAAAAACAAAAATAGAACATGAGTTTGTTTTTGGAGAGTTAGAAGAAAAGTTAAAAGATACCATTGGAACGAAAGTGAAAATCAATGAAAAAGGCAATGGAAAAGGAAAAATAGAGATAGAATATTATTCCGCTGAAGAACTGGAACGAATTTATGACTTAATACTTTCGGCGAAAAGTTAAGTATAGTGGTATATTTGAATGATTAATATAGGGTGAATAAGATGCTAACAGAATTTTTAAATGATATGGGTTTGAGCCTGGTGCATGTGGTAACAGGGATATTGGTCGTGCAATTGATTATAATTGCTTTGTTGATTAGTAGTAATATAAAATATAGCCGAATGAAAAAAAATTATGCCACATTTGTTCGTGGTAAAGATGGTATGTCTCTGGAAGCTAGTCTTTTGACAAAGTTTGCAGAGATTGATAAGCTGACGGAAACGACCACAAAAAACAGCAAAGACATCAATGATATTTACCGGAAGATGCGTGGTCATTATCAAAAGGTAGGGATTGTGAAATATGATGCCTTTTTGGAGTTGGGCGGAAATTTGAGTTTTGCGTTGACCTTGTTGGATCAGGAGGACAATGGTTTTATTATGAATGTGATGCATAGCCGTGAGGGTTGTTATACTTATATAAAGGAAATTGTAAAAGGCGAGAGTTATGTGGAGTTGGCAGAAGAGGAAACAGAAAGTTTGGAGCGGGCTATTTTCCAAGAGGAATATGCGATTCGGACGTGATAAAATAAGGGAGAGTGGCAGAGATGTTGGACATAAAATTGATTCGAAGTAACCCAGCGTTGGTAAAAGAAAATATGCGTAAGAAATTTCAGGAAAATAAGCTGATTTTGGTGGATGAAGTTTTGGCATTAGATCAAAAAAATCGTGATATCAAGCAAGAGGTAGAGGCTTTGCGTGCAGATCGAAATAAGATTTCAAAGCAAATCGGAGCGTTGATGGCGCAGGGGAAAAAAGAGGCGGCAGAGGAATTAAAGGACCGAGTAAATAAAAATGCCAAACGAGTGGCGGAACTATCGGCTATGGAAAGGGAAGTGGAAGATAAGATAAGAACCAGGATGTTGTCCATTCCCAATATCATGGATGAAACGGTTCCCGTTGGGAAAGATGACAATGAAAATGTGGAGTTGGAACGTTTTGGAGAAATGAGGGTTCCAAACTTTGAAATACCGTACCATGTTGATATGATGGAGCGTTTTGCGGGTATTGATCTGGATAGTGCAAGAAAAGTTGCAGGAAATGGATTTTATTATTTGATGGGTGATATTGCCAGACTTCATTCGGCTGTGATTTCTTATGCCCGTGATTTTATGATAGAGAAAGGCTTTACTTATTGTATCCCTCCTTATATGATTCGCAGCAGTGTGGTAACCGGTGTGATGAGTTTTGCTGAGATGGATGCGATGATGTACAAAATCGAAGGGGAAGATTTGTATTTGATTGGTACTAGCGAGCATTCTATGATTGGAAAATTTCAAGATAGCTTGTTGGAGGAAGATGCATTGCCGCAAACATTGACGAGTTATTCTCCCTGTTTTAGAAAAGAAAAGGGCGCACATGGAATTGAAGAGCGTGGTGTTTATCGCATACATCAGTTCGAAAAGCAAGAGATGATTGTGGTTTGTCATCCGGATGAGAGTAAGCATTGGTATGATGAACTTTGGAAAAATACAGTAGCGATGTTTCAATCCTTGGATATTCCGGTGCGTACATTGGAGTGTTGCTCCGGGGATTTGGCAGATTTAAAAATGAAGTCTGTTGATGTAGAGGCATGGTCACCGCGGCAGCAAAAGTTTTTTGAAGTGGGAAGTTGTTCGAATTTGGGCGATGCACAGGCACGTAGGCTTGGTATTCGGGTACGTGGCAAGGAGGGCAAATATTTTGCTCATACATTGAATAATACAGTGGTAGCCCCACCACGTATGTTGATTGCATTGTTGGAAAATAATTTGCAGGAAGACGGTAGTGTTCGGATACCACAGCCTTTGCAGATGTATATGGGTAATCAGTCTAAAATAACAACTTAAAAATAAAGAGCTTGGAGATAGAAATATGCATCAATATTTAAAGGCAATCGGCTTTGATTTGAAAACAAAAAAGGAATTAAATGCCTTATTGAGTCAAGTGGAATCGCATTTTACCCACCAAACATTAATTTCGTATCAAGAAAATGGAGATTTTTGTGAGTTTCAAAAAGAATTTGGTAGTGATATAGGAATATCCATTTGCGGTGAGTTAAATGAGAAAGAGCAGTTTGATGGGGAATATTACTTTCCTTATTTTACAGGTAGTGGTATTACCACTTATGCAGAGGTGATTGTAGAGCGGAAATATGAAAAAGAGCAGTATGTTGGTGTTTGTGAAGACCCCAATGTGGGTATCAGTTTGATTTTTTTTCTGCAAAATGGAATTGAGTATATGCGAGAGCGGCAATTGGGCTCCGTAGCCGGGTTAAATACTTCTGTGACATTCTCAGGTTTGGCATTGTCCGGCTGTGTTCTTTTTCCTGTACAAAAAGATGAAAATCAGGTGCGTTGTGAAAAAGAGGCTTCTGATAATCGAAAAATGCTTTTAAATGCAGCAAGAAGCGGCGATCAAACGGCCATTGAAACATTGACTTTAGATGATATTGATATTTATTCAAAGGTTTCAAGGCGGTTGATGAGTGAAGATATTTTTTCTATTGTGGATACTTATTTTATGCCTTATGGAATTGAATGTGATTTGTATGCGATTTTGGGAGAAATATTAAAGGTTAAAGTTGTAGAAAATGTTGTGACCAAGGAAAGGTTGTACCAATTGGAAATAGAAACCAATGAATTGCGCTTTGACGTGTGTGTGCCGGTGAAAGATGTTATGGGTGAGCCAACCGTGGGACGGCGTTTTAAAGGGAATATTTGGTTGCAGGGATATATTAATTTTTGAGGATAGGTGATTGTCAGAGAGGGTGATTTTGTGGTACCATGTATAAGGTGGTGATGCAAGTACGTTAAAAATGTGCTGAAATCGTCTGTATTTGTCGCTATAGCTCAGCTGGATAGAGCGACCGCCTCCTAAGCGGTAGGTCGGAGGTTCAAATCCTCTTAGCGACGTTAGATCGTGTTAAATTTAAGAGCGTGGAGCTTTTTTCTCTAACCAAATATTATAAATTACAATTGTTAAAATAATGATGGCTCCTCCAAGTATGGTAAATAAACCGGGTATTTCTCCGGTGACTAGGGCGACCCATAAGGGATTTAAGACCGGTTCCATCGCTGTAATGAGACAAGCGAGTAGGGCGGTCGTTTTTTTAATTCCAATGGTGAAAAATACATAAGCGAGCCCCACTTGGATGACACCCAAAACAATAACCGAAGCCCAACCGACAAAATCGGGTGTTACACGAAAGAATGCAAAAGGTAAGCCAATCAGTGAGCTAATATAAAAACCAAGCAACAGGGATTGTTCCGGTTTGGTATCCGGCCTTTTATTGCAAACGAAAACACCGGCGAACGTTAAGCCGGAAATAATTGCTAAAACATTGCCTAAGGTGCCACCGATTTCTAAGTGGTCGGCGAAAAATAATAACATACCGCAAATGGTGATTGTAGCAGCGATGATTTCGCTGGTTTTGGGTTTTTTGCGATAAAATACAAGATGAATTAAAATAATAAAGACCGGAGCTGTAAATTGCAGCATGATTGCAGCAGCGGCAGTGGTCAGTAAATTTGCAAAAACAAATAAAGTAGTGGTGGCGGTTAGACATAAGGCGGCTAGGATATTGCCCTGTGTAAGCTCAATTTTGGCACTTCGCCGCCAAATAATAAAAACAATTGCGGCTAAAAAAGCCCGAAGTCCGATGATGCTTAAGGCTCCCCAAGATTCAGGAATAAAGCGGATGAGTAATCCGCCTAGGCTCCAACAGATAGAAGCGGCCACCATAGCAAGAGGGCCTTTTTGATTGGGTGCAAGCATTGGTAAATCTCCTTAAATAAAGAATGCGTGTATTGTTCTTAAATGATAGTTAGATAGTTTTATTCTGGGAGATTTTGTCTTATTTGTCAAGGAAATCTACATTGACCCGGCAAAAGCCATCCGCTATAATAATGTTGGATATGAAATGTTTGAAAAAAAGCCATCTGATTGGTTTATGTAAGGAGAAGAAAATGAATCCGAAAAAAATAGGTTTTATTGGTTGTAATAATATGAGTGGTGCGATTTTACACGGTGCTTTGGAGGGTCGGGCACTTTCCAAGGAAAATGTATATGTTTATGATATCAATCCTGTGGTAATAGAAAGAATGACTTCTTTGGGGGTCAATGTAGTTGCAAACAATCATGAATTATGCCAAAAAAGTGATTTGATTGTGCTTGGCACCAAACCGCAGCATTTGGAGGGTGCCTTGTTGGAATGCGGCAACGCTTTGGATGGCAAGGCAGTGGTTTCCATTGCAGCAGGTATCACAATAGAGCGAATAGATGCAATGATTGTAGGCAAAGCAAGGATTTTACGGATTATGCCCAACACCCCATCTATGGTCAATGCGGGTGCCAATGTATTTTGTTTGGAAACAGATTTGAAAGAAGATGAAAAAGAGACGGTTGTAGCAATATTTAATGCCATAGGTATGGTGGAGTGGGTGCCGGAGCGTTTGATCAATGCAATTAGTGGCATGAGCGGCGGCGGGCCGGCTTACATTGCCATGTTTATTGAGGCTATGGCCGATGCCGGCGTAAAAAACGGTATTCCCAGAGAAATGGCTTATCGTTTGTCAGCGCAAACTTGCTTTGGAACAGCAAAGATGATTTTGGAAACAAAGATGCATCCGGGCATGATGAAAGACATGGTTACATCACCCGGTGGCACTACGATAGAGGGGGTAGAGGCTTTGGAAAAAGGTGGTATGCGTTATGCGGTTATGGACTGCATTACAAGGGCCACAAAAAAAGCATCTAAATTATAGAAAGCAAAGGGATACAAATTGCACTTTAAATATATTTTTTAACAAACATTCAGACAATTGATAAAAAGGTTGGCAAATGCTCTTTCAACTGATATAATGGTAGAAAACATGAAATAATATAAAAGATATAGAAAACATTGGTTGGTAGAAAAAGTAGAATAGAGGGGGTAGGTGCTATGAAAAAACATCGGTTTCTTAGTGTACTATTGGTATTGATATTATTATGTTCTATCCCCCCCCCTATCGCATCATTGGTTCGTGCAGCAGATATCCAGTCTGCAATGGCAACAGCAACTCCATTTTCCACAGTCTTTGAGATGGTATCAGATCCGGATACCTCTATTCCCACGTGGTCAAACACAGTCGATCCAACAACAGGGACCCCCATTGAAAACGGGCGTATTTGGACGGACAAATCAGTAAATGTGGTGAGTGCGCCTATTTTTGATGCTTCGGGCAAGCCCACAGATGCGGTGATGGCAGCGGAAGACGAGTTTTTGGTGACCTTATCTGCTTTAAGCCAATCTTATACGGTAGAAGCTTTGATTGAACCATCTGACACAGTATTTGTCATTGACGTGTCAGGTAGTATGACAACACTTGTGGGTACATCGGGACGCTCTCGTATTGCTGTAGTGGTGGATGCACTCAATGAAGCCATTGGTATGTTGATGACAGCCAATCCAAACAACCGGGTTGCGGTTGTGGCATTTGGTGGCCATCAGGTGAGTGGTGCCAATGTTTCTCAGATTTTTGATGTGTTACCCCTTGCTAGATATTCTGCTACAAACAATGGGTTTTTTACCATGAGTGGTACAACAACCGTCAATTTTACAGGTGCTATGGTGCCGGGCAGTTTGGCAAATACAAATGGTTTTACGGCCGTTATGCCTAGCTTTACCGTCGAGGGTGGAACCCCGACCCAACGTGGTATTTATCGTGGTGCAAAAATATTATTGGATAATAATGATACCACCTATACAACGACAGTAGGTACAGATACCTATACCTTGATTCGCAGACCCAATATCATTTTGATGACAGATGGGCAACCAACTTATGGTTGGACAGATTATCGTTTTAGTACTGCAGCAAGTGATACGGATACAGGTTTGGACTCGGGCAATGGAACCACTTCCGACTTAGGCTTGGCTTTACTTACGGTATTGACAGCATCCTATATGAAGCAGCAGACCCATGACCATTATTATGGCGGTGATCCCAGCCAATCTACACGGACGGTAGGGTTTTATACGATTGGATTGGGGGATACTTCAGACATTATCAATGCCACGTTGGACCCCTATGGGGATTCTACCACAGCAGGTAGCGTAAATGCTGACTTAATCAATCAAAGTCTTTCTAATGTCAATTATAATATGCGTGTACTACTGGATAGTTTCTCGCAAGGGAACACCATTTCTGTACCGGTTTTAAACAAGAACTCTTCAACCCAGCGTACATTGAAGCAGATTCAAAACTATAGTGCTATTATTACAACAGATTATGCGGATATGTATTTTTCTGCTACGGATGTAAGTGAATTGGCGGATGCGTTTCACCAAATAGCCCAGCAGATTGTATCACAGGGTAGTTACACAACGTTATTGCCGGGTGAAACAGGAGCAAGTGATGCGGACTTTGACGGTTATCTTATTTTTTCAGATGTGCTTGGGCAGTATATGGAGTTTCGTGAGTTGACTGGTTTTTGGTATGATAATGTGAAATTTACAGTGGATACTTTGGCAAGTGCATTAGAAGCAGGTGACGCCGCTGCAATTGATAAATATGTAACGGTGATGCTACAACAGCAGGCCTATCAATCAGATGGAACTTTGATGACGGATGCAGAGGTGCGGGATTTTATTTCTTCCAATGTTGCGGCCGGGCAAGCCAGCCCGATGAAATACTATGCAGATGTAGATAGAAATTTTGTCAGTAGCTTTTTTGATTCCACCGGTAACCCCATTGATCCAAGTACCTTAACAAATGCTGTAACCGTTGTTGAGCGGTATATGGTAGAGGGTGCAGTGACCAATCCGGTGACCAATCAACCAACGGATATGATTTATATGGCATTTCATGTGGTAACCATATTGGAAGATGGTATTTATCCGGAAGTGTATTCTGATGGCATCCGTTTGAGGCGTTCTTTACAGGCAGGGGACCACCTTGTACGTTGGTATATTCCGGCTAGTTTGATTCCGCAGCGTACGGTTACTTCTGTAAAAGATGCAAATAATGTACCAACGGGTGAGATTCAGATCGTAGAAGCGGCACCGATTCGAGCTATTTACTCTGTGGGTATGGACATAGAGAGTATTTATGCAGGATTATCTCCTGCTTATACCGGCACAGCCCGTTATCAAGTAAGCGGCAGAGAGGCTTATTATTTATATACCAATCGCTGGCTTTCGCCCAGTGGATTTTCCAATGCAACCGATGCATTCTTTATGCCGGGTGCGGTAAGTCCTTACTACTTTGAGGAAACAAGGCTATATAGTGAACGAACGCAAACATTAAAAGCGACAAATACAACGCAAACATCTCCCACATCATTTTATCCACGTTATTTTACCATAAATCCGGTGGTGCAGGTGCATGAATTGGGCAACAATGGGCGCCTTGTATTGGATACAACCAGTTTAACGGTTTTGAAAGAGTGGGATGCGGCACTAGGGGATCTGATAGTCCCTGTGTATGTGCAGTTGTACGATGGAGATGGCAATCCGGTTGGTAGTCCGATTGAACTAGATCCGGCCTCGACAAATGCGACAACAAATGCCACAGGCGGAATAGAGCTTATGTATACATGGGAAAACCTACCTCTGTATGCCCTTACGCCTGATGCAGCGGGCAATGCGGTATTGATGTCCTATACGGTGGTAGAGGGCAGTTATGACGGTGGTGTATTTACACCATTTGGACCGGGCAATGAGCCGCCGTGGATCGTCATTGATTTTCCGCCCCGTTGGGATGATGCGTCAGGCACATGGGAAGATGCACAGATATTTAATATTGCAGAAGTTCCAGACCAACGCATTATCGTGTTGGAGAAAAATTTTGAAGGGCTTACTTCGCAGCAAGTACTGGATGCATTGGGCACAAATGGAAGCATTGAGTTCGATGTTTATAAAGGAACAGGAGGTGTATTCGGCGCGACACCGGACGAAAGCCTATATTATCCGGATGATTTTATCAATGGTAGAACCATTCTTAATATAAGCGGTGTTTTTGATAGCATTAAGTTGGTGGAAAAATACCATGAGATTCCAAATTATGATTGGACTTTAAGTTATGATGCCTTGGATGTGCCCGGTCATGTTACGGTAAATTTGGAAGAGGAACCACCGGATTATGTTTTGACTTTAACGGATGTTGAAGATGGGGATGTGATTACCCTTGGTTTGACCAATATCTATGAAGTAGCGGATCCGCCTAAGCTGACCGTACGAAAAGAATTTGCCCCAGGTAGTTCATTGGGGTGGGATGATATCCATGACAATATCGTGTTTTCAGTGGTTGGTACAGATGAAAGCGGAAACGTGATTTATCTGGATATGATTAGCTTTGCAGACATGATGGCGGCAATGAGCAGTAGCAATACCGGAGTTGGTATATTGCAGGAAGATGCCCCCGTTGGTTACTATACGATTACAGAGTATGGACAAAACAATTCTATTGCAGCGAATGACCCGCTTCAACATACCCATACCGCCACGGTGACCTTTACTGTGGTAGATGGGTCGGGAGATGTTGCATCAACGACGGGTACGGATGGAAGCGGCAATCCATATACCACATTCTGGTTGGGTTATGGAGATGATGTGATAGCTACGGTTATCAACAGTTATGTGCGCAGAGCAGGGTTAATCATTGAAAAAGAGATAGTTGTATATGATGAGCAGGGTGATGTAACGGAAATAACCGTACCGCCGGAGGGAATTGCATTTCTGATTGTAGGTGCATCCGGTCAGGCGTTGGGCACTGCCCTACAAGTTACTTATGACATGTTTATAGATGGAAAATTTGTTTTGACGGATCTGCCGACGGGTGGTTATTATATCACGGAAACGGGTGGTAATATGACCGGATTTGACGGTCCTACCGTATCGGTTACGATAAATGATGGAGACGTAAATTTAAGTGATGCGGGTTATTTTGAAATTGCAGACGGCGGAATAGACATGACCGTTCATTTTGTCAATGTGTACCAAGAGCAATCCGGTAATATGACCCTTGTAAAGAGTTTTACGGGCTTGCCTGATGGCGTTGATCCCTTGGAATTTGTATCGGATATTTCATTTACGATTATTGGTTTTGATTTTAATGATGATTCCATTGTTGTTTTCCGAGAAACAGTATGGTTGAGAGATTTTGTGTATGATGCAAACACAGGCACCTATAGCTATGATTTGACGGAACTGCCTTTTGGAATTTATCATATCTATGAAAGCGGCGGTCTTGTGGAGGGAATGTTTAGCCCTAGTTTGGATTTAGGTTTTGTACCGATTCGTGATGAAAATTTAATCACCATACCGATGACCAATGCTTATACAGAATTGCCGCCTCCAACGAGTCCAAGACTACAGGTGGTAAAAGTGTTCCATGGTTTGACACCGGATGAAGTCACCAGTTTATTACCGGACTTTGCCATTGACATTTCAGGGCCAAATGACTGGTTTGAAACAGTTGGAGCGGCCGGCGGCATCTTTGAGGATTTGGAATACGGAGATTATACGATTACGGAACGGAACTATGCGGCAAGTGGGTATAGTGTTGTGACTTCACCGGAATTACCTTATACGGTCAATTTCCCGGAGGGTCAGACAAACACAGATATCATGGTAGTCATTGATAATACCTATACGGAAGATACCTTTGATTTAACGATTCAAAAAACCTTTGTGGGCTTGGATCAAAGTCTCATTCCTACAGATTTTCAATTGATTATAGAAGGACCTCAAAATTATGTTCGTGTGCTTACATTAGAAGAGGCTTTGGCGGGTGTGACCATTACCGGTTTGTTTTTGGGAGAATATAGAATCCGAGAAAACAACGTTACGGTGCCGGGTTATCATATGGTTTCTACCCCTGAGCTACCATATACATTTACGGCAGATGCAACAACAGAAACTATTGTGATTGATATTACCAATACCTACGAGCGGGATAAGGGTAGCCTGACGATTTATAAGCAGTTTACCGGTTTACCTGCGGGTACGGCAGTTTCTACGATATCGTTCTTGATTATTGGTACTGATGATGATGGAAATGAAATCTATCGAAATACGATATTCTATGATCATTTTGTAGATGGAAAATATGTATTAACAGATTTGCCTACCGGAAACTATGTGATTTATGAAAGTGGTGGATATGCCGATGGTTTTATGCTACTTCTTCCCGGACCATTGGTGGTGACACCGCCGTTATCCACAGATGGTGCAGAGGCTGTGGTGAATATTGAAAATACATATGTAGAGCTTCCTGCATCTGTAACACCTGCACTTCGGGTCAGAAAAGCATTTCATGGTTTGCTTCCGGGTGAAATACCATCCGGTTTTGCCATTGATGTTTCAGGGCCAAATGGCTTCTTTGAAACAGTTGGTGTAGGTGGTGGATTCTGGGAGAATTTGGAGCTTGGTGATTATGTGATTCAGGAACGGAATTACGAGATGGATGGCTTTGTTGTCACAAGTACGCCGGAGTTGCCTTATACGGTGCATATTACAGAGGAAGATGACAATATTATGGTGACCATCGACAATTTCTATACGGAGCCACCCACACAACCACCAACAGAGCCACCAACAGAACCACCGACAACCCCGATAACGGAGCCACCAACAGAGCCGCCGACAACCCCGGTAACGGAGCCACCAACAGAGCCGGTAACAGAACCGCCAACGACCCCGGCAACGGAGCCACCAACGAATCCGGCAACGGTTCCTCCAACGACACCGCCGACATCACCGGGTACTCCAAAACCACCTGACTCAGAGATTCCGGATGCCGGAGACCACTTGCAGATACGTGGGTACATAGCACTGCTGCTTGCTGGAATTGGTTTGATGAGTGGAGTTGGGGTATATGCTTATAAGTACAGAAGAAAGAAACGATAAACTTGCAAAAAGAAATACAGAAGAAACAATAGAAAGTGGGTAGTATGGTTTGCTTGAACCATACTACCCACTGTTTTGGTGTGCCTCCTTTGTCCTTTGATTGCTTTTCTTTACCCTGTGGGATATAATACTATCAATGGAAAAGCGATTCGATTTAGTAATTATATTTCACTTGATAATTGGTACCATCTCCGATGACAGAGCTTAAATCACGGCCATCTTGGGTACTGCTGGCGGCAAAGGTGGGATCTATGAGGGTCCAGTTTTGCCCATCAAATTGTATGAGTTTGTCAACCCAGCCGATTTCGTCTACAAAGCAACTAATCCAAGCATGGTAGGTCTCGCCTGCATAACCAACTTCCAGTTTGGTTGGTATGCGTTGTGAACGTAGCATGGCAGACATCAAGGAGGCATAGTCAAAGCAAATGCCCTTTTTTGTTTCTAGGGTTTCATTGATATCAGGGGTATAGCCAAATTGTACTCCATTTTCCACTTTTTCATAATCATAACTGATGTTTTCTATGACAAAGTTATAAACGCTTGCAATAACATCTAAGTCAGAATAACAATCGGCAGCAAGGACTTCTGCTTTGGCAACGGCTTCGCTGTCGGCAGTAAAGTTTACATAATTGTTTGGATATAAAAATGGTAAAAACGCATCTGTAAGGGTAACATCAATGGTTTCCGTGAAAATGACGGCATACAGGTCATTTTCGATATCAGCAGCTTCATAAAGTGTAATGGTATAATTGCCGGTACCACCGGGTAAGGGGTAAGTAACATATTCATTATATTTGGTAACCAAATAGGTATAAACGGTTTCATTGGGAAGCGCAATCTGTAGTTTTACTTTTTCATTGTCTCCTTTGTACTGTACCATAACATAACCTTGGTCGCTGTTGGAAACATCAATGCGATAAAGTTCTGCTTCAAAGACTGTTGTGCCGGAGGAGTCAGGCACTAAAACCTCAGGCGTTGCATCACGAAGAGGCCCCGTAGGTTCGGCACTTTGCGCAGGCGTATTTGCTGAAGTGGATTGTGGGTTGTCGGATGGGGTGGATGGTTGTGTTGTTTGTTGTCCGCAACCACCCAAGGCAAATAGAAGAATTAAAATAAAAACAAGTCGTTTTTTCATATCCGCCTCCTTATATATTTAAACAGCAAAAAACAGTAAGGTTATTAGTTTGATTATATCATACAAACGACAGCATTTAAAGACAATTCCACAATAAAAGAGTAATATGAGGGGGCAACATCATGAAAAGCTTTGCAAATGAGCAAACAACATTTTATATTGAATTATTTAATCAATTCTGCATATCCGGTGCAGGAAAAAGTTTGAATGAAGATGAGATGCATTCGAAAATGCTTGTTAAGTTGTTTGTTTATATGTATTGTCATAAAAACAAAAAGATTTCCATCGGTGAGTTGGTGGATGCTTTGTGGGATACGGATAGTGTGAATCCGGCAGGTGCTTTGAAAAATCTGGTGTACCGTTTGCGGATGCTGTTAAAGCAGGTGTGGCCGGAGTATGAATTTATCATCGCACATCGTGGCTCCTATATTTGGAACCATGAGGTAAGCTCCATTTCGGATGGGGAGTTATTGGATGATAAATATGAATCTGGTTTGCGTGCAAAGGATTCAGAGGAAAAATTGGCTCATTTTCTGGAGGCCATAGCGTTATATAGGGGTAAGTTCTTACCCAAAATGGATGGAGAGCAGTGGGTTATTCCACGGTCAGCCCATTATCATTCTATGTATTTATCTATTGTAAAGGCTGCTGCGGCTATTTTGGATGAATGGGAGCGATATGAGCAGATGGAGCATATTTGCCATTTGGCTTTACAGGTAGATCAACTGAGTGAAACATTGCATTATTATTTTATCAAGGCTTTGTTGTGCCAAAATAAAATAAAGGTGGCAGAGGTTCATTATAAAAAGGCCGTAGAGTTGCTTTATGACAATTTGGGGATATCTCCATCGGAAGAATTGGCAAATTTGTATGCGGATTTTTTGAAAGAAACTCGTAATCGTCAAGATGATTTAGGTTTGATTCAGCAAGAATTAAGCGAGAGCTCCCACCAAGGATCGTTTTTGTGTGAGTTTGGTATGTTTCGTAAAACCTATCATTTGGAGCAGGTACGAGCGGAGCGATTTGGTATTTCTATGTTTCTTGCTTTGATTACTGTGGAGCCAATCTGGGAAATTGCCGTAGATTCGCCGGCATATTTAAAGATAATCAAAGAGGGAATGGCGTATTTGGAGCAGGTACTTTTAGAACGTTTGCGTTCGGGGGATGTGGTTTCCCGCTATAGTGTTTGCCAATATATCGTGTTGCTGCCCTCTTGCCAATATGAAACGGCAAAAATGGTGATGAAACGAATTGATACAGGTTTTTGCCAATCTTATAAGAAAAAAACAAAAGCCAAATTAAGTTATAAATTGGATGAAATTCGGTAAGGGGGAAGTAGGATGCGAGAATATACGGCAACCTGTGTGCGGCTCTGTATTGATTGTTTTGATGATGAAAATTTACAGGGTAAGGTTTATGGCATTGCTTTGGAACATGCCTTGGCATTTACTTGTTTGATTGATTTTGTATCAAAATTGGATGAGGCTTATAATTTGATTGGTCGTCCTCAGCCTTTTCATGTGATTCGTAGTTTTCAAGAAGAAAAAAAATACCAATCTTATCAAGGTAATCCCAAGCAGTATTATAGTTCCCGGGAGATACAGGAAAAAAAGGGGCGGTTATTGACGGTAGATTTGACCATGCAAACGAGAAAAGGTGCGGAGTGGCAAGGTGTATTCAAATCGACAGAGGGTAAATGGTTGGGCACATTTCAAACCACGATGGAATGTGTGAAGTTGCTTAAAAAATTCACGGTTCCTGTGACTGATTTGTGACGGTAAGTTGCTATACTGTTATTATAAAACAATAGGGGAGAGGAGAATTGTTATGGGAGAGAGAATGATAAGTGCCAAAGACAAGACTTTTATCATTGAAATTAAGGATACGCAAAACGGAACTTGGCAAGGGGTGATTACGTGGACCAAGGACAATCAAAAATTGGCTTTTCGTAGTACCTTAGAGTTGATTCGCCTGTTGGATTCTGCAATCGAAACAAATGAGGAAGTACAGAGTTGGTAGATATTGCATTTTAAGAGCCGAAAGGCTCTTTTTTTGCGTCTTGCGTAAGACCGGGAATTGCGATAAAATTAGTATAGTGCGTGAACGTAAGAGAATGAGAGTATTATATGAAAATAAAAAAGCAAATCTGTGGTTTTGTTGCGTTTGTTTTATTGTTGTCTCAAGTTGCGATGATAACAAAGGCAGAAGAAGAGTTGCCTGAGGGGCAAACATTAGAAGAAATCATGGAAGAAAAAGAAAGGATTCGACAAGAATCTTTTGATACGCCGCCGGAGACAAATCGCATTGCAGACTGGCCGGAGGGCCCTCATATATATGGGCATGCAGCGATTTTGATGGAGATGAACAGTGGGGCGATTTTATATGCCAAACGGGCAGAGCAGCGGTTTTATCCGGCGAGTATTACGAAGCTGCTGACGACTTTGGTGGCTTTGGAAAATAGCAACTTAGAGGATGTGATTGTTTTTTCTGAAGAAAGCATTGCCTTTTTACAGTGGGATTATGCACACATTTCTGTACAACCGGGAGAAGAGCTGACCATGGAGCAGGCACTGTATGCCTTGTTGTTGGCATCGGCCAATGAAGTGGGTTATGGTATTGCCGAAACCATTGGTACGGCCATGGGCGGCGATCATGATACATTTTTGGAGCAGATGAATACACGCGCTCAGGAAATCGGAGCGATGCATTCCCATTGGTCAAATGCCCATGGATTGCATGGTGCAGATCATTATACCACCGCTTATGATATGGCTTTGATTATGGCAGAATTATATCAAAATCCTGCATTTTTGCATTTTATGAGCTGTTTGGAATATAAAATTCCGGAGACCAACAAAACGGAAGAAGAGCGGTTTTTATTTCAAAACCATCAGATGCTTTGGCCGGAAAACTATTGGCACCACCCTTATGTGACAGGTGGTAAGACCGGTTTTACCAATCAGGCAGGTACCACGTTGGTGACTACGGCAGATAACGAAACAATGCAATTGGTGGCAGTGGTTTTGCATGATTATGGTGTTCAGGTTTATAATAGTACAGCGGCATTGCTTGATTATGGATTTGACAATTTTGTTCCATTTCGATTAGATGAAACAGGGGAAGATGAATTTATTCAAGCATTTCTCGATCCGGATGCGGTGATTGTATTGCCTCGCGGCATGGAGTTTGACCGGGTGGAGCGTAAGATTGTGTTAAAGGAAGAAGGAGACTTGGCAGGACGGGCCTACTACAGCTTTGCGGGCCAGATGTTAGGTGTGGCGGATGTGATTGTAACCCAAGCTTTTTTGGAGAGCTTGTTGGTAGAAGAGATAGAGGAAGAAGATGCGTTGCTTGCAGAGATTTATCCATATCCCAGGGGAGATATTGCAGATGACCAGGAAGTTATTTATCGAACATTGCCTATCTTTGTGATTGTGATTGCCCTTGGGGCGATTGTGCTATTTTTTATGATATTGGTGGTTTTGGTACGGCGCAAAAGAGAGTTGGCTCGTATCAAAAGACAACTCAACAAGCAAATAATTGAAAGGAAGTAAATAGATCAATGTATGAAAAAGTGTCAACGGATTTAAACTTTGTCAGTCGGGAAAAAGGGGTGGAACAGTTTTGGGTAGAGCAACAGATCTTTGAAAAAAGCATCGAAGAGCGTAAAGGTTGCCCAACCTATACTTTTTATGATGGACCACCAACGGCCAATGGTATGCCCCATATCGGCCATGTTTTGACCCGGGTTATCAAAGATATGATTCCTCGTTATCGAACCATGAAAGGGTTTCAGGTACCACGAAAAGCCGGCTGGGACACCCATGGTTTGCCGGTAGAATTAGAGGTAGAAAAGTTGTTGGGTATTGATGGTAAGGATCAAATCGAGTCCTATGGGTTAGAGCCTTTTATTGACCAGTGTAAGGAGAGTGTTTGGAAATATAAGGGTATGTGGGAAGATTTCTCCGCTTCTGTCGGATTTTGGGCAGACATGAAAGACCCTTATGTGACTTATGACAATGATTTTATTGAATCAGAATGGTGGGCCTTAACGGAGATTTGGAAAAAGGGCTTGCTTTATCGTGGTTTTAAAACGGTACCTTATTGCCCCCGTTGCGGAACGCCGCTTTCCTCCCAAGAGGTTGCCCAAGGTTATAAGGATGTAAAGGAGCGTTCTGCGATTGTTCGTTTCCAAGTAAAAGATGAAGATGCGTATATTTTGGCTTGGACGACCACACCTTGGACGTTGCCGTCTAATCTAGCACTGTGTGTGAATCCCGAAGAGGATTATGTCAGGGTAAAAACCGCAGATGGTTATGTGTATTATTTGGCAGAAGCCTTATTAGATCAGGTTTTAGGGGAAGATACAAGCAAATATACCGTGTTGGACAAATACAAAGGCAGTGATTTAGAAGGCAAGGAATATATACCTCTTTTTGATGGGGTGAAAGTAGCGGCTGAGAAGCAAAAGAAAAAAGCATTTTATGTTGTATGCGGTGATTTTGTTACTCTAAGTGATGGTACGGGGATTGTTCATATTGCGCCGGCTTTTGGTGAAGATGACAATTTAATCGGCAGAAAATATGACCTGCCTTTTGTGCAATTGGTGGATGAAAAAGGTGTTTTAACAGAGGGCGCACCATTTGCCGGTACCTTTGTGAAAAAAGCGGATCCACTGATTATTGAAGCCTTGTCTGAGCGGGGTTTGCTTTACGATGCGCCCAATTATGAGCATAGTTATCCCCATTGTTGGCGTTGTGATACACCGTTGATTTATTATGCCCGTGAGTCTTGGTTTATTAAGATGACAGCGGTAAAAGAAGAGCTGATTGCCAACAATAATACCATCAATTGGATTCCGAAAAATATTGGAATCAAACGTTTTGGTGATTGGTTGGAAAATGTGCAGGATTGGGGTATTAGCCGAAACCGTTATTGGGGGACTCCTTTGAATATTTGGGAGTGCGCTTGCGGACACCAGCATTCTATTGGTAGTGTGGAAGAATTGCGTGCCTTATCTGAAAATTGCCCAAAAGAAATCGAGCTACACCGTCCATATATTGACGCGGTGACCATTTCGTGCAGCAAGTGCAATGGGCAGATGAAACGGGTACCGGAGGTTGTAGACTGCTGGTTTGATAGCGGTGCGATGCCTTTTGCCCAACATCATTATCCATTTGAGAATCAAGGGGTATTTGCCCAACAGTTTCCGGCAGATTTTATTTCCGAAGCCGTGGATCAGACACGTGGTTGGTTTTATTCTCTGTTGGCAATTTCGACCTTGTTGTTTCAGCAAGCACCTTATAAAAACGTTATTGTTATGGGGCATGTTCAGGATGAAAATGGGCAAAAGATGAGTAAGTCAAAGGGGAATGCAGTGGATCCCTTTGAAGCGTTGGAAACCTATGGAGCAGATGCCATTCGTTGGTATTTTTATGTAAATAGTGCGCCTTGGTTGCCCAATCGTTTCCATGGAAAGGCGGTTCAAGAGGGGCAGCGTAAATTTATGGGTACCCTATGGAATACCTATGCCTTTTTTGTGCTTTATGCCAATATTGACGGCTTTGATGCCAATCAATATGAATTAGAATATGACAAGTTAAATGTGATGGACAAGTGGTTGTTGTCCAAGTTAAATACATTGATTCAAACGGTGGATCATCATTTGGAAAACTACCGCATTCCCGAAAGTGCTCGAGCTTTGCAGGGATTTGTGGAGGATATGAGCAATTGGTATGTGAGACGAAGCCGGGAGCGTTTTTGGGCAAAAGGTATGGAGCAGGATAAAATTAATGCTTACATGACCTTGTATACAGCTTTGGTGGAGGTATCAAAGGCAGCAGCACCATTGATTCCTTTTATGACAGAGGAAATTTATCAAAACTTAGTTCGTAGTGTAGATGCAAATGCCAAGTTGAGCATTCATTTATGTGATTATCCTGTTGCCAATGAGGCTTTTATTGACGTAGACTTAGAAAGTAATATGGATAAAGTATTAAAATTGGTTGTAATGGGCCGCGCTTGCCGCAACAATGCCAATATTAAAAATCGTCAGCCCATTGGGCAAATGTTTGTGAAAGCCGATTTTGGTTTATCTGATTTTTATCAAAAGATTGTTGCCGAAGAGTTGAACGTGAAAAAGATCTGTTTTGTAGAAGATGTGAGGGCTTTTATATCTTATACATTTAAGCCCCAATTAAAAACAATCGGACCGAAATATGGTAAACTGTTGGGTAAAATCAAAGAAGCACTGAGCAATTTGAAAGGCAATCAAGCCATGGATCAGCTGAAAGAGACCGGCTTTTTGCAACTTGATTTAGGAGAGCAGCAAGTGACATTGTCTCAGGAGGATCTGTTGATTGATACGGCCCAGACGGCGGGTTATGTTTCGGAAGATGATTTTGGGATTACGGTTGTTTTTGATACCAATTTGACAGAAGAATTATTAGAAGAGGGTTTTGTAAGAGAGATTGTCAGCAAGATTCAGACCATGCGAAAAGAGGCCGGTTTTGAAGTGACGGATCATATTCAGGTAACTTATCAAGGCAGTGAAAAAGCAAAGAATATTTTCATAAAAAACGGCGATGGGATTGCCGATGAAGTCTTGGCAAAAGGCATTTTGCTAGGAGAGCCGATTGGTTTTGTTAAGGCGTGGCAAATCAATGGTGAGGCAGTGACCATAGGCGTAGAAAAGGTGGGGTAGGAATAGATGCGGATGCAAACATTTGATAAAAAGAAATTTAAAGAAGTCGTTGCATACAATGTAAAAACATTATGCAAAAAAACCGTTGCGGAGGCGAATTTACAGCAGATTTTCCAAGCGGTATCCTATGCGATTAAAGACTATATGATTGATGATTGGTTGGCGACACAAGAGGCTCTGAAAAAATACGATGGTAAGATTGTATATTATATGTCCATGGAATTTTTGATGGGTCGGGCGTTGGGCAACAACCTAATTAACATGATGGCTTATCAGGATGTGCAAGAAGCGTTGCAGGAGATGAACATTGATTTAAATGCGGTGGAGGACCAAGAACCGGACGCTGCTTTGGGCAATGGTGGGCTTGGTCGTTTGGCGGCTTGCTTTTTGGATTCCTTGGCAACCTTGGATTATCCTGCCTGTGGTTGTGGCATTCGTTACCGTTATGGTATGTTCAAGCAAAAAATTGAAAATGGTTATCAAGTAGAAACACCGGACAATTGGCTAAAGGACGGAAATCCCTTTGAAATCAAGCGGGAAGAACTAGCAAAGGAAATTCGTTTTGGTGGTACGACACGTTCGGAAAAAGATCCAAAGACAGGTCAATATCATTTTATCCAAGAAAATTATGAGTCCGTATTGGCGATCCCTTATGATATGCCGATTATTGGTTACGGCAATCATTTGGTCAATACGCTGCGTATTTGGGATGCAAAAGCGATTACGGATTTTAGTTTAGATTCTTTTGATCGGGGAGACTATCATAAGGCTGTTGAGCAGGAAAATTTGGCAAAGCAGATTGTAGATGTGCTTTATCCCAATGATAATCATTATGCAGGAAAGGAGTTGCGTTTAAAACAACAATATTTCTTTATTTCTGCTAGTTTGCAAGCCATGATTGAAAAGTTTAAAACGAGCCACGATGATATCAAACAATTGCCGGAGAAGATTTGCGTGCAGATGAATGATACCCATCCAACGGTTGCGGTGCCGGAGTTGATGCGCTTGTTGATTGACGAAGAGGGCTTGGAGTGGGATGCGGCATGGGGGATTGTGAACCGGACTTGCGCTTATACAAATCATACGATTATGAGCGAGGCCTTGGAAAAATGGCCCATTGATTTATTCTCTCGTTTATTGCCGAGAATTTATGAGATAGTGCAAGAGATTGACCGTCGTTTTGTGGAGCAGATACGTAACATGTATCCGGGCAATGAAGAAAAGGTTTGTTCGATGGGCATTTTGTATGATGGGCAGATACGTATGGCAAATATGGCGGTGATTGCCGGTTTCTCCGTAAATGGTGTGGCAAGGTTGCATACGGATATCATCAAAAAAGAATTGTTCCGAGATTTTTATGAAATTATGCCGGAGAAGTTTAATAATAAAACAAACGGTGTGACCCAGCGTCGTTTTGTGCTTCATGGAAATCCTTTGTTATCGGAGTGGATTACCGGGCATATCGGGGCGGGCTGGATTACAGACTTTGCTCAAATTGAAAAGTTGAAACCGTTGGCGGATAATTTAAAGGCCAAGCAGGAGTTTATGCGAATTAAATTTCAAAACAAAGTACGTTTGGCAAAATACATCAAAGAGCACAATGGCATTGAGGTAGATCCAAATTCTATTTTTGATGTGCAAATAAAGCGGCTTCATGAGTATAAGCGTCAACTGTTGAATATTTTGCATATTATGTATTTGTATAATAAGCTAAAAGAATCTCCGGAGATGTCTTTTTTCCCTCGTACCTTTATTTTTGGGGCAAAAGCAGCGGCAGGGTATTTACGTGCCAAAGAAACAATTAAGTTGATTAATTCCGTCGCGGAAGTGATAAACAATGACAGAAGCATTCATGGGAAAATCAAAGTTGTATTCATTGAGGATTATCGTGTATCCAATGCGGAGTTGTTGTTTGCTGCTGCTGATGTGAGTGAGCAGATTTCCACAGCTTCAAAAGAAGCTTCCGGCACAGGAAACATGAAGTTTATGATGAATGGTGCTCCCACGATAGGTACCATGGACGGAGCCAATGTGGAGATTGTGGAAGAAGTTGGCATTGAAAATGCGTTTATTTTTGGACTTAGTTCGGAGGAAGTGATTCACTTTGAAAAGCATGGTGGTTATTATCCCATGGAGATTTATAGCAATGATGGAGAAATCAAACGTGTAATAGACCAATTGATTGATGGTACTTATTCCCAAGGAGATCGGGAAATGTATATAAACATTTACAATTCTTTGCTTAATAATTACAGTAGTGAGCGGGCGGATATGTATTTTATCCTCAAAGATTTTAGAGCTTATGCAAACGCGCAAGAGCGGGTAGAAGCAGCTTATCGCAATCAAGAAGCGTGGACCAAAATGGCACTGCTTAACACAGCATCCAGTGGAAAATTTACATCAGATCGAACCATTGCGGAATATGTAAAAGGGGTATGGCATTTAGAAAAGGTAACGATGAAAACGGATTCGTAATAAAGGAGGTATTAAAGATATGTCTATGTGGGATCAAATAATATGGGGTAGGTCACATTCGGAGCAACAAATGTTAGGTGGTATTCTGGGTTTGTTTGGCTTTTATGTTGCTCTTTATGCGGTAATACTTTTATTTTGGGTGGCAGATTATGTGTTTAAGGCAATTGGTATGCATACCATTGCCAAAAGAATGGGGAAAGAGAATGCTTTTTTGGCATGGATACCGTTTGCCCGTACTTATTTGCATGGTGAATTGGCCGGAGAGATTGGCTTAAAAACAAAGCGTATAAAAAGACCCGGCTTGTGGATGTTATTACTTCCGATTATATTTATGGGCGTTATTTATACTTTGTCTTTTATGCTTATATTTGCGATTGTATTTGCGGCGATGGTAAATCCACTTGGAGCCATTGGTGGTATGATGGGATTCTATCTATTTCTATTTTTGCTTTTGTATGCTTATATGATGTTTTATTATCCGCTTCATGCGTTGGTGAATTTTCAGATATTTGAAGGTTTTACCACCCGTAATATGACCATCGTTCATAGTGTTTTGGCAGTGTTTATACCACTGTATGAGGCTTTGCTTTTCTTTCGAATGCGAAACAAAGCGTATGCGGTTTCTGAGCCTGTGGCAGAAACGGTTGCTGCGGCAAACGCCTCGGCGGAAGCAGTAGCGCAAAATGAAACGGAATAAATAAAAAGATGGTTGCTTTATACAGCACCAAGTTGGACGGTGCTACGAGATAAGTGGAGATAACAGGGTAAAAAATACCCCGGCATGGTTTGCGTCGTGCCGGGGATTTAGCGTTTAATAGTTTTCTACTTTTCTTTCGAAATAGGCTTGTGCATGATCACAAACAGGGCAAACATCAGGAGCTTCATCCGCACTGTGTATATATCCGCAGTTGCGGCATTTCCAGCCAAGTGGTGCATCATCTTTGAATGTTTTGCCTGACTTGTGGCTTTCTAAAAGTTTTAAATAACGTGCTTCATGAGTCGCTTCAACTTTTGCAACACCTCTGAACTTTGCAGCCAAATCTTTGAAGCCCTCTTCATCCGCTTCTTTTGCCATTCGTTTGTACATGTCTGTCCACTCGTAGTTTTCTCCGCTTGCAGCATCGGTCAAATTTTGATCTACATCACCAAGCCCTTGGAATTCTTTGTACCACATCTTAGCGTGTTCTTTTTCTTGCTCTGCTGTCTCTAAAAAGATAGCAGCCATCTGCTCGTATCCGGCTTTTTTAGCAACAGAAGCAAAGTATGTATACTTGTTGCGTGCTTGTGATTCCCCGGCAAAAGCGTCCATCAGATTTTTTTCGGTTTTTGTTCCTGCATATTTTGACATTGTGCGTCCTCCTTAATGAAATTAAAATTTCTACCCAATAATATGAAAGGGCATATTCTAAAACTAGCATAAATTCTTTCTAAAATCAATAGGAATATTTCTAACAAAAATTGACATAAAAATGAACAAAAAAGTTTTGTGCTTTTTTAGTGGGAAATGCTTTTTTACAAGATGCACAAAAAGTAAAAAAGCAAGAGAAAAGTAAAAATATACTTATTCACATCAAAACGGACAAAAAAGCCATATAAAGTAAAGATTTAACGAAGTTATTCACATAATCCACATCAAAACATCCCATTTTAGTGGATTACTTTCTATTTAAAAAGAATAAGTGTTTTGGATAAAAGCAATGAAAATGAAAAAATGGATAAAAAAACAGATGAAGGGATTGACTTTTTAAAATACTGATTAATAAAAAATGGAATCAGAATCATTCAGAAAATAAACCCGCCAACATTTTGTCGGCGGGCCTATTTGCTAAATCATTTTTAGATGTTTGCTAACTTTTGAATCGCATTGCTGGATATGATAGTTTGGCAGTGTTCTTCCAAAAATGCAAGAATAATACCAGATGCTTTTTCTGACGATGCATACTCAGAGAGCATATTGCAAAGTTTGTTGAAATCACTTGTACTGTGTTCTGATTGCGTCAACGTTAACATGTAAAGTTCCGCATCAGAATCATAATAAAGAGTGTTGCTACCATGGTAGCTAGTCGCTAAAAGTTTTGCTGCTGAAATAACACGATCAATGTGAACAAAAGAAAACAATCTCAAATTGATACTGTTTTCAATTATCTCGGGCTGCGCCGGAAAACTCGTTCCGGAAGTTGCTTCTTTTACTTTGTTAACCAAATCCATAAAACCTTCGGCACCTTCTAGTTTGTTTGCTTGTTCATAACTATTGCTTGCTTCAAGGCTACCAAAGGGCGTAAACTTGGAAAATCGGGTATCAAGTTCTTCCGGATCTTCTACTTTTGTGATAATCAATACAATAGAATCCGCAGATGCCGGAATGGCCTCAATCATTAAAGGGATATCTTCAGCCTCAAAACCAAAATCAAAAGATGCTTGTTGCATCATGTCGCGAAACAGTGATTTAGCTTTTTCTGTTCCGTAAGCAAGCTCGCTGAGTTTCAAATGACGAGCTGCTAAGTCAGCTTGTGTCAGAGTACAACGAATTTGATTATCATTTAGTTTTTCGATTTTCATAATATCACTTCCTTTGTTTTAAAGAGATAAACGCCTATACCTCCACACCTTTAGTATAAACAAAAAGTGCGAAGAAGTAAAGCGAAAATACAGAATATTTAATGAGAAAACCATTAATTCACAAAGTTATTAACAAAATAATCGTTGCTTTAAAGATATAACCTGCCTATAATAGCTCCAACGAGAGATAGTGTTCTGATAAATAACAAAAAAACAGGGAAGGAGAAGACAACACAAACAAAGCACAACACACATATCTATATCTACTTTAATCAAATCAAGCTTGATGAATTGATTTTTTCTTAATGATAATCGAATTCCAAAACATTCGGAAAATATTACCAAGAAAAAGAACTAGTATATATGCAGAAAAATTATTTCTCGTTCTGCTATAAATGAAGATGGTACGTCACAGATACTTTCTTATGGTTTATTGGCAGTGGACTATTTATCATTTCTGCAATTAAAGGAGTAAGCCATGTGCATTTCTGAAGCTGCCTACAGGAGCCTTTACAATGAACTTAGGGAATACGAAGATGCAGGTATTGCTATGATAATGAATGGAAACAGAGTTAGTTCCATGGAAATTGTAAAAGCTTATATGGCGAGGGAAACGGGGGATTATATGCGCGACTATATTATAAACCCGAAGGGAGAGATTGAGGCATTGGTCTTCGATCAAGTTTAGTAACTGAAAAATATTTATGATAAAGGAGGAATGGCGAAGAATATACCCGAATATACCCGAAGCAGGTTTCAAAAAAGGTCTTATTTATGCTATAATGCTAGAAGATTGAACGAGGAGTGGAAATCGCCCTATATTCAATAGGAGGCATAAAATGGGACAAAGATTGAGACGAGATAATTATAATGAGAGAAGAAGGAAATATAAAAGGAGGAAAAAAAGGAACAGAATTATATTAATCAGCATTGTTGTTTTATTACTTTTAGCGGTGATTGCAGTTGTAGGTTTTGTTCTTACACAAGGTTTTAATCCAAGAGAGTTATGGCATAGATACAGTGCAACAGATGAAAGAGCAGATTTAAATATGTACTTTGGTATTCGCAACCCGGATGATTTGGCTGTTATTATCGACAATCAAGTTGTTCGGGATATGGATACAGGTGGTCGTATGTTTGATGGTGTTGCATATTTAGAGTTTGCGGTTTTGCGTCAACAGATAAACGGACGTTTTTACTGGGATTACAATGAACAGTTACTTCTATATACTTTGCCGACAGGAACGGTTTCTGTCCGACCCGATACAAATGAATATACCCACATTTCAGAGCCCGGAAGTATGGATCATGTGATTGTACGGATGGAGGGTGGTGCTGTTTTTGTGTCATTGCCTTTTATTCAAGTTTTTACAAACATGGAGTTTCGTACTTATGAAGCACCCAATCGTTTGGTTTTAACAACGGATTGGGAGGAAAAACAGGTTGTTGAAATACGGCGGGATACGGCGGTACGTTTTCAAGGCGGACCACAAAGCCCTGTTTTGACGGAGGTGGAGCGGGGAGATATCCTTACGTTCTTGGAAGAAGAAGGGGATTGGCGCAAGGTTGCAACATCGGATGGTTTTATCGGATATGTTCCGGAGAATACATTGTATGATGTAACAACACAAGGAGTGGATCGGATTTGGGAAGAGCCTGTTTGGACAAACATAACAAGGGATCATTTGATCAATATGTCTTGGGATGATATACATCATCCGGATGCCAATTATTTTGTGCAGGAGACAATCGATCGGACACATGGTTTGACGGCCATTGCGCCTACATGGTTCTCCATTCGTGATATAGAGGGAAATATAGATTCCATTGCCAGCGAGGCGTATGTACAAATCGCACACCAAAATGGTTTGGAGGTGTGGGTGACGTTTAGAGATTTCCACGGCGGGATAGATTCTTTTGAAGAAAGTTATCAGGTACTAAGTCGTACTTCCAATCGGGAAAGGATGGCAGAGCAGGTGATTGCCGAGACACTACGTGTGGGCGCAGATGGTATCAATCTGGATTTTGAAAAGATTTCTTTGGAGGCAGGTCCTCATTTTGTTCAGTTTGTTCGAGAGTTGTCTGTTTTATGTCGAGAACATGCATTGCTGTTTACGATAGCCAATTTACCTCCGTTTGCATGGAATGCCCATTATGATATGGCAGAGCAGGCAAGAGTGGCCGATTATATTATTATTATGGGTTATGATGAGTTTTATGATGGTTCGCCAACGCCCGGCCCTGTGGCATCCTTTGATTTTGTTCGGTTTAGCATTGAAACAGCACTGGAGATGGTGCCGGCAGAACGTTTGATTAATGCTTTGCCATTTTATGCTCGTTTATGGTTGGAAGTGCCTAAGACGGAAGAGGATTTAGCGGCGCAGGCGGGAACGGAGGCAGCGAACTTCCCGAATCACGTAAGTAGTAGTGCTTTGGGAATGGGATTGTCAAGAGCAGCTGTAGAAGAGGCAGGTGTAGTGCCTACCTGGGATCCGGAAGCGAGGATGTATTTTGCCGCATGGGAAACCCCGGAGGGTAGAAAGAGCATTTGGCTGGAGGAAGAACGTTCTTTGCGGGAGAAACTAGTATTGATGCAATCTCTAAACTTGGCCGGAGTGGGTTCTTGGCGTTTGGGATTGGAGCAGGCAATTGCCTGGGATGTGATTGCAGAGTTTTATTGATACGATGGTGGAGTTTATGGTAACAGAAGTAGTGAAAATAAATCGTGATAGTATGGATGCAAAGCTGATTCAAAAAGCAGGTAGGATTCTGCAAAATGGCGGACTGGTGGCTTTTCCCACGGAAACCGTATACGGTTTGGGTGCCAATGCTTTGGATGTAGATGGAGCGAAGAAAACCTATGGTGTGAAAGGAAGACCGGCGGACAATCCTTTGATTGTTCATATTGCACACTACGATGATTTAAAAGAAATTGCGCAAAATATTGCGCCTGTGGCAGAAAAACTAGCGAAAGTATTTTGGCCGGGTCCTTTGACCATGATTTTTGAAAAAAGAGCGTTGGTGCCCCTTGGCACGACCGGCGGTTTGGATACGGTTGCGGTGCGGATGCCAAAAGATAAGATTGCTTTGGCTTTGATTGAAGCGGGAGGTGGCTATGTTTCGGCACCGAGTGCCAATATTTCAGGGCGTCCGAGCCCTACGTTGGCGGAGCATGTATTGGAAGACTTAGATGGTAAGATAGAGATGATTGTAGATGGTGGTGCTGTGGATATGGGTGTGGAGTCTACCATTTTGGATATGACGGTACAACCACCGATGATTTTGCGGCCGGGTTTTATTACAGCTGAAATGCTGGAGGAAGTGATTGGTTCGGTAGCATTAAACCGTGAAAGATTGGAGGAAAGTGATTCTAAGCCAAAAGCACCGGGTATGAAGTATCGCCATTATGCGCCAAAAGGTAGTTTATCTATTATAGAGGGTGATTTACCTATGGAAGTATCTGCGATTCAAAAGTTGGTAAAAGAAAAGCAAAAAGAGGGTAAGCGAGTGGCTGTGATAGCCACCGATGAAACGGTAGCACTTTATCCGGACGGAATTGTAAAAAATCTTGGCAGCCGGAAAGAGGTTGCAGGGATAGCCGGTAATTTATATCGTATTTTACGAGAATTGGATCAAGAGGAAGTAGAGTTTATTTATAGCGAATCCATTCCCCAAGAGGGGATTGGTATAGCGGTTATGAATCGTTTGGAAAAGGCAGCAGGATTTAAACGAATTTCTGCAGAAACTATTTTACTATAAAAGAAACGTAAACGGTGGATGGAAGGAGTATATATGACAGGGAAAAGAGCAGATTATTTATCTTGGGATGAGTATTTTATGGGCGTTGCAATTCTTTCGGGAATGCGTTCAAAGGATCCGGGAACGCAAGTTGGTTGCTGCATTGTAAGTCCGGAGAATAAGATTCTTTCTATGGGTTACAATGGGTTTCCGATGGGTTGTTCGGATGACGAGTTTCCTTGGACGAGAGAGGGAGAGGATCCCTTGGAAACAAAGTATGTATATTCGACACATAGTGAGTTAAATGCGATTTTAAATTATAGTGGCGGCAGCTTAGCCGGCGCAAGACTTTATGTATCTTTATTTCCCTGTAATGAGTGTGCCAAAGCCATTATTCAAGTGGGTATTAAAAAAGTGATTTATGATTGTGATAAGTATGCAGATACGGTTGCTGTAATGGCATCAAAGAAGATGTTTGATGCAGCAGGTGTGAAATATGTAGCATATCACAATTCAAAACGCAAAATTGAAATTAAGTTGTAGCAATTAGAATGGAGTGATGGATTGCAGTCTAAAAATTTTGTGATATGTGACCTAGAAGAGCAGTATGGCAATCATTTTTTAAGGTGGGTCATAGATAGGAAGCGAATGGGTGTGAACTATCATCTCTTTCATGATGTAGAGAAGTTACAAGCATTTTTGAAAGGTGAAAGAGCAACGTACTTAGTTGTAGATAGTGAGATACCAAAAGAAGTAAGAGAAGATTTTGTAGCAAACAAGCGGTTTGTTTTGATGCGAGAGGCAGAAACGGCATTGATTGCGGATGAAATCGGTATTGAAAAATACCGGGACATGGATACGATATTGGAGCGAATTTACAGCGAAGAGTTAGAAACGGTGCAACAAATGGCAAAGCGTTCTGTGGCTGATTGGGAAGCCCCGCAGGCACCTTTGGCCAAACCAGCTGTAGTTGCGGGTGAGACGCATCAGTTAATTGCAGTGTATTCACCGGTTCATCGTATTGGGAAGACGCAATTTGCCATTGAGATGGGCAAGGAGCTTGCTAAAAAGAAATCGGTATTGTATTTAAATTTAGAACCCTATGCGGGTTTTGGGCAATTAGATGAGAAACAGGAGGAAAATTTAGCAAATCTGTTATATTATGCAAGTCAGGAATATCAAAACCTTGGTTTGAAGCTCAGTATGTTGACGGGCCATATGGGAAAGCTTGATTATATAGAGCCAATGGAAATCAGCCAAGACTTGTATCATGTAAAGTTGGAACATTGGAAAGCGTTAATTGAAAGAATTCAAAAAGAATGTATCTATGAAACCATCATCTTAGATGTAAGTGATGGTATCGACGGCCTTTATGGTCTTCTGGACTATTGTGATACTGTTTACACCCATTTCATTGAAGAGCCAATCGCTCTGGAAAAAATCAAACGTTATACAGAAAATTTAATGAAAACCGGTTATGCGTCTGTTTTGGAACATACGATTCAGAAGAAGGTGGTATTAAATTGAATGAAATACAAATGATGGATGAGGCATATGAGCTTGTTTTACAGCAATTGGATATGAATCGTGAAACCGATGATGAAGAGTTGTCGGAAATAATTAAAGCCGTGTTGCTGGAAATGAATCGTGGTAAATATATTCCGTTGGAGGAGCAAATCCGGATCAGCAAGGATTTATTCAATGCGTTTCGTAAATTGGATGTATTGCAGGAATTTGTGGAAGATGAAAGTATTACGGAGGTTATGATAAACGGAACAACAAATATTTTTTATGAAAAGGATGGGAAAATTCTAAAATCAGAGAAGCGTTTTGTTTCTGATTCGAAATTAGAGGATGTGATCCAGCAGATTGTTGCCGGTACCAACCGTTATGTCAATGAGACTTCACCGATTGTAGATACACGATTGGCAGATGGCTCTCGGGTCAATGTGGTTTTAAAACCCATTGCTTTGAATGGACCAATTGTAACCATTCGAAAGTTTCCATTGGAAAAGCTGACCATGGATCAATTGATTCAGTGGGGGAGTATCAGCGCGGAGATTGCAGATTTTTTAAAATTGTTGGTGAAAGCCAGATACAATATTTTTGTCAGCGGTGGAACCGGTAGTGGCAAAACGACGTTTTTAAATGCGTTGTCGGATTATATTTCCGGTGATGAGCGGATTATCACGATTGAAGATAGTGCGGAGTTACAAATCAAAGGGGTGGCAAATCTGGTACGTTTGGAAACACGCAATGCCAATTTGGAGGGAGAAGGAAAGGTGAGTATTCGTGATTTAATCAAATCAGCACTTCGGATGCGGCCGGATCGCATTGTAGTAGGTGAGGTTCGGGGTGAGGAAACGGTGGATATGATATCTTCAGCGATGTTAAATGGGCACAATGGCTCTATGTCAACAGGTCATAGCAATAGTGCCGGTGACATGTTGCATCGTTTGGAAACTATGATGATGATGGGAATTGACTTGCCACTTACGGCGATTTCACGACAGATTGCCTCTGCCTTGGATGTGATTATTCATTTGGGGCGAATTCGGGATAAGAGCCGTAAGGTATTGGAGATTGTTGAGGTTTTGGGTTATGAAGAGGGGAAGATACAGCTGCAAACATTGTATAAATTTGAAGAGGAGGGAACAAAAGATGGTAAAGTTTTTGGTAAACACGTGAAAGGGGAAGCGTTGGTCCAGCGAGATAAGTTGTTGGCAGCAGGACTTTCGTAAGAGAGAATATATATTTGCAACGATTCGTGGGGCATTGTTGATTTTGTTACTGGCGTATTTATTTTACAATTCTTGGATTGCATGTTTGGTTTTAAGTCCGATTCTACCGGTATATCTGAAAATCTGGTATTTAGAATCTATTCACAAAAAGAAAAATAATTTCCGCACACAATTTAAAGATAGTATGCAGGCTCTGACAGCAGCAGTTAGGGTAGGTTATTCTATTGAAAATGCGTTGAGAGAAACAGAAAAAGACTTGCTTCGATTGTATACTGCGGATAGTCGGATTCTTCGTGAATTTCGAAAAATGATACATCAGCTGGATATGAATTTTTCAGTAGAACATGTTTTGAAAAGTTTCTCTGAAAATGTAAAGCAGGAAGAGGTGGAACATTTTGTGATTGTATTTGGCGCAGCGAAAAGAATGGGTGGCGATAGCATAGAGATTATCCGAGATACAGCCATTTCAATTGGCGAAAAGATTGAGGTGGAAAAGGAAATCATCACGATGTTGGCGGCAAAGGCATTTGAATTCAAGGTTATGAGTATGATTCCGTTTGCGATTATTCTTTATATGCGGTTGACCTTTGGTGAATTTATTTATGAATTGTATGGAAATCCAGTTGGTATTGCTGTGATGAGCATTTGTTTGGCTGTTTATGTTGTCGCTTATTTGTTGGGACGAAAAATAGTCAAAATAGAGGTATAGAAGATGGAAAGTCAGAAAAAGAAACTGTATATGAAAATGGGAATGGTTGTTTTGGGTGCTTTGTGTATCGCGGTCGGGATGTTTCTGCAAAGCAATCAACAAGTAACAAATGAACAGGGTCAGGTTTTATTGCCCAGAAAAGAGGTGGGTGGTTCTGGTTATAATGAAACGCTTTTTGTAGAAATGGGCGCAGAAGAGCAAGAACTTGAAATCAATATTTCTAGTCATGCTTATTCAGAGGAAGAATTAGAAATAGTTTTTGCAGAGGCAATTGTCGCTTTGGAGGAGGAGATGTTGGGGGAAAATGAAAGTTTGGATCATATTCGTTTTGACATGAATTTTGTCCATCAACTTTCTGATTCCAAGATAACGATTGTTTGGAGTGTAGATAATAATCAGGTGATAAACGATAAGGGAGAGTTGCAAGAAGAAAACATCTCGGACGAGGGGGAGTTGGTTCAGATTTCAGCGATGTTAAGTTTTGGAGAAAACAGCAGAATACAAGAGTATTTTGCCCGTGTATATCCACCAATTGTCAGTCAGGCAGATCAGAATTTATCTGCATTACGCGAAGAAATCGCAACACGGGATCAAGAAACACGGCAAGAAAAGTTTTTGGCATTGCCAAACCAGTTGAATGGGCAGGCGATTTCGTGGCATTTTCCCCGTAGTTTTGACTTTGTTTGGATTATTTTCTTTGGAATCGCAATGGCATTTTTATTGTTTATGGCAGAGAAACAAAAGCAGAAAGGAGCACATAAGGAGCGAATGCTCCAGATATCATATGATTATTCCCAAGTGGTAGGTACTTTTACCCTGTTTTTAGGGGCCGGTATGACACCACGCAATGCTTGGTCCAAAATGGTACAAATGTATTTTGGACAAAAGCAGGAAAAAGGGGAACGTTATGTTTATGAGGAAATGGCGGTTACAATGTATGAGATTCAAGGTGGCAAGTTGGAGGTAGAGTGTTATGAAAGTTTTGGCAATCGTTGTGGTACCATTGCTTATAAAAAATTTGCTTCCATCTTGGCACAGAACTTAAAAAAGGGAACCAAAGGAATGACACAGTTATTAAAAAATGAAGTAGGAATCGCTTTTGAAGAGCGAATGAATTTGGCAAAACGATTGGGTGAAGAAGCCGGGACGAAGTTGCTGGTGCCCATGTTTATGATGCTGAGTATCGTATTTGCAATCGTGATTGTTCCTGCATTTTTATCTATGAATATTTAAAGGAGAAAGAGTATGAGAGAAAATAAAGTAGTTCGTTTTATGAGAAGACAATGGGATTGGGTTACAGAGAAAATAGAAGACGTTGTTATATGGCTTCAAATTCGGGCGAGGTTGGTTTTATCAAGGGCAAAACTAGCTTTGGTAGATGAGCGGGGCATTGGAACGGTTGAGGTGATTTTGATATTGGTGGTTTTAATTGCCATATTGTTTGTTTTTAAAGATAAACTAAAAGCGTTGGTAGATGCAATCTTCAAAAAGATAACAAGTGAAAGTAGTGGATTAAGTGATAAGTTATAAAAAAGGGGAAATCACGGCTTTTCTAAGCATCGTTTTTGTATTGTTGGTATCTTTTATTTTCGCGATGTTGGAAAGTGCTGTGATTCAAACCTCAAAAAATGAGTATCGTTTGTTGGCGGATTTGGCCATTTACTCTGTATTTGGTGAGTATCAGAAAGATCTATTTGATGATTATCGTATCTTTGCCCTAGAGGGAACCTATGAAAAGGGAAGTTTTGCGGAGGAAGAAATCATCCATCGTATGCGTTATTTTGGCGCAATGGGCATGGAGCATGAGATTACAGATATGCAGCTGTTGACGGATAATTATGGCAAAGCCTTTCGTGAGCAGGTTCATTCTCATATGATGACAGCGGTGGGTGGGGATATTATGAGTACGTTGACCGGTATGAGCAGTGATTGGAGTCAGCAGTTGATTGTGGGTGAAGCAGCAGAACAAGCGCAGGGAGAAATTTTTAGTGACTTAGTGGATGCATTGGATGAAAATGAAACATCATTGCCTGATGCGGACAATCCCCTTGGTTTTATGGATCGTTTTTTGAAAGCACCTTTATTGACCATTGCAACGTCCAAAGAATTTACCATATCCAATCAAAGAATTAATTTAGAGGAGCAGGTTTCTAAGCGCACGCTTCGACAGGGGCGCGGTAGCCTGCCCGGGCAGGATAATTTAGATGATATCCAAAATAAAGCGATATTTAAAGCGTATATTTTAAGAAACTTTAGTTATGCGACAGCAAAAAAGGATTATGAGAGTGGGGATATGGAAGATTTGTCACCACAAGAGATGGGGGGAGATGTATCGGAAGATGAAAAGCAAAATCCGGAAACAAGAAAAAGAAACTTGTCTTATGAGGTGGAGTATATTTTAGAGGGCAAAAACAGTGATGAACAGAACTTGCAAGCAGTTGCGACAAAAATTCTTTTGATTCGGGTTGGAATGAATTATGGATATTTGTTGAAAGATTCGCCGAAGCGGGCAGCGGTAAAAGCAGCATCAGCAGCAATATCAGCAGTGGGGGGAGTGACAGCACCTGCACTGCTGATTGCCATCGAACATGCGATACTTATTACATGGGCTTTTGCAGAGAGTGTTATGGATATACGTGCGTTATTAGACGGAAATAAAGTGGCCTTTGTAAAAAGTAGCAACACTTGGAAATTGTCATTGCAATCACTCATAAAGTGGGCAGAAAAAGGAGATGTTGGAGCAATTGCAGGTGAAAGTGATGAAGAAGCAGGAAAAGGAAAAGATGATCCGGGTGGACTTTCTTACCGGGAATATCTGTTTGGGTTTTTGATGGCTCAAAATATCAATCAACAAACCATGCGCTCTATTGATCGGGTAGAACAGAACTTGATTTTTGAAAAAGGAAAGAATTTTTTTCGGGCAGATAATTGTATTTCTAAGATTCGTTTGCAAAATATAGCGACGATTCGGGGTGATATTACTTATGATTTTCCTTTGTATTTTGGATATAACTAGGTACGAGAATCATAAGTAGACTGTAGTAGACAGGAGGATCAATGAATCAAAAAAGAAACACGAGGGGACAAGTAAAAGCCAGCATGACAATAGCGGCTTCTTTTGCCTTACCGCTTTTCATTTTTGCCACATTATGTTTGGTTTATTTGTTAGAAATACATGCCATTAGTTTTAGTTTACGGGCGGCAACAATGAGTGCTGCAAAAGATGCGGCAGTAGAGACGACCCTGACCGAGATGGTGATTCCGATGCGATTGAAGCGAAAAATCATAAATTTGGTCGGGCGGGAGCGGATGGAACGAAGCATTATCCAAAACGGTGCCAATGGCATTCGGGTCATTCGGACACGTTATGATTCTGAGCGGGAAGAAATAGATGTAGTGGTGACTTATAAGCTTCGTTTGCCCCTGCCCGGGTTTACAAATATCTCTGTTAATCAAAAAGAAGCGTTTCGGGTGAAAGCATGGACCGGATATAAAAGCCCGGGTGATTCAGATGAAGATGGAAGCATTGTGTATGTGGCAGAAAGGGGACGTGTTTATCATGAAAACTATGGCTGTACTTATTTGCAACTTTCGATACAATTCGTAGGTGCATCCGGGGTGTCTGATTTTAGGAATGAAAACGGTGGAAAATATTATTCTTGTGAGCGTTGTGTTTACGGAGGAAGTATGGCAGGTGTATATATTACAAATCAGGGAAACCGTTATCATAATTCTTTGAATTGTGGTGGTTTGAAAAGAACCATTCGAGCCGTGCAACGAAATCAGGTCAATGGATTGGGGGGATGTAGTAGATGCTCGTAGTGGTAAGCAAAATACTAGAAATAGGAAGCATTTTAATTTCTTTATATCTAATATTGTTATCATATTTTGATATTCGACAGAAAAAAGTTTCTATTAAAATGTTGGGCATGGGAATGATTTTTATTTCCCTGCTCAGTATTTTGGGTCTTTTATATAGAGAAATGGATGGATTATTGGCTTTATTTGGCTTGGTAGTAGGTATAGGGTTTCTTATTTTTAGTAAACTAAGCCGGGAAGCATTTGGTTATGGTGATAGTATACTGATTTTGATGTTAGGGGTTTATCTTGGTTTTTGGCAAATTATGTATGTATTGCTATTTGCTTTTTTGTTGTCGGCCTTGTTTTCCATTGGTTTTATGATATGGAAAGGAATCAGTAAAAAAGTAAGTATTCCTTTTATTCCCTTTTTGGCCATTTCCTATATGGTGTTGTATTTTTGGGAGGTAATACATTGAAAGTAAAAGAATTAAAGGCAAGTGCGACCATTGAAATGGCTTATATTGTACCGATTACATTGTTTATTATTATGGCAATTATTTTTATTGTATTTTATTTTCATGATAAGAATATTTTAATTGGTGCAGCGGCAGAAACAGCAGTGATTGGTACACAGGTGGAGCGAAGAAAGGATATAAAAGGAACAGTGGATTTAGAAGATGTTTTTGCCGGGCGTGTTGAGAATAAGTTGATTATATTTCCAAATCATCAGGTCCGTGTGGAGCAGTCAAGGAAAGAGATTACAGTTTATGTTTCGGCGGAAAAAGGTTGGTTGCAGTTACATATAAAACAGGGTGCTTATAAGATGGAGCCGGAGGCGAGCATTCGACGTGTAAAGGTATGGGGTGATGCCGCAAAGGATTTTTTTAAGGGAGACAAAATAGAATTTGGAGAGGAGGTGCAATAGGTGTATGAAAGTAAGGTATGTGAGAGAATTGGGGGTAAGTAAATTGCGGATAGAAACAAGGATGGTTTATCAGGAAGATTACCAAATGCGTATGATGGAACAGAATAACATTGTGGGATTGGTTCAGATAGAGTGTTGTATGATAGACGGGGAAAGTAGTTTTATTTATGATGTGACGGGGATGCAATCCATGAACAAGCGCTATGCCGGAGAACGCTTTGGTTGTAAAGAGATGTATAAAATCATTGAGGATTTAACAGAGGTCAATGATAGTTTGGAAAAATATCTTTTAAATTCAAATTGTTTGTTATTGGATCCGGCTTATATTTTTTGGGCAGCGGATAGGTGGCATTTTCTCTATTTGCCGGTGAAGAAAAGTTTGATAGATAAGTCCTTTCATGAATTGACGGAGTATTTTGTACGAACCATTGATTATGAGGAAAAGGAGGCGATTCATCTGGCAAGCTTATTGCATAAGGAAACGTTGATGGAGCATTTTGATTTAAAGCAAATTTGGGAGCGGCATCAAAAAAGAAAAGAGGAAATGTCAATTCCGATTATTTCTTCGGAAATTATAGACAGTAATGATTTTGAGGATGAAGAGAAAAAGGAGAAATCAAAGCAAAATCATCCGCCGGAGGAATCTTATGTAAGAAGCAATCAAAACAATATGATTCGGGAGAAAAAAGGTAATTTTTTGCCATTTCGAAAAAAGCAAAAACGTTCCGGACAAGGACGGTGGGGTGATTGGGAAGATTTAATCACGGATGCAGATGGACAATCGGATAGTAGTCCATTATAATGAGAGGGTGAGTCTCATTGAAAAGAATTGGGGAATTATTTTGAAGCGGATAGAATATAAAAAAATCGTGTTTACAATTATCCTTTTGGTCATCAATATAGGGGTGTTTGTTGTGGTTTCTTTTTTGGGAGGTCAAACAGGCATTAGAGAGATGTTGACATGGGCGGCATTGCATGATCACGCTGTTATTTTCCATCAGGAGTATTATCGTTTTATAACAAGTTTTTTTGTACATTTTGATGTGGAACATTTGGGACATAATATGTTGATGCTAGGTGCGTTGGGCTATAATTTGGAATTGGAAAAAGGACACATAAAATTTATTTTGATTTATTTTTTGAGTGGCTTAGGCGGCAATTTGGTATCCTTTGGCATTCGTCAAATGATGGGTCAGGTGGTGATGTCCGGCGGGGCATCCGGAGCGGTATTTGGTTTGATGGGCGCATTGTTGGGTACTTATTTAAAATACCGCCGGCCCATCGGTAGAATGACAGGTCGTGGTATTTTGATTATGGTAGCCTTTAGTATTTATTTTGGTTTTGTGAGCAGCGGTGTGGATAACGCAGCCCATATAGGTGGATTAATCACAGGTTTTATTATTTCTTTATTGATGTGATTAAAATAATGATGTAATTAAAATAAAGAGAAGAGCTATTTTGTGTATTCTTGAATTAAGTTGATAATCATATCAATGGAATCTTGTTGTTTTGCGTGATTCATGGCATCCACATATACATCTTTGGTGTGATAGAGTGCGTTGATATGCTCCAACAATGATTCTTTGGTTAAATCATCTTCTAATAAAACCATGCTATAACCTTGTTTTTCAAAAGATTTGGCATTTAGTATTTGATCTCCCCGGCTGGCATTTGCCGAAAGCGGAATCAAAAGTGCAGGTTTGCGCAATGCCAATAATTCACAAATGGCATTGGCACCGGCACGAGAAATAATGAAATCACTGAGTGCTAAGACATCAGGAAAGGTAGAAGTCAAATATTCAAATTGGGCATAACCATGAAGCCCTTGTAGGTTTTGATCCAGTTTGTTTTTGCCACAAAGATGAATGATGTCAAAATGTTCCAGTAGATTTGGTAAATCCAGTCGGATGGCATTGTTGATACTTGCGGAGCCAAGGCTGCCACCGATGATAAGAATGACGGGTTTATCACCGGAAAAGCTGCACATGTTTAAAGCGGCATCACGGTCACCGCAAAGTAATTCTTGGCGAATGGGCGAACCGGTCAAAACGGCTTTTTGTGCAGGCAGAAACTTCAATGTTTCAGGAAAATTGCAACAAGCTTTTACAGCAGAGGGTAAGGCTAGTTTATTGGCCAAACCCGGTGTCATATCAGATTCATGAATAATGGCGGGCACTTTGTTGCGTCTAGCGGCTACCACAGCCGGAACGGTGACAAAACCCCCCTTTGAAAAAAGGATATTTGGCTGTAGTTTTTTGATGATGGTATTGGCCTCATGAAAACCTTTTAAAATACGAAAGGGGTCTGTAAAGTTTTGAATGCTAAAATAACGCCGTAGTTTTCCGGAAGAAATTCCGTGATAAGGGATGTCTAAGGGTTCAATGAGCTCTTTTTCAATGCCTTCGTAAGAGCCGATATAGTGAATGTCATAATTGAGTTCTTTTAATCGGGGAATTAATGCGATATTCGGTGTGACATGCCCGGCAGTTCCGCCCCCTGTTAAAATAATACGTTTCATAATTGCGTTGCCTCCCAAAATACATTTGCTAACAACTAGTATCCATGTGATTTGAAGAAAAGTCAACATTTTAATAGACATTTCATTGCAGATTTAATATAATGCAAAGAGATACCCACTGAGAAGATAGGAGGATTTATATGTCAAAAGACTATGATTTTATTTTATTTGAAAACACACCAATTATTCAGGACTTGTCTCTTAGAAGTGAGGCAAGTAATACGATAGATAAAGAGCTTTATACAAAATATGAGGTAAAACGCGGCTTACGTGATATAAATGGAAAAGGCGTATTGGCCGGATTGACAAATATTTCTGATATTGTCACGTATGATATGGTAGATGGGGAAAGAGTGCCGTGTGCGGGTAGACTGTATTATCGTGGTTATAATGTAAAAAGCTTGGTGGACGGGTTTTTAACAGCCAAACATAGAGGCTTTGAAGAAACGGCTTATTTGCTGTTATTTGGAGAATTGCCATCGGAAGAGCAGATGCAGGAATTTCATGAAATTTTGGTAGAAAGGCGAATCTTGCCGTCAAACTTTGTCCGTGATGTGATTATGAAAGCACCAAGCAAAGATATGATGAATAACATTTCTCGGAGCATTTTGAGCCTTTATTCTTATGACCGAAAGGCAGATGATACCGCTTTGCCAAATGTATTGCGTCAATGCCTTAACTTGATTAGTCAATTTCCCATGTTGATGATTTATAGTTATCATGCGTATTTTTATAAAAGGGGTACGGATCTATTTATTTATGCACCCTTGCCGGAGCTGTCCACCGCAGAAAACATTTTGATGATGTTGCGGGAAAATCGTCAATATACGGAGTTGGAGGCTAAAATATTGGACATGGCTTTGGTTTTGCATATGGATCACGGCGGTGGTAATAACTCAACCTTTACGACTCATGTAGTAACATCTTCCGGAACGGATACATATTCTACTATTGCGGCTGCTATGGCATCTTTGAAAGGGCCAAAGCATGGCGGTGCAAATATAAAAGTAACCCATATGTTTGAAGATATGAAAAAATCTCTTACAGATTGGACCGATAAGAGCCAGATACGTAAATATTTGGAAAAACTTTTAAATAAGGAAGTGTTTGATAAAAAAGGGCTTATTTATGGTATGGGTCATGCGATTTATTCTATTTCTGACCCACGTGCGGATATTTTTAAAGAGTTTGTAAAACAACTGGCAAAAGAAAAAGGCAAAGAGGCAGAGTATGCTTTGTATGAAACGGTGGAATATATGGCACCGGAAGTGATTTCCGAGAAACGCCGTATCTATAAAGGTGTTAGTGCCAATGTGGATTTCTACAGTGGTTTGGTTTATAGTATGCTGGAATTACCGCCTGAGTTGTACACACCGATTTTCGCCACAGCTCGTATTGTGGGTTGGAGTGCGCATCGGTTAGAAGAGTTAAAAAATGTGGACAAAATCATTCGTCCGGCTTATCGTTCATTGGCTCCCCATCGGGATTATATACCTATGGCTAATAGATGAAAATAAGTTCTCTTAATAAATATATAATATATTTTCTTATTCTTTAATAAGAAAAACATAGTTTGGACACATATTTGTTTTAAAATAGTCAAGTAGATAGTTGAAAACAGCTATCTCCCCCTCATAAAGTTAGGCAGCTTTAAAGTGATTTAAAGTACCAAACTTTACTCTCATTCCTTTAGATAACTATATTATAGCGATTGCCCCCTAGCCCCGTTGGCTGGGGGGTTTTTCGTTTTTAAGTGTCATTGATAAATTTCGTGAGCAACTTGAAATGAAGTGGGAAAAAGGAAATTTAATGATAGCGAATAAAAAAGAAAATCAAGTGGATTATTTGGTTTTTGAGTTATTTTCAAACTAAGAGTATACTTTCAAATAGACATGAATTAGGAAGTGCCTAGCAAGTAACATTGTGGTATAATCAGGTTACAGGTAAGCTTGGCGGTTAAATTTTGCTAAATATTAGCGTATTGATGAGATATTAATAGTGAGGAAATGCTGGCAGAGGATTTGAAATTTGTAAAGAAAATATAATATAAATGATGGAGTAATATATGACAATTAGTGATATAAGAGATGCTATGGAAAATAGAACAAAAATAATATGGAGTGACCATGCAAGTAGTCAATTACTTAAAAGAGGTATAAGTAGACTTGATGTTTTTGCTTGTATAGATAATGGGGAAATTATTGAAGATTATCCGGAGGACTATCCTTATCCATCATGTTTGGTTTTTGGATATGGTACTTTAAATGGAGAGGTCAAAAAGCCGATTCATGTTGTGATAGGTTTCAATGGAGAATATGTGTGGATTATTATTGCTTATGTACCAAATAATATTAAGTTCGAAGATGATTTGAAAACAAGGAGGTAAACTATGGTTTGTTTTTACTGTAAAAATGAAATGTTGAAAGAAAGTAAAGCGATAAAGGTAATAGAGTTTGATAGTAATATTATTATTATCAGAAATGTACCATGCTTAGAATGTGAATTATGCGGGGAAAAATATTTTATTGATGAAGTGATGGCACAGCTGGAAAATATTGTAAATACAGTGAAAGAAGTAATTCAAGAGGTGTCAATTATTGATTATGCTAAAGTAGCGTAACTTTGTTATTTGTGGCATAAGTCCATTCATCCCTCTTTTATTGTAGTATTCCACCCATTTTTCCAGAGTAGTGTGTTGAAATCAACAGGAAATAAAGTTTTTGTAAAAGTAAAAAGCGCGTCACAAAATACGACGCATAATTGTAGGTATGATTAATTATTTCAGGAAAGAATTTGTAGCAAAAATGAAGCCAGTGGAGGATTGTTTTGCGAACGATTGGTGAAATAAAAGGATGTAGAGTTTTGCAGCAGATGATTGCTCGGATTATGCCGGGCAAGAATAGCCATATACCGGATTGTATGTGTTATATATTACTTACGGAAGATAACTTGTTTGTAGTGGAAGATACGTATGAGGGTGATTTTATCATTCATTTTACAATATCAATCTATTATACGAAATATGTTGGAAGATATGTCGGCAATGATTGGTTGACCCAAGAAAATTTTAGTGAAAAAATAAAATCGTTGTTGCGGGAGCTCAATCGAATTATTTCGTTGCTAAATAGCATAGAAGTTGAGGAAGAAATTTTAATGATTGTTTTTGAGGAAAGCCCAAATGAGGAGCGGCGTTTATATTTTAATGATGTAAGAAATAGCATTGGTAGGTTTGCCTGGGCATATCGGCGATTACGAAGACAACAATATGGAAATATTACATGAACTTGGAGAACTGAAAGCAATCACTGCATTATATGGAATGAAATCCGAAAAACGATTGATTTTTGAAATATTCGGAATATAATACTAATATAGCGAGGAGGGGGAGATGCTAAAGGTATTTGTGAATATAGAGAAGGTGTATTTAATACAATTTTACTCAAAGATATTGTTGCAAATAATGCGGATGGTATCTCTTGTTTATCATAAAGATAAAAATTTAACAGGCTATATGCAGTCATTTGTAGAGCTAGTCTTGGGTTGTTATAAGATAATTGGGACAAAATGAAAATTACAAATATGGAGGTTTTATGAACTTACATCTAGCTGAATTTTTACTATATATGTTGTTTTTGCTTATTGTGATTATTGCTTCAATAATTGCTGATGTTATTGATAAGAAGCATGAAAAGAAAATGGGCAGTGATTGTTTTGTCGTTCGTCAATCAACATTTTATTTATGGAAATGGACTGCACTTACTGCTGCTTTTATTTTATTCTTAGCCCTTATGAGATTTTCGCAAGAAAGAGGAAATGATACCGTTCATTGGAGTATGTATTTAACTTGTTTGGTGTTCTTGATTTTTAGTATTGGGATGGTAGTGGACTATTTTCGCTGGAAAGTGATAGTCCATTGTAAAAGTGTAAGCCATCGCTCATTATTTAAAACCCAAATATTTACGTTAGATGAAGTTGAAAAGGTAGAAGTTTATGGGCGGCAAAATTGTAATATTCTTGGTTCAGGGGGTGTAAAGCTACTATCTGTTCATCAATCAAATAGAGGGTATGAAAAGTTACTTGATTGTTTTGAAGAAGAGGGAATTTCAATCGTTGTCATGAATGCAAAAAATGATTGATTTTAATGAAGTGTTCGGAATATAAAGCAAAAACTCTCCGGTGCGGCAAAGCATGCAATCCCCCATTTGCTCCTTAAAAAATAGTTAAATGCCAAAAATATGAGCATGATGTAAAGCAGTGCTTGCTTTTTCAAGTAAATGAAATGTAGTAGAGTAAAAATAGATTGTTTAGGCAACGGAAACGCAAAAAGAAGTGGTGGTAGAGAATGCACAAGGGGAAGAGGTGATTATTACGATAGAGCGCATAGTGGGTGGTTCACCACGACTTCGAACGGTAAATGGGAGTTATCGCATTACCGGTACCAGAACGGGTTATTTAAAATTACAAAAGAACTAAAGATGCTGAATATAATGCAGCAAATGCTTGCTACAATGATTACATAGTAGAAAGCATTTGTTTTTTTGTTTTTGTATAATATAAAAAACGGGGCGATTACGCCGAAAAAGGGAATAAAAAAACCAATCAATAAAAAGATACCTAAAAGAGCACTTTCGTCTTTGGGTTTTATTTTGTGTTCAGGATAAGTTGTGCCTTCCATTAATTTGTTTTTTAAATTCAGCTCATCTAGTGATATTTTGTAAATTTCACCCAATAGTAGAAGATTATCAATATCGGGATATGCCCTTTCATTTTCCCAGTTTGAAACAGATTGCCTGGAAATGTTTAACATTTCTGCAACTTCACTTTGAGAAAGTCCAATTTTTTTTCGTGCGTTTTTTAAAAGTATTGCGAGTGTCATGGAGCGTCTCCTTTCTGAAATCACTTTGCTAATAGTGTATCAGATAAAGTTTAAAAGTAAAGTAAAACCGCAAGATTTAAGGGGCAATCATTTGTTGCTCCCTGCTTGCCCCCTTAAAAATGGTGAAATGCCAAAAATATAAGCAAAAGGTAAGGTGATGCTTGCTCCTAAGATAAAACAGAATGTGTTATATTAATTAACGAAAGTTGCATTATTGAAAAAAGAAAGGAAAGATTGATTATGAGAAAAATAGTTATATTGGTTATGGTGTTTGCGTTGTTGAGCATGGGTATTCCTGTTTTTGCACAGAGTTCATCTGAAATATTGGTAATAGATTTGAGTGAGGAAGCTGAATTAGAACATGCGAGGCAATTGCAGGAGGCTTTATCTGAATTAAGTGCAAGTGATTTGCGTCAAAGAAATGCTACAGGAGTGCAAACAAGGCATATACGGACCCAAACACATACTGCTTGGACAGGAAGGCAAAGAGCAGGAGGGCAGACAGCAAATGGAGCAATATTTAGAACGCCTGGTAGTGGTTTTGGTTGGACAAATGGCACGGGAGGAACATTTAGTTTTTCTTTTGGGCTTAATTGGAAAGCAGCGTCTATTTCTGTAAGTCGTGGTACAGCTTCGCCTGCGGGTGCAGGTACTCGTTTTATAACAGTTCCAAATAACATGCTAAATCGACAAGTACACTTATATGTAAATCATCAAATGCAAGCAAGACAGTACAGAATTTATGAACGACCAAATGCTAATCCAAATGCTCCTTGGCGGTTTGTTCGAATAATTACTACAACAGCTAGAGTTGGAGAGTCTTTTGAAGTGAGGGTGAGATAATGCAAAGTAAAAAACAACGTATAATTTTAAAAATCGTTTTTATTACAATTGCGAGTAGTACTTTGATTCTTGCGATAGGTTTTCTAAACAGAGAGCCAAATTGGAAACGGCAGTTAAGAGCGTCAGGAACATATCAAATTGATGAATTTGAATCATTTTCATTTATAAATAAAAATCTTGACCTTGAGGTCGTTATTTCCGGTGAAACATATATTTTTCGTCGTGTAAGTGATGTTCCTACTTTTATTGGAGCCTTTCAATCAGAAGCGCATCTTTTTCCGTAAATATAAAGGTTGGAGAAAGTTATGTTTCGGAAATCATGTTATCACCGGACGGGTCTAGGTTATATGTGGTAAACAGTGGCAAATCCAGCGTATGTTTTATTTTTTTGATTGGTTTTTGTAATCTTCATCTTGTATTAGAAGTTTAATTTTTTCTTTAAAGCTTGCAAGCCCCGTACGGATAAGCGGACAAATTCGCCGTTTGTCATTTTGATTTCCATTTGTTTAGGGTCTACATAGTCTATATTTTGTAGATTGACTACATAGGAACTATGGGTACGAATCAGGTTGCTATTTTGATTTTCAGCATCTTTTAAGGAATAACGAAAGTCTATGGTTTCATTTTCTAAATGTAATATCACTCTGTTTTTTGTACGATCAGAGGTTTCAAAAAACATAATATCACTGATGGGAAAGAACAATCTCTTGCCGCTTACATTTGCTTGGAACAGCTCGTTTGCTTGTGCCAGTGTGTTCATATAACGCTGATGTGCAACATGTAAGCATGCGACGATACGTTCCCTGATTTCATCATATTCTTTGCCTTTGACAATGTAGTCAAGGGCTTCTATTTTCATAGAAAAGGTCGTCAAAGTCAATTCGCTATGCCCGGTGACAAAAACGATATGTCCAAGTAAATCCCGTTCTCTGATTTCTGCGGCTAAAGTAAATCCATCCATTTCATGTTGCAAGTTTGCCTCTAAGAAGTAAAGTCCGGAAGTCCTGGGGTGTTCTTTGAGATAGTCTAAAATTTGCGTAGGGTCACTTGTAGAGAGAACGAGCTTTGCATTTAGATTCTCAATTAATATCTGGTTTGTAATGGTTTGTTCTAAATGAGTTCGTTGTTCCGGATTGATTTCACAAATAAATATAGATAACATATGCACCTCCTCTATTTCATGAACATCATTTTTTGATGGGGGTCATGAAAGGAAAAGGAAACATAAATACCTATAAAAGAAATAAAAAAGTGACGGGGGGGGGGGTAATTGACTGTTGTTTTTCCAAATATATTTTCATGGGTGATTATGTCCTTTCCTTTAGAAAATTGCCTTGTGACAAATTATGATTGTATTTTACGATATTAAAATAGAAATGTAAAGAAAGAAATAGTTTGTGAAAAAATTATCACAAAAATATGAGGAAATGTGTGATTAAAATTTTGGAAATGTACGTTTTTCACGAAAAATATATGTATTAGAATCAAAATGGTTTTTTCAAAGAAACATGGTGTATGATGTTTCTCATACCAGTTTTTGCACTGGAAATATGAAAATGTGAGTAAGTTTTTTAATTGATTTTAGGTTACATCTGAGTGATTACAAAAGTGAGAAAAAGATTTGGGAACTTCTGACATGAGGGGTTCCTATTATTGTGCGTAAAAAGAGGGGAAAAGATTGTGAAACCATTAAAAATAGCACTTTGTGATGACAATCCGGTAGAGCGCGCTTATTTTTTTGAGATGTGTAAAAAGGTAAAGGAGCAAGGAAATATTCCAATCAAACTGAAAGAATATGAAAGCGGTGATGCGCTTTTAATTGATTTTCAAGATACGAGAGTTTCTGTGACTGTGGATATTGTGCTTTTGGATATTAGTATGCCCGGTAAAAGTGGTGTGGAAGTAGCAAAGAAATTGCGGGAAGATGGTTTTCAAGGCATTATTATTTTTGTGACCAAATCAGAAAAGCATTGGAAAACGGCCTTTGATGTAAGTGCGTTTAATTATGTGAACAAGGATGCGGATGCAGAAAAGCGTTTTACAAAGGTGCTAAAAAAGGCCACGCAAGAAGCTAAAAAAAGGCGGGATAAGTCTTTGCTGTTTTCATCTTTAAATGAAACAAGGAAAATTGATGTGGCATCGATTTCCCATTTTGAAGTATCAAATTATATGATGTGTGTTTATTATGGACAAAGTAAATTTGAATTTACATCATCTATGTTAAAAATAAAGGAACTTTTGTTTGATAATGATGACTTTATGCAAGTGAACCGCTCCAGTTTGTTGTCGGTTTCTCATATTGAAAAGTTTGAAAGCAAAACAAAAACCGTTGTGATGCAAAATGGAGCCGTGATACCTGTTACGCGGCAATATATCAAAAAGTTGAAAGAGGCAATGGAAAAAGCTTGGATAGAAGAAAGAAGTTAGAAGCATTTAGAAAGTTACACGAATGATTGGGAATTGCGATACGTTATTTTTATGAGAGAGTGTCTTTCAGAACATCGAGAGGTGCTCTTTTTGTACCAAAAATGACTGTTTTTGCAAAAAAAGTTTGCTGGGATTTTGTAAAAATGTTTATTCACGAGTTAGAGAAGATTGTTGACCAGTTTTTCCGTACAGGAAGAAAATAGTGTGTTATATATTTGTTGTAGTCCATGTTGTGAAAGGATTTGATAGAAATGGAAGTGGGGGAAAAGGAAAAAAACATACAAAACAAAAAAGCACGGATGCGTGGTGTATTGTTTTACATTTTTTTGGTTGTGATATTGGTTGCTGTGTTTTTTCTAACCAGAGAAGAAGCGGCAGGTGTACCCAGACATATAGCAGGACTTTCTGCCATGCGGGTGCTGACAGGTAGTATGCAAAGTGAGATACCCAGAGATGCATTGATTGTCACAAGACAGGTAGACCCACAGGAAATCCGGGTGGGTGATGACATTACATTTATGGTTAGTGAGACCACAACCATGACCCATCGTGTGGTTTTGATTTATGAGGATTATCGGGATACCGGGCAGCGGGGCTTTCAGACCCAAGGCGTTGAGAATCCTTCTCCGGATAGGGAGATTGTTCGACCGGAAAATATCGTAGGTCGGGTTGTCTGGCACAATCTACTTTTGGGCCGGGCTATGTTTTTCATCAGGGAAAATGTGATAGCGATTGGAATTTTTGTGGCTTTGTTGATTGCTTTTGTTGCTATGATGCGCATTGTGTTGAAGCGAAAAGATGCACCGGGTGAAGTGGAGCAGGAAGACGATATGGAAGTGGATCGGATTAAGGAAGAAATATTGGATTTGTTGGGTATAAATTAGACTTTTAAGGGATATAAATTTTAGAGGGTTGTGAAATGATTTTGAATATCGCAACGAACTAAATTATATGTAAATGAACGACGGAAGTCGTTTGGGTAACAATGAAAGATGAAGTAAGAGGATGGTAAGAACCATCTAAAAAACAGAAAGAGGAGAAAATTATGAGACAAAAAACAGATTCAAATGCCGTTTTCAGACAGGGGGGGGGGGCAATCACTCTCGTAGAAAAAAATTAGCAGCGATAACTGCGTCCGTTTTGGCCGGGGCGATGTTGCTGACGGGGACTTTTGCTTGGAGTAGTATTTCACAGAGAGCGACCAACCCGATTGATGGGTACACTCCACCACCAATTGAGGGTGGTAGAATTCATGATCATTTTGACGGTCGGAATAAAGATGTTTTTGCGGAAAACTTTGGCAATGAGCCATTATTAGTGAGAATCCAATTGAGAGAATTTATGTCAGTGGATAATGTGTCTTTTAGTAGCACAGCAACACGTGATAATTACATGTCATGGGATGTTCATATTCCAACGACGAGGGTTGATTTAAATAGCAATGCTGATTTAAGACGTTTTCGTAGTTATGTAAGTTGGACAATGGGTGGACAAACGGTGTTTATGCCAACATTTAATCAAAATCCGGACTGTTTGCAAACGGAAACATCAGGAGATGGCATTGATTATGTAGTAGAGGATCAAACGGCAGCAGGTAGCAATGATGGCTCTGCAGGTTTTTGGGGAGTTGGTGAGACAGAAACAGCAACTAGAACTTATATTGATGCAGATGGAAATTTAGCTACAGGAACAGCGACTCATACAGCACGAAATACTTTGGCGCCAGAGGGACCTTTGGGCGTAAATATTCAAAATGGTGTCATTTTGATGTCTGATTGGATTGCCAGAGGTCGCCCAACAGGAAATTTCTGGGTGATTGATGAAGAAGATGGTTGGGCATATTGGGCAAGCTTGTTGCAGCCGGGAGAGGCTACTTCTTTATTGCTTGATGCGATATCAATCAATCCACCGGTAGGTGAGTGGTTTTATGCGATTCATGTGATTGGTGAATTTGCTGGTGTGGGAAGTGTAGGCGATTGGGAAAATAGTCCATTTGGCGCTCCGTCAGATCCGGATGGTGAAGATATTATAGATAGGATTTTGAATACTTTACCGATGACAGTAATGTTGGGAGAGACAGACTATTTAGTACTTTCTAACACAATGGGTCCGGGAGGACATGGAACAGGTTCAGATTTCTTAGTTATGACGGCTAATATTTATGCGGGACCTTTGAGATGGCATTATCGAGTTAATGTTGTTGGTGGAAATGGATATCAGTTTAGTGAAATACGTAATGGAGCTGTTTTAGATTTCTTCAATTCGCAGACATGGGCACATGATTTGGCGATATTGCCGGATTCCTCGATGGTTAATGGTTTGAATTTGCCAAATAATGCAGTTGGTGCAGATATAGAGTTTACGGTAAGTACTGGCACAATGATGAGCGGATTGCCGAATAATTATGATGGTGCTTTTTTGCTTTCTTATGCGGATATGAATACATTCTTCTTCACGAATGAAAGTCGTTTAGCGAATAATCACCATGTAGAGGGAGTACATGCAGGATACTGGTTAAGAGGTTTTTACAATGGTGTTCCAAGTAATGTAGTTAGGGTTATAACAATGAATGGTGGCATGGGTGGATGGAATGGAATAGCTAGAGGTGATGTACGTGGAATTAGACCTGCTATGATACTTACTGAGCTACCAATAAGTGATTAAATCTTTTAAATGAAAACTTGAATCTATGTGATACAAATATTATGGTTTCATACATGTATTCTTACAGATTTCGTTTAAAAGATATAGAAAAAATATATTGGTTTATTTAATGTTTGAGAGGGGTATTTATTCCACCAACATTATTTAAATATAAACGAAACACGTAGGAATACAAATGTATGAAAGGATTCAAGAAAATGAGAAAACAAAATATGGATTCAGGTTTTGCTTTAGAAGCAAGACCAA
>WRBB01000016.1 GCA_009779895.1 Lachnospiraceae bacterium
CCCACTACCACATCCTCTTGATTGCCATATTTTCCTAGCATCAGCATAAACAAGGACAACAATATCATGTACTCTGTCGAACCGGTCCGGGTGGCCAGTTTTACTACTTTGTCCCGTAAATCCATACCCAAACTTTTTGCAACCGTTGCCCCCGCAAAACTTTGAATACTTGGCCTAACATAATCAATGGGCAATTCCAGCGCAGGAATCTCTTCTTCAAATTGATTCAACCAAAAAGCCTTTTGCGCCCCTAAGTCCCGTGACAACATCCACTGGCTATAGTCCTTATACTGGACACGTAACGCCGGTAATTCCACACCTGTATACAAAGATAAAAAATCTGACATCAAAACTTCAATCGATAAACCATCTGAAACAATATGGTGCATATCTAAAAATAATATATGATTGTCCGCTTCTACTTTTACAATCTCAACCCGAATTAACGGTGCTTTACTTAAATCAAATGGGCGAATAAAATCTTCCATCACTTGATTTACATCAATGCCTTCCTCATCTTGGTAAACAACATTTGCTGTCACTTCTTTATGAATATATTGAACCGGTTCTGCCCCTGCAAGTCCAAAACTTGTTCGAAGTGCCTCATGTCTACGTGTTAATTCCGCAAAAGCCCTTTCCGCTTTATCAACATCTAATTCACCTGCAACTCGCATCGTAAATGGCATGTTATACGCAATACCTGCATCTTCGATTTGATTTAAAACAAACAAACGCTTTTGCGCAGATGACATCGGATAATATTCTTTTTCCTCTGCCTTAGGAATCGGCTCATAAATTCCACCACCCTCTGCAACGGCTGAACAAATCCCTGCAACTGTAACCCTTTGGAAAATATCTTTTATGCCGATCCGCACGCCGGTTGCTTGTTCAACCCGATTTACCAATAGTGTAGCCTTTAATGAATTTCCGCCCAACTCAAAGAAACTATCATTGATTCCCACTTGTTTTACATCAAACATCTCTTCAAAAATAGTTACCATCGCTATTTCGGTTTCTGTGGTTGGAGCCACATATTCCCTGGTACTTAATATTTCAATCTTTGGCAAAGCTCGCTTATTCAGCTTCCCATTACTTGTAACAGGAATTTCTTTGATACCCATGAAATACGTGGGCACCATATATTCCGGTAAATGATTGCGCAATTCCAATTTCATCTGTTCAAAGTCAGGCGCATCTTCACTTTGCACATAAGCACATAATGTTTTATCTCCACTTTCATTGGCCACAACTACCGCTACTGCATCTAGAACAGTTGAAATACTTCTAAGCGCACTCTCCACCTCACCCAGCTCAATTCGAAAACCTCTGATTTTGACTTGTTCATCCATTCTACCAAGACATTCCATGTTGCCATCCGATAACCACCTTGCCGCATCACCGGTTCGATACAGTTTCCCATCTCCAAAAGGATTATCCACGAACTTCTCATTGGTTAGAGTATCACTGTTTAAATAACCTTTCGTTACCCCCACACCGGCAATACACAATTCACCAACCATACCAATGCCACATGGAGTAATGCCATTCAAAATATAAGCTTGGTAATTACCAACCGGTTTCCCAATCAATACTTTTTCTTCATTTGCTTTCAGATGATAATGAGTTGCTTCAACACTGGTTTCTGTTGGACCATAAGTATTTATCAGTGCAACGCTTTGGTTATACCCACCAAGCAGTTGATAAAAATCATTTACAACATCTATTGTAATCGCTTCCCCACCGGTAAATACATAACATAATCCCGCAAGCATATGACCATATTTCTTTTCATCACTTTTAACAGCAATCATCATAGTTTTTAACATAGATGGCACTACTTGCATCTCTGTTACATGATGCGCTGCAATCTCTTCACATATTCTAAAAGGGTCTCTTTCATCACCCGGAGATAGCAAATAACCCTGCGCTCCGGTCAGACTCCAACGGAAAATCTCAACAATGGATGCATCAAAGGTATAGGCTGTTTTTTGTAAAACCGTACTATTTTCATCAATCGGATAATTCTTTTGCAAATAACTGATTAAGTTTACTGTACCTTTATGCTGGCACATAACACCTTTGGGCTCACCTGTTGTTCCTGAGGTATAAATCAAATAAAAATCATCTTCTACTGTATTTACAATCGGTAAATTAATTCCCTCACCTTTATAAACCGAGACATCCGCTAAATCGATAATTGGAATATCTATATCTTCCATATCTACATCTACTTGATACACCAACATCGCTTTGGCAGCACAATCATCCAGCATATATCTCAGCCGCCCTTTTGGACATGCAACATCAACCGGTACATATGCCGCACCTGATTTAATAATCCCATAAATACCGATTACAAGCTCCAAACTCCTTTCTGTTTTCATAGCCACATAATCGCCGGGTACTACACCCATATCCCTTAGTCGCTTCGCAATTACATTAGCTTTACAGTTCAACACGCCATAAGTCATACTTGTACCTTCAAAGGTCATCGCTATGTTATCCGGTGCTTTGGCCACCTGCTCTTCAAACAACTGTACCACTGTCTGATGACTGGGATACTCCATTGCCGTATCATTAAATGCTCCAAAAATCAAGCCACGCTCTATTTCCGTAAGCATGTCAATTTCTTTTAGCTTCATTTCCGGCTTTTCAACCAAATCGCTCAATAATTCTATATAATGTGCAAGCATTAATTCTACTGTCTCTTGCTGAAACAGCATTGTACAGTATTCTAAAGCTATTTCAAAACTTTCATCCTGCTCCTCCATAATAAAAGTTAAATCAAATTTCGCTTCTGCATTTTTTGCTTCCACAAACTCTATTGATAAACCCTCTATGGCATCCCTAAAATCCGGATCCTCATTATTTTGCAAAATTAACATCACATCAAACAAAGGATTCCTAGACATATCACGTCTGACCGCAACATTTTCAATCAATTCCTCAATGGGATACTCTTGATTTTCATAGGCTTTTAAGCTTGTCGTTTTTATCTCTTCCAACAAACGCACAAAAGACTTCTCTTTTTCCGGATATCCCCGCATGGCTAATGTTCCAACAAACATACCAAACATATTCTCTGTATCCCGGTGCGTTCTTCCAGAAATCGGACTCCCAATAACCACATCCTCTTGATTGGCATATGCCCCAAGTAATGTCATCGCGGAAGCCAGAAACACCATATACTCTGTTGTTCCTGTCTTTCTCGCCAATTCTTTAATCTTACTGCCCAATTCTTTACCCGTTTCTATCACAATCGTCGCTCCGGCAAAACTTTGGATCGCCGGTCTTGCATAATCTATGGGTAATTCAAGCACCGGAATCTCATCACTAAATGCATCGATCCAGTAATCTTTTTGGCTGCTCAAATCTCTGCTTCGCATCCACTCACTATAATCTTTGTACTGTACACGTAACTCAGGCAAACATGCACCGGCAGCCAAAGCCAATAGCTCTTCTATAAACAATGATATGGACATCCCATCAGAAATAATATGATGCATATCTATTAAAAGCATATGACTGTCTTCTTCTTTTTTCACAATATCTACTCGCATTAATGGAGCTTGACTCAAATCAAAGGGACAAATAAAATCTCTTATCATTTGTTCCATACACAAGCCTTTATCCTGCTCCTTATAACCAATATTCATTTTTACATGAGAATGAATCTGTTGAACCGGCTCACCATCCACAAGATGGAAACTTGTTCGAAATGCTTCATGTCTCTGCACCAACTTTTGGAAAACGCTTTCTAGGTCTTCAACCTTTAGTTTTCCTTGCACTTTTAATGGAATGGGCAAGTTGTAGCTTACCCCTACATCACTAATTTGCTCTATTAAATACAAACGCTTTTGTGAAGATGACATCGGATAATATGTTTTTACTTCTGCTTGTGGAATTGGCTCATAGGTTCCCTCGACATCTTCTAATGCCAAACTGATCCCTTCCACGGTCAGACCTTGAAAAATATCTTTGATCCCCAGCCGTACTCCCGTAACCTGCTCAATATGATTCACTAACAGAGTCGCTTTTAAAGAATTTCCGCCCAACTCAAAGAAGCTTTCTTTGATTCCAACTTGTTCAATCCCAAACATTTCCTCAAAGATAGCGGCAATCGCTTTTTCCGTTTCATTACTTGGTGCAACATATGCCTTTATTGCTGTAATTGCAATCTTCGGAAGCGCACGCTTATTTTGTTTTCCACTGCTCGTTACCGGTATTTCATCAATCTGCATAAAATACGCCGGTACCATATATTCCGGTAAATGGTTTCGTAATTGTGCCTTAATCTGTTCAAAGTCAAGAGAAATCTCACTTTGCACATAAGCACATAGTGTTTTATCACCTGTCTCATTTTCTTGCACTATCGCTACCGCATCTAAAACAGCTTCAATGTTTCTAAGTGCGCTTTCTATCTCTCCCAGCTCAATCCGAAAACCTCTGATTTTTACTTGCTCATCTATTCTACCAAGATATTCAATATTTCCATCCGCTTGCCATCTGGCCGCATCGCCGGTTCGATATAACTTTCCGTCTCCAAAAGGATTCTCAATAAATTTTTCATTGGTTAAAGCTTCACTATTTAAATAACCCTTTGTTACCCCAACACCGGCAATACATAACTCACCAATCATACCGATGCCACATATCGCAATACCATTTACAATATATGCTTGATCATTACCAACCGGAGTTCCAATTACTACTTTTTCATTCGCTCTAAGATGATGATGCGTGACCTCTATACTGGTTTCTGTTGGTCCATAAGTATTAATCAAGTCTACTTCCGAATTATAATCGGAAAACATCTCATAAAAATCATTCACACCATCAACCGTAATCGCTTCACCACCGGTAAACACATAGCGCAACGTTTTGAGCATGTGAGCATACTTTGCTTTATTGCTCTTAACCGCGATCATCATGGTTTTTAACATAGATGGTACTACTTGCATCTCTGTTATCTGATGCGCCCCAATCTCTTCGCACATTCTAAACGGATCCTTTTCATCCTCCGGGGACAATAAATAACCCTTGGCTCCTGTCAGGCTCCATCTGAAAATCTCAACGATTGACGCATCAAACGTATAAGCAGTCTTTTGTAAAACAGTACTACTTGCATCGATAAAATAATTCTCTTGCAAATACGTAATCAAGTTTACTGTGCCTTTATGTTGGCACATAACCCCTTTGGGTTCTCCTGTTGTTCCGGATGTATAGATTAAATAAAAATCATCTTCCGGCGTATTTATGATCGGTAAATTTGATTCATCGCCGCCATAAATTGATTCATCCGCTAAATGCATAATCGGGATATTAAAATCCTCCATGCTCACATCTGCTTGATATAACAATATCGCCTTGGCATCACAGTCCTTTAACATGTATTGCAGTCGCTCTTTTGGACATGCAACATCAATAGGTACATATGCTGCACCTGATTTGATGATTCCATAAATACCAATCACAAGCTCAAAACTCCGCTCTGTTTTCATGGCCACATAATCACCCGGCTTGATTCCCATATCTCTTAATCGTCTTGCAATTACATTAGCTTTCGCATTTAATACACCATAAGTCATGCTTTGATTTTCGAACATCATCGCAACATGATCCGGTGCTTTTTGCACTTGATCTTCAAACAATTCTATCACTGTTTTATCTTTGGGATAAACCATTGCCGTTTTATTAAAGTCTGTTAAAATCTGATTTTTTTCGGCCTCTAAAACAATTTCTATTTCACCTATTTTCGCTTCCGAATACGCATCTATCTGTTCCAACAAATAAATAAATCTTTCAGCCATTCGACTGATTGTTTCTTCCCGGAATAAGTCCATACAATATTCAAAGGCAGCTTCATAACCACCATCCATTTCTCTTAATGAAAGTGACAAATCGAATTTTGAGATTGCATCCATGTGCTCACCTTCTATTGAGTCAAATTTAACTCCATGGATTGTTTTGCTTTCTTGCTCATTGTTTTCATCTAAACTAAACATCACATCAAACAATGGATTGCGTGACATATCCCGTGGTAAATCCAAGACTTCTACCAATTCTTCAAATGGATATTCCTGATTCTCATAAGCCCCTAAACTAAAGGCTTTTACCTCTTCCAGAAATTGAGACAAGGTCTTATCTTTATTCGGTTTCCCTCTCATCACCAAAGTATTCACAAATATACCAAGCATATTTTCCGTATCTCGGTGTGTCCTTCCGGAAATCGGTGTTCCTACTACCACATCCTCTTGATTGCCATATTTTCCTAGCATCATCATAAACAAGGACAATAATACCATATACTCTGTTGTGTTGGTTTTCGCACTTAAACGCAGCACGCAATCACGCAATCTTTTATCTAATTTTCGAACAAGGGTTGCCCCTTTAAAACTTTGAAGCGTTGGTCTGGCATAATCAATCGGCAATGCGAGTACCGGAATTTCATCTTCAAATTGACCCAACCAATAAGCCTTTTGAGCACTCAAATCCCGCGACAACATCCATTGGGTATAATCTTTATATTGTACACGTAATGCGGGCAGTTCTGCGCCTGCATACAAAGCTAAAAACTCAGACATCAAAACAACAGTGGAAATGCCATCTGAAATAATGTGATGCATATCTAAAAGCAACACATGTCCTTCTTCTTCCACTTTTACTATTTCAGCTCTAATTAACGGTGCCTGACTCAAATCAAATGGACGAATAAATTCTTCCATGACTTGTTTTTTATCTATTACTTCCCCTTGCTCTTTGTAAACAACATCTGACACAACATTTTTATGGATGATTTGAACCGCTTCTCCATCAATCAGTTCAAAACTTGTCCGAAACGCTTCATGTCTTTCAATTAATTGATGAAACATAGCTTCTGCCTTGTCAACATCTAACTTACCTTCCATTTTCAAAGCAATCGGCATATTATAAACAATACTTGCATCTTCTAATTGATCCAACACAAACAATCTTTTTTGCGCAGATGACATTGGATAGTATTCTTTTTCTTCTGCCTGTGGAATCGGCTCATAAACGCCACTTACATCTTCAAGTGCCAAACAAATACCCGCAACTGTAACCCCTTGAAAGATATCTTTAATCCCTAATCTCAATCCTGTCTCTTGCTCAATTCGATTTACAAGTAATGTGGCTTTTAATGAATTTCCGCCCAACTCAAAGAAACTATCATTGATTCCCACTTGCTCTATATCAAACATTTCCTGGAAAATATGCACCATCGTTTTTTCTGTTTCTGTGATTGGTGCTACGTATGCCTGCGTACTTGATATCTCAATCTTTGGCAAAGCCTTTTTATTCAGCTTTCCACTACTCGTCACCGGAATTTCTTCCACACGCATGAAATACGCAGGTACCATATATTCCGGTAAATGATTACGCAATTCTAACTTTATCTGCTCAAAATCAAGCTCATTTTCACTTTGCACATAAGCACATAATGTTTTATCTCCACTTTCATTGGTCACAACTATCACCACTGCATCTAAAACAGTTGGAATACTTCTAAGCGCACTTTCTATCTCCCCTAACTCAATTCGAAAGCCCCTGATTTTGACTTGCTCATCCACTCTACCAAGATATTCCATATTGCCATCTACTAACCATCTGGCTCCATCACCGGTTCGATATAATTTCCCATCTCCAAAAGGATTCACAATAAACTTTTCATTGGTTAAAGCTTCGCTATTTAAATAACCCTTTGTTACCCCAACACCGGCAATACATAATTCACCAATCATATCAATGCCGCATAGCGTAGTGCCATTTAAAATATAGGCTTGGTAATTACCAATCGGTTTCCCGATTAATACCTTTTCTTCATTTGCTTTCAAATGATAATGAGCTGCTTCAACACTGGTTTCTGTTGGACCATAAGTATTAATAAGGGCTATAGCTTTACTATACTGACCAAATACTTTATAAAAATCATTCACAACATCTACTGTAATCGCTTCACCACCGGTAAACACATAACGCAATGTTTTGAGCATATGGCCATATTTCTTTTCATCGTTTTTAACAGCAATCATCATAACCTTTAACATAGATGGTACTACCTGCATCTCTGTTACATGATGTACCCCAATCTCTTCACACATTCTAAACGGATCTTTTTCATCACCCGGAGATAACAAATGACCCCTAGCCCCTGTCAGACTCCATCTAAAAATCTCAACAATAGATGCATCAAACGTATAGGCAGTCTTTTGTAAAACAATACTGCTTTTATCAATGGGATAGTTCTTTTGCAAATACGCAATCAAGTTTACGGTGCCTTTATGCCGGCACATAACCCCTTTGGGTTCTCCTGTTGTTCCAGATGTATAAATTAAATAAAAATCATCTTCCGGTGTATTCACTATAGGTAAATTTGACTCTTCACCCTCATATATTGACTGATCTGCCAGATTTATAACCGGAATACTAACGTCCTCTCTGCTCACATCTGCTTGATATAGCAATATTGCCTTAGCATCACAATCCTCCAACATGTATGCAAGTCGCTCTTTCGGGCATGTAACATCAATGGGAACATAGGCTGCTCCAGACTTGATTATTCCATAAATACCAATCACAAGCTCAAAACTACGCTCTGTTTTCATGGCTACATAATCACCCGGTTTTATCCCCATATCTCTTAATCGCTTCGCCAAAACATTGGCTTTTGCATTTAATGCACCATAAGTCATGCTCGTATCTTCAAACGTCATCGCAATATCGTTCGTTGCCTTTGCGACTTGTTCTTCAAATAAATGAACCACCGTCTTTTCTTTTGGATAAACCATTTTGGTTTTATTGAAGTCTATTTGTATTTTTTTACGTTCCGCTTTGGTAAGAACTTCAATCTCATTTATTTTTTGATCCAAAATTCCACTTGCTTCATGAATGATTTCATCTAAAAGCAAATAATAACGTTCCACGAATTGTTGAATAAATGTTTCATCAAAAACACCTTTGCGGTAATTGATTCCCCCCTCAATTTTGTCACCGGCTTTGATTAATTCAAAATCCATTGCTGCTCTGCTATAACCATTGTCAATTTCTTGAAAATCAATTTCCAGACCATCAAAAACAAGCTTGCTTTCCGCATGTTCCTTATAATTAAAAAGCAATTGATAAATAGGGCTTTCTTCTTTTTTCAGATAAGCATCTTTCTTTTCATAACTTTCTAAAAAATTCTCATAGGAGGCTTTTATAAAATCTGAAAATGTCAAATTGTCATCTATCACCGACCTGATTGGGAGAATATCAGCAAAACAGCCAACCATTGGTTGTAACTCTGCCAAATCCCGCCCTAGGGTAATTACACCGGCGGTAATATCCTTTTGCATGGAATATTTATAAATCAACAGTTTTAAAACCGCAAAGTAAATGCTAAAAACCGTTACCTGCTCTCGCTGCGCCACATCTTGAATTTTCTTGGCCACCTGAGCACTAATGTGAATTTCTTCTCGCAAAGCTAATGCATCAAAATGTGTTAAATCTTGCATCTCTTTTAAAATATCCAATGAAAAGTCAGCACCCTCTAATTGGTCTACCCAATATTTTTTAGCTAACTTCTCTTCATAGATATCTTTTTTGGCATTACGTTCCCACCAAGCAAAATCTTTAAATTGAATCGATAATTCCTGTTGCCTATTTTCAATATTTCCAACCTTAGCAAAACAATATTGAAGTGCTTCTCCCAAGGCAATGTTAATGCTCATACCATCGCCTACAAGATGATGCATCACAAGCATAACAGTCCAATCATTTGGTGCTGTACAAATAAGGGATGCTCTCACAAGGGTATCTTTCTCTAAGTCAAAAGGTTTTCCTGCCACTTCATCCATCATTTCTGCAACAACAGCTTTTCTATCACGGTTCAGATGGGAATAGTCATGCATTTCCGGTTCAAACACCATGTCCTCATCCATTTCTGCATAAATCAGACCATTCTCTTCCTTGAAATGCATATGTAGAATTTCATGCCGATGAAACATCTCCTGAAGCCCCTCTACAAACCGTTGCATTTGAGCCGCTTCAAGGATTCGATGGATACCTCTGATACGAGCAATCGAAATCATATTATACATGGTTGCATCCAAACTGATATGATTGGCAACCCATATTTTCTCTTGTGCAAAAGTCAATGGATAACGATTATTATCAACTTGAGCAGGCTTGATTTCTACCGCCCCGCCTTGGGTTTGTCTCAGTCGTTTTTTTCTTAGTAATTTTTCCAACAACGCCTGCTTTTCCGGCGATAACTGACTGAGTTTATCGTTTATTGTGCTCATCTTTTTCTACCTCTTTCATTCTGATTTTTCTAAAACAAATGATGATAAGATTTATTCTGTTTCCCTATGAAGTCAGATTAGAATCTAGCATCTCTGCCATTTCCTCATCTGACATATCCTCCAATTGCGCTAACAATACATCCAATTCCTCCTCAGAGGTATCTTTTATTAAATCTTCCATTGTATTTAATTCCAATAAGGTATCTAATTGATCTGCAATTTTTTCAACCTTTTCCTGTAATGGTTGATTATTTAAAAGATCAATGACGTTAAGAGAAGCACCTAATTTTAATTCAATTTTATTTCTTAACTCCGTCGCAACCATAGAATCAAGCCCTAATTCCGTCAGCGAGTTTTCCATTGTAATTTCTTCTTGCTTCATATGTAAAGCTCTGGCAACAATCTGAATCACTTGCTCTTCTAACATCTGCATTCTATCTTCTTTAGAAAGACTGCTATAAGCTGACTGAAATTCTTTTAATATTTCTTCATCAGACCTCAGCTCATCATCTCCATCTAAGCTATTTAACATCACTTCTTCCAAATAAGGAATTTTACTTTTTGCATTCGATTCTTTTAACGTGAGCCAGTCTGCTTCTAAAACCGCTGAATAAGGAATATTTTGATGAATGAGCCGCTCCAATGTTTGCATTCCCTTATCCGGCGTTATGGGTTCTAATCCTTTTTGCCGATAGACATTGATTAAATTTAACTCTTTAATCATCCCTACCGCCCAAGGTCCCCAAGCAATACTCAAAGCCGCAAGCCCTTTCTGTCTTCTATATGTAGCCAAACCATCTAAAAATGCATTGGCTGCCGTATAGTTCGCTTGTCCGGCTGTTGTAATTAAAGCAGCAATCGAAGAAAACATCACAAAAAAGTCCAACCGTTGCTTTTCAAAGCATTTATGCAAAACCCAATGTGAGAAAACCTTTGTTTGATACACTTCATCAAAGACCTCTTTTGACATTTGAGCAATTAACATATCTTTGACAACTCCGACTGCACTAATAACGCCTCTGACACTTTTTAGACTTTCGGCATGTTCAACAAAATACGCCTTAACAGCATGTTCATCTAAGAAATCAATAGCATCTACTATCACCGTCGCCCCTTTTTCTTCGAGACCTTGCACAAATTTGATTCGCGCTTGGATTTTATGCGCAAGATCCTCATTTTGCCACGCTTCCCTTTCGGGCAAATTTTCCCGTCCCAGCAAAATCAACTTCTTTGCGCCTTTTTCCACCAACCAATTGGCAACCAATTGACCCAATGCACCAAAAGCTCCCGTAACCATATAACTGGCATGTTCATCCATCTGAACAGGCAACGGTTTTGTTAAATTACTTGTATTTCGAACCCGCGCAACATAACGCAGACCATTACGAAAAGCAATTTGATCCTCATCATCACCTTTTAAAACCTGCGTAGCCAATTGATTCAAACTATCCGCTATGGCATCCGGATCCAAATCAACAATGCCACCCCATGAGGCAATATATTCCTGATTGGCAAGCAGTCTTGCTGTTCCCCAAATCGCATTTTGCATCACTTCCCGTTCTTTTTGTGAATCAATGGCTTGCGCTCCTTTTGTTACAATCCAAAGTTTCGGTGCTTTTTCAACGGCCACAGCCGCCTTTACTGCGCTCAAAACCGTATAAACACCGGCATCCCCCGATTGTAAAACATTTTGAGTTGTAATTTCATGGTTCTTTGGCAAATCAATATTCCAAAAATGCATAATACCTTTTATTGGCATTGTTTCTGTTACAGTCTGATACAATGTAACAAAATCTTCATCGTTGTTGAAACCAATCATCGCCTTTTTGGCTTCCATTTCAATGGATAATGCTTCACCTAATTCAACACAAAAATAAGTCTCACCCTGCTGGGTTAAGATTTTTTCATATTGTGCACTAACACCACTTTTATCTCTAAGAATCAACCAACTACCCGGTTGTGATTCTTCTTTGATCTCTTCAACATTCTCCTTTTCAAGCCATTCTAAATCGTACAACCAACTGTCCATTATTTTCAATGGCACTTTTTGAGAAACACCCTCCAACACCTGTACACGCAAACGTTTAATTTCCGCAATCAAATGACCATTGTCATCATACAAATAAATATCACAATCTGTATAAATGTCAGTCTTTTTTGTTTGACAACAATAGGACCACATTTTTTCTTTCAAGTCCGCATAAAGTAAAAATTTATCCACACTAACAGGTAGCCGCATCTCAATTTCGGTATCATCGTTATCATCCATACCAAATTCCAAGGCAACAATCCCTTGGAAACAAACATCCAAAATACCCGGATATATTTCATATTTTTCCGGCATCTCCACCTGCGGCATCTTTACTTTAGAGATTGCTTCCGTTTCGCCAACCCAGATTTTATCAATAGCCGCAAATGTATTGGTATATTGAAATCCAGAACCATGGAATTTTTTATAGATCTTTTCTCCGGTGGATTCCCGCATATTATTTAATGTTTTTTCTTTAATCCCTCTTAAATCAATGCTTTTTACGGCAGCAAAATTCTGTATTTGTTTCAATGCCCCTGTGGAGACCAATTCATAATGATCTACATTAGAAACATTATAGAGCGTAAAGGTAGCCCTTTCTTCATCTAACGTCATTTGCAGTTTTGTTGGTTTATTCGGTTGAATAAAAACCGCCTTTTTAAATGCAATATCTTCCAGAATATAAAATCCTTCGCCATAATATTCATTTGCCAATTGCAAAGCCATTTCCATGTATCCGGCAGCCGGAAACAGTGGATTGCCACCAATACAGTGATCGTCTAAAAATGGAATCAGCTCCTTTTTAAGCTCAACCTCCCAAGTCGGACGTGCTGTTGCCAATCTTTTTCCTAATAAAATACGATCATATACACCCAACCGCCTAATTTTACTTGACGAAGATTCTGACCAATACACCTCTCTTTGCCATGCATAATGGGGCAACTTCACAAAGTTGCCGATTTCCGGATAAATCCTTGTCCACTCTTTAAAAACACCCGTCGCATATAAACCGGCTAAAGCAAAATAAAACGTAGCCGACTCCGTTTGTTTACGATTCAGCGAACTGATAAAAGTCCCATTCACATTTTTTTCCGCACACATTTCTTTTAAGTAATAAGATAAGGTCGGATGGGGACCCACTTCTAAAAATTTTGTATAACCCGCATCTAAAATAGCCATTGCCGCATCTGCAAAATAAACCGCATGACGAACATTGTTCCACAAATAACTCGCGTCCATTTGCTCGGTAACACATTTTCCTATCGTCGTTGAATACAGTGTTGTTGCAGGCATATGAAATGTAACATCTGCAATTCCCGCCATAAATTCATCTTTTATTTCTTCCATGTAATGACTATGGAAAGGTACCGTTACATCCAAAAATTTACTAAAAACACCTTGCTCTGTTGCCGCTTCTCCCAATTTTACCAGCTCTTCCTCTTCACCGGCAAGGGTAACTCCCGTTGCACTATTAATGGCAACAATATTAATACCTTCATAATCAGCAATCAATTCCTCCACTGCTTCTTTTGACATGCTAACGGCCATCATTTTCCCTTTGCCGGTCAACCTTTGTTGCAGACTACTTCTGTAATATATCACTCTTACCGCATCTTCAAAGCACAAAACACCCGCACAATAAAACGCAGCCACTTCACCTGCACTATGGCCGACAATGACGTCCGCCTGAATCCCTTTTGACTCCCATAACTGAATTAACCCGAACTGAATCGCAAAGTTCGCCGGTTGCGCCAGTTTGGTCTGACTCATTTCAGATGTTTCCTCTTCTGCAGACATGGCTTCTAGTAATGACCATCCGGCATATTTCAAAAATTCTTTGTCGCATTTTTGAATCGCTTCCATGAAAACAGGCTCTGTTTTCATCAGTTCTTGCCCCATTCCCCACCATTGCGGTCCCATACCGGTGAAAACAAAAACCAATTCCTGGTCCTCTTCTTTATTTTGACGTCCTTGTGCAACACCTAACGTTTGAATATCTTGAATATAATCATTTAAATTTTCTTTCAGCTCCTCTATATTTTTTGCTACAACCCCCAAACGAAATGGATGTTGATCGCGTCTAAATGCCATGCTATAACCTAAATCATATATATTTTCTATGCTTTTTTGCTCCAAAAAATCATAATATCTTTTAGCCATTGCCTTTAATCCCGTTTCTGATCTTGCAGAAATCGGGAATATACGCAATGATTCATCCGTCGTAGAGGATAGCAACGGAATTTCAGGTGCTTCCGCTAAAATCGCATGGGCATTTGTTCCACCAAAACCAAAGCTATTAACTGCTGCAACAGCCATACCTTTATGCTTTGGATAGTCCATCAACTCTAATGGCACTTTTAAATTTAAAGCTTCTAAATCAATCTTGGGATTTATTGTTTTCAAATGAAGATGCGGCGGTATTTTCTTTTCTTTCAAAATCAAGGATGTTTTAATGACACCTGCTACACCCGCCACACTTTCCGTATGTCCAATATTCGTCTTAACAGAAGCAATGACACAGGGCTCTTTTTTATTTCTACCCTTGCCATAAGATTCACCAAGTGCATTTGCTTCAATTGGATCTCCCACCGGGGTTCCCGTTCCATGCATCTCTATATACTGAACATCCGTTAATTTAATTCCCGCCTGTTTTACAGCTTTTTCAATTGCTACTTTTTGCGATTCTCCATTCGGAACCGTAATCCCATTTGTTTGTCCGTCTTGATTCACCGCACTTCCTAAAATAACCGAATAGATTTGATCTTTATCTGCAATTGCATCTTTTAAAGGTTTCAAAACAACAACAGCAGCACCCTCGCCCCTTACATATCCATTTGCCGACTCATCCAATGTCTTGCATTTACCATCCGGTGACAAGAAACCACCACGAGATTCCGCGATTGTATATTGAGGCGCAAAATTCAACAAAATACCTCCGGCAATTGCCATACTGCATTCTTTATTTCTAATGTTTTGACATGCCGTATGAATCGCAACCAACGATCCGGAACAAGCGGTATCAATCGCAAGACTCGGCCCTACAAAGTCATACACATAAGACAATCTATTGGCAACCAAGGTCATCATACTACCTGTTGCTGAATGCAAGTCAATCTGATCTAAATGATCCAAATCAAACTGAACATGTTGATAATCCAGTGTAAACGCACCAATAAATACCCCTGTATCTGACCCTACATATTTCTTTGTGATCATTCCGGCATCTTCCATCGCTTCCCAACTAACTTCCATTAAAATTCTTTGCTGCGGATCAATAAAGGTTGCTTCTCTTGGGGTAATACCAAAAAAACCTGGATCAAATTGATCCATGCCGTCTATAAATCCACCTTTTTGACTAACGGTTTTCCCGCTGAATGCGCGATCTGCGTGATAAAAAGTATGTCTGTCCCATCTGTTTTTTGGAACGTCTACAATCGCATCCTTACCATTTTTTAACAGGTCCCAAAACTGATGCACATCATTAGAGTTTCCCGGAAAGCGACAACCAATCCCAACAATCGCAATCGAATCTTCTTTATACTTTTTACCATTCAATACAACTTTTTTCATTGCTCATAAACCTCCGGAATTGCCATCCGCCTAAATTTTTCATACCGCTGCTGCAACAAACTATCTTTTTTTTCTTTTATCAATTTCGCAAGCTCTTCATACAATCTTTCTTTTAATTGTGCCATAACAAAATCCACCTGTGTATGGATGCCACCAACCGGTTCTTCAATTAAGATATCCACCACACCCAATTGATACAAATCTTGTGCCGTCAATTTCATTAGCTTTGCCGCTTCTTTCGCACGGCTAGCATCTTTCCATAAAATACTTGCAAACCCTTCCGGCGACAGCACCGAATATATACTATGCTCAAGCATCATGATTCTATCGGCTATACCAATTGCCAATGCGCCACCGCTTCCGCCCTCTCCAACAACCACCGCAATAATCGGAACCGTTAATTCCATAAACGTCTTTAAGCAATCTGCAATCGCTTCTGCTTGTCCGCGCTCTTCCGCACCAATTCCGGGATAAGCTCCCGGCGTATCAATAAGTGTAATAATCGGTCTGCCAAATTTCTCCGCTTGCTTGGCCAAACGCAATGCCTTTCGATAACCCTCCGGATGTGGCATACCAAAGTTACGTTTCATATTCTCTTCCAATGTTTTACCTTTGACTTGCCCAATAATTGTTACGGGTATTCCTTTTAACAAACCAACACCACCGATCATGGACTGGTCATCTCCATAGTACCTATCACCATGCATCTCCATAAAACCATCAAACAACATATCAATATAGCATTTTGCATTTGGGCGGAGAGGATGGCGCGCCAAATAGACCTTATCTTCCGGTTCTAACTTTTCAAAGGCCTCTTGTTCTGTATTTGCAATCAACTGCATCAATTCCTTTCTTAGGGATTCATTTTGAATTTCTGATTTATCCAGAGCCAATAATTGTTGTTTTAGCTGCTCAATTAATATCTCCATGCTCTTAAGGCTCATCGTTTCACCTCAATCTGATGTAATTTTGACAATTTTGTTAACACCTCTTTTAAGTCCTCACGCTGCACAACCTGATCCACAAAACCTTTCTCCAACAAAAATTCAGAACGCTGAAATTCTTTTGGCAAATCTTGATTTATCGTCTGCTTAATAACACGAGGCCCCGCAAAACCAATCAAAGCACTAGGCTCTGCAATAATAATATCACCTAAACTAGCAAAACTAGCACTAACACCTCCTGTGGTAGGATGTGTCAGCACTGAAATATACAACAATCCTGCTTGGCTATGACGTCCAATTGCCGCACTTGTTTTTGCCATTTGCATCAAGGATAAAATTCCTTCTTGCATTCTCGCACCACCTGAAGTGGAAAAAATCAATAACGGTAATTTCCTATGCGTCGCCATTTCAACCAATGCCGTGATTTTTTCACCCACAACAACACCCATACTTCCCATCAGAAAATAACTATCCATCACAGCAATTGCATATTCATAACCATTCACTTGACCAATGCCCGTTACAACCGCTTCATTCATTTTATTTCTTTGTCTGTTTTGCACCAGTTTCTCGGAATAACCGGGTATCTCCAATGGATTTTGACTTACTTCAGAAGCAAACATTTCTTCAAAGGTTCCGGCATCCACAATTTGCTCCAAACGTTCTGTTGCACGCAGCCTTACATGATTATCACAGTGATAACACACAAATAGATTCTGTTGCAAATCTTCCTTAAGCATACTTTCATGACAATTTGTACATTTTTCATACAATCCGTCCGGAATATTGGCAACGATACGCAATCGCCTTGTTTCTTGCGTATCAAAAAAACGATTTAATTTTTCTCTTTGTTGCTTAAAAGGATTTCTATTTTTCACTCTTTTCCAACTCCCTTAACAAACGTTCCATGAACCCAACATCAAATATTCCTTTTACATACTCCGGGTTATTTAAAATATAATAATGGAAATCAATATTCGTTGTAATACCCACAATGATAAATTCTTCCAGTGCTTGGCGCATTTTATAGATACATTCCATTCGATTATTTCCATGAACAATCAATTTACCAACCATTGAGTCATAAAAAGGTGTCACTTTTGCGCCCGGATAAATGCATGTATCTAGCCTCACACCAAAACCACCCGGAAATACCAATGTTTCAATTGTCCCGGCGGAGGGTTGAAAACCATGGAACGAATTTTCCGCATTGATGCGACATTCTATCGCATAACCCCTCATCTGAATATCTTCTTGTCTAACAGACAATGGAAACCCCGATGCAATACGTATTTGCTCCTTAATCAAATCCACCCCTGTAATCATTTCCGTGATTGGATGCTCAACTTGAATTCTTGTATTCATTTCAATAAAATAATACTTCTGATCTTGATCCAAAATAAACTCAATCGTTCCTGCATTTGTGTAATTGATTGCAGCAGCAGCTTTCAGTGCATCCACTATCATACTTTGACGCACCTCTGCCCGCAATGTTGCACATGGTGCTTCCTCAATCACTTTTTGATGATTGCGTTGCACAGAACAATCACGTTCGTATAAATGAAGATAATTATTATGATGATCTCCTATAATCTGAATTTCTATATGTTTTGGATTTTCAATATATTTTTCAATATAAACCGTATCATCCCCAAAACTCGCTTTTGCTTCCGCAGTTGCAAGTTTATAAGCACTTTCAAATTCATTCGCATCATATGCGACACGCATACCTTTTCCACCGCCACCACTCGCCGCTTTAATCAAGATTGGATACCCTATCTTCATTGCCCATGCAAGACCGTCCGATACGGAAGAAATAATGGAATCACTACCCGGTACAACCGGTATTTGATGTTTCATCATCACAGCCCGTGCAGAGGATTTATTTCCCATCAAATCAATCATATCCGAACTTGGTCCAATAAAAGTGAGTTGACATTGATTCACCAATCGAGCAAACTTGCCGTTTTCTGAAAGAAAACCATATCCCGGATGAACCGCATCACAACCCGTATTACAAGCAGCACTCAAAATATTTTGCATATTTAAATAACTATCAACGGCTCTTGGACCACCTACACATATCGCTTCATCTGCCAACTGAACATGCAAAGCGTCAGGCTCGGCTGTTGAATAAATCGCAACAGTCTCAATGCCCAACTCTTTACATGCCCGAATGATTCTAACCGCAATCTCTCCACGATTTGCAATTAATATTTTTTTCAACATACTTAATCACCTATTTCGATCAAAGTTTGATTGTAAGATAAAATATCACCATTTTTAACATGAATCGCTTTTATTTCACCCGCAACAGGAGCTTTTATTTCATTTAACATTTTCATAGCTTCAATAATACAAAGCGTATCTCCCACCCGAACTTGGCTTCCTACTTTGACAAACGGTGGTTCCTCCGGCCCGCTCGCTTCATAATAAATCCCAACCAACGGTGCATTCACTGATGTAGTATCAGGTGCTTCTGAGACATTTTCAACCTTAACTTCTTCTCTCGACAAAGAAGAGACCGCCACCGTATGTTCCTTATTCAAAGGAGGTAATACAGAAACGCACTCTTTTTCTAAAACAAGCTCACCCTCTTCGTCTTTTAACTGTAATTTACAAAGTGATGAATCCTCTAACACTTTAATTAACTTTTTCACTTTTTCTAAATCCATCTTTTACCCCCTACCCCAAAACAGAATTATCCTATTCGGTATTGTTTAAATATGTTTTTACTTTAATAGAAAATCAAAGCAATTTCTTAATAAAGTAAAAAAAAATTGCCTGTATAGTTCCATGGCAAATCTCTGAGAAAAAGTACGCCAAACCATTTTGTAATAACTTAAAATACACCCGTGCAAAGTATAACAAATTTCCATCTTATCTTGCAATATATATGTCGTGAACGGCCAATTAAACGACGCGAACGACCCAAATGAAGAAATTCTTAATAAATTTTTAACGAAGACAAGGTTGTTGTAACACAAATGAAATAAAAAACAAGACACATTTTATATCTGCGCCCTGTTTGTGAATTGTCCGATTACTCATAAAGATTTCAAGGACATATCAACATTTATATTTCCTGGGAATCCGATTACCCAAACAACATAAAAATTCATAATTAAAACGATTGCTTAACTTACTCAATTCATCAACATGAATTTCTTCCTTACCCATTTTTCCTACCAAAACCACTAAATCCATACTCTGCACATCGGGCAAATGACTCACATCAACCATAAACTGATCCATGCAAATACGTCCCAATATTCTACAACGTTTCCCGCCAATCAATACCTCTCCTATATTAGACAAAGAACGGGGATACCCATCCCCATAACCTACCGGTATGGTTGCAATTTGCATTTTCTTAGGCGTAACAAAAGTGCTGCCGTAACTAATGGGCGTACCTTTTGGTACTTCTTTTACAAAGGTAACGTGGCTTGTCAAACGCAAAGCAGGCTTTAATCTAACCTTACTGCGCTCCACTTCATCAGAAGAATAAAAGCCGTACACAGACAAACCTGCTCTGACCAAATTGTTGCTAAATTGAGGAAACGCTAAAACCCCCGCACTATTGTTGCAATGATAAAAAGGAACCTCTTTGCCCAATGATGCCAAAAACTTCTTATATATCTCATATTGTGTTTTGGTGAAATCCACAGTCGGTTCATCTGCCCTAGCAAAATGGGTGAAAATACCATCTACGTTTAGATTCGGCAACGCAAAAATCTGCTTGACCGCTTGCAAGCTTTCTTCTGTCGGTAAAAACCCCAAGCGCCCCATCCCTGTATCCAACTTAATATGTATGCGCAGCATTTCCCCTGCTTCAACCGCAAGTTGACTCATCTCTTTTGCCATATCATAAGTATAAACTGTCGGGATAATATCATAAGCAATCATCTCTTTGTATTGCTCCAAAAAGACGCAACCAAGGACAATGATATTCGTTTGAATCCCACCCTTGCGCAATTCTACAGCCTCGCCTAGTGTTGCCACGCCAAATCCCCACAAAAAATCTAAAGCTTGCTTTGTCAAATGTTGTGCTACTTTCAATAAACCATGGCCGTATCCATTGGCCTTAACCACCACCATCAGTTGACTTTGACCAATATTATTATGTAATTGTTTGACATTCTCAGTGATGGCATCTAAGTCTATCGTAGCACAGACACGTCTATGTATTTTCATTTATGATTTCTCCTAACATATCAATCAAATCAGAGGCAAACACCCCATAACTACTTTTTATACTTTTTGCCTTGTCTCCACACAAACCATGGAGATAAACACCCAAACAAACCATTTCATAAAAATCCTCCGAACTTTGCGCAAGCAAACCTGTAAGCATACCTGCCAGCACATCCCCCGAACCACCCTTTGCCATGGCATTGTTTCCGGAAGTATTGATAAACAGCTTTTTACCCTTTTGTGCCACAACGGTTCGCGCATCCTTTAAAACACAAATCACACCATATTCCCTGACAAATTCTGTGATGATTGCAAAAATATTTTCCTGTAATTCAGCAAGGGAAATCTCTAAAAAATTGGCCATCTCTTTTATATGAGGCGTCAAAATACAAGGATGTTTCAAATTATGTAGAAGCTCTTTTTGGTTTTTCAATAAATGAACCGCATCGGCATCTATTATAATACTACCTTGAAAATTTTGCAAAACATGAGTTAAAATCGACTCACTCACTAAACTTTTTCCTAATCCGCAACCAATACAAAGCACATCTGCCCAATGCAACAACTCATTTAGTTTTGCTACTTCATAATTTTGATAAGTAGACACAATCGCTTCGGGCAGCAACGTTTGTATCACCGGTTGACACTCCTGTGCAGTATAAACTTGCACCAAACCCGCACCCATGCCATAAGCAGCTTTTGCACTTAAAAAAGAGGCACCCGCCATACCAACACTACCACATATCATCAGCACTTTTCCATAACTGCCTTTGTGGGAATTCGGCACGCGTTTCGGCAAGACTTTAGAAATATCACACAATGCATAAGTAAAATTAATCTCTACATCTTCTTTTGCTTTTTCAAGATCAATCCCAATATCAACTACCACCACTTCTCCCGCATAAACATTGGCAGGAAACAGCAACAACCCACGCTTGGCACATTGAAATGTAACGGTGATGTCCGCTTGAAAAGCGATACCAAACAACCTACCTGAAGTAGAGCAAATACCGGATGGTACATCCATGGCAACTTTAACACCTTGCTTTTTGTTGACCGCAAAAAAAAGCTGAATATAACTTGCATCCAAATTTCGGCACAAACCAATACCAAACACGGCATCCACAATAACCGTAAAATTTTTATCTGCAATTTCAGCAAAATCAACAATCTTAATTTTTAGATTTTCGCAAATATCCCTTTGGGTTTTGCAGTCAATACTAAATTTCCCATGCCCATCCATTCGGCAAACGGTTGGCTTATAACCTTGTTGATGAAGCAATCTTGCCAACGCAAAACCATCACCGCCATTGTTACCTGTGCCGCAAAGAATCAAAGTTGCAGACAAATCAAGTTCTTTTCTTTGCATAACTTCCAAACAACGCAAAGCCGCACGCTCCATCAAAACCATAGAGGGAATGCCGATTTCCTCTATGGTGTATCTGTCCATCTCTTGCATTTGACCGGCTGTCGGCAATAATCTCATCATTTCACAACCTTTCTATAGTAATGGAGAAAATAAATGCAAAATTGCATCCAGAAGTTCTCCCCAACCACTGCTTTTCCTTTCATCTTGTTGAACCTCTTGACTACCTGCAATTGTTTGCAGCGCATCTTCTTTGATGTCTTTAATCACACTCGATTGATACAGTAAGGTACCGCATTCAAAATGCAAATACAAACTACGGTAATCCAAATTGATGGTACCTACAATGGCAATTTCGTCATCACAAACTAAACTTTTTGCATGTAAAAATCCCGGTGTATATTCATAAATTTTCACCCCTGCCTTGTACAAATAAGTATAATAAGAGCGCGTCAACTGAAAAATAATTTTTTTATCCGGAATACCGGGCAAAATAAGACGCACATCCACACCTCGTTTTGCCGTCATTTGCAAGGCGTGTATCATCTTTTCACTGATGATCAAATAGGGAGTGAAAATATAAATATAATCCTTTGCCTGATGCAAAATATCTACATAAATATTTTCAGAAAGTTGTTCTTCGTCAAGTGGCGTATCACCAAAAGGAAGCACAAAACCATCTGTCTTGCTATTTTCTACATGCAAAGACTTGGACTTATATAAGGTATAGTCATTGATGCGCTCTTTTGTCTCGCAAAAAGTATCCCACATCTCAATGAACATCAAAGTAAAGCTCCAAACACCTTCTCCTGTTAAGCGTAAACCCGTGTCTTTCCAAATACCAAAAGGACTGTTTTTATTAATATATTCATCGGAAATATTTAAACCTCCGCAAAAAGCAGTATGCCCATCAATTACTAATATCTTTCGATGATCCCGATTATTCATAAACAACAAGAAAAAGGGAATCATAGGATTAAAGCGTAGCGTTTTAATTCCTTGTGCTTCTAACTTTTCTATATATACATTTGTAAAAAGTCTTTGGGAACCAAAATCATCTATAATGAGCCGAACCTCTATGCCCTCATTGACTTTCCTTAGCAAAACCTCTAATAACCGCTCCCACATCTCACTTTTATAAATAATAAAATACTCTAAGAAAATATAATGTTTTGCCTGTTCCAACGCATAAATCATATCCTCAAATTTACTTTCACCCAATGTATAATACTTCGTTTGCGTATTGCGATATGCATGATAGGATGAGGTTTTTCGAATATATCGCATCAGACTATACATCCTACCACAAGCAATTTGATTGATAAAAGGCAAATTGCCATCACCATCTAATAACTTCGCAATCAAAGCATGTTCATTGGCATGCACTCTAATTTTTTTTGTATGACGCATGTTACCAAACAAAAGATAGGCTACCCCTCCCAATGGCGGGAAAGCCAGCATCACAATAATCCATAAAATTTTATACGCAGATGCCTCGTCCTTTTTTAAAATAAAAAACAAGGCCAAAATAGTCGTTACAATCCCAACATAAGCAACGGGCGGAAAGCGATTTATGATAAAAACAGCAATGACTCCGGCAATCACAATTTGCAGAATTAAAGCAAGAAGCGTTAAGCGAAGTCGGGCAGATAATTTACTCATTCCGGTAGATCCTCTCGTTCATCTATTTACATAAAATATTGTATATCATTTTGAGAGTAACAGCAAGAATCGACAAAACAAGCTGACGGAATCAGCAAACCCATCAGCTCATTTTTTAATTTTCTTTACGCTGTATCATATTGTAAGACAAACGCATCAAACTATCAGACATATGGACATTTTCCACAATCACATCCTTAGGCAATTCCAAATCAACCAAAGCAAAGTTTAAAAAGGCTTTTACACCATTTTTAACCAATCGCTCCACCACTTCTGACACTGCCTCCTTTGGAATGGTTAAAGCTGCAATGTCTATCTGATTGTTGCTTAAAAATCCTTCTAACTCATCCATCATCATGACAGGAATACCACGTACCGTTCGACCTTGATGTTTTGGGTCGTTGTCAAATATACCACGCACAAAAAAACTAGAACGCTCAAATGACGAATACTTCGCCAATGCCTGCCCTAAGTTTCCTGCCCCCATCACAATCATATTATGCTCTGTGTCCAAGCCCAGAATTTTACCAATTTCGCTACGCAAATACGCTACATTATACCCATATCCCTGTTGTCCAAAACCACCAAAATTATTCAAATCTTGTCGAATCTGAGATGCTGTTACATTCATCTTTTTGCTCAACGCACCGGATGAAATACGCTCAATGCCCGATTTTTGCAATTCGCCCAAATAGCGATAATAACGTGGTAATCTACCGATAACTGTTTGTGATATTTCTTTTATGTTCACAAGTGGCCTCCTTAATACATCTTCCATTAGATTATAGCGTTTTGTTAATATGAAGTCAATTTTAAGTTAACTTTATTGTAAATTTTCTTGTGAACTTCTTTGGACTTAGATATAATCGTATTTAGAGATAATCTAAATTTATATTGGAGATTCATAAAAATGATACTTGCATGTCATAACATACAAAAAAGTTTTGGTGACCATGTGATTGTAAAAAATGGCGCATTCCACATAGAAGAACGCGAAAAATCCGCCTTAATTGGCATCAATGGCGCAGGAAAAACTACCATTTTAAAAATGATTATGGGAGAGGAATCTCTCGATGGCGGTGACGTTCTTTTAAGCAAAGGAAAAACCATTGGTTATTTGGCACAGCATCAAAAAACAATCCCGGGTCATACCATTTTACAGGAAATCAGTTTGGCAAAAGCTGATCTTATTGCATTGGAGCAGCAAATCCGAGCAATTGAAATTGAATTAAAATCTCTTTCTACAGATGAACAAGAAGAACGCTTAAAACTTTATCATCGATTGGTAGAAGAATTTGAACAAGCCAATGGTTATGCCTACAAAAGCGAACTCACCGGCGTTCTAAAAGGTTTAGGCTTTGCGGAAGAAGATTTTGAAAAACAGACAAACACATTATCCGGCGGACAAAAAACCCGTGTGGCTTTAGGCAAACTTTTATTGACCAAACCGGATATACTCTTACTGGATGAACCTACCAACCATTTAGATTTAAATTCTGTGGCATGGCTGGAAACTTACTTAATCCACTATCCGGGTGCTGTCCTCATTGTTTCTCATGATCGTTACTTTATCAATCGTGTTGTAAGCAAAATAATCGAAATCGAAGCCGGGACAATCCAAATGTACGCTGGCAATTATAAGGATTATGCTAACAAAAAACAACAGTTACGAGATGCACGCTTAAAAGAGTATTTAAACCAACAAAGGGAAATCAAACACCAGGAGGCGGTGATTACAAAACTAAAACAATTTAATCGGGAAAAATCCATAAAACGAGCTGAAAGTCGTGAAAAAATGCTGGCAAAAATCGACATCTTGGAAAAACCAAAAGAGATTGATACCGAAATGCATTTTGCTCTAGAACCGGCTATTACCAGTGGAAATGACGTACTCTCTGTAAAGAACCTTGCAAAGTCCTTTGACTCTTTGACCCTTTTTAAAAATATTGCATTTGAAATAAAACGTGGCGAACATATTGCTATCATCGGGGATAATGGCACAGGAAAAACCACTCTATTAAAGATTTTAAATCAAGTCATACTTGCCGATGCGGGTTCCTTTACTTTGGGCACAAAAGTACAAATTGGCTATTATGACCAAGAGCATCATGTTTTGCATAATGACAAAAATATATTTGATGAGATTTCCGATGCATATCCTGATTTAAACAATACCAAAATTCGTAGCACATTGGCTGCTTTTGGCTTTGCCGACGATGATGTGTTTAAAACCATAGGCGATTTAAGCGGCGGTGAAAAAGGGCGTGTTTCTTTGGCAAAACTCATGCTTTCCGAAGCAAACTTTTTGATACTGGATGAACCCACAAACCACTTAGACATTACTTCCAAAGAAATTTTGGAAAATGCACTCAATGAATATACCGGTACTTGCATTTATGTTTCCCATGACCGCTACTTCATCAATCGAACCGCCAGTCGAATCCTAGAATTAACAGAACAGACATTTATTAATTACATCGGCAATTATGATTATTACTTAGAAAAAAAAGAGCATTTGACGGCTATATTCACAGATGATAAGATAAAAGCAACAAGGGAAGCCGAAAAAAATATTTCTCAATCCAAATTAAACTGGCAAGAACAAAAAGAGCAGCAGGCAAAAGAACGAAAACGACAAAAAGAGATAGAACAAACAGAACTTCGTATTCACCGGTTGGAAGAACGTAATCAGGAAATCGACGCACTATTGACACAAGAAGAAGTCTATTCCAACTCTATAAAATGTCAAGACTTAACCGTAGAAAAAACGAAACACGAAGAAGAATTGACGGAACTTTATGCGGTGTGGGAAAAATTGTCAGTATGATTGTTTCGATTAAGGAAAGGTGAGAGCATGGCTTTTAATTACAAACAGTACAAGCAAAATAAAAAAATCAAATCTTTAGAGGAAGAATTCGGCAAGGAGTGTTATCTGCGAGAGGTCACCATCTTATTGGGTGATAAACGTATGGCAACCAGAGATGAAAACATGCGTCGCCGTGCCATTCATCTTGCTGAGCTTGTAGACCGGCTTGATATTAAGGAAACAGAAATCAAAGGTATTGTCATTCGCGAAGCCGCTGATTTTGTCGTAGACTCACACTATCTCCCATCTATCGTAAGACTAATCAAAATGTACGATTCTTTAGATAGCATCAAATCAAACGACCCTGACAAAAACAGGGTCAAAGAAGAAATTTTGGTTTTAATTGATGATATCATCGTACAGTTAGAGCGTGCTGTCAAAAAACAAGACGATGCAAAATTGGCAGATATCGGGGAAACCGTAAAAGCCATGAGTGAAGTAGCAAAAATGAATCAAAGGTTATAACCTTTGATTCATCCTAATTTAAAACTGAAGTCTATCCATCTCCATAGACCTATCCACTTCATCACCACCTGCAGCCGGTATTTCCAATTCAGAACGATTGGTTCTTACCACATCATAACACTCTTGCAGTGAATTAATCAATCCGTCATATTTTGTGGTATAACTATCCAAAGTATGTCCTATAATACTCTCCGCATTTGCCAACAAATCATCTGTATACTGAATGGCACTCACGCGAATATTATTGGCATCCAATGTCGCATTGTCTAAAATCTCCTGTGCTTGACCCGTTGCTTGTGTCACAATTTCATTGGCTTGACTATAAGCCTGTTGCATAATCTCATGCTCACTTACCAACTCATTTGTTTGCACTTGTGCGTCTGCAATCATCGCATCTGCTTTTGCTTGTGCATCCGCCAAAATAGCATCACGATTGGCGATGATTTTCTGATAACGCTTGATTTCATCTGGTGTTTTTAAACGCAGTTCCCTGAGCAATTCTTCCAAATGCTCTTTATTTACAATAATTTTCGTAGTTGATAAGGGCTGATACTTACAATCCCTATCAATATACTCTTCAATCTCTTCAATGATTTGTTCAATACGGCTACTCATTATTTACACTCTCCTTTTTGCTTCATTTTTTTCCTAAGCTCCATTGCAGAAATCTCAGGAACAAATTGTGATACATCTCCCCCAAATTTAGCCACTTCCTTTACTACCGAAGAACTCAAATAAGAGTACTCTACACTCGTTGTCAAAAACATGGTTTCAATCTCCGCATGCAACCGATGATTTGTTTGAGACATCTGCAACTCATATTCAAAATCAGTAATCGCCCGCAATCCACGAATAATCACATCTGCTTTCATATCTTTGGCAAAATCAATCAACAATCCCCGAAAGGGCACAACTTTGACATGCTCTAAGTCCTTCGTAACTTCTTCAATCATTCTAACACGTTCATCTACAGAAAACAACGCATTTTTCGCATTATGACTGAATACTACTCCAACAATCAACTCATCTACCACTCGAACAGAACGTTTGATAATATCTAAATGTCCAAATGTAATGGGGTCAAAACTACCGGGATAAATTGCTGTTATCATATGTTATCTCTCTCCTCCTGTTGCCTCTTCACAAAAACATGCTTGTTTGTCTTATAAATCTTTTCTTTTATTAGCAAAAATCCCAAATTCTCTAAATAAGCAAACTCTTTTCTTTTTGCCGATTCAATCACAATCACAGAATCCACATCAATCAATGCCGAATCAGACAAATACTCCAATACCCTTTTTTCCAAATCACTTTCATAGGGTGGATCCATAAAGATATAATCAAACCGCTCTTCACCCTCCAGCAATCGTAATGCTGTAATCGCATCTCTTGCCATCACCCGGGCGGCGACTGTTAATTTTGTATTGATTAAATTTTCCTGAATACATTTTAACGCTTTTCCATCCTGCTCCACAAACACACACTTTTTTGCGCCCCGGCTCAAAGCCTCTATACCAATTGCGCCACTACCACTAAACAAATCTAAACATGTACTACCAAAAAGATTTGGTGCTATCATATTAAATAATGTTTCTTTTATTCTATCTGTAGTCGGACGAGTGTCTAATCCGGCTACCGTTTTTAATTGCAATCGCTTAGCACTACCTGCAATAACTCTCATAAGTTCTCCCGCTATTTCTATAGTATCAACAAAGGCATTTGTTTTTCTTGATATTCTTTTAGTTTTTTCTTCAAAGGTTGATGCTCTTCCAATTGTAATGTAAAATCCTTATTTAAAATAGCATCTGCCGCTTTATTTACCTGCTGCAAAATACCGGCATCTTGATAAACATCTCCCAAAGTAAAGCCCATAATACCACTTTGCCGAATGCCAAAGATATCTCCGGGTCCACGCAAGCGCAAATCCTCACTTGCAATAAAAAATCCATCATTGGAACTGTTTAGAATCTTCAAACGCTCCCTGGTTTCTTTTTTCTTAACAGGGCTCATAAAAATACAGTACGATTGATACTTTCCCCGACCAACACGCCCACGTAATTGATGCAACTGCGCCAAGCCAAAACGTTCCGCATTTTCAATCAACATCACGGTAGCATTTGGTACATCAATCCCTACTTCAATCACTGTAGTTGACACCAACACTTGAAGCTGATTTTTCGCAAATCGCTCCATAATCTCATCTTTTTCAATTTGCTTCATCTTGCCGTGCAAGTAACCGATTTGAATGGATTTGTCCATCACTTTTTGTAACTTCTTTGTATAATCAATCACATTTTCTGCTTCTATATTTTCACTTTCCGCAACCATAGGACAAATAATGTAACATTGCCTGCCTGCCTCTACTTCTTTGGACATAAAAGTATAAGCCGTTTTTCGATAAGGAATATCTACAACACAATTCTTAATTGGCAAGCGATTTTTAGGCAATGCATCAATCACAGAAATATCCAAATCCCCATATAAAATCACTGCCAAAGTCCTAGGAATAGGCGTGGCACTCATCACTAACACATGAGGTATTTTCCCCTTATTATAAAAACGCTCACGTTGTTTTACACCAAAGCGGTGTTGCTCATCTGTAATCACCAAAGCCAGATTTTGATAATTGACCTTTTCCTGTATCAAAGCATGGGTGCCTACAATAATCTGTGCTTCTCCTGACGCAATACGATCATAAGCCGCTCGTTTTTCGCCGGCAAGCATAGAACCAATTAAAAGTTCTACCCCAATGTTTATTTGAAACGCTTTCAATAATCTTTTGGTATTTTCAAAATGCTGTACCGCCAAGATTTCTGTCGGTGCCATAAAAGCCCCTTGGCAGCCATTTAAAGTCACAAACAACAACGCCAATAAAGCAATAATGGTCTTACCGGATCCTACATCTCCTTGCACCAAACGATTCATCAAACTGATACCAAGCAAATCTCTTTTGATATCCTGCCAAACTTTTTGCTGTGCCCCTGTCAAATCATAAGGTAGGTCTTCAATCAACCGATTGATTTCCGGCAAATCTTGAAAAGAAAATGTATTTTCTTCTTTTTGACGATTTTCTTTTAAAGTACGAATAGACAAAACAAACAATAAAAATTCATCAAAAACCAAACGCTTCCGTCCTTGCATGTATTCATTTTCATGATTCGGAAAATGCAAGGCACGAATACTATCAAAATAGGAACAAAGCTGATATTCCATCAGAATATCAGCAGGTAAATAATCCTCTAATTGTATACCACTTACAAAAGCTTGCTGCATACTTTTTTGAACAGTCTTATTGCTCAAACCACCGGTTAAAGCATAAGTAGGTTGCAACGTATTTCTTTTTTCTTCATATTTATCGGATGGGACAAATAGCTCCGGATGCTCCATCACCAATTCATTTTTCTTACGGAGGATTTTACCCCGCAAAAGAATAGTTTCATCTGCCCGCAAAGTATTACGCAGAAAAGGCATACGATACCAAACCACTTTGATGTTTCCACTATCATCTTTCAAACTAAGACTCGTAATCGGTAGGTTGCGATTTGAACTCACTTGTATCCGTCCCACAATCTTCCCGCAAATAGCAGCAACCTGCCCCTCCGCCAACTCCGCAATGGCCATCACCGCTTCATAACGCTGGTAACTACGCGGATAATAATGAATCAAATCAAAAATCGTCTCCAGACCAATTTTTTGGAATAACGCTTGGGTCTTGGCACCAACCCCTTTGAGAGCAGTAATCTTCATATTTGTTTTCATATGCAATCTTTATTCCACCGAAGTCAAATAATAATAAATAGGCTGACCACCAAAGTGTATATCAATATCAACATGTGGAAATAGTTTCTCCACTTCACTTTTTAAGGCATTGGCCTCCTCTTCTTTTACATCACTACCATAGAAAATACTAATCATTTCACTATCATCCGTCACTTGCTCTTTTAACATATCCAAAGTGGCTTCGGCAACGCTTTCATTCACAGCACAAATACCATTGTCACTAATACCCATAATATCGCCTTCTTTAATCACAAAACTATTGATTTGTGTATCACGAACAGCGTAAGTTACTTGGCCTGTTTTCACATTTTGAATAATTTCTTTCATATTCTCAATGTTAACATCTACCTCTTCCTCTTCCATGAAACTAATCAAAGCCGCAATTCCTTGCGGAACCGTAGTCGTCGGAACCACAATAATATCCTTATCCTTAGTTAATGTCTGGGCTTGATTTGCCGCTAAAATAATGTTTTTATTGTTTGGCAAAATAAAAATATGGTCTGCGTTAACCGCATCAATGCCCATCAGCATATCATCTGTACTCGGATTCATCGTCTGTCCACCCTCAATCAGATGATCCACACCTAAATCTCTAAAGATATCATTGATCCCTTCCCCGATAGACACCGCAATGAAACCAACCGCTTTGCGCACATCTTCTTTTTTTGCCTCTTCCTCTTTTGGCGCAATCTTACTTTCTGCTTTTGCCGCTTTTTTGGATGCATCACGCATCAGCTTTTCTTCATGCTCTTCTCGCATATTGTCAATTTTTATGTTGGAAAGTTGACCAAACGTCAATGCTTTTTGTAGAGCCAAACCGGGGTCATCCGTATGAACATGAACCTTGATTACTTCTTCATCAGCCACACAAACAACCGAATCACCGATAGAATCTAAAAATGCCTTGAATTTATCTTCTGTATCTTCGGTAATTTCTTTTTCTAATAAAATCAAAAACTCTGTACAATAACCAAAGGTAATTTCGATGCTTTCATGATTGTCCGGTATCACAATGTCAGCCACTTTGGTTTTATTGCTTATACGAACCGTATCATAATCCACTTCTTTTCCTAAAAAGACATCATATGCTCCATTTAAAATTTCCAATAAACCTTGCCCACCTGAATCAACCACACCTGCTTCTTTTAACACAGGCAACATATCAGGGGTGCGATCTAAAACCTCTTTTCCATACTTTAACACAGCAGGAATCACAATCTCTAAATCATCTGTTGTTTCCGCCATTTCTGCCGTTTTTTTTGCAATACCTTTTGCCACTGTAAGAATGGTGCCCTCTTTGGGTTTCATAACTGCCTTATAAGCAGTTGCCACACCACGCTCACAAGCTTTTACCAACACCTGAGCATCCATTATTTTTTCTTCCCGCACAACCTTCGTAAATCCTCTAAATAATTGGGATAAAATAACACCGGAATTGCCCCGCGCACCTCGCAAAGAACCTGAAGAAATCGCTTTTGCTACACTTTCCATATCAGGATTTTCCAAATCACAAATCGCTTTCACTGCTGCCATAACGGTCATAGACATATTTGTTCCCGTATCACCATCCGGTACAGGAAAAACATTTAAGTCATTGATAATCTCTTTATGTGCCTCTAAATTAGCTGCTCCCGCCAAAAACATCTTAACGAGCAACTCCGAATCAATGGTTTTTATTGCCACGTCTTGCCCCTCCTTAATCAATCACTCTGACACCTTCGACGAAGATGTTGATTTGCTCCACGGTCAAACCGGTGAACTCTTCTACTTTATATTTAACATTATCCATCAAGTTGTCAGAAACGGATAAAATATTGACGCCATAAGCAACAATAACATGGAAATTCAAAATAAGCTTGTTGTCAGCAGTCACGTCTATTTGGATGCCTTGGGTTAGATTGTCCCGGCGCAGCAACTTAACCAATCCATCTTTTACACTGATGGTCGCCATACCAACAATACCAAAGCACTCTACAGCCATAGCACCTGCATATTTGCCAATTACTTCTCGATTAATCGCAATTGTGCCAATATCCGTACTTTTACTTTCTATCATAACCAAAAACCTCCACATTCGCTTAATATTTGGTCTTAAAATCTCTTTCGGAATCTAATCCTATATCATTATACTAGCTTTCTCTACCATTTACAACAAAAAATCTACTTTCGTTTCTTTACGGAATACAAAATAAGATGAAAATACTCCTTGCAATAATCAAGGCTTTCTGTTAATATATTATTGTTGTCCGTCTATGAGGTTAGAGGACACAAATGCCTTGTAGATGAATAAGCTGTTAGAGGAGGTGCTATCATGGCAAGATGCGCTATTTGTGAAAAAGGTACTCACTTTGGAAACAATGTAAGTCACTCACATAAAAAAACCAGAAGAACATGGAAAGTAAATGTGAAATCTGTTAAAGTAAAAGTGCTAGGTGGAGCAAAAAAAGTAAAAGTATGTACATCCTGTTTGAAATCAGGCAGAGTGGAAAGAGCTTAGATATATGGTGCATGAAAAGTAAAATCTCTCAGAAAAATCTGTTTTGAGGGATTTTTTTGCGACCTTTTTTGTGGGAATCTATCAATTGAAAATCTTTCCCAGTATCTCTAACACCTTACCTTTATCCTCTGCCTCTATAACCTGCTTTATATGCGCCTGCTCATCTCCCAGCTTAATAATCTCCTTAAATAACTCCAGATAATCCATATCACTTTCCTGCACAAAGAAGAAAAATAGATACACCACATCACCACCATCAAAATGCACCCCGTCTTTCGCTATCAAAAGGCTCAATCCGTCTTTTTTTGCCCCACTGTCTTTATGTGCATGAGCTAAAGCAACGCCCTGATTCACGATGATATAGTTGCCATATTTCTCTATATTTTTAATTGCTGCCTGCCGATAGCTTTCTTCCATAAAACCATCTCGAAGCAAACTTTCCGAAGCATCTATCATGGCCTGCCGCCATTCCAAAGCAAATGTAACAATGCTAATATATTCTAATTTTAACATATTTTGTAACATCGATCCTTTTGAAACCATCGGCACCACATTGACCAATTCTGCCAATACACCTTCCAATTTTTGCTCCAAATAAGTGATTTTTTCTTCATCTCCACTTTCAAAAATTTCTTGAATCTCATCCAATACAGGATATCTCTGCACTTTTTGAAATAAAACATCTTTTTCCTTAACATGCACTGCCAACGCTCTGATTGCCTTTACATCCTGTGCCGTTAGCAAAGGGCTAACAACCACAACAGGAATTCTTACATCAACCAATGGCACTGTAGATATAATAAAATCTATACCATCAAAAACACCTGTTTTATGCTCTATTTCTCCCATACTCATAACTTCCACCCGGCTAAAACAAAAGTAATTTTTGATTTGAGCTTCCAAATACCGACTTGTTGCAATGCTACCGGGACAAGTCACAATTACATTACATGGCTGAATATTTTTACGACTCCGTAACATCGCTGCACCAATATGAATTACAATACTTTCTTTCATACGCTGATTCAATGAGAAAGGAAGATATTTTTCCAACATATAAAACTTAGGTTCCGCCACCCGCCAAATCTCTTGAAAATCTCCATATAACTCATATTCATGATTTATATCCCATCGGGCATAATTGGTTTCATTCCAATTCTCCATATTTTTGATATGAGAAACCAAAGAATCCATCAAAAGGCCGTCCGACTGCATATTTACATTTATACTATCACCAATACCAAAAAGAAAATGAGAAATCACGCCATACAATTCAAAATCATTCACATTGTAAACTTGCGGATAAAGCCCACGCAAAATAATCGTTTTTTCAATGCTTTGCACTTCTTTTTTCCGCATACCGGACAAACCAATGCTTTTTGCAATATAAGCAATCATTCCTCCAATGATATCCATCTTTTCTTGTTCGTCAGACATATCCTGCATTTTTTCTTTTTCATTGTCCTGAGATAAATAAAAGCGATTGAGCAACACAAACATACAAATCACAATTTCATAAAAAACTTCTTTTCCAAATATTATATTATGCAAAGACATATAATGATTCATCAAATTTATAATACTAGGCAAGGAATACATAAATTTTGCTTTTTCAATGATATATTGAACAAAAAAACTTTGCTCAAATTTCAATTTCGGTATTAGAATGTGAAACATATCAATAAGCATATCATTTATCTTCTGTTTTTCGCCAAAAATTTTAATTCCTTTTTTACTCTGCGCTACAAAGGAAATATGGTAGGTCTTTAAAAATCCATCTACCTGCTTACAATCATTGATAATTGTATTGCGCGTAACATATAACTCCTTGGCAAATTGCTGCATGGAATAGTAGCCTTTGGTATCCAACAATATAATAATGATGTAAAACATCCGCTCTTCCAAAGACATTTTATAATGATAAGAATCCATTCCATAAATAGCTTCTAAGAGTTGGCTCATGTATTCTGTTTGATTTAATGTAAGTTTTTGCCCATCAAAAGTTATAATTTTAGGCATAGAAATCTCCCGCAAAAAGCAATCAATCTCTTGAATGTCATTTCGCAGGGTCTTTTCACTAATTTGGAACTCCTCTATTAAATTGATGGCCATAATATCTTTACTTGGCTCTTTTAATAAGCGTAAAAACAGTTCTGTACTACGTTTTTTCATAAGGTTTTAAGTCCAATTCATTATTTATTTCCCTACTCCAATCCCCGAATCTTCTCTCGCAATGACAAAATAAACGGCGGTGAAACCGAAAGCTCATCCACTCCCATCTCCACAAATTGTTCCGTCAATTCCAAATCTGCTGCCAACTCGCCGCAAATCCCAACCCAAGCACCACCTTTGTGCCCATTCTCTATGGTCATTTGGATCATCTTCAATATCGCAGGATGATGAGCATCATAAAAGTGGTCCAATTTCGGATTCTGCCTATCTATCGCCAATGTATATTGAGTCAAATCATTGGTTCCGATGCTAAAAAAATCTACTTCTTGGGCCAATTCCTCACTCACCATAACCGCTGCCGGCGTTTCAATCATAACCCCGATTTGAGGATCTCCATATGGAATGCCTTGCTCGGACAAACCGATTTTTACAGACTCCAAAATTACTTTTATCTGTGCCAACTCTTCCACAGAAATAATCATCGGAAACATAATCGCAATCTCACCAAATGCACTGGCTCTATAAATGGCGCGCAATTGGGTTTTGAAAATCTCCGTTTGGGTCAAACAAATACGAATGGCACGGTAACCCAATGCAGGATTTTCTTCCTCGGCCAAATCCAGATAATCTACCTGTTTGTCCGCACCAATATCAAGGGTACGGATAATCACCGGCTTACCTTCCATCTTCTCTGCCACTTCTTTATAAGCAAGAAATTGCTCTTCTTCCGTAGGCAATGCCTTAGATTCTAAATATAAAAATTCACTGCGGAATAATCCAATGCCCTCCCCATCCTGTTGCAAAACAAACGCCACATCAGAAACCGTACCAATATTGGCATACACATTGATTTCTTTTCCGCTTTTGGTCATGCTTTTTTGACCAATTAAGGCTTTTTGCGCCTCCGCCTTTTGTTTGTCTCTTTCTTGAATCCCTCTCAATTCTTCTAAATAAACTGCATCCGGATCTATCACAATCGTCCCTTGATAACCGTCTACTACGGCCATCCTTCCATGCCAAGCCTTGTCAATCTTTACTTCAATCAAAGCAGGAATGTCCATGCTCCGTGCCAAAATAGCGGTATGAGAATTCACAGAACCGGCCCTGGTCACAAAAGCCAATATATTTGACTTATCCATTTGCACCGTTTCGCTGGGAGACAAGTCGTCCGCTATCAAAATAACAGGTTCCGTTAACGTAGGTCCATCCCTTTGCACACCTGACAAAAGACACAGCAAACGCTCGGAAATATCCTTAATGTCCGCAGAGCGAGCTTTCATATATTCGTCATCCATAGAGGCAAACATCTCTGCAAATTCATCTCCTGCTTTGGCCACCGCATACTCCGCATTAAGATTACCTGCATGAATATAATTAATAATGGTATCACAAAAATCATCATCGTCCAACATCATGCTATGCACTTGAAAAATATCTGCCTCTGCCTCGCCTACTTCCTCTTTTGCTTTTTCATATAACCCTTGCAATTGTTCCTGTGCTGTTTCTTTTGCCCTCTCAAAACGTATGATTTCTGCCACTGTATCTTCAATTTTTTGACGTCTTACTTCCGCAATCGTTTTTTCAAAATAAAACACTTTTCCAATTGCAATTTTTTTTAATATTGTTTTTCCTTGCAGCTGTTCCATTTACGCCACCTCCCTTGCTAAAAAGGATTCTTTTATAAGTTTTCCTGAAAGAACTTTGTGAGTGCCTCATATGCCGCATCTTCATCCGCACCCTCTATGGTTATTCGTACCTCTTCTCCTTGTTTGACCGCCAGACCCATCAACATCAAAAGTTGTGTCGCCAGTATAGTTTTTTCCCCTTTGGTAATTTGAATTTTACTTTCAAATTCTTTTGCCCGTTTTGCCAACATACCTGCCGGTCTCGCATGAATACCCAAAACATCCTTGATTACATAATTAAATTCTTTCATCTTCCATTCTCCTTTGCATCGCATTTTTTGTTACCTAAAATCTCTAAGCATGTTTGAATTAATTTCTCTTTGATTTCTTCCAAACCGAACTTCGATATCAACTTTGTAGCAGTCATACTGGGAATTGTAAGCACCTTGTTATAAGGCACCATTAAAATAACCAAATCCATACTTTCTGCTTTTTTCTCCAAATCACCCAAAGCACAATGAGAAACCACCGCTAAAATATTCTCTTCATCCAAAAGGGTCTGCACCTTATAAACGGCAATATTGGATGTAACGGCACCACATACACAGGCAATGATAATATTAAGTGGTTGTTTCATAAACCCCATTTTCCTTTCACAACATTTCTCTATATCCCTAATATAGCACTTACTTATAAAATAATAAAGTCCAATTCATTTCTCTTCTAAAGAAACAAATTGGACTAATCTAAAATCCGCTGCTATCAATCCGTAACGGTAACACGAATCATCACAGGCTGGTCTTCCGGCAACACAGTACCATTGCCATCTTGCACCGGCGTATTTTCAGCCAAAGCATCTACAATCTCCATACCGGAAACCACCCGGCCAAATGCAGCATACTCACCATCTAAAAATGTTGCATCCTGATGAACAATAAAAAACTGAGAACTGGCACTATCAAAATCCTGGGCACGCGCCATCGAAATCACACCACGTACATGGCTGATGTCATTTTCCACACCATTGGCAGAAAATTCACCCTTGATATTTTCATCACTTCCACCTATACCGGTACCCTCCGGGTCACCGCCTTGAATCATAAAACCCTCGATAATACGATGAAATGTCAAACCATCATAAAAACCATCTTCGGCCAAACGCACAAAATTTTCTACCGTAATCGGTGCCACATCCGGTTCCAGTTCCAACACAATGATCCCATGATCTTCTATCTCAATGGCCACTGTTTGCGCGGATGCATCACCAGAACCACCATCGGAACCGCTGTCGGAACCACCGCCATTTCCACAAGCAACCAAAACCGCCATCACCAAAACACTACATAACAATACCACTACTTTTTTCATCATTATTTCTCCTACTATCTCATTTTTTTGTATTTTTTATTTCTTTTTTATATGCAAAAGTCTTTATAAATCAAACAAAGACAATTGATTGCTCTTTGGTAAATCACCAAACAAACCCAGCTCTTCCATCAACTCTATGGTCGTTTTACTCACCTTGGTCCGTTGTCTAAAATCATCAATCGACAGATACTTGCCATCTTTTGCTGCCAGTTCTACCACATCAGCCGCTTTATCACCCAGACCCTCAATCTTAGACAAGGAGGGCATCAATTTGCCATCTATAATTAAAAACCGCTTGGCTTTGGCACGATAAATATCCACAGGTGTAAACTCCAATCCCCTTGCATACATTTCCTGCACAACTCTCATATCTTTTAGCGTTTCCTCTTCCACCTTTGTCAATTGTTTTAAACCATCTCTTTTTTTATAATCCTTATAAAAATAATCCAGCTTTTCTTTCCCTTGACACATAATTTTGTAAGAAAATGCTTTTGCCCGAATACCAAAATAAGCTGCATAATAAGCCAATGGATAATGAATTTTACAATAAGCAATACGATATGCCATCATCACATAAGCTGCCGCATGCGCCTTGGGAAACATATATTTTATCTGCTTACAAGACCAAATATACCAATCCGGAACATCGTGGGTTTTCATAGCCACTTCCCATTCTAATTTTAGGCCTTTACCTTTTCGCACACTTTCCATAATGGTAAATGCCAAAGCACTATCCATACCCTGATGAATCAAATATACCATAATATCGTCTCGGGTACAAATACAGGTCGACAAGGTAGCTTGCCCGGATTGAATAATTTCTTGTGCATTGTTGAGCCAAACGTCGGTACCATGGGACAAACCCGATATCCGAATCAAATCTGACAAAGACTGAGGTTTGGCATCTTCCACCATCTTAATGACAAAGCCCGTGCCAAATTCAGGCACTCCTAAACAACCCAACCTACAACCATCAATATCCACTGGCTTAATACCCAAAGCATCTGTACTATGAAACAAAGACAGTACATCTTTATCGTCCAAAGGGATGGTGGTGGCATCAAAGGGATTCTTTTCATGAAATTCGTTATCCAAAGCATCTGAACTGATGTATTCTTCTAACGTCCGAATAATGGTCGGATCATCATGCCCCAATATATCTAATTTCAACAAATTATGGTCAATGGAATGGTAATCAAAATGGGTGGTAATAATTTCGGATTCATTGTCATTGGCCGGGCGTTGAATCGGCGTAAATTCATTAATATCATAACCATGGGGTAGCACAATGATTCCCCCCGGATGCTGACCTGTACTGCGTCGAACCCCTGTACAATGGCTTACCAAACGATCGATTTCACAATTACGCTTGCGAATGCTCCTTTCATCATAATATTTTTTTACAAAACCATATGCTGTTTTATCTGCCAAAGTACCAATGGTACCAGCCTTAAAAGTGTAACCTTTACCAAACAATCTTTCTGTATGCTGGTGTGCTTTGGCTTGATAATCTCCTGAAAAATTCAAATCAATATCAGGTTCTTTATCGCCCTCAAAGCCCAAAAATGTCTCAAAGGGAATATCAAATCCTGCTTTTTGTAGTACCGCTTTACAATCCGGACACACCTTATCAGGCATATCAAAACCACAGCCTCCGGCAAACCGACGAACTTCCGGCGATTCAAAATCACTATAATGGCATTTGACACAATAATAATGGGGACTCAATGGATTAACTTCTGTAATCCCTGCCATCGTCGCTGCAAAAGAAGAACCCACTGAACCACGCGAACCCACCAAGTATCCCTTGTCGTTAGACTCCCAGACCAATTTTTGAGCGATGATATACATAACCGCATAACCATTGGAAATAATCGAATTCAACTCTCGTTCCAACCGCTCTTTTACGATTTGAGGCAAATTTATACCATAAATTTCATAAGCCCTTTTATAACAAATTTCACGCAATTCCGCATCCGAATTTTCAATGCTCGGCACACATTTTTCTTGGCTAATGGGAGAAATCTTCTCTATGCAATCCGCAATTTTTTGCGGATTGTCAATCACCACCTCTTGCGCTTTTGCTGAACCTAAATAAAGAAACTCTTCTAACATTTCTTCTGTTGTCCGCAAATACAAAGGCGGCTGCCGATCCGCATCACTAAAGCCTTTTCCTGCCATAATAATACTGCGATAAATCGCATCTTCCGGCTCCAAAAAATGTACATCACACGTAGCCACCACAGGCTTTTTGAATTGTTCACCCAATGCAACAATCTTTTTATTCACGGCAATCAAATCATCCTGTGAATGAATCTCACTATACCTATCTTCCTCAATCATAAATTGATTGTTGCCCAAAGGCTGAATTTCATAATAATCATAAAAATCCGCCAAACGTGCAATCTCCTCCACAGGACTTTCTTGCAAAATCGCCTGATACAATTCGCCATTTTCACAAGCACTTCCTACAATCAGCCCCTCACGATGTTTCACCAATTCACTTTTGGGAATACGTGGCACACGCCCGAAATAAGTCACGTGAGATTTAGAAATCAACTGATACAGATTCAATTTACCAATGTCATTTTTTGCCAATATAATAATATGATGTGAAGGCATCTTTCGAATCCCATGGGGATTCATAGCACCAAATTGATTCATACCTTTTAAAGTGCTAATCCCTCGGTCTTTTAACATTTCAACAAATTTTAAAAATATTTCTGCTGTTGCTTTGGCATCATCCACCGCTCTATGATGGTTCAGCAAAGGAATATGCAAAGCCTTGGCCACTGTATTTAACTTAAAACGTGATAAGGTAGGCAATAACACCCGTGCCAAAGCCACCGTATCCACCGAAATAAAATCCGGTACAATGTCTTGATAACGACAATTTTGCTCAATAAAACGAACATCAAAACCAGCGTTATGTGCCACCAAAACGCTCTCTTTTACAAATTCCAAAAACCGTGGCAAAACCGTTTCGATTCCATCCGCTTCTAGCACCATTTCATCCGAAATACCTGTCAATTTGGTAATCTCATAAGGAATCGGCCGCTTGGGATTCACATAAGTACTAAAAGAATCCACGATTTCTCCATTCACAATTTTTAGAGCCCCAATTTCTATAATTTTATCTTTGATTGGGCTGAAGCCCGTAGTCTCAATATCAAAGACCACGTACGTATCATCTAAGGTTTGGTCCGTGGCAGAGACGGCTATCTCCGTCAAGTCATCTACCACATATCCCTCCACGCCATAAATCACTTTAAAAGGGTCATCTTTCTTTAAGCTCCGTAAAAAATTATTGGCATCCGGAAAAGCCTGTACCACCCCATGGTCGGTAATGGCAATGGCAGGATGCCCCCATTCATGTGCCCGTTGAATCAAAGCCTTGACTTCCGCTACACCATCCATATCACTCATCTTTGAATGACAATGCAATTCTACCCGTTTCTTTGAGGCTAAATCCTGTCGCTTCTTACGAAAATCAGGTATTGTTTTTATCCCATGAATCGAAGCAAGTTGTAATTCACTATCATAATTGTCAATGATCGTAACCCCTTTTATTTTAACAAAAGCATCCTGCTTTAATTCCGCCAATACCTCCGGCAACTGTGCATTGTAAATAAACATTTTTATCACAATAGAATCGGTAAAATCTGTAATACGAAAAATAATAATGGTTCTTTCATTGCGAATTTCTTTTGTTTCCAATTTCAATATTTGACCGCGCACGGTAATGATACCCATTTCCGATACAACTTGCTCTAAAGGAATCGCCGCATCATCAAAATTTCGCCCATAAAAAAGATTGGGATCACTGCCCTGTCTGGGCGATTTTGATTTAAAAGAACCTTTTGCAGAAGAATTTCTTTTCTTCACTTGAGGCTTTTGTATGATTACCTCATGGATTGCTTCATGAGTTGTTTTATGGATTTGCTCCGGCTGCGCCGCATTTTCTTCATGTGCCTTTTTTTCTTTTCTTGTTACATAAACAAACTGCACCTGCACTGCCATCTGAAAGCGTTGCACAAAAATATCCTGCAACAGATTTTGAATATCCTTTTCTTTGCTGCGGGATATAATGGAATCTTCCAGCTCCAGTACAAGAACATCATTCTCCTCATAGCGCAATTTGGCTGCAGAAAATATATTGGAGGTTAACACACTCAAACAACGTAATTCAAACAGAATACTCTCTCGATATGCATAGACTAAATGTTTTAAATCAAACTGCTTGGACAATTGATATTTTTCTTTGATTTTAATTTCAATGCCTTGATAGGCAAACAATTGCTCTTTGATTTTCTGTTCCATCTGATGAACCGTCTGCTTATCAATCAAATGGGTGCTAAAAATATGAACGTGCAAAAAATCACGACTTTGATTCGTGGAAATTTGACTAATTTGAACTTCTTGAAACAATAGATTTATTTTTTCATTTACTTTTAAGGTGGGAAACACCTCAAAAAATCCTTTATAATTTTTTATTTGTTCCAATGACCCAACTCCTGTTTTAATGCATTTAACAACTCTGCTTCAGGGACTTTTTTTATAATCTCTCCTTTTTTAAATAACAACCCTTCTCCAACGCCGCCTGCAATGCCGATATCCGCTTCTCTTGCTTCGCCCGGTCCATTGACCACACAACCCATCACTGCCACCTTAATATCATAAGGCATTTCAGCCACTAAGGTTTCTACTGCATTTGCAAGTTGAATCAAGTCAATCTGCGTTCGACCACAAGTAGGACAAGAAACTACCTCCACACCACCTTTTCTAAGACCCAAGGTTTTTAGAATCAAAATCCCCGTCTTAATCTCCGCTACAGGGTCGCCTGTCAAAGAAACCCGGATGGTATTACCAATGCCCTCATTTAAAATAATGCCCAACCCCACAGAGGACTTAATATTACCCCCATACAATGTACCGGCCTCTGTAATGCCCACATGCAAAGGATAGGGACATCGCGTAGCAATCAGACGGTGTGCCGCCACACACGTCAGCACATCCGAAGATTTGATGCTCACCGCCATGTTGTCAAACCCAAGCTCTTCCATCAAATGCACTTTATTCATAGCACTTTCTACAATACCCTCTGCTGTCACAGAACCATATTTTTCTAAAATATGCTTTTCCAAAGAACCACCATTCACCCCAACACGAATGGGCACATCATATTTCTTGGCCGTTTCAATCACAGCTTTGATTTTATCCGCAGAACCGATATTACCCGGATTGATCCTAATTTTATCCACTCCGTGTTCCATGGCTGCTATAGCCAAACGATAATCAAAATGAATATCTGCCACCAAAGGAATGTGGATTTGCTTTTTTACCTCTCGCAAAGCCCTGGCCGCCTCCAACGTAGGAACCGCACAACGAATCACCTGGCAACCCGCTTGCTCTAAAGCATGAATCTGGGCAACCGTGGCTTTTACATCCTCCGTTTTGGTATTGGTCATGGATTGAACCACAATCGGATGCGCACCACCTATGTACACATCACCCACCCGAATCACTCTTGTTTTATTTCTAGGATTGCCCATACTGCGCCTCCAATGTTTGCAACAAAACTTCCATCTCTTCCCTTGTGCCAATACTAATCCGCAAATACGCACAAATTCGGTCGGCAGACCAATGACGCACAAATATTTTTTCTTTTTTTAACGCCTGAAAAATAGACGCTGCCGAATCATGGGGGTGAGTCACAAATACAAAATTGGCTTTGCTCTCTGTCATCTCAAAGCCCAGTTTCTTTAATTCCTTTTGAAACCACTCTCTGGTTTCAACCACCTTATTTATTGTTTCACGGAAATACAACTCATCTTGTACCGCCGCCACAGCACAAACCTGGGAAGTTACATTCATGGTATAAGAATTAAAGGAATGTTTCACATCATTTAAATAAGCAATCAACGTAGCATTTGCCATAGCATAACCAATACGCATACCTGCCATAGAACGGGATTTGGAAAATGTTTGTACCACGATCAAATTGTCATATTGGCGGATAAGCTCAACCGCTGAAATACCTGCAAAATCTATATACGCTTCATCCACAATCACAATGACATCCGGATTTCTATCTAAAATATCCCTTACAAAATCTAAATCTTCATAAATACCGGTGGGTGCATTGGGATTGGGGAAAATAATCCCCCCATTTGAGTGATAATAATCCTCCCGTTTGATTTTAAAATCATCATCCAAAGTCGGCGAAACATAAGCCACACCAAATAATTCTGCCCATACCTTATAAAAAGAATACGTAATATCAGGAAATAAAATTGGCTTTTTGGAATTAAAAAAAGTCATAAAACACATCGCTAATACATCATCCGAACCAACCCCTACAAAAACTTGTTCTTCCTCTATTCCATGATAATCTGCCAAAACTTTTGTCAACTGTACCGATTCCGGGTCCGGATACAAACAAAACCGCCCCGCATCCATCTCTTTTAGTACTTTTTGCACACCGGGCGCAGGCGGATAAGGATTTTCATTGGTATTTAATTTCATCACCTTTTCTTGGGGTTGCTCACCCGCTACATAGGGAACGACTTGGCGAATATTTTTTAATAAATTGGGATTCAAAGCCATCTTATATTTTCTCCTCTACATTTACCAGTTTTGCAAAAACAGGCAAAGCATTGACAATGGTTTCATATGCCACACAATAAGCCACCCGAAAATAACCCGGACAAGCAAAAGCACTCCCCGGCACAATTAAAATATGAAACCGCTTTGCCATCTTACAAAAGGCAACATCATCTTCTATGGGAGCCTTTACAAACAAATAAAACGCCCCTTGGGGCTTGATACAAACAAAACCTAAGTCTTTTAAACCATGATACAGTGTTTCACGGTTACGGTTGTAATACGCAACATCAATGCTTGCATGTAAGCATTTTTTGATGATTTTCTGCTGCAACGACGGTGCATTGACAAAACCTAATATCCGTGTTGCCACCTCTGCGCCTGCAAAAATCGCTGCAGAATCCTTGCAGCCATTTGGAATCACCAAATAACCAATCCGCTCTCCCGGCAAAGAAAGGGATTTACTATAAGAATAAACCACAAGGGTATTTTGATAATAATGAGGCAAAAAAGGAACCGTAACACCATCATAAACCAATTCCCGATAAGGTTCATCCGAAATCAAATAGATATCAGTATCAAATGCTTGCTCTTTTTCTACTAATATTTCTGCTATTTTCTTTATTGTTTCCCTAGAATATACCACGCCTGTTGGGTTATTTGGTGTATTGATAATCACAGCTTTGGTACGTTTGCTGATTCTTTTTGCAAACGCAAGTAAATCCGGCTGGAAATCTGAAATATGCGGCGAAACCTCTACCAATATCCCGTCATAATTTGCTACATAATTGCGATATTCTCCAAAAAAAGGAACAAAGACAATCACTTCATCCCCCGGATCAAGCAATGTCTTTAAAATCACATTTAAACCACCGGCAGCACCGACGGTCATCACAATATTTTGTTCCGAAAAATCCGTTTTAAAACGTTCGTTCAAATTCTCCGCAATTGCCTGTCGCACATCAGCATGACCTGCATTACTTTTATTATAACCATGTAAAGCAAGACTATCTTCCGAATCCAGGATTTCAACAATCGCCTCATTTACTTGGTTTGGTACAGCCACATTGGGATTGCCCAAACTAAAATCAAACACATTTTTTTTCCCGTACAACTCACGTAGCCGATTGCCCTCGGTGAACATCGCACGGATGGCAGAACTGCCCGCTACCAATTTTTGCATTTTTTGAGAAATCATTTCATCACCTCTCAGGCATCTTTCTTGCGTAAAATACCCTTTTCTACCAAAAACACAGGACGATATGACAACTTCGCTTTTCGTAAGCCCTCGGAACCCAAATCCTCTTCCCGATTAATATACCGGTAATCCATACATTCATTTAACACAAACTGCTGATTGATCATAGGATAAGCACCATCTACCGCAGTAAAAGCCTTTTCAATATGGACACAAAACATCTCTGCATTGACAGGTTCTCCCATTGTAATGGCTACAATTTCACCACCCACACGGAGCAAACCACCTTTTAAACCCAACTCATTGTGCAACCGCAAAGAATTTAAGGTAACACACATCTCTGCATTTTTTTCTTCATTTTCATCACAACCATTCAAAGAACGCCACTTTAACGCCATCTGAAAACATTCTTCCAGGTTCCCATCTGTAATGGTTTCATAAACCCAATCCCGGTTGATATTTTTGAATTTATTAATATGATTTCGTTTGCTATGTAATTTTTTGCCCGAAAGAGTGGCCAATTTTTCTCTTTCATAAACATAATCCGCTTCATCCCGATCATAAGTAATCTCATATTGATTTGGATACCAACGGTCAATCATCGCAAATTCTTCTTCCAATACATTAAAAAAATGAATCTCTCTTTTTTCTGCCTCAAAATATTGAATCATTTTGTCAAAGGCTTTCTTCACATTTTCTTCTTTTCCAATGGGAATGGAAAAACGGGAACGCTCTTCTTTATCCGAACAAAAAACCAAAGCATCTTCTATCATTCCATACCTTACTTTATAATCTCTCGACCACAACAAAGCATTGGCAAAGGTTCGCTCACAAGCGTTCCTCTCCGGATTTGCAAAGTATGACTTAATAATCTGCCGGTCTTCTACCTCTGGTTTCTTAAATGCTGAATCAATCATTATCCTTCTCTCTTCAATTTTTTTATTCCTCAATGGAGGCCAGTTTTGCACTTTGATCCGCTGCAATCAAACTATCAATGATTTCGTCCAAATCACCATTCATCACGGTATCCAGTTTATGTAAAGTTAACTTGATACGATGGTCTGTTACCCGGCCTTGGGGAAAGTTATACGTCCTAATTTTCTCGGATCTATCTCCTGTACCAACCTGACTTCTTCTAGCCTCTGCTTCTTCGCCCTGCTGCTTTTCCATCTCCAATTCAAACAAACGGGCACGCAACACCTTTAGTGCTTTGTCTTTGTTTTTTAATTGAGATTTTTCATCCTGACATGAAATCACAATACCTGTAGGAATGTGCGTCAAACGTACCGCTGAATCCGTGGTATTTACACTTTGTCCACCATTACCCGAAGAACGGAACACATCAAACCTACAATCATTCATATCCAAGGCAACATCCACATCTTCTGCCTCGGGCATAATGGCCACCGTGATGGTAGAAGTATGTATACGACCGCCACTTTCCGTAGCGGGAACCCGTTGCACCCGATGAACACCACTCTCATATTTCAAACGGGAATAAGCACCCTGACCTGAAATCATAAAAATACATTCTTTAAAACCCCCAATGCCGTTTTCATTCAACGAAATAAACTCCGTCTTCCAACGCCGCTCTTCCGCATAATGAACAAACATACGATAGACTTCCGCTGCAAACAAAGCAGCTTCATCGCCGCCTGCTCCGGCTCGAATCTCCACAATTACATTTTTGTCATCATTGGGGTCTTTGGGCAATAAAAGGCGTTTCATCTCCTCTTCCAATTCAGCCATGCGGCTCTTGGATTCACTTAACTCTTCTTTTGCCAATTCTTTCAATTCTTCATCTGACTCTTCTTCCAGCATCACCAAACTATCTTCTATGTTTTGCTTACAATCTTTATATGCTTGATACGCCTCTACAATGGGAGATAAATCGCTTTGCTCTTTCATCAACTTGCGAAACCGCTCCGGGTCGTTTGCCACGTCAGGCTCTTGCAACTCCCCCATGATTTCCTCATAACGAATGATGATATCTTCTAAACGGTCAAACATCTTTCACTGTCCTTTCTTCCTAAAACCACACGGTCTCGTCCTGCTAAATCTTTTATCACTTCTATCTTGCCAAAACCGGCCTCTTTCATAAACTGTTTTACCGCAATTCCCTGCTCGGAACCAATTTCAAAAATCAAATAACCACCCGGCTCCAAATACACAAAACTCTGCTTTACAATCTTACGATAGAAAAACAAACCATCTGCTTTTCCATCCAATGCCAACATGGGATCATGTTCCCGTACTTCCACAGATAAACTTTCTATCTCAGCTGTTTTAATATATGGGGGATTGGAAACAATCATTTGATATGTATCTTGCATCTGTTCAAACAAATCACTTTGTATCAAATCAACTTTTATTCCCAGAGATTCCTTATTTTGGCGGGCAACCTCCAAGGCTTTTTCTGAAATATCCACACCCACACCTAAAACAAAATCCTTTTGCACATAATGCAAAATACTCAAAATCACACAAGCGGAACCCGTACACATATCCAAAATACGAAAAGGTTTGTTATTGTCATAAGAATGCAATGTCTCTTTCACAATCCCCAGAGCCGTTTCTACCAAAACTTCTGTATCCTGTCTTGGAATCAATACATGAGGGCTTACCTGAAAAGTCAAACCCATAAATGCCTGCACACCCAACAAATGTTGCAAGGGAATGCCTTTTGCACGTTTACAAATCAAACCCTGATAGACTTTTTGTTTTTGATCCCCCAACTCTTGATTTTCATGTAAATAATACTGTGCTCTGCTTTTTCCGCTGACATGCTCTAATAAATAAAATGCATCCAAATGATACGCTTCATTGCCAACTGCCTTTAATGCAGCTTGCCCATATTGATAAGCCTCCTTTAAGGTCATCAAGCCGCATCCTCTTCCTTGGCTTGAAACGCTTTCCAATCAAATATTGCCTCAACAGCCTCAATAGCTACTTCAATCATATCATCTTCCGGTTCTTTGGTTGTCAAATGTTGCATCCATAATCCCGGCTTACTTAAAATGCCGATAATTATATTATTTGTTTTACCCGCCAGTCTGATAATCTCATAAGAAACCCCGGCAATCAATGGCAGCAATGCCAAACGAAATACCACACGCAATACCTGACTGTCTACCGTAATAAAAAAACTAAACACAATACTCACTACCATTACAAAAAACAAAAAACTGGTACCACAACGCTTGTGCTCCTTGGAGCAACCTTTTACATTTTCCACAGTCAAAGGCAAACCGTGTTCAATACAATTGATACACTTATGCTCCGCACCGTGATACATAAAGGTGCGCTGAATATCTTTCAAACGTGAAATCAGCAAGATATAAGCGAAAAAAATACCAATGCGAATCAGACCCTCTATCGTAACCAATAACATCCGAGAGGAAATTTGATCACGAAAAAAACCACTGATGAAAAATGGCAATACAAAAAAAATACCAATCGCCAAAATCACACCCACTACCATAAAAGCCGCTTGAATCATCGACTCTCGCTTTTCGTTTTTCTCTGTTTTTTTCGCCTGATCCGCCTCCGTCTCTTCATCCTCATAAAAACTTGCTGAAAAAGACAAAATTTTCAAACCCAAAACCAAAGAATCTACAAAAGCAAACATACCACGGACAAATGGCACCTTGCTCAATCCCTTAAAAGGCATCACACTTTTAAACTCTTGTACATCAATTTCAATCTCTTGATTTGGTTTACGAACCGCAACCGCATACTTGTCTTGGTTTCTCATCATAATGCCCTCAATCACTGCCTGGCCACCGATGTTTGATGATTTCATATATAATTTCCTCATTTCCGACAAAGTAAAAAAATGCAGACTGAGATAGAAACCTCGGCCTGCATGCACTATGATTCTTAGATACCGTATTTCTTGTTAAACTTGTCAACACGACCACGCGCCTGATTTGCTTTTTGCTGGCCTGTGTAGAACGGATGGCACTTGGAACAAATTTCTACGTGAATTTTTTCATTTGTTGAACCCGTAACAAAAGTATTCCCACAGTTACAGTTTACAGTTGCTTGTCTGTATTCAGGATGGATCCCTGCTTTCATGATATCACCTCTTTTTATTTTCATACTATCTCTTATTTTCATTTTATGCTCTTTGAACAGCCCTATTATTATAACATAGCAATAAAGCCTTTGCAATACTTGTTAAATATATTTTTGTTTCAAAACCTGATGTACCAACTCGGCATTGCTTTTGCTTCTGGCAAACATATTAATCAAGTTGTCTACTGCCTCATCCGCTTTCATACCATTCATCGCTTTGCGAATGATGTAGTTTGCCTCCTGCTCCCCGCGCGTCAGTAATAAATCCTCACGCCTTGTGCCGGTCTTTGGTATATCAATGGCAGGAAAGATACGCTTTTCTTGTAGTTTGCGATCCAGAACCAGTTCCATGTTGCCTGTACCCTTAAACTCTTCATAAACCACATCATCCATCTTGCTTCCTGTTTCCACAAGTGCCGTAGCCAATATGGTCAAGCTGCCACCCTCACGCATGTTACGCGCTGCACCAAAGAAGCGCTTTGGCATATGCAATGCCGCCGGATCAAGACCGCCCGAAAGTGTCCTGCCTGACGGTGGAACAGTCAAGTTATATGCACGGGATAATCTGGTAATACTATCTAATAAAATCATCACGTCCTTACCATGCTCAACCAGTCTCTTACCTCTTTCAATCACCATCTCAGAAACACGCTTATGGTGCTCGGGCAATTCATCAAAGGTTGAATAAATAACCTCTACATTTGGCCCCTCAATGGCTTCTTTGATATCTGTCACTTCCTCAGGACGCTCATCAATCAATAAAATCAAAAGATGAATCTTGGGATACTGTTTTTTAATCGAAAGTGCTGTTTCTTTTAAAAGGGTTGTTTTTCCTGCTTTTGGCGGAGAAACAATCATACCACGTTGCCCTTTTCCAATGGGTGATAATAAATCTACCACACGCATGGCAGTGGAACAACCCGGTGTTTCCAAAACCAAACGCTGATTTGGGAAAATCGGTGTCAAATTTTCAAAATGAGGTCTTCCTACGGTATCAGAGGGACGCAATCCATTCACCGTGGACACAAATAGCAAAGCACTAAACTTTTCTGATTGGGTTTTGATACGTGTATTGCCTGAAATAATATCTCCTGTTTTCAAGCCAAAGCGTCGTATCTGTGATGGTGATACATACACATCATTTTCTCCCGGCATATAATTGTCACTACGGATAAAGCCGTACCCATCCGGCATAACCTCTAAAATGCCATGAGCCAATTTACCACTATCCAATGACTCAATATCTGTACCTTCATGTTTTTCTTTGAAACCCTCTTTGACCTCTTCTCTCGCCTTGTCGCTGGCCGATTTTTCTTCATCTTTTTCATCCTGCGCCAACATCGCATCAATCAGCTCACTTTTCTTTAATGTGGAAACGCCCCTTAATTTTCTGGCCTTGGCAAGGTCTTTGATTGTTGCCAAAGGAAGTGTTTCATATTGTTCTCTGGTCATTTTAACCCCTTTCTAATCGTATTTTTTACATTTTTTTGCATTAATTATTCACTTATTAAATCAAACCTATGATTTATGCTCATGGGAACTCGCGTCTGAAACGACTACAGAATTTGATTTACTCCTGTTGTCGATTATACAACAATGTAGCCAAAATGAAAAGCCTTTTTAGAATCTCTAGTAAAGTTTTTCAAATAATGCTATGATGATACCATGAAAAAATGGAATGAAAAGCCCTATCATGGGCTAAACTACGAATTGCAGAAACAATTTGGAGAAAAACTTTATAAAATCACCTTAAACCCAGGAATGACTTGCCCAAACCGGGACGGAACAGTGGGGACAGGCGGTTGTATTTTCTGTAGTGTGCAAGGCTCCGGCGACTTTGCGGGCAATCTGCAAAATACCATCAGCGAACAAATCAAACAAGGGAAAATCGCATTATCCCAAAAACGTTCTGCCCGCTCCTATATTGCTTATTTCCAAGCTTTTACAAATACATACGGGCCTATTGATTTTTTGAAAAAAATATATTTTGAGGCCATCCATGACCCTGATGTCAAAATCCTCTCCATTGCCACCAGACCGGATTGTTTGGATGATGCCATCCTTGATTTGCTGAAACAAATCAACAAAATCAAGCCTGTTTGGATTGAACTGGGCCTACAAAGCATACATGAAACCACTGCCAGATACATTCGCCGTGGTTACGCACTGGAAGTATTTGACCACGCCGTATGGAAGTTACAAAAAGCAGGGATTTGCGTCATCGTCCACATCATTCTTTGTTTACCAAACGAAACACCCGAAATGATGCTTGAAACCATCGCACATTTAAACAAACTTAATATAAACGGAATCAAATTGCAATTGCTGCATATCTTAAAGGGTACCGATTTGGCATCGGAATATCAAAAAAAACCTTTTTGGATACCCAATGAAGCAGAATATCTTGCATTACTTGCAAACTGTGTTGCACATTTAAAACCGAACATCACCATTCACCGTTTAACCGGCGATGGTCCAAAGGACTTATTGATCGCTCCCCTTTGGAGCAGTGCCAAACGCACGGTACTCAATCACTTTCATCAGTATTTAAAAGAACATGATATCTGGCAAGGAAAGGAATATTATGAATGATAAATTAGCACTTTATAAATTGATTATCCTGTATATGTTAAATGAAGTAAACTCTCCTATGACAACCGCTCAAATTTCAGAATTTGTATTATCAGAGGGCTACACCACTTTCTTTAAGATACAGGAATCACTCAATGATTTGGCTGATTCTGACTTTTTAAAGATAGAAGCTACCCACACACGCACCCTTTATCACCTAACAGAAGAAGGGGCAAAGGCCGTCCATTATTTTAAGGATAGAATTTCACCTGCGATTATTCAGGATATTCAAGCTTTTCTGAAAGAAAAACAGTACGACTTACAAGAGGAAGCAGGGGTAAAATCCAATTATTATGAAAATGACCAGGGTGAATTTGTTGTACGTTGTCGGATTGTGGAAAATTATATCAACTTAATTGATCTAAAATTGGTAGTGCCCACAGAGGCAGAGGCAAAAGCAATTGCAGGGAATTGGACCCGGGTCAATCAAGCGGTTTATGCAAGGGTATTGGGAACATTACTTTAAGATACGTTTTTGAATTTCCTTTTCATACCCGGAATCACTTGGCTCATAAATTTTCGCCTCCTGTATTTCATCCGGCAAGTATTGTTGCGCTACAAAATGCCCCGGAAAATCATGGGGATATAAATACCCAATCCCATTACCCAAAGCACCCGCACCTTTGTAATGGGTATCACGCAAATGAGCAGGCACGGTGGTCTTTGTGCGATTTACCCATTGTTCCCCATTGCCCATTGCCACAACTACGCTATTGCTTTTGGGTGCGCAAGCCACATACAGTGCTGCTTGGGTCAAAATAATCTGTGCCTCCGGCAAGCCGATTCGTTCTGCTGCCAAAGCTGCTGATACTGCCACTTGAATCGCCATAGGGTCTGCATTTCCCACATCTTCAGAAGCATGAATCATAATCCGACGAGCGATGAACTTGATATCTTCTCCTGCTGCAATCATTTTTGACAAATAATATACGGTTGCATCCGGGTCAGAACCCCGCATACTTTTGATAAAGGCAGAGATCGTATCGTAGTGATTGTCCCCATTTTTATCATAGGAAATCACTCGTTTTTGAATACACTCGGAGGCTACATCCAAAGTAATCCAAATAAAACCATCCTCACTACGCTCTGTGGTTAATATACCTAACTCTAAAGCATTTAAAGCATTTCTGGCATCTCCCCCTGCCACATCCGCCAAAAAATCCAAAGCATCCTCTTTTATTTTTGCCCGAAACGCACCCATGCCCTTATCTTCCCTTTCAATGGCACGATTTAACAGCATCTTCACATCCTCTTTTTCCAAAGGTTTTAATTCAAATAAATTGGAGCGGGAAATCAAAGCTTGGTTTACTTCAAAAAAAGGATTTTCCGTAGTCGCACCAATCAAAGTAATAGTGCCGTCTTCTACAAAAGGCAACAAATAATCTTGTTGGCTTTTGTTAAAACGATGTATCTCATCAATAAACAGAATTGTTTTCTTTTGATACATTGCCAAGGTATCTTTTGCCCCCTTTATCACCGCTTCCATATCTTTTTTCCCTGCTGTTGTTGCATTTATCTGCTGAAATACAGCACTGGTAGAATTGGCAATGACCTTGGCAAGAGTGGTTTTACCCGTTCCCGGCGGCCCATAAAATAAAACAGAGCTTAATTTATCTGCTGTAATAGCCCGATATAATAGCTTACCCTTACCGATAATATGTTGCTGCCCCACCACTTCATCCAAGGTTGTAGGGCGCATACGAGCCGCAAGGGGTGCCTCTTTTTCCTTGGTTTTTTCTCTGGCGTAGTCAAATAAATCCATTTATATCCATCTCCTTATCGCTTCTCTTTTCATTTTATCACATCATACAACTTAATAGTTCAAAAGTAAGGGGGAAATCGAATTTGTCCGATTTCCCCCTTTTGTCTCAATTTTGATTTACTAATCCAAAAACTCATTCACTTTACGTTTCTTATAAGAAGTATGTAAGATGTGATGTGCTTTATCTGCACCCGGTCCACCAACCAAATAGTCATCATACAACTTAATGATAGATGGATTTTTATGGGATTTACGATATTCTCTCTTTACATCAATGTCATAAAGGACTTTTGCACGCAAACCTCTTACATCTGTGTGATTCCATGTTTCTGCATCACAATGTGGTTGCCCGCCGCCTGCAACGCAACCGCCCCAGCATCCCATCACTTCTATGAAGTCATAATCCGATGTACCGGCACGTACCTGATCCAAAATTTTCTTGGCATTGGTCATACCGGAAGTAACAGCAATTTTCACGTCCTTGCCTGCCACATGAATGGTAGCCTCTTTGATGCCGTCCATACCACGTACTGCATGGAAATCTACATCTTTCAGTTCTTTATTTTCCAATCGTGCCACAAGGGTACGAAGTGCTGCTTCCGCAACACCGCCGGATGCACCAAAGATAACACCAGCTCCTGTAGAGTCTCCCATGATATCATCGAATTTTTCATCCGGAAGATTACGGAAATCCAAACCAACTTTACGAATCATACGAGCCAATTCCCTTGTAGTAATAGAATAATCCACATCAGGTATCCCCGGACCGGCCGCACTTTGGTCATCACGACCCGCTTCGTATTTTTTCGCTGTACAAGGCATAATACTGACGGATACAATATCTTTTGGATCAATCTTCTTTTCTGTAGCATAATAAGTCTTTGCAACTGCACCAAACATCTGCTGTGGCGATTTACAACTAGAAAGATTTTCTATCAATTCCGGATAATAATGCTCACAGAATGATACCCAACCCGGCGAACAAGATGTAAACATCGGCATCTTGCCTACACCATCAATCAAACGCTTGCGGAACTCTTCCGACTCTTCCATAATCGTCAAATCCGCACCAAAACAGGTGTCATACACACCATCAAACCCAATTCTTCTAAGAGCCGCTGCCATCTTGCCTTCCACGTCCGTCCCGATAGGATAACCAAACTCTTCACCAAGAGCCGTACGCACAGAAGGAGCCGGTTGCACCACTACATACTTGGTCGGATCTGCAATGGCGGCCAACACTTCATCAATATATGGTTTTTCTTGCAAAGCCGCTGTCGGGCAAACACTAACACATTGGCCGCAATGAATACAGCTGGTATCTCCCAGACCCATTTCAAAGGGCGAACCAATCACCGTATCAAAACCACGATTGTTTGGTCCGATAACCGCTACATGCTGGCGTTGCTCACAGATAGAAGTACATCTGCGACATAAAATACATTTGTTGTTGTCACGAATTAAATGAGGCGCGGTTGTGTCAATTTCATGAATTGGTCTGTCTCCATCATAAAAACCGGAATCCTCTACGCCTAACTCTTGGCACATAGACTGAAATTCACAGTTTCCACTACGCACACACTCCAAACAACGTCTGTCATGAGCAGAAAGCATCAACTCCAAGGTTTTCTTTCTAGACTTGATAAGCTGTGGGGTCGCTGTTAATACTTCCATGCCATCTGTTGCAGGATGTACACAAGCCGCCACTAGGTTTCTGGCACCTTTTACTTCCACCACACAAACACGACAGGCACCGATTTCATTAATTTCTTTAAAATAACACAGGGTAGGAATCTTTACCCCAGCGAGATGGGCTGCATCCAAAATAGTAGAACCTTTGGGAGCAGATACCTCAATACCATTGATTTTTAACTTTATATTTTCCATTTAATCATCCTCCGCTCCTATTCTCTAACAATCGCCGCAATCTTCGGTGGGCATTTTTCCATACAAACACCGCACTTCACACAATCCTCTTGTCGAATCACATATACGCCTTTTTTCTTGCCTTCCATTTCTACATTGTCAATACAATTGGTCGGGCAATTCTTCGCACAAATACCACAGCCAATACACTTATCAGCAAGAACTTTGTATTGCAGCAACTCTTTACATTTTCCGGCAGGACACTTGTGATCTTTAATATGCGCAAGATACTCGTCTTTAAAGTAATCAAGAGTAGAAAGTACAGGGTTTGGAGCCGTTTGGCCCAAAGCACACAAAGAAGAAGTTTGAAGATGACGACACAGCTCTTCCAACTTATCCAAATCTTCCATAACCGCTTTGCCCTCTGTAATCTTGTCCAAAATCTCCAGCATGCGTTTGGTACCAACACGACAAGGTGTACATTTTCCACAAGACTCTTCTACAGTAAACTCTAAGAAAAACTTGGCAATATCAACCATACAATCATCTTCATCCATAACAATCAAGCCACCGGAACCCATCATGGAACCGATTTTTAATAGATTTCCAAAATCAATGGGCACATCATAATGAGCACGTGGAATACAACCACCGGATGGCCCACCTGTTTGCGCAGCCTTAAACTTCTTGCCGTTTGGTGTACCACCACCAATTTCTTCCACTACCTCACGCAAAGTCGTACCCATAGGAATCTCTACCAAACCAATATTTTTAACTTTCCCACCAAGGGCAAATACTTTGGTTCCCTTAGAATCTTCTGTACCCATACTCGCAAACCATTCCGGTCCGTTTAAGATAATTTGAGGCACATTTGCAAAGGTTTCTACGTTATTTAAAATCGTCGGCTTAACAAATAAACCTTTTTCCGCAGGGAATGGAGGACGTGGTCTTGGTTCGCCACGATGCCCCTCAATGGAAGTCATCAAAGCTGTCTCTTCTCCACAAACAAAAGCACCCGCACCTAATCTAAGCTCTATATCAAAATCAAAACCACTGCCAAAAATATCTTTTCCTAATAAGCCATATTCTCTCGCTTGATCAATGGCAATTTGCAAACGATCTACTGCAATGGGATACTCTGCACGAATATATACATAACCTTGATGTGCGCCGATGGTATAACCGGCTATAGCCATCGCTTCAATGACAGAATGGGGATCACCCTCCAAGATGGAACGATCCATAAAAGCACCCGGGTCACCCTCATCGGCATTGGCACAAACATATTTGAAATCCGAATCATTGCCCAACGCAAATTTCCACTTCAAGCCCGTTGGAAAACCGGCTCCGCCACGACCTCTTAATCCACTATCTAACATAATCTGGATAACTTCTTCTGGCGTTTTTTCTGTCAAAACCGTACCCAGTGCTTCATAACCTCTGTTCCCAATGTACTCTTCTATGCATTCCGGATCAATCACACCACAGTTACGCAAAGCAACTCTGTGTTGTTTTTTGTAAAAATCAGTTTCATTCAAGGCGATAATTTCGCCCTCTTTCACTGTTTCATCATATAACAGTCTTTCGACCACTCTTCCCTTTAATAAATGCTCTGAAACAAGCTCTGCAATATCCTCTTCTTTTACCATAGAATAGAAAGAACCTTCCGGGTAAACAATCAAAATAGGACCTAAAGCACAAAGACCAAAACATCCTGTTTCAACAACGCTTACTTCTTCCGCAAGGCCTTGGATGCCGATTTCTTCTTCTAGTTTTTTTATAATGCCAACGCTACCGGAAGATTGACAGCCGGTACCACCGCAAACTAAGACATGTGAACGATACATAAATTGCTAGCCTCCTTTACTTTTTGCTATTTTTGTGTTGTGCCTACTGTATATTTTCTAACAATCTGACCACCCTTGACGTGCATACGCATCACTTCCAATGCTTTCTCAGGGGTCATATTAACATAAGTCACCTTATCTTTGCCCGGTTCCATCACTTCCAGAATTGGCTCATACTGACACAGTCCGATACAACCTGTTTGACTCACATTGACATTGGCTAAATGCTCTTCCTGCACCATCTGTGCAACCGCTGCTAAAATCGGTCTTGCACCTGCGGCAATTCCACAAGTTGCCATGCCAATTACAACTCTTGTTTGCTCGGGACCTTCATAACGCATACCAATGGTACCTTGTACCTTCTCCCGAATTGCTTTTAATTCATCCAGAGATTTCATATTTTTCCTCCATTTTCATCATCCACTTCCTTTTTATTCTCTACCAAATAATCTTTGATAAACAGGGAAACCTCCCTTTGAGAAAAAGAAACATCCTCTCCCACAATCTCCCGCATCTCTCTGGTATCCAAAGTAAACACTCTTTCATCATAGGAATAGGTGTATCTAAAGTGTGTGTGTTCATTAAATACAACCAATGTATATATTGTTTCGCTCATATCCCCAAGGGGCATTCGATCAATATGTGACAATCGAAATACCGACTCGACCTTTGTTCCCTTACCTGCTTCAGAGGTAATCTCAAAACCTCCGCCTGTCATCTCTGCTGCCTGCTTTAAAAAAGGTACACCCAAACCGACTTTTCGCGTGGTTCGTGTAGTAAAGAAAGGGTCTTGCACCTGCTCTAACTGCTGCACACTCATACCACAACCATCATCTTTTATCAAAACCGTAAGGGTATCCTCCTTTGTACAAATCGCCACCGTAATTTCAATCAGCTTTGCGTCGGCACGGACAGAGTTTTCCGCCACATCCAAAATATTTAGGGATATTTCCGGCATCATAAGTTTATTCGTATTGTGCCAACATCGGATCGATATCATCCAATGTAAGACGCCCGTGTACATCACTGTTAATGGTTAAAACAGGAGCCAAACCACAAGCACCTATGCAACGACATCCATCCAATGAAAACTTACCATCCGGTGTACACTCACCACCTTTGATGCCTAGTTTTTTTTCGATAACCTCAAAGATGTCTCCGGCCCCAATCACATAACAAGCCGTTCCCAGACAGACAGAAATATGATATTTACCTTTTGGTGTTAGTGAGAATTGGGAATAAAATGTAACGATTCCGTACACTTTTTCCAAAGAAATACCCGTCTCATCTGAAATCATTGTTTGCACTTCAATGGGCAAATATCCATAAATATCTTGCGCCTTTTGCAAAATGGGCATCAACGCGCCCCTTTCATCCTTGTGTGCAGCAATCATTGCCAATAGCTGCTTTTCCTGTTCCTTTGTCCCTTCAAAAGGAGGGACTTGTGTTCTTTCAAGCATGAAATAACCTCCATTTCTTTCGTCAATGATGAATAACAATACAAATTCATCCTACCATAAACGTACAAAACTTTCTAGTAACGCACAATCATTTTGTGATATTTTTTTGGCATTCTTTTGCCTAATGTATTCAGATATCATTGCCTTTCATGAAATCAAGTGCTATACTTTTAGATATTATTGTATAAAATGCACAAGAATATAGTAAATTGTCCAGAATTTAACAATGCTTTATCGCTATATTGTATTGAAAAAAATGCAAAGGAGAAACCATGAAAATCAAAGAAATTCAAGATATTTTAGAGGCTAAAATTTTATGTGGTGCGCATCTACTTGATACAGACGTAACCCATGCTTGTGCGGCCGATTTGATGAGTGACGTTTTGGCTTACGACCACAGCAGCTCCGTTTTGCTCACCGGTCTATGCAATCCACAAGTTGTACGCACTGCTGAAATGTTGGACATCCGCTGTTTGGTTTTTGTCCGCAACAAAGCACCCGATGAACAAACCTTAGAACTTGCCAAGAGCAAAGACATCGTTGTTATGACTACCTATCACATGATGTTTTCTTCTTGTGGGCTCTTATACCAAAATGGTATGCGAGGAGGTGCCTAGTCTTGGCTACACACCACATTTTAAATTATGTTGTACCCGGTGATGATTTTACACGAGCCGGTGAAGCCAGCAGTGCGGTAAAAAACACCTTAAAACAACTTGGCATCGACAACGCTGCCATTCGTAAGGTTTCCATTGCCATCTACGAGGGGGAAATCAATATGGTTATTCATGCCGGCGGCGGAACCATCACGGTAGACATCAGCGATCAAGAGGTTGCCATGATTCTACAAGATAAAGGACCAGGTATTGCTGATATTAGCAAAGCTATGGAAGAAGGATTTTCTACGGCACCTGATGAAATTCGTTTATTAGGCTTTGGTGCCGGTATGGGCTTACCCAATATGCGTAAATTTACTGATGAATTTAATCTACAATCTACCCTTGGCATTGGTACCACCGTTACTATGAAAGTTAAGTTCTAAATTTATAAGGATTTTGATATGGAAAATAATATTGATAAATTTGTCTGTTCCGTTCGCTTAGAAGAGGAGCTATGTAAGGGCTGTATCAACTGTATCAAGCATTGCCCTACCCAAGCCATTCGCGTACACAAAGGCAAAGCACGCATCATTGACCGATTCTGCATTGACTGCGGACGTTGTGTGCGCTATTGTCCCCACCATGCAAAAGTGGCTGATTATGATCCGATTTCCATCATTAGCAAATATAAGTATGTGGTTGCTTTACCTGCACCGGCACTTTATGCCCAATTTCAAAATTTAAATAATGTAGACTACGTACTCAATGCCCTTTTGCGTTTGGGCTTTGATGATGTGTATGAAGTCAGTGCCGCAGCTGAATTGGTCTCACATGCCTCACGTGAATTTTTGAAAAAACACAAAAACCAAGGTACCTTTATTAGCTCCGCCTGCCCCTCTGTCATTCGTCTGATTCGGGTAAAATTTCCTACGCTTCTACCACGCTTATTGCCCATCAAAGCACCTGTAGAAGTTGCCGCTGAAATTGCCAAAGAAAGAGCCATTACACAAACAGGACTCGCTCCCGAAGACATTGGCATTATCTTTATTTCGCCATGCCCCTCCAAAGTATCTTATGTAAAATATCCATTAGGTCTGGAAAAAAGTACGATTAACCATGCGGTAGCCATCAAAGATATTTATCCCTTACTGCTCCCCCACATGAATATGAAAGAAAGTCAATTAAAGCCTCTTTCCCATTCCGGCCGCATTGGTTTAGGTTGGGGAAATGCAGGTGGTGAAGTCAGTGGTTTATTAACCGACAGTTACTTATCCGCTGATGGCATTACCAATATCATTCGGGTTTTAGAAGATTTGGAAGACGAAAAAATATATAGTATGAAATTTGTTGAATTAAGTGCCTGTAGTGGTGGTTGCGTGGGTGGTATTTTAAATGTAGAAAATCCATATTTGGCCGCGCACAAAACCCAAAGACTCAAAAAATATCAACCTGTTTCAAAAAATCGTGCTGAACACAATCCGGAACTAAAAGACATTTTCTGGGAAGAAAAAATCGAATACGAACCTGTTTTTCGCTTGGGTAATAATTTTAGAGAAAGCTTAAATATGCTGCAAGAAGTAGAAAAGCTGGTGAAATTATTTCCAGGTTTTGATTGTGGTTCCTGCGGCGCACCTACTTGCCAAACCTTGGCTGAAGATATTGTGCGAGGAGATGCCCAGATTAACAATTGCATTCATTTGCTTCGGACACATGTTTATGAACTGGCCAAGGACATACAAGTGCTGTCTATGTCACCGGAGTTAGATTCGGACCATGAAGATACACAAAAGATTAAAAAACATATTGAAGAATTGATGGAGAAATTGGCAGAGTTTACAATATCCTGATATTTTATGAGGTGTAAAGAAATGAAACTAGAGCATATCATCCATTTAGAGCATTGCAAACTTGTTTGTGCTGGTGATAAAAACCGTACCATTTCCAAGGTTTTTTGCTGCGATTTGCTGAGCATCGCAATGGCAAAAGCACCCGCCAACGGGGCTTGGGTGACAGTGATGGGAAATCGCAACACTTTGGCTGTAGCTACCCTTGCTGATGTGGCTTGTATTGTGTTGGCAGAAGGTGCTGCTTTTGATGAAGATACCATAAAGCAAGCACAAAAAGAAGGCATTGCTGTTTTGGAAACAGAACTGCCTGTTTTTGATGTAGCTTTGAAAATCCATGAAATGATATAGATCAGTCTAGCAACTCACCTGCCAGATAAGAATGATAAATATAACTTGGGATATCATATTTACAGGAGCAAATATTTTTTAATATAAAAAGGGCTATTCACCCTTTTTTATATCCTTTTCAATTTCTACCTCATATTCTTTTATCTCACTATATGCACCAATAATCGCTGACTTGACAGAATATCGAATCACCACAAATTGTACAATTGTTGTTATGACAAAACTAACTACAACCCACGAAAGCTCATCCATTGACATTTCTCCTTTTACGATATGTTTTTTAATGTCTAATAATTCTTTACTACTGTCTGATTATCAAAAGCTGGGCCTGACAACGTAATAGAAGGGCCATTTTTACTAATCGAAACACCAAACGCCACTCTCGCATGCCCATAATTATAATACATGCTAGACCTAAGATTTGCTTTACTCGTAGCTCCATTTCTCGGAAGTAAATATATACTTGCGCCCCCAAAATTAGGCTTTATAGGACTCCATTCCAACGCTACATTTGTTTTTAAATACCATCCCAGACCACCATCCATTGCCAGTGCCGGTCCATCCACAAAATCCCGTTGCTTATACCCATTTGTAGTCATAAAACCCGATTCTGCATACATACCACTAATCATAAACTTACTTCCATCAAAACTAAATGTGTGAGCATCTGTGAAATTATTCCACGGCTGTGTCAGCCACTGATATCCCAAGCTAATACTAAGACCGAATATTTTTCCATTTGCAGTATGTTCGAAAATTGCTATTGTTAACTTTAATTTATCTGTAGAAATTTGACCTCTGGAGTTTTCATTTGAACCCTGCACTTCCACTACTTTCGTTTCATATCCAGTAAAAGTTGCCTCACCTCTACTCCTGAGTTCAAAATATAACTGTTCAAGCTTTTCATCATTCGTCATATCAAGAAAACTCTGCTCCGTTCCAATGCTTAAAAAGTATTCCTTTATTTCCTCTTTGTCTATCACATTGCTTTTAGCAGAAACATTTAAAACAACCGAATTGCTTATAAAAACCATCACAAGTCCCAGCAATAGTACTCGCTTTACTTTTCTCTTTCTTACCATAATTGCCTCCTTAAATAACACTTTAGATTCAATTAAGTGATCACTCTAATTCTATTTCTAATTATACCCGCCCTATCACAACACGGTAAAGGGGAATGTTTCCCCACAAGTTATCTAACAAAATGAATCACCCCATATTACCCAAGAAAACATAATGCAAATATTGTTTTGCAATTTCCTGTAAACGAAACATAGTTTCCCTTGGGGTCGGTTCATAATTTCCATAATAATGATACTGTGGGAAAAAACGTGACAGGTGCAAAGGTATTTCAGAACTCACACGCCCAATCCATTTGACCATCTGTTCCATTTCCTCTGCCGCATCATTTTCACCCGGAATAATCAAAGTCGTAATCTCCACATGACATTGTTTGTGAGCATGCTCAATTGTCTGTTTGACCGGCGCAAGACTACCGCCTAACTTTTCATAAAAACTCTCACGATATGCCTTTAAATCAATGTTCATCGCATCTATATAAGGCAACATATCCGCCAAAGGCTCCGGGTTAATATACCCATTACTTACCAATACATTTTTCAAACCAACCGCTTTTATTTTCTTAGCACAATCTAAAACAAATTCGTATCCAACCAAAGGTTCATTGTAAGTATAAGCAATTCCAATATTGTTGCGTTCCTGCATTTGAATTGCAAGACCAACCAATTCATCCACAGAATAATCTTGCCCATTTAATCTTTGACAAACTAAGGAAATCTCATGATTTTGACAAAAAGGACAATGTAAGTTACAACCAAAACTACCGATCGAAAGGATGTTTTTTCCGCTTTCATACATCTTCAAAGGTTTCTTTTCAATCGGATCCAATCCCATCACAGAAACTTTGCCATAGGTATCGGATTTTATTTTTCCTGCCAGGTTTCGCCGTACCTTACATCTGCCCGCTTCACCTTCTTGCAGCGAACAGTTATGGGGGCATAATCTACAATCTGTCATAACATAACCTCACTCTTAAGACGCACAATCGCACCGCACGCCATAGTTTTTTTAGATTCATCTTTATCATAACACGATTTTAAGGTAAAATGATATCAAGTGTAGTGCCCCCATTATGAAACGAGGACTTTTCTATGACACCACTTTATTATGACTTACATCTTCACTCCTGCCTATCCCCCTGCGGGGATGATGATATGACCCCTGCCAATATCGTTGGTATGGCTAAACTCAAAGGATTAGACGTAATTGCCATCACCGACCATAACAGTTGCCAAAACTGTGTTGCTGCCATGTTCCATGCCAAGCAGCATGATATTATCCTCCTGCCCGGCATGGAACTAACCACTGCCGAAGAAGTTCATGTTATATGCTTATTTTCTGAGCTGGTACCGGCACTGGCTTTTGATGCTTATGTTTCCAAACAAATACTTCCCATTAAAAATAGGGAAGATATTTTTGGAAAACAACAAATTTTAGATAAACAAGATAATGTCGTTGGAACGATAGAACACTTACTCATTCATGCAACCAATATTTCTTTTGATGACGTATTTCCCCTGGTCGAGTCCTATGGCGGCATTGCTTTTCCTGCCCATGTTGACAAACCTTCTAACAGTCTACTATCCAATCTGGGATTTATACCACCAACCAGTACCTTTCAAAGTGCTGAGTTTCACGATTTGAAACATTTACATAAGCTACAAAAAAAGCATCCTTATTTTGAAACATGCAATATCATTTGCAATTCAGATGCTCATTATTTAGAAGATATTCACGAACCCGAATATCGCCTATTTGCCGCATCCAAAAAGGAAACGGATATTTTAATGGCCCTTGAACGAAAAGGATAGACCATCATAAATTATTATGCTACTATATACTTTGAGATTTTGTAATGGTAATAGGAAGCAGGTGAAATTCCTGTGCGGGTACGCCGCCGTAAATGTATGTGTTCTTTCAGCAAGAAATACCGCATCTTGAAAGCCATTGGCGAAAAGCTGAGAAGGCGAAAGAACAAAAACCATGAGCCGGAAGACTGACCAACTACAAATAATTGCCGCGTATACCGGCATTACACTTTGTAAGTTATTTGTGACATTTTCTCAACAAAAACAAATTGAATAGGAGAAATGAAGAATGAAAAAAAGAAGATTGTCTTTCATTTTGTCGTTTATCTTGATGACGTTGCTTGCGGTGGCTACGCTTTCTGGGTGTAATGACAATACCGGAACTACAAACAATACAACGAAATCGGTCACTGCCGGTGCCGAAACTACTGAAACAGAGACGGTAGAGGATACGCAAGAAATCGGAGCGGGTGCGTACTCCTTTGTCCTTGAAGTTACCACAGAAGATGGGGCATTACTCACTTGGAATGTCCACACGGACGCCACCACCGTTGGTGATGCTTTGCTAGAAATTGGTTTCATTGCAGGAGACGAAACGGACTTTGGTCTGATGGTCACTACCGTAAATGGCATTACCGCTGACTGGGATGCAGACAATGCCTTTTGGGCATTTTTTATCAATGGTGCATTTGCTGATACCGGCGTCAGTGATACCGAAATAGAACCAGGTGCAATTTATGCATTCATCTACACCGAAAGTTAAACTCACCACCAGAGAACTGGTTTTATTTGCTAGTCTTGCCGGCATCATGTTTCTGTCAAAAATTGGGATGCAGTGGATTCCCAATGTCCATTTTTTGGGTATGTTTCTAGCAAGTTTTACATTGTGCTATCGAACCAAAGCATTGATACCACTTTATGTATTTATCTTATTAGACGGTGTTTACTGGGGATTTTCCATCTTTTGGGTACCAAATTTATACATTTGGCTGCCTTTGTGGCTCTGTTTCATGATTATTGGAATATTTAAGATTCACAAAAAAATCCGAGTTCCGCTCTATATGATTTTATGCGCTTTTCATGGACTGGCTTTTGGAACTATGTACGCTCCGTTTCAGGCTTTCATGTTTGGGTTAAATATGCAAGGGATGATTGCATGGATTATTGCCGGGATACCCTTTGATATCATTCACGGAGTAGGAAATTTTGTAGCAGGTAGTTTAATTGTACCACTCACAGGCTTGTTAAAAAAATTGAATCAAATACATTGATAGGTATCGAGCAGGAGGTAGATAAGACCCTAAGCAATCTACCTCCTGTCCGGATACGTAAAGAAACTTTTACCTCAAACCTGTACCATCAAAAACTCTATCACTACCTTAAACAAATCCCCATCTAAAAACAATTCAAACTTCCCGCCTTGCAACTCCGTCAAACTCTTTGCAATGGACAATCCCAGTCCGCTTCCCTCTGTTGTCCTTGCTGCATCTCCGCGAATAAAACGTTCGCTTAACTCTTCTACGGAAATATTCAAGGGATGTTCCGAAATATTCTTCAAAGAAAAACATATGCTTTCCCCTTTTTGAAATAAATCCAAATATACTCTCGTACCGGGCATAGCGTAATTTATAACATTCATAAAAACATTATCCAACACACGCCACAATTGTTTGCCATCCGCAAAAATCCCAATTGATTCATCACCCATATTTGCCACAAGGGATAGCTTTTTTTCAGCAAAACGTTCTCCAAATTCCCCAACAACCTGCTGCAACATTTCTACAAAATTGATATTCATACACGTTAACGTAACATTGCCGCTACTGGCTCTTGTTGCTTCTACTACGCTTTCTGTTAATGTTTTCAAACGATTGGCCTTTTCTTCCAAAACCCGAATATAATCTTGCACCTTGCTTTCTTGTAAATTTTCTTTTTTTAACAAATCTATATAATTGATAATGGAAGTCAAAGGTGTTTTGATGTCATGGGAAACATTGGTAATTAACTCCGTTTTCATCCGCTCACTACGCAGGCTCTCTTCAAGTGCCATCTGTAAACCATTGCCGATATTATTCACCAATTGCGCTGTCGCTAACACATCACCTCTCAAATACTGCAACGGAATCTGATAATTCACATTACCCGCAGCAATCTCTTGTATCCCTTTTTTAATCCTTGCTCTGGCAATCGCATTTAAAATAATAAATACCACCACAACTAAATCAAAAAGCATAATAGCTACAATAAATACAGGCACTCTACTTAAAATAACCAAAAAATGAAGCAAAAATACAACCAATATAGATACAACTGTTTTCCAAATCACGTTTAAATTTTTCCAACACAATCTAGTAACATCAAATATGATTTTTAAAATACTATTTTTCCAGAATATTTTACCTTTGATGCGCCGTACCAAACTCAAATATCCAAATAAAAACAGTGCCATTGTCAAGACGGCATAACTACTGAGAAATACCATAATAATGGTGTCACTCATAGCTGTGATATCACGGCTACCTAGCCACAACAAAAACGGATTATGGAAATTTTCATACATCCATATATAACATAAGGTTGTAAAACCCCATATCCCAACCACCAAAGCTGCGGAAAGTTCCGTTTTCCAATGATCAAAGCGTAGCAAATGAACCTCTTTATCTTTCACAGAACAACCGGCAATGATGGTCAACCAAATCAAACCGATTAACATAATTGCAAATGAAACAAAAAATAACCACAAAAATGACTGCAAAAAAGGAACAAAACGATTAAAGTTTTGCAAGCCAAAATAAAAATCATCTTGAACAGGCAAAGACATGTCAACAGCAATGACAATGTGGCTATCTGTATCATTAAACCAAGATGTCAAATCGGCTCTATCCAAATTTAAATTGGTCGTAATATCATTGAAATTCTCACCAATGATTACGTATCGCATATCTTCATTAGAAGTAATCAGCCTGCTACCTGCCTGAAAATCTTCAGCTTTTTGCAGGATTTCTTGCCGGTTGCTTTGTATCCCTTGACTTTTTTCCCCTAAAACAAGATATACAATGTTACTCGCTCTCTCACCATGCAAACGCCAACCATTTTGATATTCACGTTCTATTTCAGGCAACTCCAAAAGTATCGTCCATAAATTACTGTTTATTTCTTGCAAGCGACCGTTTAATTGCATATCAGCATTGACAATATCTAAAATACTATCTTCACCAATTGGTGGAAATGCCTCTATCAAAAACGACATACTCCAAAACTCACGTAATGGTATTTCTTCTTCCTCTCTGTATAAAGTAGCAACAATAGGATTATCCGCAAACCAATCTCTTAAAAATACCTCTTGCATATCATTTCCAAGCAAATCCATTTCCCTTTGCACGTCCGCATTACTTCCACGCAAATCTCCCGATGCAATCAAATCCAAAAATTCAAAACGATAAAAATAAATAAAACTACCATCTAACTTTAATGCAACAAGTATATTATGCTCTGCCGCACCTTGCGCATCCATCTTCCCGCCCCATTCAAGCAAATCCCCTAAACGGTAGGCAATGCCAGACTCATTACGACCACTAATCCGACGAGTTTGATTAAATTCCATAATATCCACAATAATATCCGAGTCAAATTCACCATCTGTCTCCAAACTACTCCAGAGTTGATGATCGGCAATGACGGATGTTCCTGTAGATAATAATTGCATTTTAAAATCCAATGTGTTTTCATATCTCGCATTTTCCCCTTGATTCTCTCTGCTAAAAATGTCCAAGCCTAAACGTGATACACTCAATATTCCTACAAAAACGACTACAAAAACCACGGCAAAATGTATCAAAGCAATCAAAATTCCTTTGCACACCTGACCTTTATACCATTTTTTCATCTTCTGATTCCTCTCTCTATCTAAAACAACTTATGTATCCATTTTCTCTATCTTATATCCAACCCCCCAAACCACTTTCAAGTATCTTGGCTCTTTGGGGTTTATCTCTATCTTTTCCCGAATGTGACGAATATGGACAGCTACCGTATTGTCCGCGCCTACCGCTTCTTCATTCCAGATAGATGCATAAATTTGATTAATAGAGAATACTCTGCCTTGGTTTTGTATCAATAGTAATATAATATTGTATTCCAGCGGCGTTAAACGAATCACTTCACCATCTACCGTTACTTCTTTCCTATTGTCATCAATCTGCAACCCCCCTGTTTTGTAAACATTCTCTTCTACTTCCTTGCTTTGACCGCCCAACCGGGTATAACGCCGCAACTGAGACTTCACACGCGCCATCAACTCCAAAGGGCTAAAAGGTTTGGTCACATAATCATCCGCTCCCACATTTAAACCTAAAACCTTGTCTGCATCTTCTGATTTTGCCGACAAAATAATAATGGGAATGCTATTTTCCTCCCGTATCTTCAATGTAGTGCGAATACCGTCTAAACGTGGCATCATCACATCCAACAAAATCAAATGAATTTCTTCATTGCCTAAAATTTTATTTTCTAAAATACTAAGTGCTTCCATACCATCGTAAGCTTTTAAAACACAATAACCTTCTTGATTTAAAAAGATTTCAATGGCTTCCACAATTTCTTTGTCATCATCGCAAACTAAAATATTATACATAGACTTCACCTCCTTTACAGTATACATCATAATCTAAACATATTAAGATGAAAGTAGGAAAATTCTTAAGATTTTTTTAATACGCATTATCTCCACATCCAAAGACACGAAAAAAAGCTCCCTCTTCCCTTTTAAACACCGGGTTGAAAGAGCTTTTTTTATTTTTTTAACACAACATACAAACAACACTTACTTTATACTTTCTATCATCTCATTGATTGTTTCTACACTTTCTTCAAGGGCATCTGCAATCACTTCCGGAGACTGCCCCTTGGTCAATTTCTTTTGAATCAACTTCGTTAAAATCTCTTTTCTACCTTGCTCTAATCCTTGCTTTTCCGCTTCTTCTCTTACATAAGCTTCTCGCATCGCTTTAGACCAGCGGGCTTTTTCTTGGGCCTCATATATCAAACGATTTTCTTCCTCTTCTGATAAAACA
>WRBB01000017.1 GCA_009779895.1 Lachnospiraceae bacterium
GAATGGGAATCATCAAATGCCCACTGCTTAAGTGGAATATATCTGCAAATAAAATTTAATAACCAGCATAACATTTGATGTTGTTGTTGAATAATGAAAAGTAAATATTGTATAATGTCCATATGCAATGACTCCTTTGTGATTCTGTTGAGTGTGGTGCTTACATTATACACAAAATGGGGGGTCATTGCTTTTTTATTTAAAAAGTGGCTAATACCATTGAAAAATAAGGAACTAGAAACTAAAAAATAGTGTCAGACTTGACACTACCATACTCGGTTAGAGGGTTTATTTATGTAACTAAATTTTAACTTTGAACAACTCTAGGGCCTCTGTGGGCGAAATAACTTTGACTTCTGATTTATCGAAATCCTTTCGGTTGCACGTAACAATATAGTCTGCACCGCTACACGAACTCCATTTCGGTCAATATGCTTGCGAAGAATATAAAGAATGTCGATCACAGTAGTTGCAGAGATAACACCTTGAACACGCCTTGACCCGCAATACTTAAACAATCGTAAACTTAACCTCCAATCTTGTTTTTTCTTACCTCTATTATATCTATTTTAGCTATTTTTTCTTATTTCTCGCATCCCTCTACTGCATACCCATAGAACTCTCTCGCCAAAGCCAACTGGGTGCTTCGATAGCCCTCAAATCTATCACCTACCCCAATGCGAATGGTTGCCCAAAGTACCCACAAAAAAGCACCCAGCGCCATATAAGCATAAATCTTCCTACGAATCACTTCCACACAAACATTCTCAGCAAAATAGGCATCTATTGTACGATCTGCATCTGCCTTTTTTAATTCTGAATAGATACAAAACATGGCAATATCCATATGGGGATCACTCATGGCCGCATATTCCCAATCCACTAAATACACCTGCTTTTCCTTTATCAAGAAATTGTCCGCAACCGGATCTACATGACATAAGCAGTGCTCTTTTGGACTCTCCATCAACTTTCTTTTTAAACGCATCATATTTTTATAAACATGCTCATAATCGGGAATCATCCGTTCCAGTCCACGACAATGCTTTTTATATGCTGCTATCCTTTCATAAATATCAAATCCATGATTTACCTGTAATCTTAAATTGTGGAATTTGCGCAAATGCCTCATGCACCGCGCTACCTCTTCCGCATTTTTTACATCACAATTGTGTACTCCCTCTATAAAAACAGATATTTTCACACCACTTACTGCATCAAAATAATACAATTCATCTGTAATATTTTTCCCTTTTAACGCTTCGTATACCTCTTTTTCCTGCCAGCGGTTTACCAAATATTCGCTGCCCTTGCCCGGCAAACGAAGCAAATATTTTTTGCCTTGATGCAAAAATGAATAGGAATCATTTGTCATACCACCATCTACTTTTCGGATATCCGTTAACATTGTCTCTCCTCCTCTCTTTCTAGCCCTTTTCTCTATTATAATTTTCTTTAGCAGAATTACAATAGAGATTCCTTTTTATTATCTATTCATTACCACCTATTATTCTACCACTTATTTTTTCAGCTTATACTTCACCAACCTACCATCTCCAACCTTTTCAAGTAACCCTTTCTGCAACATTTCCCTCAATAACATAATTGCCGTTGCTTGCGATACGCCGACAATTTTTTCCACATCTTTCCGCACTATAAATTTTCTGGTATTAAATAACCCAAGTACTTGCTCTTCCCGCTCCGTTTTATTAAAATCTTTTTCAACTATTTGCTCGATTTCTTTTTCCACATAAAAATTTCGGTTCGGCAAAGCAATCTTAAATGCATTGTCCGTTACATCAAATCGTGGTTTTTGTACCAAATCATCATAGCTTTCTATAATTTTAGGCACTCCGGTTCCATATGCTTCAATTAAATTTAGGCGATAAAATATATTCGCCAAATTTCGATTCCGCAAAATAGATACACCCAACATAATATCATTTAATGCCATCCCTTTTACCAATCCACCTACTGTCACAAATTCAATCCGATTATCAAATAGACTAATTAATGTACTGGCACTAAACGAATAATCCCGATGTACAATCGCATTTAAAAGAGCTTCCCGCAACGCTTCTTCAGGATAGTCTCTTCGATCCACTCTTTCCAATCCTTTAAATTCAGCCCTCGTTCGATTATACTGCTCAATATATTGATATGCTTCCTCTACTTGCACCAATAATGAACCTGAACATTCCTTTCTCTCCTTAAAAACTACTTTTTTACTTCCTTCAAATGCAGCTAACTTTATTGTATGCTGGCATTGCTCTGATAATAATAAGGCTAAATTCGTATATGTCCCATCTATTCCGACTAATCCCAGTGAAATCTTTTGCTTCTCCCCAAATGCAACTTTCTTTTTCTCAAAGTAAGCCGCCGTCTTTTCAAAAGTAAGTTGTTGCTCTAACGACCTTGCTGTTTCATAACAATCGCCGCTTGTTTCCTGAATCATATTCCGAATCACGGTCTCTGTTGCTGGAACTGTAGATGCTCCCCGCCTTACATACACCCCTTCCGGGCGCAATCCTTTTTTGCCAATATAATATGGGCATGCCGTTCCCCGTTGCACCGTGACAACAACTACTTCTTTTCCTTCCATCACCTCAATACCACATTCTACAAAAAGTGTAACATCAGGACGTATGGCATCTCGAATCGCATTCATTGTACGCAATATCGTATCATCCACATCAGCCACACCAATGATAATCCCATCATCTTGAATTCCAATATATATTGCTCCACCATCCGAATTTGCGAAGGCAACCACCGTTTTTTTTATATTATCCGTGTATTCTCGTTTCCATTCAATTGTCTTATTTTCATTCATTTTCATCTTCTCTAAGCCTTTCTAATAATCATTCTAATCATTCTGATTATTATAATAATCATTCTTCGTACTTTTGTCAAATTTGCAATAAAATAGGTGAGCTGTCATCTAACCGCACAGCTCACCTTGTTTCTTTATATATCCATCTTATGTACCTATCCGACCTTCTCTCATTCCAACATTGATATAGTGCATATAATATAACCTTAAATTATTACCAAAAGCCCGTTGTAAATCCGGATAACGTGCCCGATAATTATACACATTGAAGTTTACGCTGGCAATTCTGCCCTCTCGCATACCATGATTGACAAAATGATTCAAACAGCGGAAATCGTCCACCCCGTACAATCTGCGCAAATCACCATTTCGATTATAGTAAGTGTAAAAATCATACACAGGGCTATAATTTATATTGTTTACCCTTGTCACAGGGTTTTGTAGCGTTCTTACACCGGTTGCAATCCGCCCCTCCCGTCTGCCAAAATTGATATAATGCATATAATAAAGACGCAAATTCATGCCATATGCCCTACGCAAATCCTGATAACGATAACGATAAGAAGTCACATTAAACCGTGTACTCGCAACGCGCCCCTCCCGCATACCAAAATTGACAAAATGGGTCAGCATCGCAACATCATCTGCACCAAATGCTCTACGCAAATCCGCATAATTGCCGGCATAGGTATAATAATTGTATACGGCACTATAATCTACACCATTCAAGCGAGTGACAGGGTTTTGCAATGTGTTTACACCGGTTGCAATCCGCCCCTCCCGCATACCAAAATTGATATAATGCATATAATATAAGCGCAAATTACCACGGTATGCAATACGCAAATCCCGGTATTGATTGCGATAAGACCTTACGTCAAAGCTTGCTTTCCCCTGACGCCCCTCTCGCATACCATGATCTACAAAATGAGCTATGGCTCTGTCCTTATTTGTACCAAATGCCTTTTTCAAATCCGGATAACGATTGATGTAATAGTTATAATCATACACCGCCCCATAGTCAACACCCTTATATACGGTATCACTCTTTATCCATCGGGCATACAAAGTCATATTGCGATTCACAACTGTACCCGTCGTGACCTGACTGCCGCCGCTGGTTGCAGTAAACCATCCACTAAACCGATAACCGCTGCGGGAAACAGACGGGAAACTACCGATGGTGCCACCGCTTGCCACTGTTCTTGTTGTAAAGCTAAGACCACTTCCACCGTTTGCATTAAATGTTACGGTGTAACTTGGTGTACTACTTCTACCTACCACATTGGTAAAAGCCTTGATTCTGGCCGTTTCTCCATAAGAGTGCAAATCAATCCAAGTGTTTCGGTTCGAAACTTGTACAAAACTCCGACCGGCCTTTGAAGTATTCACAAAACGCCAACCCCAAGTTCTATTTGTATTCAGCCACTGATCATAAGTCATATCTACAAATACAGTGGAACCCTGGGGAAAGGTGATGACAACCGCAAAGGTTGAGCCCGCCGGTAAAACTACATTTGAAGAAATCGGTATGGTGGTATAACCCATATATGGTATGGTACCTGTCTGCGGTTTGCTCAACAACGCCCTACCACCGGATGGATTGTTTGCCGGCGGATTCAAATAAATTTGAATGCTATAAGCAAGATTTGCCCGATAAGAACCAACTGACACCGCCATCAACCTTTGCTCTGCGCCCTGTACCCGGTACACATTAGAAAAAGAACCTGTCGCATTGACTGTTCTTGTTTTAATACCGGTGCTGCCATCATATTGATAGCAGTTTTGATATTTGCTTGCTGCCTCAAACAAAAATACAAAGCCCCATTTCGCACCGTTGGTAATAGACATATCTTCATAAGACAACCAGAAATAACCTTTATCTCCCCAACCCGTTCCCCAGCTATTACGTATCAACCAAGCTCCCGGCCTACTTGGTCTCACTGACCCAAAACTAGAAACCGGGAAATTGTCATCCCAACCAACAATGTTCACGGCATGATCCGGTGTTGCACTTTTGTTTTGATAATATCCAAATGTTCTTGCATTGTAATTTGAACCGCTTCTGGCCTCACCGGCAGAATGATAAGACATACTCACGGCACCATATCGCTGTACCATTTGCTTCACCAATGTCCGATTGGTCAAATCAAACCAATAGGCGTTTTGCAGATTTACCAAATTGTTGGGTCTTGCCATGCTATCCATTATAACTTTATCTCGGGCTGCATTGCCTATTTGCCCGTAAGGATAGGTTGCCTCAGCAGCTCCCGCTCTCCTCGCTGCCATATTCCAGGTATTGATGTGGTGATTGCCACCAAAGTTCATATAATTTCCATCGACATTTCTACCACCACTCCAAGCAGTGGTTCGATTTCCGGTGGTTCCGCCCAAAGGATCCGTTACCGCCCCATACATCAAACGGGACATCTGATATACCGACAAACTCGTTGCCGAACTATTTCCATTTATGGAAGAACCCGCCCTTCTAAGGGCTGCCTCACCACTGGCTATCGCCGAAAAAGCCCAACAGGTTGAATAAGCACCTTGATTTCTGATGGGCGGTAAATTGCTGCGATTATCGTATCTGGCTGCAAGTGCAGCTGCACCAAGTATCTCGGCACCCAAAGCAACTTCACCGCTTTCCGGAATACTTAGCTCAAAATGATTGTATCCCGTCGCCATCACTTCATTGTTGTCATCTTCCTCTGCCAATGCGTCAATCACTTCGGGCACTTCTTCCGCATGAGTGGGCTCTGTTGTCATCTGAAAATCATTCTCTTTTGACACTACCGGTTCCGTTGTGGATTCTTCCGTGGAATCTGCATTGGTTGGCTCCGACGTTTCTGCTTCCACCAAAACATCAGCCGTCTTAGAATCCTCCGGCAAATTCTCTTCTAATGTTGTCTCATCGGATGTACTTGCCTCTGCACCTGATGCATTTTCCATTGCATATGTTGGAATACTTCCACTTAACATTAATAATATCAGTAAAAATGCAATTACTTTTTTCATAATCAGTTCCTCCGATTCGACAGTAGTTAAAAACATTTAATATCCAATATTAGATTAATTATATCATATCTTTAAGAAAACGCAACAAAAAACATGAATATTTATTTAAAAATATTCATGTTTTCTATTTTTTTATTTATTTTCCTTTTTATTCCCCTCTAAGCAACCATTTCAGAGCATTCATCTTTCGTATCCCCTCATAGTCCGCCGTTGGATTCATATCAACCTTTCGTATATCTTCTTTAAATATAAACGATTCGCTGTATTACTATATGCACGATTCACCTTATCTATATTATTTTGTGAAATTTTGTTTATATCCATCTCACCTTGGCTCAACAATCGAATCGACTCTGCCAAAGCCTTTACATCTCCCGGCTCTATCAGCAATCCGTTTTCACGCTCCTGCACCACTTCCGGAATCGCCCCAACTCTTGTTGCCACAATGGCTTTTCCCGCTGCCATCGCCTCTAAAATCACCATCGGCAAAGCCTCAAAATAAGAAGGCAAAACAAGGGTTGATACCTTTGCAAGTAAACTTTGCTTTTCTTTTTGATTCACAAAACCCAGCACTTTTATTGTCGTTTCTAAACCTTTATCTTGTATACGTTTTTTTGCTTTTTCTATCTCACCGAAACCCGCAACATAACACTGAATAAGCGGATTATCTTTTTTCACCAAAGCAATGGCATCCATTAAATCATAAACCCCCTTATCCTTATTGACCACACCCAAAAACAATATAACATTTTTATACCGCTTTACATCACAACGCCCTGTTTTGTAGGCTTGTACATCAATGGCATTTTTTAGAACCGTCACATTTTTTAACAACAATGTCTGTTCAAAATATACTTTCCAACTTTCCGACAAAACCAGAAATACATCCGCTTTTCGCAAATGCTTGACAACATATGCTTTCTTTTTTTCATTCAAAGCATCCCAAAAAACCGGATACTTACCACCGTGACTATGTACAATAACCCTTTGTTTTTTCCTTTTTAAAAAACGAATATAAAAAATCATTCGAAATGTACTACCGTAGGCCGCCATATGTAAATGAAATATATCATACCTCTTATAAATAAACATAAACTTAAAAAAGGCCCAAAGAGAGGATAATAAACGAAGCAACAAATTGCCATCTAAATAATAAGCATATGCCTCCATCTCAACGTCTTTGTTCAAAACCTCGTCTTCTAAATAGCCATTTATCACGGTTGCCACCCCACCTTTGGTTTTGGTAGGGCCAATCATCAACACTTTCAACGCAAATACTCCTTAATAGATCCCGCCCAAATAAATTGCTTTGGGATAAATCTTTATCATGTCCTGCCACTGCACATAAAAATAATCCGCAAACTTATAAAGCAATTTGCCTGATTGCGTCGGTTTTTTTGTGCAAGCGATCGATTCAATAAAAATCACTTTTTTGCCAAATAATTTCATCCACAAGCATAATGGCAATACTGCCAAAACTCCTGTGCATACAATGGCATCCGGCTTTTCTTTCCATAATATCCGCAAGGACGCAAAAACATTCGCCAACATCCAAATAAGATAGCACTTTTCTCTTCGGTTAATCTGCCTGAGATAATAGGTTTTAATGTGATCCGGTGCTGATTTATAATCCGTTTTCTCTGTCACTATGATGCTGTCATATTTTTCCATCAAAGGCTTTAACATCATCAACTGATAAAAATGCCCACCACTTGATGCTGCAAAACACAGTTTTTTTAATTTTTTCTTTGGTAAACGTATTTTTTTGCCCAATTTCTCTTGAATTTCTTTTGTATAAGCAGACAATCCATTACTCGGAGTAAGAGTAAGCTCACCTAAAACAAGTTTGTTCCCGTCAAAGTAAAAATCAACTCGTACCAAGGGAAAATCTTCCGAAAGCACCTTTGCATATTTTAACATCTCTTCCATCTCATCCGGCAAATCTATTATCTCACCTAACAAAAACGAACTTTTCTTTCGAGATTCCTCATTTTTAAAGCCAATTACCTTTCCTGAAAAGTCTGTCAGCACAGCTATAACATCATCATGTCCCGCCTTGTTTTTTTCATCACCTTTTACCCAATAACTTACTTGAAGCATCTCCGGCTTCCCATTGATACAAAATATCTTGTAATCTTCTCCGATGTGTTCCACAAAACGTTCCACAACAATCTTCGGCTGCATCTTTTCGTAATGAGGCTCACCACTCAGATAACCATAAGGTGTTTTCATCCATATATTCATTTTCCGCTTAAACACCTTTTCCGACATCTGACTTTTATCTGTAATCATCAAATTGAAACCACAAGCATTGCTTTTTTTTGCCACAAACTTATTTGGCAGTTCCTCCCAGTTAATTTCATTTACGTGGTTATAAGACTTTATAATCGGTGTTTTTAAAGCACCCAACCCCTTTTTATCCAAATACCGATGCAATCCCAATTTATCCCCGGCTAAGACTGCCTCTTTATCTTTTGCGTAATAAAGTTTCAGCCATTGTAATTTTTCTGAAAAGCTTTTGGGATTTTTTAAATTTGGTTCAACCCCAAACTTCTTTTTATAATTTCTTTTTATTTTTGATACCAAAAAATATCTTCCCTCTATACTCCTCATTTGTAAATAAAGAAGATAAAAAAATGTTGTTTTTATAAATTCTTTCACATTATTTCCCATGGATTTCATAAACCTTTCACTTTCTTAGCTCTCGTGAAATATCAAATACAACATTCACCCGCAAAATTGTTACCAAAACAAAATATACCACCGCTCCGATTAACACCTGCATCACTGTGGTTAATACGGACGAATCCATACCTCTTGTTGATATCCAAACAACAGCGTACATAACAGCGGCACTAAACAAAAAACATAAGATTTTTTTGATATTGAATTTAAATTCCGATTCTTTTAACATCACATGCAAACGAATCAAACACACTGAAACTTCTGCCGCCAAAGTAGCAATAATGGCACCCCAAATGCCAATGAAAGGAATCAGAAGCAAGTTGAATCCTAAACCTATAACAGCTCCAACAATCACAGAATAATTAAAGGCTTTGATTTTATCCAGTGGGGCCAAATATTGACGAAAGACAGATATTCCCAAAGGTATAATGATAATCAAAGGAGCTAACACCGGAACGGTTATCTGTAATAACTGAAACTCTTCACCAAAAAACCAGGGTACCATCTTTTCATTAATCACCATCAAACCCGCACACAATGGGATGGTTAAAAAAAGTTGAAAATGAAAGGTTTTTTCCAATACTTTATGCATACCCGCACCACTATTTTCCTGTGCCATCTTTGACATGCGCGGTAATAATACCGTATCAAAAGCTGTAATGAGTGTCACAAATATACCGGTCAAAGCCAATGACTGGGTATAAAATCCAACGATGGCCGTCGTTGCCAGAATACCTAAAATGGTTCGATTCATATTTGTGTATAAGGTAATTGAAATACGCCCGACAAAAAAAGCAAGTGCCGGCTTAAAATGTTGCATTGCATCTTTCAACTTAATTCTAACAAAATGAATTTTCTTAAAAACAAACAACCATAATGACAACTGCATCAAAAGATTTGCCAGTGATTGAATCACAAAATAAAGTACCAAGTCACCTTTGTCATGGATAAAAAGCACAATTGCAATAAATGCGGCAATTTTAATGATGCCACCAACCAAGGTGATTTTTTTAAAATCCTCAATCCCCGAAAAAAACCATGTAATATCAAATAATGTACCAAATAAAATCATGGAAACAATCAAATAATAAAGCACATTATCCATAAAAAATGCGAAGATAAAATAAACACAAATGACTACCAACGCCACAATGGCATTAAAAATTTGCAATTCCCAAAACTTTCTTGACAATTGTTCTTTGGACCCCCTTGAAGTGGCAATTTCCCGGATGCCATAAGTCGCTAAACCTAACCCGGCAAACAATACAAAATACTGAACAATTGAATTCACAAAGCTAAAGAAACCTATGCCGCTGGGACCAAGCGCCCTTGAAACAATAGGAATAGTAATCACCGGCAAAATCATGATGATCACCTGATAGGATATTTGATAAATTGAATTTTTAAAAACTTTTCTCACGTATATACCTTCTTCATTCTTTCATTATCCAATTCAAACTTTCATACCAATCAAATACAGAAAGAATAATAAAAGGGTCATGCTATTTCTTTTTATATTAAAAGGAGCCAAGCGAACAGCTTTTTTGTAGCTCTCAAATGCTTTTTCTTTTTGTTCTGCTCTGATATACATCGCCGCCAGCCGCGCCAATCTATAACCAAAGATTTTGGGTTCTTTTTTTAAAAACGCCCGATAGTTCTGATTTAGTGTTTCCGCACCTTGGATACGATTGCTGATATTACCTGTAATGGTCTCACCTGCATGAATCACATAGTCCGCCAAAGGTTCTTCCATATATCCAATCTTGTATTTTTGTGCAATCTTCAGCCACATATCATAGTCTTGGGAAGCCTTTAAATTTTCATCAAATAAACCACAACTCTGAAAGCACTCTCGCTTAATCAAAGGAAATGAAGTGGAACCAACAAAATTTTCTTTGAGCAAAGGACGAAATATATGCCCGCTATAACGTTTCATTCCGGCAATTTCTTTTTTCCCCTTTTTCTCATTTATTATATTATAATTACAATAAACCATCGCAAAACCACTTTGCTGTATATATTCGTATTGCTTTTGTATTTTTTCCGAATACCATATATCATCATCATCTAAAAAAGCAATATACGCCCCTTGGGAGATACGGATACCGGTATTTCTTGCCGCACAGGCTCCTCGGTTTTTTTTGTGCTGTATATACTGAACTCTTTTATCTCCTACATTTTTCACGCATCTTGCAACTTCATCCCGACGCAAAAAAGAAGCCGGACTATCATCTACAACAATAATCTCAAGGTTTTGATACGTCTGCACTATCACACTCGTTAATGCACGCAAAACCATTTCCGGATGCCGTTTATAAGTTGTAATAATCGCCGTAATTAATTCTTGTTTCTCTTTCATCCTAAGCTCCCGCTTAAAACATCATCTTCCATAAGGCATAAAGATGTGCTGTCATACTTTTTTTTATTTATCAATCCCAGTGCCAGTGCCAATGTTCCAATCAATGTAGAAAAGGATTCTGATGATACAAAGATATTTTCTGTAAAACCGGCAATAATGATAACAAACATAATAAGTGCCAACAATAAAAAGCCTTCTTCGCTTTTTCTGCGTAATCCAATCACAAATAAAACAAATACAGACGCAATATAAGAAAGGAAACCAATGATACCAAAATCAATGAGCATCCTTAAGTATTCATTGTGCATACTAAAACCATAAAATCTGGCAGATATAAAAGGACTGCTTTGCCATCCTGTACCAAAAATCCGAGCCAACATACCGGATTCCAAATATGCCTGAAAAGCCACTGACCAGCGAAGCCACCGCCACTCTAATGAATGGATTTGATCTACAAAAGTATGGTCAAAATACATATTAAAAACTCTGGTTGCCATAATTTGTTCACGAAACAGCACAAAAGCTAACACAGCCAACACACCCACAGCAAACAGAATTAAAATACTTCTTGCTTTATTTTTTGCTAACACCAACATCGCAAAAGCAAACATCGCAAGAATCAAAGCAAAGGATGTACGCGCACCGGTCCCAAATAAAATCAACAGTAAAATCATACCAATATAAGCAACCTCAAATACATGCCTTTTTCCTCGGTTTACCATAATTCGCTCAAATAGCAGAATCACAATCACCGTTAAATATACCGAATAAAAATTAGGATGGTTAAACAAACTACTTGCCCTGCCCATTTGACCCAAAAATAACATTTGGTAAAGAGCCACTCCATTAAACAAAAAAGAACAATATAATAAAAATTTCCGAAAGTCAATCCCACTCACAATAACATAAATCACAATCGGCACATGCAATAAAACACGTACATATTGTGAAATTTCATAATTGCTGTAATGCATCACAAAAACCACCGTAGGTATCAGCATACCAATGGCCATCCACATAATCACAACACAAATATTACGGGCAAAAACAGTAATGCGCCGTTTTACCAAAAGGAATACAATACACAACGCTGCCAGCATCGCCAAATATATATTTCTAATCCCAAAAAATATACTATTACTTGGGTCTAACACGCCTATGAGTGAAAAATATATACCAATAAAAGCAGACATAAATTTAATTTCATTGAAATACAACGGACCTCTCAAAACACGCAACGTAAACACTCCTCAATAGATGCAATCATTGCCTGATTACTTGATCTATATTTTTTATATTTCTTATGCATCACATTTTCATAAGAAACTTCCAAATCTTCTAAATTCTTGCAAATCTCAATGATACCCATCTTGTCCAACTCCTCTAATATCTGAATCTGATGGTCATCCACATGCTCTTGATATTTTGCTCTTCTGGGAATCGCAATCACCTTTTTACCCTTTTTCACGGCAGCAAAAATATTTCCCGTTCCCCCGTGGGTAATTATAACATCCGCCTGCTCTACTTTTTGCTCAAATTCATTTCCATCTAAAAAACTTACAAAATCAAAATTTCTCGGCAAATAATCACTCGCTCCAATTTGCGCAAATATATCATCTACAATCACATTCTTTTCCACAAGAACATCCACTTTTTTCAAAAGACGATTAAACTGAAATTTTTGCGAACCCAATGTAATAAAAATCATAAACGCCTTATCTCGCTCCCACTTTTCCAAACACCACCAACACTGTCTTTAACAATATCTTTAACTCCAAATACAATGACCATTTATCTATATATTCCAAATCCAACGCCAAAACATCTTCAAACTTCGTAATATTACTACGCCCGCTGACCTGCCACATACCGGTGATACCCGGTCGTATACTCAAACGGCGTTTATAGGGCAGCTCATACTGAATATATTCATCCTCCGTAGGTGGCCTTGTTCCAACCAAACTCATATCTCCTTTGAGTACATTCCACAACTGCGGCAGTTCATCCATGCTGGTTCTTCTGATAAATGCCCCCACCTTGGTAACGCGTGGATCGTCCTTGATTTTGAACATCAGTCCATCCATTTCATTTTTTTCCATCAATTCCTTTTTGCGTGCTTCCGCATCCGGATACATAGAGCGAATTTTATATAATTTAAATTTTCTTCCATTTTTCCCAATCCGAATCTGCGAAAAAAACAAAGGACCCGGGGATTCGATTAACAAAAACGGAGCTACCAACAAAATAACCACTGCTGAAAATAACAATCCAACCATGGAAAGAAACACATCCATCATTCTTTTAATCATAACCATCCGCAAGCCCTGTACCGACTTTGCAAAAGACACCGTATTGTAACCATTAAAATAACGAACGGTGCTACGATGATTCCGCAAGTTTAAGCCGGGCAATTGAATATTTACATTTACCACCAAACCCAAACTTTCGTATTTTTTCACCATTTTATCCAAAGACAAATTCAAAGCGATATTATCTGTTGGCGGAATGCTAATAAAAATCTCGTCTACAGCACTTGCCAACACACAATCATACATAAAATTGCGATGACCGATAACAGGCACCCCATCCACATTTCCTATCTTTTCACACGCCGGTTGATCCACCAAAATCAGGCCATTGATATGATAATTCAACATAGCATCCCCTGCCCGCAGTTGATACAGCACCTCATGCGCTTGATGATACACTGTCAACACAACCAGATAACTTCTATGTTCCTGTTTTTCGTAAATTTTATGCAAAATCTTTTTGACAACAGTACGAAACACCCACATCCAAAAAACACTAAAACCCCAAGTCAAAACAATGATAATACGAGAAAAATCGTCTGTCACCTGAAACACAAACATCACAATCAATCCCAACAGAAAAATCCAAGCGTTTCGTTTTATAATCACAATCAACTCATGAAAATCTCCACGCCGAAAAAATCCACCATGTGAATTATCCGTAAGATATAATACAACGTAAGCAAGAAGTAATGTCAAAAATGCCCATCGAAACTCGCTTGTTGGTACCCCGGCATAAAAGGGGTCACCCAAGCGAATATAATTTGCCAGCATAATAGATAATACCAAAGCAATGATATCAGCCAATAAGATAATCAGCATCTGAATACGAAGATTATCATCTTTTAGTATAATTTTTCTATGCATTTTGTTTTTCTTTCTTCACCCCATGAATAAAGAAGGATTGCTTTAATCCTTCTTTTTTGAAAACGTTATAACACCGCCTACCGCGGCCAAACCTAGTAGATATACACCAATACCTGTCGTTACACCTGTTTGCGGTGATGTTCTTTGACCCGATTCGTTTGTTCCGGAACCACCTTGTCCGCCACCGGTACCTTGTCCGGATCCACCGGCCGTATCACCATCACCGGCACCGCCTTCTCCATCGCCTTCAACCTCCAAGTCAATACCGGGGCTATAGCTCACGATATCCGTTGCCAAAACAGTCATTGGCATCAGAAACGCCAGCGCAAAAACCGCAATCAACACAAGTATTCTTTTTTTCATTTCATTCTCCTCTCATGGTTTTTTTATATTACATAAATGTTCTATGCACTTACATAAAACATTTTTATAATTAATTCCTGTAAGGCTTCCTCATCTATATGAAATACATCGTGACCGCCAATTACAGTGCCGCCCTCTCCCTCTATTGCCCCATAAGTAATGTCTCCGGGCAACTCTATCAGCGAATCAGAATCAAAACGAAACCCCATCACCTGCACAATGTCCTGCGCACTTAAATTGGTTGTCATATAGGCTGATAACCTGTCATACACTTCCATATAAGCAAAGAAAGAACCATCTACCTCTGTGCGCAAACTTTGAAAAAATGCCAAAACGAAATAATTCTGACGCCGCATTCTATCCTGATTGCTGCCGGGAACCGTAATGTCACGAAATTGAACAAAACGCTCTGCCTGTGCACCTGTAAACACTACCCTTGCACCTGCATAAAAATCCGGATCAATATAGCTATAATCCGCCGGCATAACCATCGTAACCCCACCGATTGCATCATTTAACAATGCAACGCTATCTACATTTAAAGCAATAAAACCATCAATGGGAATGCCATACAACACATTGGAAACCGTATTTACCATCGCCCGGCTACTTTGTAAACCACCAAGACCATAACCATGTTGTAAACCCAATTGGGTCGTTTTTGTTGCTGTCACTTGCCCCGCACGATTAAACACATTCACTTCCGTTAAAATATCCCGGGAGATATTTAATACTTGCGCTTGCTCTTTTTCTGCATCCAAACTGACCAACAATATCGCATCTGCAATGCCCGGCCGCTGATTTTCGGAGTCTTCCAAAGTCCCCCATGCATCAATGCCCAAAAACAAAACATTCAATAATTGATTATTGTACCGATATTCATTGCCCTGAAACCAAATGGTGTCCCAGATATCCAACCCGGATTGTGATTGCAGCTGTGACTCCTCTGCATCACCGGCGATCGGCGTCTCACCGCCTTGGCTATCAAGAAGGAATGATATAAAAATCACTGCTAATAGTACTATAATAACGGCAGCAATAACGCCGAAAGCTCTCTTTTTTTTACTGTTCATCAACCAGCACCGCCCCAACCAAAAGCCGATGATCACTACGATCCACACACGTTGACAAAATCAAAAGGCGATCGTTTGTGCTTACCTCTACTGCTTCATTCCAAAGTCGATTCAAGCTGCGAAAATTTCGTATATTATCCAAAAACGCTTGAAATTCATCCGCATTCTCAAAATCTGTATAATATAAAATATGATAATCATCATAGGTCACTGCCGCAAATATTTCATAGGTAAAAATATTAGTCGGTGTATATATTACAATATAAGGATGAGCCGCCATAAAATCAGCACTCCAAAAATTGCGCAATCTGCCGAACATGGATCCGTCTGCCATATCATGACCATATACAAAGGTTACCTGATCAAAAAAGTCTTTTGCATTATAATGCTGTGTAAAAATAGACCCTGCTTCCGACGGCACACGCTCTATGGTATGATTCAAATAAAACTCCTGCCATACATCACTTTCATCACTTTGCAAGATGGGATATTCCAAATCCATCCCCGGAATACTAAGCCATGCATGCACATCTTCATTGATTTCCCATAATGTTTCAAAATCTATGGGAACGTCAACAGAAACTGCTTCTATCTCCGATTCCGGCTCCTCCGCTATTTCTTCTTCGTTTTCCTCTATCACATCCGGTTCCGATACCTCCGTGGCATAAACCGTTTCCATCCGAACTTCTTCTGCCAAATCTTGATTGAATTGACGCTCATTGTACCGATTGACATAGGATCCAATCAAATATACAATCACAGCAAGCAGAACCAAAATACTAATCACCAATCCGATTTTTCTTTTGTTTTTTCTATCACTTGTCCTCATTTGACCGTTCCCCGGTAATAATCACTTCTATATCTTTCATATTTACGCCCCGTCGCTTTTGCGCCGAGACATCTTCTTGATAATACTTGGTCTGTTGCCTTTGATAAGAACCATAATGACTGGCAAACCCAGTATTCACTTTGTTCAGCACCACACCCAAAATATTGGGATTGGCACGGCGTATCTGCTCCACCGCCTTCTTTTCTTCATGACGGGAATTTTTATCTGCCGCTACCACTATAATCGTGCCATCACATTTATTGGCAACCACCGCCGCATCAATCACGCTACTAATAGGCGGTGTATCAATAAAAATATAAGAAAACTTTTTTCGTAACCCCTCCAACAACTCACCAAAAACCGCTTTTCCCAAAAGTTCCGCGGGGTTTGCCGGAAACACACCTGTAGGTAATATATACAAGCCTTTTATATTTGTAACATGAATGCTCTCTCTCAACTCATTTTTTGCCGCCAATATATGACTTAAACCAATGGCATCTTCCTTGATTGAAAACATCCGATCTCTTAATTTTGACTTGCGCATATCTGCATCAATAAACAAAACCCGCTCCCCAATCTCCGCAAAAGACTGAGCCAACTGAAAACTCACGGTACTTTTTCCATCACCGGGCGTACAACTTGTCAAAGCAATCACTTGGTTTTCCGAACCACTAAATTCTACATTTGTCCGAAGCATTCGAAACAATTCTTTTGTTCGCACACTCTCGTGCAAGCCCTCTCTGATGAATATCTTATTCAAGCCTCGCTCTCTTGCATTACCAAGGCTCTTTTTTGTTTCTACATCCATAAAAGTTACTCCCCATTATACCGTAACGGCATAAACATCCCCTAAATGATTACTTTATCATACCACACTTTATGAAAGATTGAATTTCATCTTTTGACATCACTTCACTTTTTTTGACATTAACGCTTAAAATCAAGACAACAAAAAAAGCCGTTGCCATTCACGAAAATCCCGTTCTCTGACATCAACTTTTTTGTTTTTATCCTGCCTTTTTCTTTTCATTGGGTATGACCACCAATGTATTTAAATTTAAGTACTTCATCACATCTTCTTCTGACTTGATGTTATCATTTAAAATAAAACGAATCACCAAAACAATTATCATCAGCAGTATCCCTGCCCCTACACCAATGGGATAATTGATACGGCTGGCAATCGGTTCACGGGGTACCTCCGCCACTTCAACCACAGAGGGCGGATCCGACTGGGTTACCTGCTCAATGCGAGTCACAGCTGCACGGCTGGCTGCATCTGCCACAACTTGGGCCACCACCGGATCTGTTGATATCGCTGAAACACTCACCATCCGCGTACCTTGGGAACTCACTTGCAACATATCCGAAACTTGATCTCTGGTCAGGATCACACCCTCTTCTTCCGCCAACACAACCACACCATCCAAAACAGGCCTACTTCTGGCAATCATCAAAAAGTCTTCTGCCAAAGCACCGCCGATTTGAATATCCGCAAACGATGTCACACTGGTACCGCTGCCCAACACATACAATGTAGCCGATGATTGATAGCGTGGGGTCAAAAGAAATGTGGTAATTAAAAAAACTACCAAACCTCCTAAAACCGCTCCGATGAGTAACACCCACCACTTTCTTAATATGTCTTTGATCATTAACAATAAATCTATTTCTATTTCTTGATTTATATTATTTTTTTCCATAATTAAAAGCATATCTCCTATTGACTCACGTTCCGCCCTTTATTTTGAACCCTTTTTTTTAAAATGTCAATGCAAATATTCAACACATGCCTTTTTTGGCTAATCAAAGTGCCCCTCACGTACATATGCCAGAAGCAAATCCACCATCATACCATAACTTTGTATGCCAAACTCCTGTCGATTTGCTCTTAAATACCGATCATTTACTTCTCGTTGCATCTCGGCAACGGGGCCATCAAAACGAGCCCAAAAAACCCGATTGGCACTCAAATCTACCTGAACTTCCTCCGCCAAACGTGCCCGCATTGCTGCGGCACTTTCCCGGTCTACCCGCGCCAAAGCATTGTTGGCATAAATCCAAGCCAATACATAACCACTATATTCAAACTCCACATAACCGGAATGAATACAAGCCAAAAAAGCAATGAAATTTGCCTCGTCCTCCGACATAAAACCACGCACATGGGCCAGTTCATGAGTTGCCGTAAAAGGAATATTAAAACCCGGCATGGCACCATTAAAATTTGCTTCTATGGTAAAGGGTGAAAAAATGCCCGATACCTGTTGCATCGAAAGGATTGGCGTAAGCACTTCTTTCGGCCTCGGGTAATAACCCCCTAAAACAGGATAAACATGGGCTAGGGTATGCATCGCTTCCACTGCCGCCTGTGACAAATCTGTTGTCAAAACCATCACACCATCCGCGTTTCGCTCTACTTGATTGGCACGCCCATTCACCTCGTCTATCAGCCAAAGCACCAAAAGCTCCAACTCTTCTACACTGCTTTCTCGAACCTCCAAATTGGCTGTTTTGGCAAAAGAAAGACGGTGGTAATTGATGCCGCAATTGACCACAAACAAAAAAATAAGAATGGAACACACCAAAAAAAGTCGTATGAGATATGAGAGTATGGTTTTCAAACGACCTTCCTTGCGAATCAAACGATAGATTGTATAAGCAAAACGCACAATAAAAGCTAGAACAAGGAGATACAATAGAATCTCTGCGACCGAAAATGGGAAGATACCAAAAAAACGCCCTACACTTGCCACCCAAATAGGATAAACATTGGTACTGTACCACTGGGCAAAGCCGGTGATATAAAGGGCTAGAAACAATAAGATAGCACTTAAAAATAATAGAATGCCGGAAATTATGAGGAATATAATATTTTTCTTTTTTTCAGTCATGAAATTTTCCTTTGTCATCTCTGTTAAACAATCTAAAATAATGCTTGTGAACCCTACACATTTTCGGACTGCAATTGTGCTCAATTTGAGCAATTGCCCATTCACACAACCCTTACAAATACTGCTCCAAATCCTTTTTATCATTGGAATATTTATAGGCTTTCTCCACCGTAATCCGACCGGCCGTTACCAGTTTGTGCAAATCCCCATTCAAAGTATGCATACCATAAGCAGCCCCCGACTGCATGATACTGCTCATCTGATAACACTTATTTTCCCGAATCAGATTGAGTGCCGCATCCGTTCCCGCAAGGATCTCTGTTGCTGCTATCCTACCCTGCCCGTTTGCAGTGGGAATCAAACACTGGGTCACAACACCTTTTAAAATCGTAGATAACTGGGTTCTGATTTGATTTTGCCCCTCTGCCGGGCAAGCATCTATAATCCGATCAATGGTTTGAGCCGCCCCGGTGGTGTGCAAGGTAGAAAGTACCAAATGGCCTGTTTCCGCTGCCGTTACAGCCGCAGAAATCGTTTCATAATCACGCATCTCCCCTACTAAAATCACATCCGGGTCTTCTCGCAAGACCGAGCGCAACGCCGCCGCAAAACTAATCGTATCCTGCCCTACTTCACGTTGATGAATCAAGGATTGCTTCCGCGTAAAAACATACTCTATCGGGTCTTCTATGGTAACAATATGATCGGAACGTGTCTCATTGATATGATTGACCATCGCAGCTAAGGTGGTTGATTTCCCACTACCTGTCGGACCTGTCACCAACACCAAACCCCTTGGTTCCTCCGCCCATTCTCGCAACACAGCCGGTAACCCCAAATCAGACAAAGCAGGAATCGAACCATTGAGCAAGCGAATGGTCGCCGCCAATTTATTTTGTTGACGAAATACATTGACACGCTGACGATGCCCATCCGATGTCTGAATGGCATAATCCAAATCCTGACCACTATCCAACCTTTCTTTTTGCGTAGCTGTCAACGTAGAAAAAAGCAAGGTCTTTACTTCCTCCTCATCCAAGGCTACACCCGAGTCCTGTAATTTACCATGAATGCGGAAAAATGTTGGCATACCCATGGAAATATGAATGTCAGAACAATCCCGCTTTCTCGCAAGTAAAATCAAATCATTGGCATTCATAAAAGAACTCCTTTCCAATCATGCATAATAAGCAACTTTCAGCAATTCCTCCACAGTGGTTTCACCTTGCCGCACCAACTCGATTGCCTGATCTTTTAAGGTCAGCATCTTTTGTGCATCCCTTGCATATGTACCAATTTCATCCATAGTCGCACCATCCGTTATCATACGGCGAATCTGTGCATCTATCGTCAATATCTCATGTATGGCCAAACGTCCACTATACCCTGTATTGTTGCAGCGATTGCAACCAACCGCTTTTTTTACCACCAGAATATCATCAGGTAACAAAACCTTTTCTTCTTCCGTCACAACCTCTTGCTTTGTACAATGGGGGCATACCTTGCGCATCAGGCGCTGTGCCACAATCCCCACCAAAGCACTAGCAATCATATAAGGCTCCATATCCATATCAATCAAACGAACAATGGATGAAACCGAATCATTGGTATGCAACGTAGACAAAACCAAATGACCCGTAATCGCGGCACGAATCGAAATAGAAGCGGTCTCCGCATCCCGTGTTTCTCCTACCATAATCACATCCGGATCCTGCCGAAGCAAAGCTCGCAATCCACTTTCAAAGGTCAAACCTGCCGTATTGTTTACCTGCATTTGATTGATACGAGGCAGATTTTTTTCTACCGGATCTTCGATGGTGGAAATATTTACCTGACCTTGAGACAAAGCCTCTAACACCATATACAAAGTGGTAGTTTTTCCCGAACCGGTCGGTCCTGTCATATAAATAATTCCATTGGGCGAACGCAATATTTTATTGAATTTTTCATAGTCATCCGACAGCATACCAAAGGAATTGATGTTTTGAATCACTGCATTGCCTGCCAGCAACCTCAAAACCGCCTTTTCCCCAAACACCGTTGGAATCACCGATACACGGATGTTGACAAACTGCCCATCTATTTTAGCGCGAAAATGACCATCTTGGGGAATACGCCGCTCGGCAATATCCAAATCCGACAAAATCTTAATTCTGGTAATCAGCGAAGTGTGATTGGCTTTTTGTAGGGTCACAAAATCCACGATGGTTCCATCAATCCGCATACGCACCAAGGTTTCATTTTCATAGGGTTCAATATGAACATCACTGGCGGTATTGTGATATGCCCGCTGAATCAAAGAGTTGAGCAACTTAATAATCGGGGTATCATCCCCCTCTTCTTCCACCGAAATGTCTTCGATTTCTTCCATCGGCCGGGCTTGACTATCCGCTTTGGTTGCCGCACGCTTGACCGCTACCTCTGAATAATAATAATTGATAGCATTTTCTACCTGTGCTTTTTCACTGAGTTTGATTTCCAACTCTTTCCCTGTGGCTTGATGAATATCTTCCAAACCGTAAAAATTGAGAGGGTCATTGGTCACAATCACCAAAGACACATCGCCGGTACCAATGGGAAGCATATTGTATTTTTGCGCCATAAGCTGCGGAATCTCATTGACCGCCGCCAAATCCACCGTCATATCGGAAATATCCACCAGCTCCAAATTCAGCCGTGTTGCCAAAGCCTGCAACATCTGCGCCTCAGAAACCATGTTCAACGCAATGAGCATTTCCCCCAAACGCTTGCCTTGAAATGCCTCTTTGTGCTCTCTTTGATAGGCAAACGCCTCCTGAATCTGCTCCTCTGTTACATATCCATATTCTTTTAATACTTCACCGATGGGAATATTTTTAAATTCTGCCACTGCCTATCACCTGCCTTTTATTTTTCATACATCAATATCGTTAACTGAATCTGTGTCATATATTGTGTTTCCGCTTCATTTACACGGGCACTTCGTTGCCAACTCGTTACATGCATACCATTGGATACAAATAATACATCCAGCAAACTTTGCATCGCCGCAACATCACCGCTGACAATCAAAGATATCTCTGATTGATATAGCATATCCAAGACTTGGGTTGCCGCATCTTCTGTCTCTGTTGCACCTGCCCCCGCCAAGGTTTCTCCCATTGTGCCCTCGTCCGGATTTTGATCTTCCATTCCTGCTACATCCATCTCACCTGCTTCTTGCTTTGCTGCTGCATCCGCCTCTTCCTGCGCCTGCTGAGAACCCACATAGGAAACTAACTCTGCCGGCGAAGTGATGGTACCAATGTTTAGCTGTCGTATGGACAAACCATAGGACAAGGCTTTGCTCGTGAGAAGATTGTCAATTTCTTGTGCTTGCATCAAAGGAAAAAATGCTTCCGTCAATGCAGTCAACTCTTTTTGGTTTTCATGCAATGTCTCTTCTATATTGGGCAAACGATCTGCTTTTCGCTCTATGTCCGCTTTGACCATTTTCGCAGCATCCATATCTGCTTTGACAGCACTGATGCGATCTATGCTTGGCAATAATATCCACCAAACAAAAGCCACTACAATCACAAATAGAAAGAGAAACATCAATAACTTTTTATCCCGTTCCGTCATTTGTCCGCCCCCCTATCTTCCTGCTGTCTCTGCCAAAAAACAACTCACATCAATGGTATATGTTTCTGTACTTTCATCGTAGGTATATCCCGAATACGCTACATTCCAGAACAAATCCGTCTCATACAAACGATTGATAAAATCATGAATCACTTCCGGACGCCCTACCGTTATTGTCATATCCAACGAACCTGTTTCGGCACTATAACTCACAAATTCAATTTGAATGTCATGGTCCGCCTTTGCCAAAATCTCGTCTTGTACCCGGCTCGTAACCAAGGGATACGTTGCCAAAATATCCACCATCCGGCTCATACCTTGCACCGTCACTTGCATTTGCCGTACTTCCGAACTAATTTCATCATACTGTAAGGCCGTTTGTGCTTCCGTAGCATTTTGATTAAAGTCCTGAAGTGCCGCCAATTCATTGCTTTGCATATAATAAAAAGCAAATAAGCCAGCACTTGCCAACAGACAGATCACAAAAATAAGCAGCACCGGAACAAACCTTCCATAAGTCTTGCCTTTCGCTGTATCATTTTTTTTCTTGTTTTTTAAACCCTCTAATAAATTCAAATCTTTTTTGTCCCGAATCAAACCACCTGCCGCAAAAATGGCATCCGCATTTTTACCCGGCAAAGGCAAGATTTCATAGGACAAACCAAACTCTCCCAGTTGCTGATTGCAAGCTGAAATATCACTCTCTAAAAATCCAATGGTATACACATGCCGAATCGGCGATTCGATTTTTTGAGCACCATGCAATTGCTTGGTATTGCTGATACTACGAAGCACCTCTGTCATAAAACCTGCACTGCCCACCGGAACAAAGAGTCGCTTTTTATCCATATAATACAGCTGCCCTGCGCCCCAAAGAATGGTAATCAAAGCATTTCCATCTACCATCAAAATCATATTGGTCTCTTTTTGCAGCTCTTTTACATTTGCCAAATAATTGCGAATGGCTGTCCGGGCAAAGGTAATGCGGTTCAAATGAATGTTTAACTTTTTAAATAAATCTACAAAGGTTTGCAGATGGGATTCCTCTACCATCACCGCCAATATCTCTATGTTTCCTTTTTCTTTTCCTTTGTTCCAAGGTGCATAATCATAAATCACCCCCTCCTTTTGCTGTGCATCGGTAAATTCCATGGATGCCGTTTTTTGCAAAACTTTTTGATTGGATTCAGGGGTAACAACATTTTTAGCAATGATTTTTGCACTATTTAAAACCAACTCCACATCTTTGGTTGGCAATTTATACTTTTCCCAAATGTCTTTTAAATGCTCATACAATTCCTGCTCATTGGTGATAATGCCATTTAAAATGCTCCCCTCTAAAATCTCCTCTTGAATAAGCCCGGAGACTTGGGGCAGTCTGCTTGTTTTGTCACCACGAACAATTTGTATCATATTGTTGGAAAGATATACGGAAGTAATCATGGGAAACCTCCTTAATATGAAGATGCGCCAATCGCATTGTAAGAACCATAAATCGGAGCAATTACGGAAACCATTACCACGCCTACAATCACCGCCATTATGATAATCAAAGCAGGCTCCATAAAGGATACCATTTTATTAATCGCCATTTGCGCTTCATAATCCAGCGTATCGGCGGTAGAATCAAGCATCGCATCCAAGCTGCCTGTTTCTTCTCCTATCATAATAGAGGATACCATTTTTTTCACAAAACCATCCACACCACCCAAAGCTGCGGATAAGTTTTGCCCTGCACGAATCTTTTTTATGGCCGCATCAAACTGCTCTTCTATATAACAATTACCCACTGTACTCTTGCTAATTTGCAATGCCATAATCATAGGCAAACCCGCCGAATACAAAGAGCTTAAAGTACGGGAAAAACGTGCGGAATATAAAACACGCAACAACTTACCAAATACAGGCATTTTTAGTTTTATCTTATCTTTATAAAATTTCACTCGTGGTATACGGAACAAACCTATAAAAGAAGGAATTAGAACCACCAATGCAATCACCAAAATATACCAGCGTGTCCGAATAAAAGTACTAATGCCCATCATCATGGTGGTCAAAAACGGCAAACTTTCCATCTGTGCAAACATATCATCAAACTGTGGTAACACAAAAGAAAAAATGAAACATACCACCAAAACAATCATCGTACATAAAATGCCCGGATAAACCATAGCACCACTTACTTTTGCTTTCAAACGATATTCTTTTTCATAATGCTCTGCCATCCGCAGTGCCACCTGGTCCATACTGCCACTTGCCTCAGCCGAACGGTACATAAAAATCATCAACGGCGGAAAACAATTGCCCTGCTCTTCCATCGCTGTGGATAGAGGCGTACCTTGGCGAATGCTTTTGAGCACCGCTTCGTAAACAGCCTTTTCCTGTGCTTTTTTGGTCTCTTCATTGGCCACAATACCAAGGGCCCGAACCAAAGAAACCCCTGATTGCAAGAGCATACCCAAAGAGCGGTTGAAATCCGTCAATTGCTTTGCTTTCAATTTTCGACCGGCAGACTTTTCACTCACCTTAGAGGAAAACAAAAATAAACCCTGCCCTTTCAAACGAGCGTATAAATCATGCTCCGATGCCACTTCCAAAACACCTGAATGTATTTTTCCCTCTAAGTTTTTTGCTTTGTATTTATAGAGTGTCAAGCCTTTCACCCCCTTGCTTTCATGGACTTAAAAACCCATCTGATTCATATACCAACCAATAAGCCATTCGCCCAAAAATACGGCAACAATCATACCTGCACATAGGAATGGTCCAAAAGCAAAATGCTCTTTTTTATCTTTCTTTTTTGTAAGCAAAAGCCATATACCATAAATGCCGCCACCTAGGATGCTTAAAAAGAATGCAAGCAATGTCAAGCGAAACCCTAAGTAAAACCCTGCTGCCGCCATCAACTTAATATCACCTCCGCCAAAGGCATTTGGCACCGCCATGGTAATCAACAAAAGAGGCAAGCTGACACAAATCAGGCCAACCAACCGCTCCCAAAGAAGCAAATCCCGCTGAACAAAAGCAGCAAGCACACCGATGCCTAATACAATCCCTACCGCTACATTGGAAATCTCCATGGTGCGAATATCCCAAATGGCAATGATAATCAGCAAAATCACAAATGCGATCAACAAAATATACGTCATTTTAATATCCTATCCAGATAATATACTTCCCAAGTATATTTCCCGCTTCCCTGATGTATGATACGAACAGCAAAATCTCCCTCTTCATACAGCATTTGTTCTACCACATTGTTCTGTATATCCCAAGCAACCAGATAAAAATTGCCCTCTACCTGCGACTTTTCACGAATCTCCGCTTCCGCCTGCTTGGAAAAACCGGACTGTCGTCCACTGTCCACAAAGGGAGTACCAAAACCTAGATATTCCAAACTCAACAAACGTGCAGACAACTCTACATTTTTTGCATTGCCCTGTACGGCTCGTGCTTCCACGCGCCGAAAAACACTTGTGGCGGTGGGCCAAACCACCGCCACACAGACCAAAACTATGATCAATATAACTATAATAATACTTTTGATGTACTCCACAGAGCATTTCGAGGATTCTTTCTTTTTCATAATGAGTCCTCACTTCCAATGTACACTGTTTTACCTTGCGTCAGATACAGCCCAGTTTGCACCATCCGGAGAAATCGTCAATGTTGCCGTTTTTCCTCTGGCAACATCTGTATAAGTCATACCCGTTATGACCTCAGACTGTCCATTGTAAGGAACACTTGCTTCATACTGTTTTGTCAACGCCGCCAACTCTGCCACATCAGCACCGGCACCAGCACCATTGACCCTGCCGTTGGAATTTGTAACCACGGCGATCGTACCGCCGCCACCCAATCCCAACTCTTGCTCTGTCAAAATCGTTTGCGCAGATAAATAAACAGTCCTTGCGTCTACAATCACTTGTCTATCTCTGGCTCTTTGAATCCAGGTAATCAGCCCGGGAACAAGGATTGCCAATAAAATCGCCAGAATGACCAATACTACAATGAGCTCCACTAAGGTAAAACCTTTTTTGTTTTTTGATACATTTCTTAGTTTTTGGATAATGTTCATAACTTTTACCTCTCTTCCCGAAATGCGTGATTAAAAATCGGATTCCTCTAGTAGTGTCTTTCAATTTTAATATAAACGAGTCTTCTTTACGTCATTATACGATATTTATAATTTTTATGCAATAGTTATTTTGTTTATAAAGATTTTATAATTCGCTAAAACCGCTTGTATCTACCTTGTACCATCTGTACCCGCTCTCCATACATCCAATAGACACATTCTCCCAAAGTCACATATTTGATAATGCTCTTTGGATTTTCCGGCGTAAATGCCAAAAATACACCTTTATCATAAATATGAAAGCTACCATTTGGAATAAATGGTATGGCCGGCACCACTTCAATGGGAAAAAACAAATTCACCTGTCCGCCATATAATTCCCCTTTAAAATGCCAACCGAATTGATCCAAACGCAATACACCACGTCCGCAAGACATCAAATTGGAGCCTTTTTTGGAGCGGCTGCGCACGGTTACTTGTATGCCTTTCGGAAAAATATCTCGTACCAGAAAACTCTTTTCATAGTTAATTTGTAGTTTGTGCCATTTTACAATGGTATCAGGTATCTTGCTGCTACCTACCGTCTGCAATCGACCCTCCCGATTCACCTTTGCCGTATTGCCGCATTCTTTGCAATAAATATAATTGCCCTTGGTTCTTAACGTAAACTCTTTGCCGCAATTCGGACAATAATACAATAAACTTTCTAAGCCTTTTGCCCGGTTCATACCAAAAAATACCTTTAAGGGACGAGTTGGCTTTGGCAGACTCACCCCACTTAAACTATCATTGATAATTTGATTGATTTCCGCCACGGGAAAGGATTTGCACTGCTCTTTTGTCAATACATTACGCAAAGTCATTTTAATTTGACCATAGCTTGCCCAACGACGCCACATCGGATAACAATTGTAAGCCCCCTCCACATAACAACTAACCACCGGAACACGAAACATTTTAATTAGCTTGCCCGTAGCTTCATGCATACCCATATATTTTCCATCTACAGAGCAACGCCCCTCTGGAAAAATCAGAATCTTCCCGCCACGGTTTAGCACATATTGAATAGATTTGATCGTTCTTGGGTCCGGATCAAATAAATTTTTTGGAATACAACCCATCATAGCTAACAATTTGTGCAAGGGTTTATAAAAGAAAAACATCTGCGCTGCTACCGCATTTAAACGCTGGGGATACATGGCCAACATAATCAGCAGAAAATCCATATAAGAAGTATGATTGCAAAGAATAATATAAGAGCCATCCATGGGTTTATAATCCCGCCGATCCACTTTCAAATTAAAAAATAATTTTATAAACGGGTAGAGCAAAATATAAGCCATACCATATATCATTGGATTGGGTGATTTTACTTTCAGATTCATAAAATAAAAGCCTCTTTCTCTTACTATTTTTATTTCTATATAAAATAATCATGGCAAAATAAAGTCTACAGCAAACGCAATTGTATCTCTGTCAGAAACTCCTTTTCCCGTTTTGTATCCCGATTGTCAATATGATACAACTCAAAGGGTTTACCGTCATGATTCAGTCTTTTTTCTTTGGCATACTGAAACATTTTTTCTACCAATTTTAAGTTTTGTTTGTACTTTCCTCTGTAATAATAAGAAAGATACGCACCCTCCGGTAACATAAAATCATGCTCTCTCATTTTTACTTCCAATATAAAGAAAATAGACTGATATACATTCGCCCGCCCTTGATTTAAGTAATCCATATCAAAAAAAGCCCCAATGGCTTGATTGCCAAAATCGCGAATCTTATCCTCATGTTTTTGCTCTAGCTTTTTCACCAGAAAATCCATTTCCTCATCTCTGGTGATATGCTCACTTAAACGGACGCAGGAACGATTGGTGACTTTTTTAACCACAAACACATCCGGCTTAATTTCCAAAGACCGGCTAATATCCAAAATTCTCTCATGAATAAAACGCTCACGCAAACATAATTCTTTCAGCTGCTCTTTTACATATTCTTGCTCACGATGGAGCATTTCCAAAGTATTGCTGACACATTGATGATCCAAATAGTCTTTGATTTGCTCCATGGAAAAATCCAAATGGCGTAAATCACGAATCATATTTAATTTATACATATCTTTTAAATTGTACAAGCGATAACCGTTGGTATCCCGCCGCGGCTTTAAAATGCCTAGCTTTTCATAATAACGGATGGAATCCGTACCAATGCCATAAAGCTTAGATATTTCGCTAATTTTATAATAATCTTTCATACAAAACTCCATATTAAAAAACTTTTTTCAAAAAATCTCTTGACCTTAGTATCATACCAAGGTTTATACTTTTGTCAAGGAGAAAAGGAGAATTGATTCATTATGGACTCAGACATAGAAGAGGAACAGAATTTTAGCAACTATTTAAAAAAACTATCTTTGATTGTACTTGGAAATACAATCATCGCTTTTACCTTTATCAATATTCATCAACAAGTCAATATGACCGAAGGCGGTCTTTTGGGTTTGGTATCCGTGATTAACCATTGGTTTGGAATTCCATCCTACTTGATTGTGCCGATACTAAACGTTTTGTTTTATGCCATTGCCGCAAAATTTTTAGGCATACGATTTATCAAAGTATCCATCGTATCCACCATCGTCTTAACTGTTTTTTTGCGGATATTTGAGCATATGCCACGCATACTTCCGTATATGGGACAACGTCCGCTGATGGCCGCCATTTTAGGCGGAACGATTGTTGGCATTGGCTGTGGCATCATTGTTCGACAAGGGGGCTCCAGCGGCGGTGATGACGCACTTGCATTGACCCTGACCAAAATTTCCGGTTGGCGGATTGCAGTCATATACTTTTTGCTTGATTTTGTTGTATTATTGCTGGTATTAACTTATATTCCACCACAGCGCATCGTATTTTCCTTAATTACAGCACTTTGCTCATCCATCCTGTTGGATCTTGTCACCAAGATAAACCGATCCCGTTGTCAACGCTTTGGCAAAACGGCAATTTGCAGGTATCGGACAAGCTTGCGCAAGGTGAAACGTAGGGCATGCATTACCATAGCAGCATTTCTTTACAGATGATATCTCTAGTTTCATCTCACCTACACGCAATATTTTGCCTGTTGTAAGATACGTAAAATCCAAACCCTGCACGATGATATTTGCTTTAAATTTAAAACATAAGCCCTCTGTTGTTTGCGCTTTTTGCCAAGCATCTAGGGCTTTGTTTTTTAATGTAATTTGACGCTCATTTTCCGCATCTTTTATACCATAAAGCGCAGAAACCGCCTGTTTTTTTTCGCCGCTATACAACTCTGAAACAATGCCTGTCTGTCTCATAGATACAATACCTCACCCATTTTATCATAGCAATAACCACCAAAGGATTCCAGTTTCTCCCGCAAGGCTTCACTTTGCAATACCCGAAGCAACTCTTTTATTTGCGGCAACTCCAAATATTTCACCGGCAAGGCAAAATCATATTCTTCCAAATCCACTGCTACAAAGTCCAAATCAAAGACTTTCGCCGCCGCCAAAATACCCAAACCTGCATCTGCGCTACCGCTCTTTACAATAGCAGCAACTGCCATATGGGTGGCTACTTCTCTACGATAACCGGATATATTTGCCGCATCAATATTCCTTTTTTTTAACTGATAGTCCAACAAAATACGGGTGCCGGAACCACGTTGCCGATTTACATAGGAGCAATGAACCATATCCTCTAATCCTTTGATGTTTTTGGGATTTCCCTTTTGCAGCAAAAAACCTTGCTGCCTCCCAACACCTTTGATTAAAGCCATTGGCTCCTTGCAAACCTGTTTCACAAAGGCAATATTATAGATACCACTTTCCTCATCCAACAAATGTATGGGGGCCAAATGCGCCTCACCACGTGCCAAGGACATCAAACCACCCATACTACCCACATGAGTGCTTGACAATTGAACCCCCTGCCCATAACTTGGCAATAAATCCGCCAAAACATCCAACATCAAATCATGGCTCCCAATCACCATCAAGGTATTTTTGATTTGCTGCAAAGGGCGATATATTTGAACCATTACCCTTTCGCCTGCCTCTAGCCCCTCATGATTTTGATCAATGATGCAAAAACCGTCTGCCCGTACCAATGACATAGCCGCACCGGCCCCTCTTGCCAAAGGTGCCGCAACCAATTTATCACCAACCTGCCCCACCTTAACACGAATGTACTCTTGATATTTTAAACCGGAAACCACCCGCCTACTCATCACAGCTTCCATGGTTTCTAACGCTTTGGTTGGCCTTTTGCCCAAAAGAGATAAAACAGGCTGTACAAACATTTCAAAATCAATATAAGCCGACACCGGATAACCCGGCAAACCAATGACAGGCTTTTGATTCACCAATGCCAATATCACCGGTTTTCCCGGCTTAATCGCCACACCATGGATCAGCACCGTTCCAAGCTCCTGCAAAACATGTACGGTAAAATCTTCCCGTCCGGCACTGGAACCGGCATTTATCAAAACCATATCATACGCTTTGACCGCTTGGACAATGTTGCTTTTTAATAAATCATAATCATCAGCAATGGCCGGATGCCGATGGGCAATCCCCCCTGCTTCTGTCACCAAACCGACAAACATCTGAGAATTCGACTCGATAATATCACCGTCTTTTGGTTCTGTACCCGGCTCTATCATCTCTGTTCCTGTGGGGAAAATACCCACTTGTATTTGCTTTTGTACCGAGATCTCCGTAACCCCCGCCGATAACAACACACCTATGTCAATGGGGCGAATAAGATGATCCCTAGTCAAAATAAGCTCACCTGCTACGATATCTTCCCCAATGGGACGCACATGTTGCCAAGGAAAAGCAGGCTCCACAATTTTGAGTTGATGTTCTGTTTTCTCCAACAACACTTCCGACATAATTACCGCATCAAAAGGAGCTCGAATGGGGTCGCCGGTATCAATCTCCATGTAATCATCACCTGCTGTGAGTGTAATGGGTGTCGCTTCATCGGCTCCGACGGTATGAGATGCAACCACCGCGATTCCATCCATTGCAGAAGCGTTATAAAGGGGGGAACAGTATTTGGCATACACTGCCTCTTTTGTCACCCTACCCAAACTCTCTTGCACAGGAACGGTTTCATATTCGTATGTTACCACCTTTTTTAATTGGCTTAAATAAATATCCAACGCCTCTTTTGCAGGAGTGGTTGTTAAATATAGATTTTGTCTTTTTATCTTATTCAAAGCAAATGCACCTGTACTTTCTCTCCTGCTTTTATTCCCTCTTTGTTTCGATGAATCAATATATAACCCACCGCTCGACTCAATGTGCTAATCGAACCTGATTTTCCTAAAATCGGACGGGCAATATAAAAATCCTGCTTTTTATCTAAAATCAATTCTACCAGCTGACAAGTTTCTCGTCCGGGCGCACCGGGCAAGTTAGACTCAAGAAAAGCCGGTACCGTAATCCCTTCTTTGATGCCTAGCTTCTGGCGATAATACCATAAAATCACCAACTCAAACACCATCATGGCTGCCACCGGGTGACCGGGCAAACCAACCAATATGGTTTCGCTCTTTGCATCATATCCCAATATCGTAGGCTTGCCCGGCTTAAAAGCAATGCCATGGGTAAATACACCGGGGCAACTTACTTCATCCAAAACCTGCTTAGTGATATCTTGCTTGCCCTGAGAGCTACCACCGGATACCACTACGAAATCGCTTTTTGCCATGGCTTTTTTTACGGCGATTAAAAGCAAAGACTCCGTATCCTGAACCACTTCCACATGAACCACATCCAGCCCTTTTTCCATAGCCATTGCGCAAAGACCAAAGGAATTGATTTCATATACCTGCCCCATTTTTTTCTCTTCCCCCGGTGTGGCCAATTCATCACCTGTGGAAATAATCGTAATCTTAGGCTTTTGATAAACACAAACCTCCGAAATGCCTAAAGATGCCAAAACAGCTATATCCCCTGGGCCTAAAAACTTGCCTGCTTGCAATATCTCTTCACCTAGTTGCAAATCCTCGCCAATTTCCACAATAAAACTACCTTTTGCCACTCCTTGATGGATAGCAATTTGGTTCACAGCAAAGGCCTCACAATATTCTACCATAACCATACCATCCGCACACTCAGGCAACATAGCACCCGTAGGAACATATACACACTCTCCCGGTTTTAAGGCTTTCTTGGGTGTATCACCCATGTTTACTTCTTCCACTAATTCCAAAAATACCGGGGCATTTTCATCTGCGCCCCAAGTGTCACCGGCATGAACCGCATAACCATCTACCGTAGAGCGTCTAAAATCAGGCACCATAGCAGGGGAAATCACTGACTCTGCCAAGATACGGCCCGCACTTTCCATCAAAGAAACCTTTTCACTTTGAAAGACTTTCCCCACTGTTGCTTCCACCAATTTTTCCCTTGCTGTTGCCATTGATTGTACCTTTCGCAATTCCATTTAACGCTCTTACCTTTCTATACAAGAGGCTCAGATTATCTTTAGCTCATCACCAACTTGTATCACACCTCCTTGTACCACAGTGGCAAACACACCCTCTCGGGGCATAATGCAATCTCCCATTTTATGATAAATCTGACAACGATTGTGACATTCCTTGCCAATTTGGGACAATTCTAAAATCACGTCATGGCAAGCAAAGCGGGTACCTAAGGGCAACGCAGAAAAATCAATACCCTCTACCACCAAGTTTTCGCCAAAGGCACCGTCAAACACCTCTGCACCCTTTGCACGAAAGGCTTCTATTTTATCTGCAGATAACAAACTCACCTGCCGATGCCAATTTCCGGCATGGGCATCCTGTTCTAAACCAAAGTTTTCAATCAAACGAGCCGACTTTACATCCTTTTTTTGCACACCTTTTGTTTCGCTGATACAAACCGCCAATATTTTTCCCATTTTCATACCTCACCTTGCACAATTGCTTGCTTCCGCCAATAAAATCTCCAAACCATGATCCAACGAATCCTGTATATATTCCAAACACTCTTTTACCGCTTTGGGACTACCCGGCAGATTCACAATCAAGGTATTGCCACGAATCCCCGCCATTCCCCGACTAAGCATAGCCCGTTTGGTAAATCCCAAACTAAACCAACGCATGGCCTCGGGAATCCCCGGCACCTCCCGCTCAATCACTGCTTTGGTGGCCTCCGGCGTACAATCTCTTACAGAAAAACCCGTTCCGCCTGTGGTCAAAATCAAATCTGCCACACCACTGTCCGCAATTTCTCTCATGGCTTTTGTCAGAACTTCCTTGTCATCCGGCAACATCTGATACGCTATGTTTTGATAACCAAACGCTTCCATCATACGAATTGCTTCCGGTCCGCTAATATCTTCTCTCTCACCGGCAAAACCGGAATCACTGGCTGTAATCACTGCAAACCGTTTCAATGCTATCATCCTCCAATCTTAGACATGGGTAACTTATTTTCTTCATTTTCTTGAAAATCCTGCTTGCAAAACGTATGAGCCTTGGGTTTGATTAAAATCGTCTCTGCCATCACTTTGGCAATTTCCTCTACCGTAGCCCCTGCACGCAACAATGGTTTTAAATCGCAGCCCAATTCATATTGCAAACAGCTTTTCAAATAACCTTGACTAGTCAAACGCACCCGGTTGCAACTACTGCAAAATTGATGGCTCATCGCACTAATAAAGCCAATTTTCCCCTGAAATCCCTCTAATGTATAATAATGACAGGGACCAAAACCCAACTTTTGTTTGTAGGCTTTTAATGTTCCATATCTATTTTCTATCATTTCTTTGATTTCATCTTCATGAATATATGTATATTCTTTTCCATAACCTATAGGCATCATCTCAATAAAACGTACGTGGATGGGTCTGTCTTTTGCCAAAGACAATAAATCACCCAAACCCGTTTTTGCCGATTTCAATGGCACACAGTTCACCTTTAAAGGTATTTTTTGATCTGCCAATACCCGGTCAATGCCTGCCAGCACCTGCGGCAAGGCATTGACACCGGCTATTTTTTCAAACTCTGTTTCATCCAATGTATCCAAACTAATGTTAATCCCATCCAGGCCGGATGTTTTTAATTGCTCAAATTGTTCTGCCAACAGCACACCGTTGGTGGTTAGCGTAACTGCTTCTATACCGGATATACCCTTAATCTTATGAATCAAATCTGCCACACCACGCCGTACCAGAGGCTCACCACCGGTAATCTTGATTTTTTTCATACCCAAACAAGCAGCACTTTCAACTACCGTCAAAATCTCATCAAAACGCAAAATCTCCTCATGAGTGGTTAAATCAATCCCCACACCGGGCATACAGTAAATGCAGCGTAAATTGCATCTGTCTGTAATGGATATCCGCATATAATCAATCTTTCGATTGTACTCATCTATCATATCAGTCACCTATTCTATCTTCCTGCCATAATCGGATTTTCCACCGGTTTTTTCCACTAATGTAAGCCCTGTAATCACCATATCTTTGCGAATCGCCTTGCACATATCATAAATGGTCAGCAAAGCCACACTTGCCCCGCTTAAAGCCTCCATCTCCACACCTGTCTTACCTGTCACCTTGGCGGTACAAAAAGCCGTAATCGCAGCATTTTTTTCGTCAATTTCAAAATCTAGGGAACAACCCGTAATCTGCAAACTATGACACATGGGAATCATAGCTGCCGTGTTTTTCACTGCCATAATCCCTGCAACCCGTGCCACGCCCAGCACATCCCCTTTTTTTATCCTTTGTTGCAAAACGGCTTGTAAAACATCTTCTCCCACATAAATTGTGCCTTTTGCCACCGCTTTTCGCATCGTAGTTTCCTTATCTGAAACATCTACCATAATGGCATTGCCTTGCCCATCAAAGTGGGTAAACTCTTTCTCCAAAACAATCAACCTCCTCCCACCGGCGGGAAAATCGCAATCACATCCTCCGCTTTCACGGCATCCTCTAATTTTGAATGTATCCCATTGATCAAAAATATAGAAACATCATTTTGAGATATTTGATAATACTCTATAATATCCCGACCCGTTTGAAATTTTTCTGCCGGCTCATGATAAATTTTTTCCCGGCCTTGCCGTAATGTTGCAAACAAACGTATCTCTATCATCTTTTTTCCTCCATATAAGTACATATAAGTGCACCAAAAAGGGGAGCGAAATCTGCTCCCCTCGTAACAATTAGGATAATCCTAAACGTTCTAATGTTTCTACCGTTGGGAAAGCATCTTTCCAGCCTCTTAACTCATAGTATGTAGGCAAGATTTCGTTTAATTGACTTTTCATACCTTTGGATGGTCCATTTGGAATGGCTTCCTCCAAAACACGTTTTGGTAAGGTATCTTCTTCCGGTTTCATACCGGCTTCTTTGTTAAATAAACGTTCGATATTGTAGATTCTTTCTCCAACTTCCAGCAATTGATTGTCGTCGTAATCTGTACCTGTGGCTGCGTTGAGCATCAAAGCATAATCTCCGGCACCTAAACCAAAGGAAGTAAACAAGCACAATCCCAAAGAGTCAATCACAGCGGTCAAGTCTTGGAAGATTTTCACCCAGGATGCTTTGTCCTCTGTGGTGGTTCTGTCCACTTGCTCCGGATGTGCCAAAATCTCCGGCGCAATGGTATAACCACGTACATGACAGCCACCACGATTGCTTGTTGCATAGTTTAGACCAATCCCTTGAATGCCTCTGGCATCATAAGCCGGTAACTCTTGCTTTTTCACAGCAATTGAAACTTCCGGATGACCATAAAACTCACATAAGCGATGAGAGCCATCTGCCATCAACTTGGCCAAAGGAATCTTGCCCTCGCCCATACGCTTGGTCCACGTAATAATGGCTTCGCCGCTGCCCCATGTAAGAGGAACACCCTCGCATTCTTCTTCCTTGATGGCACCTAGCTGATAAAGCTCCATGGCTGCTGCAATGGTACAAGGTGTACCAATGGCATCCAACCCGTACTCATTACACATCATGTTTGCACGGCTAATCGCTTCTAGTTCTTTGACACCGCAGTTTGCACCATAAGCCCAAATCGGCTCATACTCTGGACCGCCTACTTCTTTATCATCCAATTTGATGACACGGCCGCAACCAATCGGACATCTGTGGCAAAATCCTTGTTTCACCAAGGTTGTGTTGGCCATGGTCTCACCGGATGCTTCATCCGCTTCTTCAAAATAAGCCTCTTGCCAGTTTTTAGTGGGATAAGAGCCAACGTTGTTGATAATATTGACCAATACCGCTGTTCCGTAGGTTGGTAAACCTGTGCCCGTCACCCCATCTTCACGTAATTTTTGAAGTGCTGATTTGTTTACTTCTTTTAGTGCCACTTCATCAGCAGGCGGCACTACCTTGCGCTCCGCTGTAACCGTGATGGCCTTTAGGTTTTTGGATCCCATAACGGCACCAACTCCACTACGACCCGCCGCCCTGTCTTTGTCGTTCATAATCGCTGCCAACAATGCTAAGTTTTCGCCGGATGGTCCAATGTTTAGTACAGAGCTTTTGGGGTGAACCTCTTTCAAGGTTTCATCCAACTCTTCTGATAACATGCCCACATATTTTTCGGCTGAAAGAATCTCTATTTTTTCATCTTGAATATTGATGTACACCGGGTTTTCCGCTTTACCTTCCACAATCAAACCTTCCCAACCGGCATATTTCAAATCTGCACCCCATCTTCCACCTGAATTGGAGGATGCAATCATGCCTGTCAATGGTGATTTGGTCACTACCATGTATCGCGTGGCTGTGGGCAACTGGGTGCCTGTCAATGGTCCCGGTAAATATACCAACTTATTCTCCGGCGATAAAGGGTCTACTTTTGCGATACCTTCATCATAAAGAATCTTTGTGCCCAAACCTCTGCCGCCTACGAACTTTTTTGCCTTGTCAAGGTCTAGTTCTTCCACGGTGATACTACCTGTCGTCAAGTTGATACGTGCCATTTTTGCGTTGTAAGATCCATACATCTTAAAAGTACCTCCTTCTTTGAAAATAATCTTAGTGGGTCTACATAATGTGACTTTCTAAGAATCCTTTCCAAACGCGGGAGGCATTAAGTAAACGGTTAATACCCATAGGCTACATTCCCTCTGAATGCAACTCGGATTCGTACTCCATTATTTTAACAAATTTTTTATCCTCTGTAAACAAAATCCGGCAAATCCAACCCATCACACGGAATATCTACATTGCCCTTAATCAAAGGCTCACAATAGGCTAAAAATGCGTCCGCAATGTCTGAACCATCCGCGATAATCCAATCCAAAGGAACCGTTTTTTCTTTGTTGCAAATTTCATTGACATCTTCCAATCCATAAGAAATGGCATAGGTATCACCCGGCTTGCGTACAAAGGAAATCATCTTGCCTGTCACACCCTGCAATACGGAAGCCACCGCAAATGTACCGGAACCTATAGCCTCTTGTTGATCTGTTTTTGACATCATCATCGTCGAACACCTTTGCACCACATTTAATTCTACCGAGCGCACTTTCACCGCCAATCTGTCCCGCAATAGATTTTCCAAATGTTTTCCGGCACCGGCCAGCATCTTATGGCCAAAAGAATCCACGCCTACTTCATTGCCATACTCACAAATCAAAACACCCTCTGCATCATGTATGCCCTCCGAAATACACACAATTACATTGATATTTTTCTCTAACGCAGCCTCCACTTGCCGAATAAAGGTTTCCTCTTCAAAAGCCACTTCCGGAAGATATACCAAAAGCGGATTGTCCCCTTTATATTTCCGCGCCAATACACCGGCCGCAGTCAGCCACCCGGCATGGCGTCCCATAATCTCTACAATGGTAACCGATTTTGTTTCATATACATTGGCATCAATAGTAATCTCACGTACCGTCGTTGCTACATACTTGGCCGCACTACCAAACCCCGGGGTATGGTCTGTTAACACCAAATCATTGTCCACGGTTTTTGGAGCACCGCAAACTTTAATATCACTGCCGATTTTGGCCGCATAACGAGACATCTTACTCACCGTATCCATCGAATCATTGCCGCCAATATAAACAACATAACCAATATTTAACGCTTTTAACTTTTTAAATAATATCGCAAACACTGCATCTTCCATACACTCCGGTAATTTATAACGACAAGAACCAAGATATGCACCCGGTGTGGTTTTTAGTTTTTCAATCTCCACAAGAGAGATATCTTTGCCAAATTCCCAAATGCGGTCTTGTAAAAATCCCTCTATACCATTAAGCATACCATATACATGCCCGACAGACGCTTCTTGTAGTCCTGCTTTTACCACGCCGTACAAACTGCTGTTAATCACGGCTGTGGGACCTCCTGATTGCCCTACCAATAAATTTTTCTTTTCCATGAAACCAAACTCTCCTTAATTTTTATTCAGATTTCGAAAAGATATTAAAACCCTCAAAAAATATGGTATCACAGCCACATCACTTAATCAATAGTTCCCATATCCATTCCAATTAAACCTCCTATTTATTTATAACCTCTCCTTATATATTTATTAAATTTTAAAAACTTTAAGAAAAATATGATAAATCTTTAAATTTTCTATTGACTACTGTGTAACACTATGGTTTATTATAGCTTTATCAACAAGAATATATTTCCGGTTTTTTAACTGCAAATGTGCAACTCTTGTTGGGTTCTTGTTTCAATCAGTTATTGGGAAAAAAGGAGAGGGAAGAATGCCAAGGAAAGCAATTGATTTAACAAATGAACGTTTTGGTCGATTAGTTGTCAAAAAAAATGTAGGAAAAGCGAGATCCGGAAATCTGATCTGGCACTGCCACTGTGACTGCGGAAATACCAAAGAGGTGGCAGCGGGCAACCTGCGCAGCGGAGTGATTCAATCATGCGGTTGCATCACCCAAGAAAAAAGAGCACGAAAACTCTTAGAAAAAGTAGAGTCTGAGATTATGAGGGAAAATCAAGACTTTCGTGCAACACCATAGTGGGTTTTAGACCACCATAAGAAATCGCCTCGGTTGTTTTTTTCCAGCCGGGGCGATTTCTTGTATGAAAATATATAACATCATTCTTTAATTTGAAAATTTCATATCACGTCTACGATATCCAATAAACCCTACCACAAACATAATCACAGCAAGCAAAGAAATCAAAGCCAACTCCAAAATCACCCGATTGTCAATTGTATCCGCAGGAATTTTCGGAATATAACCAAAGGGTGTCAGCTTCACCAACCAACCGGGCAGATTCATCAAACCACCAAAATAAATGATAAAAAGACTATACCCCAAATAGGCCCACACATAACCTGTCGCCTTTGGAATATAAGCAAACAACACCATTGCCAAACCTAACATAAACAATAACGCCGGAATATAAAGCATACTTGCTTCTAAAAACCGTTGCAGAGAAATTGGATCTTTCATCACCGGTGTGCTGGATACATAAAAACCCAGTGCCGAGATAACAGGCCCAACGATACAAGTAAGCAAAGCAATACGAAAATAACCGCCTAACTGTGCTTGCCGCGATGCCGCACGTACCAAAACCCCCTCTGCAAACCCACGTTTTTCTTGGGAACGTGCTTTTAAAACAAACTGCAATGCCGGTATCGCAACCGCAATGGCTCCAATCAAAATAAACATGGAAATCAATACCATAGGGTCACCATTTGCCATTTGAGAAAACATTTCATTGCTTTTCATAAAACTTTCAATATCGCCCATCACCGAGCCATAAGCTGCCGCCAATGCAAAAATAACAACCGCCCATACAATCATGGAAGTGCGTAGCAAACGAAAGGCCAAGCCACCGGGACTACGCAAATAAGCTGCCGCATCTGCTTTGCCTTTCCTTGCCGGGAAAAGCCCCTCGCCCAAATCACGAATCATACAAAGAGCAAAGGCCACCACCACCAATACAAGGGTCACCAATAAAGTAACCAGCAAAGGCCACCAAAGATTGTCCACATACACCTTTGCCTGCTGTAACAGGCCTAAAATAGATACGTAGGATAGAATGATTTGATTTTGCATATCCCCAACCGCTCTTATAAAATACAAAATGATGAGCAGCCCCAAAGATAAGGATTGGGCCGTCCTTGGATTTGAAGATAACTGGCAAAATACTGCCGCAACTCCGGCAAAAAACATACCGGCAGTGGCCATGGATAAACCAAATAATAAGGACCCTGTCATATCCATGCCTTGATGCCCCATCGCCCCAAGGCAAAGACCCATAAAAAGACCAAATAGTAAATTCTGCCAAAAAACCAAAGTCAAAGCCGCTGATAGGTTTGACTCCTTTCCCACAGGCAAAGAACGAATCACTTCAATACGCCCCTGCTCTTCATCACGGCGTGTGTGACGCACCACGGTAAAAATACTCATAATCCCCATCGTCATCGCCGTCCAAATAAACATCAGCACCGCAAACAAAGAACCTACACTTACGCTGCCATCAGACAGGGAAAAAGCCGGACCTGTCATCGCCACCATAGCAGGAGTGGATAGGGTCTGCGCCATAGTCAAACGCTCTTGTGCCGTTGGGTACATCCCCTCAATCCCGGCACCAAAGCCCACTACCACCGACATGATACCAATAAACCAAAAGAGAATATTCCACCTATCCCGACGAAGCATAAAACGAAGTAATGTTAAATTGTTTTGAAACATCCTTTCACCCCCTCGAATCTTTATAGTGACTCATAAATAATTCTTCCAAGGTTGGTGGTGAACACTCTAGCTTTGCAACGCCAAAGTCCGTCAACATACGCAGTACATCATTCATCGCCTTGGTTTCAACAGCAAAAACAGCTCCCTTGCTTGTAATTCTCATGTCATGAATGCCGGGCATCTTTTCCAACCCCTCCAAAGACCTTTTGGTTTCTACATGGATGCTTGTACGGGTTAAATGCCGCAAGTCCGTCATGGTACCCGTTTCAATCACTTGCCCGTCTTTGATGATGCTTACTTTGTCGCACAAGCGCTCTACCTCCTGCAAAATATGACTGGAAAGTAACACCGCTTTTCCCTCTTTTTTTACTTCTTCTACACATTCCTGAAAAATCCGCTCCATCAAAGGATCAAAACCGGAAGTAGGCTCATCCAAAATATAGAAATCCGCATCTGAAGAAAACGCTGCAATCAAAGCAACCTTTTGCCGATTTCCTTTTGAATAAGTACGACACTTTTTTGTAGGATCCAAATCAAAACTTTTAATCAACTCTTCCTTGCGGCTTTTATTGCCACTTTTGCGCAAACGCACAAAAAAATCAATCACCTCTCCACCGGTTAAACCTGACCACAAATTCACATCACCGGGTACATAAGCAATGCGCTTATGGATTTCCACCGCCTCTTTCCAAGCATCCTTTCCAAACACTTTTGCTTCACCGCTACTGGCTTTGATGATGCCCAAAATCGTCCGGATTGTCGTTGTTTTTCCTGCTCCGTTTGGCCCGATGAATCCATAAATCTCACCAGCGTTCACAGTCAAATCCACTCCTTTTAACGCTTGAAATTTGCCATACTTCTTTGTCAATTTACACACTTCTAGTATTGCACTCATATTCAGCCTCCTTTGGATCACATTCTTATTCTATTAGTATACCATAGAAGCCCATACCTTTAAAGTCAAAGCTATTGTATATTTATTATTTCTTTATTAATATTTTGAAATTATTCTGTTGATTTTTGAAAAACTAAGCTATATAATATATCTACAGGCTATTGTCTGTAAATTATTTTTTATGAATTCAATATCTGTTATTCTAAAAGGAGGAACTAACATGAAATATGATCGTAGCTTTTTAAAATGTAACATTTGTGGAAATATGATTGCAATGGTTGATACAAAAGGCGGAGAAGTATGTTGTTGTCAACAACCTATGGTAAAGCTGGCACCTAATACCGTAGATGCTGCCACAGAGAAACATGTGCCCGTTGTGAGCAGAGACGGTAACACCGTCACCGTTACCGTAGGATCCGTGCCGCATCCTATGACAGAAGAACATCACATCGCTTGGATTTGTGCCGCACAAGCAGGACAAACCACCAGAGTTCAACTAGATGTAACGGGTGAGCCTACGGCAACTTTTACAATTGCAGACGGAGATGTTACGGTTTATGAATATTGTAACCTACACGGATTGTGGGCTGTGGATGTTTAAATTTGTACAAAGAGTGAGGCTATTCGAAAATAAAATAGCCCCACTCTTTTTTAGTACATACCTTTACTCTCTACATATTCCCGCATAGAACGAAAGATAATCCACACGGAAGTTGCTCCGGCATCTTGATAACCGATGGCTCGCTCCATCAAAGACTTGGCTCTGCCAAACTTAGCAATATAAGATTTGGTTTTTTCTAAACCTTCTGCCGCTGCTGCTTCCGCACATTTTAACATGGGCAGCATCCCTTCAAAGCAATGCTTTTCCATAGCCGTAACTGCCGGTGCCAAAGCATCTACCATGGTTTTATCTCCCATTTTTGCTTTGCCTCGTTCCTGAATTGCAACGAGGCTTTTGTGCATCATCATCGCAAGATCTTCCGCTGAAAGTGCTTCTTTTTTTTCAGCTCCTTTTGCACCTGCTAAAAACAGACTGCCAAATATAACCCCGGAAGCACCACCCATTGACATAAGCATGGCTTTTCCGGTTATTTCAAACACTTCGTAAACGCCGGAAAATTCCGTTGTTTTTAAAAGCTTATCCTTTGCTTTTTGCAAACCACCGGCCATCCCAATCCCATGATCTCCATCACCGATTTTACTATCTATCTCCGTCAATTCCGGTTTTGCCGCTATAATCTGATCTGCCACAAAAATTAGCATTTCTTTTGCTTGCTCTATCTTTAATTTTTCCACCCTATTTCCCCTCCTTGGCATAATAAGGGCAATAGCATGGTGCATCATAATACTGCTTTAATTCATCATCCAACTTTAAAATACTGATAGAAAATCCACCCATCTCCATGCAAGTGCAATAACTATTGATATCCGCATCATAGACTTTAACACCTATACCGGAAAGTATCTGCTGTACTTTGCGATATACGATACTCATCTCAAGAATAGTTGTGGAACCCAATCCATTCATCAGTACGCATACTTCATCCCCTGTTTTTAAATCCAATTCTGACAACAATTTTTCCATCATAACAGATGCTAATTCATCTGCCGGTTTCATCGTCGTTCGCTGAATGCCCGGCTCACCATGAAGGCCCATGCCATATTCTATTTCATTTTCGCCCAATTCAAATGTCGGCTGATCCACACCCGGGATTTGACCCGGAGAAGTCGCCAAACCAATGCTTAAAACATGATCTCTCGCCTTTTCCGTGATACGAAGTACTTCCTGTAAGTCATGACCGGCATCACAGGCAGCTCCGGCAATTTTTACGACAAAAACATCACCGGCAATTCCTCTTCGATCTTCCATACGTTCCATTGGAGCGGAAGCACAATCATCCCAAACCCTTACATGGGCTGTTTGAATGCCGCCATCATTTAATAATTCTTCACCCATATCGAAGTTTAAATTGTCTCCTGCATAATTTCCATATACAAACAAAATACCCTTACCTTGGCTCACTGCCTCTGCCGTTTGATAAACGGTACCCGGATCCGGTGAAGCAAACACATTTCCACATGCCGCTGCATCTGCCAAACCCTTTCCAACAAAACCGGAAAAAATCGGTTCGTGCCCACTACCACCGCCAATCACCAAAGCAACCTTATCTTTGCGACTATTTTTACTGATCACACCATTTACTTCCGGATGTTTTGTATAATAATTATGGTAAGCTAAAATAAAACCTTCCATCATTTCAGGTATTACAAAATCAGCATGATTGATTATTTTTTTCATCACAATACCTCTTTTTTTCATAAGATAAGGGGAGTTTCCTCCCCTTATCCATTACATTTTGATAACCGCCTTAATCACATCATCTTTATTATTTATATTATATGCAATGGCTTTGCTAATCTCATCTAAAGAAAATTCATGGGAAACAATGGAAGATAAATCCATCTTACCTTGGCTCACCAACTTAATCGCCATTGGATATAGATTACGATATCTAAAAATAGTTTTTAAGGTTCCTTCTTTTTCACTTAAACTGCCCAAATCAACTTTCACTTCCGGATCTGAACACATACCAATAATTGTAACAACACCGGCATTTCCAACCAATTTTGCAGATTGTAAGGTGGTAAACTCTGTACCTGCTGTCTCAAAAACATGATCTGTGCCGCCCCTTGACAACGTCTGAATGATATCTGTCACATTTTCTTTTTTACCATCAAATACTTGTAATGCGCCTACCTCTTTGGCTTTTTCCAGTCGTTTTGGAATCACATCTACCGCATAAATTTCATCAACACCGGCAGCTTTTAATGCCATAATGGTCACCAATCCAATGCAACCACATCCTAACACAACCGCACTTTGCCCCACCTTGACATCTGCCAAATCCAAGGCATGTAACCCTACAGCCAAAGGTTCCATTAAGGCACCCTCTAAAGTAGATACATGATCCGGCAATTTATAACACATATTGGCCGGATGGGCACAATACTCAGAAAACACACCGGCACGCTCCTTTGGAATTGCCATAAAAGACATACGCTTACAAAGGTTATAAGTACCTTTCTTACATGTTTCACAAACACCACAGGGGACACCCGGCTCCAACGCAACTCTATCACCTACCGCAAAACCTGTTACGCCGCTGCCTATCTCCGCTACAACGCCACCCGGCTCATGTCCCAGTACCAAGGGTTCTTCGGCTACCCAATTGCCTAATCTGCCGTCTTCATAAAAATGCAAATCTGAACCGCAGATTCCCACATATTCCAATCGAATCAATAACTCATCGGCGTTTAACTGTGGAATGTCTCTTTCTACCAGTACTATTTGCCGTGCTTTTGGCATTTCTGCAACTTTCATCTTACCTTTCATAAACCCTTCTCCTCATTATTTTTGAAATTATTGCCCGTAGATATCACTTAATACTTGTTCTACATTATCCCTGGTTACCAGTGGCATATCAATATAATTCAATGCTTCTTCCGGTGGGTTACCCATCAATACGTCATAGCACAATTGAACACTCAAACTCCCCAATTTGTAAGCATCTTGTAAAACCGTTGCCAACAAAGTACCATCTAATACTGCATTGCAACCATCTAAAATCGCATCTACACCGGTAACTACAATATCACCAATCAAACCGGCTGCTTCTAAGGCCTGAATTGCACCCAAAGCCATTTCATCATTATGGGCAACGATTGCATCAATCTCACCACGGAAAGCCTCTAGCCAATTTTCTGTCAAAGCCAACGCTTCTGCGCGACTCCAATTCGCTGTTTGATGTGCCAACACATTGATGCCGGGATTTTCTGCCAACGCTTTTTGGTTCCCTTCCATTCTTTGAATCTGAGCAGATTGGCCAATTGGACCCTCTAAAATAAGAACATTTCCGTCTCCGCCAATTGCATCAATCGCTGCTTGCATCTGTAATTGACCCGCCAATACATCATCCGGACCCACGTAATAATAATGACGATCTGTATTAATCAGCATATTCACCCCAACCAATGGAATTCCTGCTTCTTCCGCCATATCAAGAGCCGGAACAATTGCATCTGAATCTACCGCAGCCACCAATAACACATCTACTTCTTGTGCAATTAGATTCTCAATTTGTGTGATTTGTTGCTGTGCATTGTTATTTGCATCCAACAAAATCAAATCCATACCCAACTCGTCTGCACGAGACTCAATGCCATTTACCATCAAAGTAACAAACTCTGTCATGTAATATACCGTCGCTCCAATGGTAAAACCATCACCGGAACCACCATTTTCAGCCCCTGCACCGTTGCCGCCGCCGGAACCACCATTACCACATGCTGCCAAAACCAACGCTACCATACATACCACTACTACTGCCGATAATACCTTTTTCTTCATACTTTTCTTCTCCTTTTCATTTTTACATTTTCTTATTTCTCTTGGCATCGATTAAAATCGCTCCCAAAATAATCAAACCTTTCACAATTTTCTGGTAAAAGGAAGAAACATTCAGCAGATCCAGACCATTGCTTACAATTCCCAGCAATAACGCACCTAATAATGTTCCCCACAACTTTCCTCTTCCACCGGATAATCTTGCACCACCAATGACTGTTGCAGCTATCGCATCTAATTCATAACCATCACCGGCTGTCGGAAGCCCGGCAGAAACGCGAGCCGTCCATATAACCGCCGCAACACCACAAGCAAATCCACTGAGCACATACACAAATAATTTGACGCGTTTTACCGGAATGCCCGAAACCAATGCTGCGTTTTCATTTCCGCCAATTGCATAAATATATTTTCCTAATTTTAAATTATTTAGGATAATCGTACCCAAAATGAAAATAACAATTAATATCCATGCCGGATTGGGAATCCCAATGATGCTACCTCTACTTATTTCTAGATATTCACCGGGCAAATTTGAAATCGGCCTACCATCACTAAACACAAAGGTTAAACCACGGCCAATCGTCATCATTGCTAAGGTTACAACAAAGGGAGCTGCATTCCAATATGATATAAAATAACCATTTAAGGCCCCCATAATACAGGCTACCAAAATAGCAATGAGCACAATTACAATAATAGGCAAGTAGGTATCTCGCAACAAACCGGCTATAATAATTCCTGAAAATGCCAAAATCGAACCCACTGACAAATCAATTCCACCCGTTAGTACCACAAGGGTCATCCCAATCGCCAGTATTCCGTTGATTGAAATTTGCCGCAACAGATTAATCAAGTTTGTACCGGTCAAAAATGCACTGGTACTAAATGTCATAATCAAAGCAATCCCTAAAATAATTAATATCAGTGAGTACTTACTTAACAACTGATTTACTTGTTTTTTACCCAAAGAAGTTTTCACTAGATTTCCCTCCCTTTATACGTTTTTACCGGCAAAGGAAAGAATTTTTTCCTGTGTTGCCTCTTTTCCATTTAATTCTCCACTTATCTTTCCACCAGACAAAACAATAATTCGATCACACATACCCAATATTTCCGGCATTTCCGAAGAAATAAATATAATACTTTTTCCTTGCTCTGCCAAAGCCGTAATTAACTTATATATCTCTGTTTTCGCCCCAACATCAATACCTCTTGTAGGCTCATCAAAAATAATGATTTCCGGGTTTTGCATCAGCCATTTTGCCAGTACAATTTTTTGCTGATTTCCACCACTTAACTCTCCTGCTTCTTTCTCCATCGTTGGTGTTTTGATTGCCAAACGTTCTTTAAAATTCAAGCTCAACTCCGCTGCCTTTTTCTTTTTAATGAAACCGATTCGATTCATCAAATCATGCAAGGAGGCCAAAATCATATTATCTCTTACCCCCATTTCCAGCACCAAACCATTGCCTTTTCTATCTTCTGTTACATAACCCAAACCATTGGCAATCATCTTGTTTGGTGTAGGTTTTTTCACAATTCTATTATGAATAGAAATCTTACCTGCATTTAACTTTGTAATACCAAATACTGCATTCATCAATTCTGTTCGACCCGCGCCCATCAATCCGGCAATGCCCAAAATTTCACCACGCCGCAGTGAAAAACTAACATCTTCAAAAAAACCCGCTTGGCTTGCATTTTCCAGTTGAAATACTTCATCGGTGATGGTATTTTCCCGCTTCGGATAAATTTGTGACAAATCCCGATCTACCATGTACTTGATTAATTCTTTCTCCGTAATACTGTCCGCATCATAGGTCCCAATATAACTTCCATCCCGAAACACGGTTATTTCATCCGCAATCTGAAAAATTTCTTTCATTTTGTGACTAATATACACGATACATCTATTCTCGTCCTTTAATTGGCGAATGATTTGAAACAGTTTTTCCACTTCCTTATCTGTAATGGCAGCCGTTGGTTCGTCCATAATGATAATTTCCGAATGATAAGATAGGGCTTTGGCAATCTCTACCATCTGCATTTGAGAAACCGATAGGTTTTTCATCCGGGTCGTTGGTGGTATTTCTAAACCTACCCGGGCAAGCAATTCTTCTGCGCTTTTATTCATTTTTTTTTCGTCCAACAAACGGCTTTTTCCCAGCGTGATTTCTTTCCCTAAAAATAAATTCTCTGTTATTGTCATCTCTAAAACAGGACTTAACTCTTGATGTATCATGGCAATTCCACGATGCAATGCCTGTCTTGGTGTCTGAAATTTTACCTCTTCCCCATGCAATAACATTTTACCACTATCCGCTTTGTATATACCTGCAATGATTTTCATCAGCGTGGATTTACCGGCTCCGTTCTCTCCCATCACCACATGTACTTTACCCGGCAACAAACGAAAGTTTATCTCTTTAAGCGCATGGACACCGGGAAAACTTTTCGAAACATTTTGCATCTCTAATACCCATTTATCTTTTTCCATATCATCCACCCTTATTTCATTTGTTTTGTTTTTTCTTAGAATTGATAGTATAGCTTTTTTCCCGCCTTAACAACCATCATTTTTATGAAAACGTGTCTTTTTTTGTGAACATTGTTCAGTTTTCACAAAAAATCATTATCTTTTTTATTTTTCATGCTATGATACTTACAACTATCAAATTCGTTTTTTTAAAAAGAGGATATATCACATGTTAAAATTACTAATTGTTGATGATGAAATAAGAGTTTGTAAGCTAATTAAACATACTGTAGATTGGAATGCGTTTGGCATCGAAGTCATTGGAATTGAACATGATGGCAAAAGTGCTTATGACAAGATTTTAAAAGAGCATCCCGATATTGTTATTACTGATATTCGAATGCCGGAATGGGATGGACTAAGACTAATCAAAGAAGTAAAAATGAAGTATGAAGATATTTATTTTATCATCACAAGTGGTTATAATCAATTTGAATACGCCCAAACCGCTATCCGTTACGGAGTAGAAGATTATTTGCTAAAACCGCTCAGAAAAAAGGACATGGAAGAAACCATCCGAAAAATAAGCGAAAAATACCAAAAGGCCTCAGAGGTTATAAAAGAGCGCCAAGCATTGGAACATACCATAAAAGAGCAATCTGCAAAGATGAAAACTAGCCTTTTAAAGGACTTGCTTGATGGAACCATACAGTCCAAGTTTCTTCAAGATATCGCTTTTACAAACCAAGAATATGGTTGTTTTTTCATTGCCGGAAGCTTTCAAATCATATTGATAAAAACCTTATTACCCCATCAGAGCACCACACAAGAATCTAAACTTTTATTACTGGCCAAAATCCAAAATCTAATCCAAGTCAGACTGGAGAAAGTTTTTGAGGACTTTATTTTTGTAGCATCCAATGAAAATATTTACATTTTAATCAATGACACAAGAGAAACATCCGAAGAAATGATAAAATTTATTAAATTAGTACGTATGGAAATTCGTAGTTGGAAAGAGCTTTTTCAAGACGTCAAGCCGTATTTCATTTTAAGCGAACGGAAAACTTCTCTTTGTGACTTACCTGTCGCCGTAGAAGAAATCCATCAGCAAAAGTATGATTATCTCATACCAAATGCGCCTGATATCATAGAACATCAATCCGCTATATCATCAAAGGATAAAATAGCAACCATACTGGATGCTACCGTTTTAAGAAACTTCAAAGATAGTATTGAACTTTTTGATTTTCAAAAACTGAGCGAAGTATTTCTTTCTATTTCGGCGCAACTTTACAAAGAAAAGGAAATAAACGGCACCCTTATCTGCACCATTCATGCCACCCTTTGCGAATGGTTCTGCTACTCTGTAAAAAAAAGACCTCATGTCAATATAGATATTCCCACTGCGCAAAATCAATTACAAGCCGCTTTTGACAACGCTTCTTCTTTAGAAGAAGTCTTTGCACTGACCCAGTCTGTTATCATTGCACATTTAAAATGTTGGAAAGAAGCACAAAAAGCGGAGGGAAACCGCCCAATTCGAGAAGCAAAAGCCTATATCAACAGCAACTTTAACAAAAATATTACACTGGGAGAAGTCAGTACTTACGTTGGTTTTGCACCGTCTTACTTTTCCAAACTCTTTAAAACAGAAACACAAAAAAATTTCCTTGAATATCTAACAGACGTTCGAATTGAACATGCAAAGGACATTTTAATCAATACCAATAAAAATTTAAGCGAAGTTGCCGAACTGTCCGGGTATGGAGATGTAAAACATTTTTCAAAACTGTTCAAAAAGATTGTCGGATTAAATCCAAGGGCATTTCGTAAATTATATCATTAAATATCTTAGACAAGGAGCGTTCCTATGCGAAAAAATGGCATCCTTTTTTGGGGAAGTACAAGTACAATCGTCTGTTTTAATATTTTGATTTTTATTTTAATTGCTTTATATTTAGGATTACCAAATTTTGAATTGGCCGGAGCGGACTGGTTGCATTCCTACTTTGTCCTAAAGTTAATCTTTGTTCTGGTTCTTATTATTGATATCGTTTTATTCTTTTTATTCATCCATCCACACTTTAAATGCAGAAAAACCTATGCTTTTTTTATGAAACAAAAAGATTATCATACGCGACTAAAGGTAAATAAATATCTGGCAACAGAAATCAGCGAATATATTTCCCATATGCAAACAGAACTAAGCAAACAAAGTGAAGTCTATCAAAACAACCATGCCGAATACCTTGCTTTGCAAACCCAGATTAACCCTCACTTTTTGTATAACACACTAGAAGCAATCCGCGGTGACGCCTTAGAAGCCAATGTGGAAAGTATCGCCAAAACCACCGAAGCGCTATCTGTCTTTTTTCGTTACACCATTAGTGACACAAAAAAACTGGTATCATTGGAAGACGAATTAGAGCATGTTAATAATTATTTTACAGTACAACAATATCGATTCTACAATCGTATTCAATTAAAGACTATTTTTCCCTCTGAAAAAAATGAGGTACTACGCATAAAAGTTCCAAAACTAATTTTACAACCTATCGTTGAAAATGCCATTATACACGGCTTGGAAGGAAAAAAATCCGGCGGCATCATTCAAATAGAAATCGAACTAACCGATACAAGGCTACTCATTTCCGTTATTGACAACGGTATTGGAATACCCGAAAAAGAAGTTGACCTAATTAATACGCACATAAACCAATCCATCACAGATGATTATGACGAAGCACATCGAAAATATAGTGGAATCGCATTGCGCAACGTTTCAAAACGGATTCAATTAATTTTTGGCATGGAATATGGTTTACGTTTGATGAGTGACGAAAATCTTGGTACAAAAGTCGCCTTTACCCTCCCTAAAATAGCATCAAACATCCTCTAGTCAATAGAAAGGGGCATATTATCTTGAAAAAAGAAGTTTTAAGAATTGAACGAGCAAGTATTCGATCCTATGATGTCAAATTGAGAGATATCTATCTACAACTCTTCGCAGGAGATATTGCCGGTATTATTTTTGATAACGCAAAAGAAAGGCGTTTGTTTATTTCCATATTGGAGTCCGGAAAACATTTTGAACAAGGCTATTTTTATATCAATGATACTGCTGTTTCTATGAAAGAATGGAATGCGATTGCCCGAAAAACCATCTCTATCATTGGAAAAAACAACAAACTCATAGAGACCTTAGAACTTTCTGAAAACATTTTTTTGCAATATGCAAATAGCAGTCTTATTTTTGTGAAAAAACAATCCCATCGCACAATGACAACAGCACTTTTTCATAAATTTTCACTCTCCATTTCTTTGGAATCTAGCGTTTGCAATCTCACCTTTATTGATCGAACCATTATCGAAATTTTGAAAGCCTATGTACAAAAACAATCCATTGTTGTTCTCTATCAATTAAACAATCATTTGAACCCTACCGATATTAAAAAATTGATGGTTTTTATTCGAAAAATAGCACAAGAGGGCATCACTTTTATTATACTTGACTCCTATGAAGACGAACTCATCAAACACGCGGATCGTTTTTTTCTCATCAGTAAGGGCAAAACAAAAGGTTGCTATAGCAAAGAAGTTTGGAATGAAAAAATTTCCCAAAAACCATTTCACCAAGAAGCAAATAAAACGGAGCATCTTTCTTCACCCAGACAGGATTTACCCGTTTTAGAATTTTGCAATCTCTATGCCGGTACCATCAAAAACTTAAGTTTTTGCATACAACGTGGTGAACTTATCACAATAAAGTGTAAAAATGATTATGTTTGTCGGGATTTTGAGCAGCTCATCAAAGGCGAGCTTGCCCATACAAAAGGACATTTACGATTGGAGAATAAGGAATATCAAATTCACAATAATTGGGAAATGATACGAAAGGGCATTGGTATCATTGAAGAAAATGCCCTAGAAAATTCTCTTGTGCAAGATATGACCTTACTGGACAATATCATGCTGAGCTTAAATACAAAAATGCCTTTATTTTGGATTGCCTCCGGTAAATATAAAAAAAGTTGTATCAATATGCTAAAAAATATCATTTCAGAAGACGACTTAATGAAACGCACCGAAGATTTAGATGCGGAAATACTACTAAAAGCAATTTATTGCAAATGGCTACTGCACTGCCCCAAAGCTGTCATTTGCATCATGCCCTTTTTAGTAGATATTGATTTTGCCTATGATAATATCAAATTCATGGTGCAGGCCCTTTTGAACCGTGGCATTGCGGTTATTATCGTATCTACCCATGGGGAAGAATTAAAGGAACTGGGCGGACGAAATATCATATTGGACTAATACGCAGATGTGCCGGCTTTACCGGAAACAATGGCTATCCCGGAACTGGTTCCCAAACGATTGGCACCGGCATCAATCATAGCCCGAGCAGTCTTTGTATCTCGCACACCACCTGATGCCTTTACCCCAATGTCCGGCCCAACGGTTTTACGCATCAAAATCACATCTTTTACCGTAGCACCGCCGGTAGAAAATCCCGTCGATGTTTTGACAAAATCTACACCGATTTCTTTGCAAATCGTACACACCTGCACTTTTTCCGCATCCGTCAAAAGACAAGTTTCTATAATCACTTTCAAAAGTGCTTGACCTTTGATTGCATTTACTTCTTTTATATCTTTTTTTACATAAGCCCAATCTCCGGATTTTATCGCTCCTACAGAAACCACCATATCTATTTCTAAAGCACCGTTTGCAACGGCTTCTTTGGCTTCAAACACTTTCGTTTTTGTTGTGGTTGCGCCCAAAGGAAAACCAATCACCGTACAAACTTTTACATCACTGCCCTTTAAACATTCATGACTAAACGATACGTACGAGGGGTTTACACAAACAGACATAAAATGATTGTCCTTGGCCTCTTGGCATAAGGTCATAATCTCCTCTTTTGTGGCATTTTGCTTCAATAATGTATGATCGATATATTTACTCATATTGTTTTTCATTTTTTTGACTTACCATCCTTTTTTACTGGTTTATTTTTGCTATGCCATAACTTTACTACCGATAGCAGCCCTTGTCAATCATAGGGGTAATTTCCTCTTTTCTTTTTATCTATTTTACATCCAACAATACCTGCTGCTTCTCCGGATATATCTCCATAACCAAATAAAATGGTTTCTCTCCAATATTATTCCAATCACTTTGGGAAAGTTGAAAATCATACATAAAAAATCCTAATTTTACTTTTTGCTGCTTGTTTGTCGGTATTTCTAACATATTCAAATCTGCATCGTTTAAGTACCTAAAAAATTCTAAATCCCAACCATTTGCCCAACTTCCGGATTCTAATACAAACTGCGTCATATCAGCCCGAGCCGTTGTATCACCTTTGTTTTCAAGTAGCACATCAAGCACAATGACCTTTCGGCGAAAATCAAAGGTATAAAACGTTTCCAATGAATCCTGAAAGATTGCACCGTTTTTAAAATCTTCCAACTCTCCAAGCCGACTATCTAAAATCGTAATCTCAATATCTTCATTACGAATCGTTTCCCCCATAGAATATGTCGTTTCTTCTGGACCGGGATAACGTGCATTTATCTCAATGATTCGAATCGTTGTAGCAATCATTGTTATAAAAACGACCATTAAAATTACAACCCCTATTTTTCTTTTCATGATACTGTTACATCCTCCTTTTGACTAAGATAAAATCTTACCATCACGCATATAAAATATTTCATCCGAAAGAGATTCTAGTTCTGCTTGGTCATGGCAAGATAAAATAATTAAAGCGCCACGCTCTTTTTCTTTGATGATAAGTTCTCTAATCTGTGCCACACCTGATTCATCCAAGGCATTAAAAGGTTCATCCAATAAAATCAATTCCGGATGCTCCATCAAAGCACAAGCAATGCCCAAACGTTGTTTCATACCCAAAGAATATTTGCGATATGTGCGCCTATCGCCGGGATCTAAGCCAACGTTTTTCAAAGTTTCCTCTACTTCAAACGTGGCGATACCCTCTTTTAACTCTGCAAGAAGCAATAAGTTCTTGTGTCCTGTATAACGCGAAATAAAGGCAGGGCTTTCAATAAAAAGACCTAGGCTTTCCGGAAAAGATATTTCCTTTCCTATGGTTTTCCCTGCTACCATAACTTTTCCCTCCGTCAAATGAAGTAATCCTGCAATCGCCCGCATCAACATGGTTTTACCTGAACCATTGATGCCACGCAAACCATATATTTTTCCCTTTTCCATTTCTAATGAAATATGATCTAACACTATTTTTCCTTTGATTCTTTTTATTGCGTTTTCTATCTCTAAATACAAATTCACACATCCCCACGTTCCAGTATGTCATATCTTTTTGTTTTAATATAACCGAATATTATAACAAGCAATGACAACACCATCGTAATCACAACCGCTTTTTTTACATCAATGCCACCTGTATACACAAAAGCACTACGCAACAACATCGTATTATTTCCAATCAGCAACGGATGAAGATAAAAAGCTGACACCACCAAATAACCTATCATTAAAATAAAAGCATATATTGCCGATAATACCAATGACAAATACATTTGAAACAATGCCAATGTCAATGATGTCAAAAAAGGAAGTATCCATAAAAATAAAAGCAAATCAAAACGACTCATTCCACGAACATCCAATCCATATAACCGTTCATTGAAATCGGCGTTTGCTTGTATTGAAATTGTTCCGCTACCCAATGCAAATATTATTTTTATCATATGAAAGGCAAAAACCGTCGAAAACAACCATACACATTTAGAAAACCACCAAGCATGCTTTCTCCTCATACGAATCATAAGCTGTATACCAAACTTTTCTAAATCTTCCGTCACATAATTTGAAACCAAAAGAGACAACATTATATTTTGTAAGAACCATATCAAAGGTATCTCAAAACCTGTTCCACTTTCCGGGTTGTATTCTATCACGCCCCTGGTTAAAAAAATCAAATAATCAACGCAACTTCGGGTTACACCCGATAAATAATTTCGCTCTATTTCTCTAAAAAAAAGTAAAGTAAAGGCAGCAAACAATATACCACAAAATAAATATCTTCCTAAGTTTTTATAAAAACCTTGCCGCAAATCATAACAACATAACCTAATAAATCTCATGTTTTCTCTTTTCGTAACAATACAATGCGACGACACAAGCCAGTAATATAAGAAGTATACATATCATTTGATTCAAATGCACCCCCCCGAGTTGATCCATTCGTAAAAAAGCAGCCGGAGCCAAAGCGTTCCCGGATAATTGTGATGCCACAAAATTCCATACTGTCACAATGGCAAAAGGTAATAATAGAACAACAAAACGGTTCTTTATAAATGTAGAAAGCATCATGCCAATACAGGCAAATATACCGGCATATATAAAAATAATGATACCATACAATGTTATATAAACCATCGGAAATGTATAATACAAATCACTCCACATATAATATGCAAAAATCGGAAACTGTGCCGTACTGGCTTGTGGAATCAAAGCCGGCACAAATAGAGCCGTACCCCACAAATTCAGCAGTAGCGGAAATACAACCACAGTACCCGCCACCAAAAAATTTGCAATTAATTTAGCAAGCAAATACCACCCTTTTTCTACTTTTGAATAAAGATATTTTATATACCCCGATTTCTTATCCGTATACAAACTATCCGCAAAAGGCAAACAAGCCAAAACCGGAATGAGCATTGTATATAATGCTAAATAAAGAGAGCTCATATCAAATCCCAACATTGTATTATATATGGAATTTGGGTATACCCCCTTGCTATATGAATGCAATTCTAAATATTTTGAAGCAGGTATCACAACTAAAATAATATGCAACACGGAAATCACAATGCCCACAACAAGAGCCGCAAGAAAAAAACGATTCACAAATGCTCTTTTTAATTCAAATTTTATTATTCTTTTCATACACACCCTCTACAAATTTACTTTAATATATCTGAAATTGGTCGGACTAAACCACTCACCGTAGCGATTAATTTTATAATACAAATTGTCTGATTCCAACATGGATACCGGTAAGATATAACCTACTGTATAAGTATGGACAGATTTTGGCTCCAACTCACATTTATAATAATCTTTACGTGTTGGATCATCAGATGTATAATCACTTCTATATCTAACTTCATGTGCACCATCTATCGTCTGTCCGTTTTCATCTACCGTTACAAAATCACCACAACCCAAATATATAACACTCATTTTATCACTCGTATTCTCCAAAGTAATTGTTATAAAAACATAGGCCGTATCATCCATCAACTCTCCCAAAAAAGAAACCTGCTCATTAAAATATATTATTTCGTTTTTAGGCGCATATTCCAGCAAAAACTTGCCTGTATAAATCACATTAAAATTTTTAAATATAATTTCATCTACAGATATTTCATCCCTTTGGTTATAACTATTGGTTTTAATTAAATTTGTTTGCTCTTCCTCTGTTGCCGTCAATGAATCTTCAATATTAACCATTTTATCATTCGCAGCACAAGCAGATAAAATTACTGTTACCACAACCATTATGAAAATATTTGCTCTTTTTTTCATTTCACTCTCCGCCAAGTATACTGTCCTGCTATACTAAATTTGTAACACCTTTGAATAGTTTGATATAATCAAATTTATCAAAGGAGAAAATAAAAATGCAAAAGATCAATATCAAGAACAAAAGAAAAAACGATTCACAAATGCTCTTTTTAATTCAAATTTTATTATTCTTTTCATACACACCCTCTACAAATCTACTTTAATATATCTGAAATTGGTCGGACTAAACCACTCACCATAACGATTGATTTCATAATATAAACGTTCAGAAGTGAGCATACTGTCCTGCAAAATATAACCTACTATAAAAGTACTTTCTGACTTGGCTTCCACCACACAACGATAATAATCTTTACCTGTTGGGTCAATGGGGACATAATCACTTCTATATCGTACTTCCTCCGAACGAGCAATTGTTTTACCTTGTTCATCCACATCCACAAGTAAACCAAAACTTAAATACTCTTCTATTTCTTCATCAGTGGTATTTTCTAAGGTGATGGTAATAAAACAATATGTAAAATCATCCATTAAGTATCCTCGAAAATCTACCTGCTCATCAAAATATATTACTTCATTTTTGGGAGCATATTCCGGCAACGACTTACCTGTATAAATCACATCAAAGTTTTTGAATATCATATCATCTATTACAATTTCCTCTTCCTTGCTATAACTATTGGTTTCTATCAAATTTGGTCTGTCTTCCTCTTCTAAATTCAATGCTACACCATCACCATTTATCATTTCACCAGTACCACAACCAGATAATGTGGCTGCAATCACAAATACAACAAACATCTTTTTTATTTTCATCATAATATTTCTCCCACAACTTTTATAAAAACAATAGATGATACAAATACATTCATATTCTTTTTTCCGTGTATCAAACACTATCCGGGCTCCAAAATCCATATGCCGTACCCGGCATAGCCGACATACCACCAATAAGTGCATTTCCATATCCACTTTCTTTTACATAATTATGCATAAAATGTGTCATACCTACCCCAAAGGTATAACTCGGGCTACCAACATCAACAATTTTCTTATCTGAAAGACTGCGTATAGCATAAACTTTTGCTGTATATGGTACCGTTGTCCCAAAACACTTCATATAAGATGATGTATCATCACGCTTTGCCCTAACAACTGTTTTCGCAAGCATTGCAGGCGAAAAATTAAAATCAAACCTTGTATCATCCACATTTCCTGCAACCAGTGTTATGGTATTTATACTACATACCATAACTAACATTGCTATCATAACTATTTTTCTAATTTTTTTCATACAATCCTCCTTACCTGTACCATTTGGTACAATCATAACCACCTATGTATCACCTATTGCCTTTCTTATTTCATAAATTCTACGCTTCTATTCTAAACAAATCAATCACTTCGGCAATATCTACTTTTCCTTGGAAAAATTTACTTTTTTAAGCAATACGCTTCATAACATTCTTGAAAATTTTTAGCTTTTGCACGAGCCACAGAAAGCTCTGTTCCATCAGCCATCACAAGATTTGTTTTCGTTGATAGTTTTGATTTCATATACTTCATATTCACCAAATAGCTATCATGAGGCCTCGCAAAGCCATATTGTTCTAAGCACTGTTTTAATACATCCAAATGCTCTTTTGTCGCTATTGGAATCTCTGCATTAAAATGCTTGCTATTTCTATGCAAATGCAAGCAACTACCCCTTTTTAACTTGCTAATATATAGAATCTCATTGGTTTTAATTTTTAACTCTATCGAGTTGCCTTTCGCTGTAATCACAGGCGACTTTCGCTCCCCTTGCACACGTTCCATCACGGCTTCCAATTCAAAGCGCAATCTTTCATCACTATATTCCTTTAATAAATAACGATAAGGTGAAACTTCAAAATCCCTTTCTTTTGGGTGCATCTCTCCGGAACAAAATATCATAACAGTGTCTGGGAATTGTTGGCGAAACGCCTTAGCAGTGTGATAACCATCCATACCATCTAATTGAACTTCAAGAAAAAGTACATCAAATATGATGGTGGAAGAATCTAGGTAATCAATCAATTGAAATCCCGAATTAAATTCATAAAATTTCATTTCACTTTTATACAAATTTAAATTAGATAATCTTGTTTTTATGCGTTTTATAAAAGGTATATCATTTTCGCAGATTGCTATATTATATGTCATTATTCCCCCACTTCTTTCCTTTCTGCTTCTTTTATATTATAATACTGGATAGATGATTTCGTAAAACAAGTATTTGTAGTAAAAGAGGAGAGCCGATTATGAAGTACATGATAGCGTCAGATATCCACGGTTCCGCATATTATTGTGAAAAATTATTAGAACTATTTCAAGAAGAAAAGGCAGATAAACTCTTATTATTGGGTGATATTTTATACCATGGTCCTCGAAATCCTTTGCCAAAAGAGTACAGTCCTGCAAAGGTAGCAGATCTTTTAAATAATCTAAAAGAAAACGTACTTTGTGTACGCGGTAACTGTGACTCCGAAGTGGATCAAATGGTCTTGGAATTTCCGATTATGGCAGATTATGCCGTGATTGAAGTAGATGGTGTGACTTTATTTGCCACACACGGACATATTTTTAATTTAGAAAACATACCGCCTTTTTGTCCAAACACGGTATTACTCAACGGCCATTTCCATGTGACCGTCTGCGATAAAAAAAAGGACTTTATTTATATGAACCCCGGCTCTGTATCACTACCAAAAGAATGTACCAACCACAGCTGTATCCTTTTTAAAAACAATCACTTTCGCTGGGTTGATTTACAAAACAAGGAAACATTCAAAACATTTCAAATTACAGGTTGACTTCCTTGCTTGTTCATAATCTCTTTGAATCTTATAATGTGACATACTGTTGTCACCAATTGTGTCGATTGTACAATTTCTAAAAAACATTGGGAATACGGGCTTTAACCTATGTTATTGATAAAAAATTAACAGAAATGCAAAATTCCAAGCAGTTGCTTGCTGGCAGTGCTTGGAACTTTACTATGCTATTTTTACTATTAACAAACGCCATTGCTTTCTCACTCAATTCTTCCACACTCATATCATCAAATAAATCTTGTTGCCATTGAATGTAGTCGAATGTTCTTTAATAATGAGAAAGACTCAACTTTACCCAGACTTTGAGTTAACACTCTGATTTTTCATTTATTAATACAGCATCTGTCATGGTTGTTTCGTTCTTTCATATGACTCATGACGTTGTTGCAGTAATGCCTTCGCATTACTAATCGCTTTCGGCAACTTATCTTCAAATGCCTTTAATAGAAACTGAGCTACATGAATATCACTGTCACCTAAATTCAATAATTCAATTACTTCTTCATCTTTTTCAGCGCAAAGAATAATGCCAATCGGTAGATTGTCTCCTTCATTCATATCATTTTTAGCTAACCAGTTTAAATAAAGCTCAACCTGTCCCTTATACTCTGGTTTGAATTTACCCAATTTTAGTTCAATCGCAACTAATCGTTTCATCTTGCGATGATAAAAAAGTAAGTCGATATAAAAGTCAGTGTCATTGATTGTTATTCTAACTTGACGACCAATAAAGGCAAAATCCAAGCCGAATTCTAACAAGAATCGCTCCAACTCATGAATAATGGCCTGCTCTAAATCATTCTCACTAAAATTATCTTTCAAGCCAAGAAAATCTAAAACATACGGATCACGCAAAACTAAGTCTTTTGACATGATTTTCTGCTTGGAAAGTAGTGCTAAATCACTTTTGACCGTTTCTTCGGGCTTATTAGAAATCAAGGTACGTTCATACAGCATTCCATCAATGCGTTCATTTAAAGTTCGAGAAGACCAACGCTCATTAACTGCTAAATCCAAATAGAATTGTCTTCTTAATGGATCCTCTATATATGCAAGTCGCTTGATATGCGTCCATGTTAATTTTCCATGCACTGCGTGGAAAATTTGTTCATTCGGAAAAGCTTCATAAAATTTAGCCATATTGAATAAATTTGACTTGCCATAACCTCGTCCATATTCTTTCGTTAGTTCTTCGCTTAATTCAGAAATGACACGCTTCCCATACTCTGGCTTGCTTCCCTCTAAAATTTGAGTTTTGATCACTTTCCCAACATGCCAATAAAGTGTTACTAACTCGGAGTTAACAAAAACCTCAGCCCTAGTTCGAGCTTGTTTAATTAAATCGGAAATTTGGTTTAAGTAATTCTTTTCTAATTCCAATTTCAGCTCTCCTTTGTCTATTTAAATTTTTTCTTTGAGGCACGATATGATGAACAAACAAAGTAAAGGCTTGAAGCCTGTATA
>WRBB01000018.1 GCA_009779895.1 Lachnospiraceae bacterium
TAGGAAGTGTGAAAAAGAATTAAATTCACTACAGCTTTATATCAAATCACAAAGCCCGCATACCCAATAACGGCATAGGTATGCGGGTCTTTTTGAACGTATGTTCTGTCAAAGTCGAGATAATAATGCGGAAAAATCAAGAAAATCAAAAATACAGGTATATTAAGCAGAATTAGATAAAAATAAATCCATTAAAACAGGTTTTAGATTCTTATCATACCCGCTTAATTTTCCCCCAAGTATTTTTGTTTTTCCCATATCGAAAGAATGCGATAAAGCGTACGACAACAAGAACATATCGGAAAAACGCAAACTCCAGTATACACAAAAGCAACGTCTTTAACATATCCGAAAATAATACCCGAAATTTTTGGGTGTATACTTGCTGAGAAAAAGCACTCAGACTTATAATCGAACCATATATCGCATACATGACCAAAAATCCAATCATATATCCAATATTTAGCACATCCAAATAAAGTGCTAACATAATCGTTAAAATCCCAAATAACTCAATAATCGGAGCAACCAACTCATACATTAAGTAATACAAATAAGAGAAAGCACTAACCAAACCAAATTTTAAATTAAACATCACGCGCCGATGCACAAACATACTTTGCAATAATCCAACATGCCATCTGCGGCGTTGTGTCCGTAAGTCGCGAAAGCTGGTTGGTGCTTGCGTCATACAAATGGCACTGGGCTGATAACACATCCGATACTCCATATTATTGTTACGACAATATCCATGTAACTTTAGCACGAGTTCCATATCCTCACCTAGATTATCCGGGCTATACCCCCCAGCGGCAACAACTGTTGACTTCTTAAACAAACCAAAAGCCCCGGATATAATCAAGTTACCATTAAAGGTATCCATCAAAATACGACTCGCCAAGAAAGAGCGGTTATACTCGACTGCCTGTATACTTACCAGCAGGTTAGGCGGCAGCCGGTATCGCACTGCTTTACCGTTTTCCATCTGCACACATTGGGAAATCAGCACCATTCCCCCGGCAGCTACGGTCGTATCGTCCTCAAATACCGGTGCCACAATTTCTTTCAGGGAGTCTGTTTGCAGTTTTGAGTCTGCATCCATACAGACAAAATAAGGGTAACGAGAAGCATTTATCCCCATGTTAAGGGCATCACCCTTACCACCATTTTTTTTGCGGATGAGGGTAAGGTTCACCCCTTTTACGATATTTTCGTAAACAACTTCCTCCGGCTGACAGACCAACACATGGTTAATCGGACGATTCATCAACTTCATGCCAAATTCATCAATTAATTTTTGAGCCATGTCATCTTCCGAACCATCGTCTATAACAATGATTTCATATTGTTGATAATCAAGGTTCAAAAGAGAGTTAACGCTGTTTACAACGGTAACAGATTCATTATAAGCCGGAATCAGAATCGAAATCGGCAAATCATCGTGATTCAGTTTATTTTTAAACTTTAATATACGATCATCTACATACAACCGATAAGCACCTACTATAATAGCAAAAAACGAAAAAGTTGCAAATATGATTAAGTATACAATATAAAATATGCTGACATAATAGAGGAACGTTCGTAAAAAATCCATCATATGACGTCTTCACCTTCCCTCTCTTTTTGTAGGTTGACGTTTTGCAATGCACTTTCTAGGTCAAGCATATATTCTACAATCTCTTTCTTGTAGATACTCTCACTTTGCAAAACTTCTAATAAATCCGCTTTTTCACCCCACTCTACAAGTGTGGATGATGCATTATATCGCACATGCCAATTAGGGCTTAAGAGGGCATTCTTTAATGCCGTAACAGTATCTGCTGCCGGATATAAACTTAAAGCAATGGCCGCCCTGATGGCTAAATTAATGTCTGGCGGATTGACGATAAAATCAATCAATATCGGACGTACCGGCTCATATTTATGTTTCCCATAATAGCGGATGATGGCATTTCGCACTTCGGCACTAACCGAGGCATCCTGTAACACCGGGAAAAGCACTTCCCGATATTGACACTCTGTAAACTGAGTAATAAATTGTATCACCGGCACAAGGATATTATCATGCCACTGTCGCCGTTCATTCCACAGATAACGCGCCAGAACCTCCTTATCGCCTTTAAATCTTAACAATTCCCTTGTTAAGAGATTCTTGTGCATGAACAAAGATTGTTCATTCATGATCCGCAATGCATTTACCACACCTTGGACACTGCCAATGCTACAAAGTGCGCTCAGGACATTTGCACGACAATAAATACTGGAGTCATCCATATATGAAATCAGAATCTCCACCAGTTGCCCATATGTGTCTCCTGCTACTTGCGGAAAGGTATAGACAAAATCAGCATAGCATGTCCGTTCAATGCGCGGCTTCCGGCTATATATTCTGGCAAGTTTCTGAAAAGTGGCATGTCTCTTGTGTACATAATCATCGTAAGCCTCCGGAAAATCATTTTTTAGATATTGTAATGCCTGAGAATACACCAACAGATTTTCTGCATTTGGCAATTTTTTCAACAATAACTTCTCGTGCTTTGATACACTAGCTTCCACACCATGAATCATGGTTGTTTGATTACGAAGGACAGCCTTCCATCTTTTCACTTTACCTTTTGAAACAGTATTTTTGCCTCGACTATAACGGATGATTACAAAATTAAAAATCATCAATGAAATACAAACCATTATAAATAAGCCAATCAAAACATATACTCTTAAATCAGAAACCATCTTCATCACTCCAAAATTCTTGCATCATAAAGTAGGACTGCTTTAGGCGCTCATGGGTATACACCTGATTTCTCCACCCGTGCAACGGTATTGGTGACATCGAAACTTCACCGCCTGCCATTGCAATACCGATATATATTTCTTGAATGCGAATCCCTTCCACCCCAAACCTCTCATAATAGTCGTCATGCACCTGCATATAGGATGGATCATAAAAATTTAGTAACATCCACGGCAAGCGTACTTCAACCAAATCTTCACCAAAGCAGAAGTCAGCTAAAGAATCGAAGTCTGGATTTGCCGGATCTCTTGTGCCATGTGTTAATATTCCCGTATCCCAAGACGGCAAGCGCCGTAACTCCCGAGCCTCATCAGTTAGTCGCTCAAAAAGAGAAGCCTCAATCACTAAGGTATTTTGCAGTGCTAGGGTAATTGGCACAAACTCTGAGTCCCACTTTGACGGAAATGGAATTGTAAAAGGGTTTACCCCAGTCATTTCCTCATAAAACCGCTGATATGTTGCATCGTAACGCCGGTTGACCAACAAACGACTGTTTTCCTCTCCCGATAATATCAATAAAAAGTTTGCCGGACGCTCAAACTCTAGGTCATCAAACACAGAGGTTCCCGAATGTGGTGTTACATCAATGGGTAGATAAAGGGTATTTTGCGGACTCACTCCCTCACCGCGTATCAACAGATTTAGCCCTTCCATGTCATATTGTGCATAGATGCTAATCCCATCATACTGATGAACCCGATGAGTTTCATCCCATTCATCCGCCTTACCGTCAATCAGAACAGGACGGGCATAACGTCCCGGCTCAAAAGCCATCAGTCCATACCATTGGTCAACCGACTGTAGATTGTGCCAGTATTGGTAACGCCACGGATCTGAAGAAAAGGCTGTGTTCCAAGTACGTCGCTCCCATGTATCCTGCCAAGTGGAAATAAAACTTCCGCCCCAGCCACTTTCTTCTATCTGCATCACTGTTTTGGCAAGGGCTTCACCTTGCTGTTGCTCGTTAAGTGGTGGCTCATCCATTCGACTCGGTGCGCGACCGGTTGAAAAACCAAAGCCTGTTGCAATCACCGGCATACTATGGTATTGTGCCAGCAAATCTAAATACCCATTATAGATACAACTACGATCTAAGTCTGCCAAAATTGGTGCCAAAGCTTCATATTGATTGACTGTTAGATAGTCTATAAAATCCTCAGCAAAGGGAAATAGCCGATATCCTGCAAATGTACCTGCCATCATAGCTTCCGAGGGGAGAATATTCTCCGCATCTAACTGCACGTATTTCCGCAACTGCGTTGCATAAGCGGGCGCATACTCCAAAAAATCTATGGCCGGATTTGAAATAAAACCAATCGGGCGCTGTACTTTAAACTTCCTTGATTCGTAGGAAGTTGCAGTATCCATTACTTGCGCAAGCATCACTTCAAATCGTGAGGCACCCTCCGCTGCACGAAAGAATTCGCCTTCAAAACGATCAAGCAAATCCGGCTCAAAGTGATTCATGAATGTGATTTCATCCGGATCCCAATCAAGACCCACTAAAAAACCAACCACCCAAGGTGATACATCAGATAGAAACACCTCTACCCCGCTGCTATCAAAAAGATTGATCCTACGCCCATGAATAATGTCTATCGCTTCCTTGAATGCAGAGGTCAGGCTATTATAATCGTACCCATCTACCCCTTGCAAAAGAAGCAACGGCCTGTCATTCTTTGTATTGAAATTATATAAAGCATAATAAAAATTAGAGTCCATAATATTGGGAACATAAAGCGCATTGGCATTCATCGCATCAATATATCCAAACCATCGATAATAATCATACGCATTGGCACCGAAGTCCCAAGCCATGTGTCCCGGAGTAGATGGAGGCATCTCCACACCACGTAAGGTTAAGGGCGTATAAAACCCATCCGGGTCTTGATACATAATGGCATCTCCCTCTGCTCGAAATATAGCCGATACAGGAGCATTTGGTCTAAAATCAATAAACATACTTCTGGAAAAATATGCATAAAATGCTCCTAGTACAACAGACATCACGACTAATATCATAATGAGATACTTCCGCATAGAAAACCTCCTAACTTATTGCAAAATCCACAGTGCATGGCGGGAGGGGTGGCTAAATTGTCGCAATGCTTCAATGTGGTCATCCATAAATCGCCCACGCTCTATCATATAATCACGCATCCACTCTTGGGCCTCGGCAAAGCTTGACGGGTTCAAATCATATATCGTCATACCCTCCGCCGCTTGTGCAAGAGTTGGAATACGATGGGAATAATGATTTACCTGGGATGGGTCAAAGCTATATCCCCAAACCTCATAATTGCGCTCAATTGCACTGCCTAACCAGTCTTCTACTTCCTGCATATAATCAACCAATCGCTCTTCAGCCAAAGGGCCGCTACGTAACTCATGCCAACGACGGATGACCCGCCCGGTAAAATCAGGGCACATCATCAAGCGATCAAACCATCCGCGGTCAGCAAGCAGAAATTCATCCGCCGGCATTGATAAGAAAAAATTATCCATTACATTATTGAAATCCCAAACCGGACCTGCCACAAGCCGACCACGCACATCCTTGTGGAGGTAGGTGGAGCCGGCCCATAAATCATTATTTCCTATAAACTCATTGATGATGTAAAAATCAACAAAAGAGTTTACATCAATATACTGCTCATATACGCGAGAATCCCAAATGATTTCCGGCGAATATAGGAGTCGCTCGACAGTGCTTACACTTCTCGCCACATAGTCACGTACCACCTCATCTTGTTGGGCAAGCGGAGGATATAAAATCTCCATCGTGTTACCTCCTTCCAGACGATACGTATAAGTAACGAAGGTGTTCATTTTCCGTTCAGGGGTGTGAGTCATTGTATCCAAGCGGACAAGATAACTTGTAACCGGTACGCCTTCCCGGTGGCGGTTTACACTAACCCGATATGGGCTTACTCTTATGGTTTCCATCAGAGCGTAAACACCTTGATATTCCCCATTTAGGATGAGTTCAAAAAACCGCACCTCCGGAACAAACTGCTCCGGTCCCATAACCTCAGCGGCCATATTCATCCACATATAATTACGCATCAATGTTTTATCCAAAAATGGACCATGCAATGCCCATTCAGCATGAGGATCCATACCAAGGAGTGGTAATGGGTTCCCTTCTCCATCGGGCTCAATCAAACTGAGACGGTAGTTTGGTTTGTCAAAGAAACGTGAGGAATTACCGCGCAAACGCATCATTGCCAAAGACTCATAAGCCGGAACGTCATCCGCATGATTCCAATCATTCAGATTATCTATTACCGATACCGCAGCCTCTATTTCACTCTCTCCATCGGGCGTTGTCACAACTCCTGCATTAAGTCCCCGGTCAAAAAGACCTGATTCATAAGTGACCGGTCTTCCCGGTATTTCCGCACCAAAGGTATTGATTTCAATCAGTGGTAAATGCGTACAAAGCGTACCGTCATCGCAACGCAAACAATCGCCCAAATCCGCTTCGCTTGGACGCTCAAGGTGCTGCTGGTAACGCCGCACATCTTCGTTTGCCCCTACATACGCTAATCCCACTATAGTCGCCACAATAACCAAAAAAGCGACTACATAATAAATCATACTCCGTCTCATCTTTTACCCACTTATTTCGTCATTTTGCGTGACAATGTTTACGTACTCCATACCATCTCTCTCATACAATAGCTGAGTGATACTTTTCTCTCCTTTATAGGTGCGCTCATATGTTTTCCGGCCCATTTCAAAGATAAACTCTACGCTACTGGGGGTAGTATTTTTCACCCGAAGCAAAGGCTTCATATTGAAGTGCTGGAATACAATTCCCTCAATGTCATCCTCCAGGCCTTTTTGCGCTTTAATAATCAGTAGGATTCTATTTTCGTTGCGGACTCTTCCCATGAAAAGCAAAACAATAAACACAACACCACTGCCGATAATCGCCGTCCAAAAATCCCCTACACCGCTGCATAAGCCGATAATAACCGCCCAAAAGATATAGGTGGTATCTCTTGAATCCTTTACAGCAGTACGGAAACGCACAATCGACAACGCCCCCGCCATACCCAATGACAAGGCAATATTATTGCCAATTACTGTCATAACGGTACAGGTTAGAATCGTAAGTGTCACCAAGGAAACATTGAACTTCTTACTATAAGAAGTTCCCCCTGCGTGGGTATACCAGTAAGAAACGTAAATAACCACGCTTAATAGTGCTGCCACCGCAATACGGATCGCAATCTCACGAATCGTTAAACCTCCACTTTGTGCAATCATGTCTAATAGGATGTTTCTCATTTAGGCACCTCATTTCATAAAAATAAATATTTTTTTCCGATTGCCCTGCCAAGGCAATACTTACTAACTGCTAATTCACTGGCGTTGATCTCATTAATGGCATCTTTGATATAACTGAGCAAAAAGCCATTAAACTTAACTTCCATAACCACCAAGGACGGATCAAATATCATATTCTCCACTAAATCCTCTGAGAAGATATCGAAACTGGATTCCGATCCTTTGATATGGTGGTCAAAGGTAATTCTTATTTCATTCTCATCCGCCACAAACACTTTTCTTGTGTATGCCACTACCGCCTTCGGTCGATAACACTGCATATGCATCAGCCCAAAGCATTCGCCGGCAAAACCGGAATTGAACTCTAGAAGTACCGAATAATCCCCATTTATCAAACGACGCGACTGTTCTTTATTTAATGCTAAAGAACGTTTTTTCTGCATCATGCCTTGTTTTTGCTTCATCTCAAGCTTTGCATATTGAGGGTCGGTGCCATAATTACGCAGCCGTATCTTTCTGCGCAGGTCAACACCGTCAATCTTTTCCTCAAAGTCCTTATCATCGATGGTGTCAAAGTAGAGCGAACGAACTAAATAACCATCTCCGCTGCTATGCTCGTCCTCCATAAAGAGTTTGCTAAATCGACGAGAGATGTTATAATATTGTTCGATGTTAATTAAATACTTCTTTTCCTGCCTTAATACTTCATTCATAATCCATTTCCCTAACGGTTTTTCTCAACAATAATATATGGCTTAATTTTAACACAATTTCACTATTCGTACAACCTTTATCTGAAAATATGTATTGTTTCTCAACTTCCTCTTATGTTATTTCAAGTAAGTTCGAATGTTTCGTAAATGATAAAACCTATATGATTATTTTTTTCACAAAACAAAAAGTGCTATAAAGCCTACAAATGACAGCTTTCTAGCACTTTAGTAGCGGAAACTGGACTTGAACCAGCGACACTACGGGTATGAACCGTATGCTCTAGCCAGCTGAGCTATTCCGCCTTATTTCATAACTCGAGAATAGGTACTTTTCTATCACCGCATACCAATCCCCTATACAAAAAGAAAAACTATGGGACCTACTGGGTTCGAACCAGTGACCCCCTGCTTGTAAGGCAGGTGCTCTCCCAGCTGAGCTAAGATCCCATACAATCTAAAAGGGCTTGAAAACAAACCCGCTTTGCTATTATACTATTTCCGCTTTGCTACTGTCAAGTACTATTTCGCATCTAAATAACTATATAAAGTATACTTAGAAATATTAAAAAACTCCGACACTTTATCCCCTGATTTTGTAACCAAAAAGGCCCCTTTGTCATTTAAAAATTGGACGCATTTAATCTTATCATTTTTACTCATCAAAGGAACCGGCTTACCTACCAGTTTCACAGACTCTTCTATTAAATCATCCAACAATTCATTCACATCCTTGGGAATATATTTGGTACCCTTGGATTTTTCTTCTTCATTAATAGAAACCAAAGTCTTAATCGCATTTTCCGCCACAATCATATTGGTAATGTCGTAATTAATCGCAAAAATACCTGTTAGTTTTCCATCATGATCCTTTAAATAAATCGTACTGGATTTCAAAATACGCCCATCATGAGTACGGGTCAAATAGTTAATTTCATCTTTTAATGTACGCGGGTCTTTATTCACCGCCTCCATCACCGCCATAGATGGACCGTCACCCAATCGCCTGGAGGTCACATGACCATTTTCAATATATACAATGGTATTGTCTATATCTTTTTCATCAATCCGATGAATGACAATCTCACAATCCTCTCCAAATTGTACAGAAAGGGCTTTCGCCACTTGGGTTAATAAGTTTAATTGGTCATCAAAAATCATTGTAACCGCTCCTTTCAGCCGTCTTGTCTTAATTGAATCAATGCCGCCTCTAAAGCTGCCCCACCGAGCGCACGTGCCTTATCAGATATCGTCTTGCAATCTACAACATCAGGGGAACGCGGATCAACATCCGCACATTTTAAGCCTTTTCCTACCAGCAATCCATCCTGTATCAACCCTCTTAAAGTACCTTTCAAAGGGGAATGCACAGGCATTTCCTCTATATAAAAAAGAATATCACCTTTATTTACAGTATCACCTATTTTGCAAACATGTTTTATCACACCGGCAGCAGGCGCATGTAATACTCTGGCCGCACTTTCGCCGCCTAATTCACCGGGTATTCCCGTATTGGGCATGGCTTCACCTGTAAAATATAATCTACCCAAATGATGACCACGCAATGTTTCAATCACAACATCCACATCCACACCTGCCTGAAAACCAGGTCCTAAAGCTATGGTAATGGGGGCCAAAACTCTATGTGTACCCAGATTTCGTTTTGCTAAAATGGCATCAACCACAATCGCCGGGGATATGGTTTTATTGAGACATCTTCCCGCAGGATCCACAAAAATAGGAATTTCACCTTGTTCCCAGCATCGATCACACTCTACCAATGCATCCACTACACGAGCAGTCATATCCTCAACTTGATATGTTCCTGCATAAACTGCCGCACACAATGACACCGTTCTTCGAATGGCCAAGGGTTTTTCCACTTCTAACACAAGCACTTTAAAACCCGTCCGAAAAAACTTTTGAATCACACCTGTGGCCAAATCACCACCACCACGCACAACAACCAACATCTCAGCAACGTCCCAATGATTCTTTCCAACAACTTTCATACGATTATGCCTCGTTGCATTTTCACACTTCCTATAATAATTTTAGAAAGGCTTGCCCGAAATCCTTTGGGTAATAATGAAACTACCGCAAAAGCATTCTCCAAACTACTTTCTTCTTCTACTTGATTGATTAGCAAAATCTTTTCACCAATGGCCCTTTGAAACAAACCTTGTTGACTGCTGATTACTTTTGCCAATATTGCTTCATTTATAATATCATCTCTTTTTGCTCCCGTCATCTCGAAAAAAGATTGCAAACGATGAATATACGCTTCCCTTATCATCTGCCCAAAAGCAGTTATGGGTATCACGCCGATGCTGATTGTCGTTTCAGGTAAAATAACCGGCTCATACCCATTCCACCCCTTTAATTGTAACCCCTTAGCGCCATCCGTTTCAAGAAAAACTTTTTGAAAGCTAACAAGTTTTTTTATAAAACTTTCTTCCGACGGCATTTTTAGCTTTTCCACACCATCTACGATAACCCTTTCGCCTGCATAAGTTATGCCCACACCATCCATTCCCATTGCATCAAAATCATTTAAATATAAATAATCATAAGCCCCCGGTTCAGGAAACAAAATCTTGGTGGTGGTACTGAGTAAAACCTTTTCATTTCTATAACATTGCGCAAAAAAATCTATCAAACTGCTTTTTCCACCGCTGCCAAAAACAGAAATTACTTGTTGTCCCGACAACCCAAAACATTCACGCAAACACATCATAATACTTTCCTTGTTCACTTTCTATGATTCGATAAACAGTTCCATAAGGAATTTTCAACTCTTTTAAAATAAACAGACCCATTGTTACATCTTCCAACCACAAACGCAAACAAAATCCACAACTATCTCCCAAGTCTGATGGCAGGGGCATAGAACGAGTCGAAATGCCTTGGCTGTTCAGTTGCATTTCAGCCTTTAACATATTGTGGGTACCGGGAAAGGTAATCAAACATTCACTTCTCATCATACAAGTACGATGGGCAAATCTCTTGGTTCAAATAACACATGCCCTATCATCTTTGCCGCCGGATCATCTCTTTGAATCAATTCCAATAATTCCTCGCTTTCCGTTCTATCCACACTAAATAAAAGACCGCCGGAGGTCTGTGGGTCAAATAGCACCTCCTGCATAATTGGATCCACTGTTTGCAAATCCACTTTTCTTTCTACAAATTTGCGATTTCGCTTACCTCCCGCCGTAATCCAACCCGCTTCTATCAATTCCTTGACTGTCGGTAACAACGGCAATTCCTTCGTGTTGATTTGGATGCTACAACCATTACCTGCCATTTCCGACAAATGCCCAAGCAAACCAAAGCCTGTTACATCAGTACAAGCATGAACCTCAAAACCCAGCCGCTTTTCTGCCGCATATTTATTCAAACGCTCCATAGAAGCAATGGATGCTTTTTCCGCCACTTCCTTTGCCGCACCTGCACGACCGGCACTTTGAATCACACCTGTACCCAAAGCTTTGGTTAAAATAATCACATCACCCGCTTTGGGGGTATTATTTTGCAAAAAGCTCTTTGGCGAAACCATACCTGTCACTGCCAAACCATACTTTGGCTCATGGTCATAAATAGAGTGGCCACCCGCAATACTTGCCCCGGCTTCTAATACTTTTTCTGCACCGCCTGCCAACATTTCCGCCAAATACCGCTTATCCATCTTCTGGGGAAAACAAACCAGATTCAAAGCAAACAAAACCTGACCGCCCATGGCATAAATGTCACTCATCGCGTTAGCAGCAGCAATTTTTCCAAAAATCTTTGGGTCTTCCACCATAGGCGGGAAAAAGTCTGTAGTAGAGACAATCGCTTGTTCTTCATTTATTTTATAAACCGCTCCATCATCTGAAGCATCAAAACCCACCAATAAATTCGGATCTTGAATGTTTGGTATTGCCTTTAAATAATCCCTTAACTCACCCGCTCCGATTTTTGCTCCACACCCACCTGAGGTGCAATTTCCCAAAAAAGACATCCGTCACTCTCCTTTTTAAGTTGTTAATTCCCTGAGTGCCCTAACAGCAATCCCAATCTCTTCTTCCGTGGTATCATAACCAAAACTAAAACGTACCGCTCCCCCGGGAAATGTACCTGCCACCTGATGGGCAGCGGGTGCACAATGCAAACCACTTCTGGTCATTATACCATATTCATTATATAAACGAAAACTCAAATCACCGGCCGGTATCTTTTCTGAAATAAGAGAGACCAAGGGAACCCGTTCCCTTTCATCCAAGCAACCCAACACAGACACAGGTAAATCCCCAATCCCATCTAAAAAACGACGGGTTAATGCTGATTCTTTTACTCTAATCTGTTCCAAACCAATCTCTTCTATATATTTTATACTTTCACTTAAACTGAAAATGCCTACCGCATTTAAGGTGCCTGATTCAAATTTTTCAGGCATTACAGCAGGTTGGGTCAAATCATGTGAAAAATTCCCCGTTCCGCCTGTTAACCATGGCTCCATGATTTCAGCTATTTCCGGACGTAACACAAAACCACCAATTCCTGATAAGGCTTGCAACCCTTTATGCCCTGTAAAGGCTAACACATCAATAAAATCCGCTTCCATATGAATCGGTAAATAACCTGCCGTTTGAGCTGTATCCAGAACCGTAATCACACCGTATTCTCTTGCCTTTTGGAACACCTCTCGAATTGGCTGTATTGTTCCCAACACATTCGAAGCATGAGTCATCAACAACATGTTCGGTTTTGTTTCCAATATTTCTTCCAAATCTTTCCCACACAACCGCCCTTGCCAATCACAAGCCAGTGTCGTTACTTGAATGCCCCGTTTTTCTTGCAACAAATGCAAAGGCCGCATAACGGCATTGTGCTCTAAACGCGAAACAACCACATGGCTTCCCGGTTGCAACAAGCCATGAAGTATCATATTCAAAGACGTAGTGATATTTGCTGTAAAAACCACATTGGAAGCATCCCGCACATGAAAAAAAGACCCCACTTGTTCCCTGCCTGCAAAAATGAAATGGGCATTTGCATCCGGAACAAAGCTGCGGTTATGATTGGGCCATTGATTTTTTTGTAAGTAGTGACAAAGGGCATCTATCATGGGCTTGGGCTTGCAAATAGAAGTCCCTGCATAATTGAGATAAATCTCTTTCTCCATAATTATATATCCTTTTCCATTTCTTGCAACTGTTGATATTTTTCAGGTGTATCTATATCAAATAACTGAGCTTGACCTTGCACTCTTATTTTAACACAAAATTCAGGATAGCGATCACGAATCACGCGACCGCCACCCTTTTTATTTTCTTTTGTCACCGCGAGTAATTCTTGGCGAAATGCTTTGCCAAAACAAGTCGGACTACTGGGACTACCATCTTCTTTGATGGGATACACAATATTATGTTCCGTAGACGCTGCCATCATAGACTCTAATAAAGCAACGGTTAACAAAGGCTGGTCTCCCGTAAAGTACATGTAAGACAATCCACCGGCCGCCCGGGTTCCCAAAAAAACCGAATACGCCTGTCCTCGTTTTGGGTCGTCGTTTTGAATCACCTTTATCCCCACAGGTATCGTAATACCCGAAGCATTCTCAGGGGATATCAGTAAGATTCGTTCATAAAACGGCAAAGACAAAACCAAATCAAAAGTATGTTGCAACAAAGATTTGCCCTGATATTCCAAGGCCAATTTGTTTTGTCCCATCCGTTTTGACTCTCCTGCTGCCATTATAATTGCACTTATTTTATTCATAGATTTTACTTTTTCCGATAAAAATTATTTTCTATGGGCAGTTTATTTCTAAGTTCACCATCTAAAGCGTAGTAAGCACCTGCAATGGCTGGTGCGGTTGGAATGGTCGCCAGCTCACCAACCCCTTTGATCCCATAAGCAATACCCTCATGTAAATCAGGTGCTTTCACAAAACCAATCTCGATGGGCGGAATCTGATGGGCTTTTAATAAACCTAATGTACCATACTTGGATTTCACGTAGGAATCTTCTACTTCATACTTTTCGGTTAAAGCATAACCCATGCCCATAACTACGCCACCTTCGATTTGACCCTCACAGGCTTTGGGATTAATGACCTGACCCACATCATAAGCGGCTACAAATTTTTCTATCTTACCTGCTTCATTTAAAATCGCTACCACCGCCGCATAACCATACCCTGCATGACTCACCGGAAACGCTTTGTCATTCACCAAAGGATCCGTTGGTGCAGTGTACTCACCATAAAATTCCTGCCCTTGCAAATCAGACAAGGCACGTCCCATATCCAACTCATAGCGCAGTTGCACCGCCGCCCGCTTCACCGCCTCACCTGTAAACAACGATTGGCGTGATGCAGTGGTGGTCCCTGAATTTGGCGTTCGTTTGGTATCCGGCATTTCTACCACAATCATCTCAGGAGCTACCGCCAAGGTTTCACAAGCAACCTGCGTCATCACCGTTGCCATACCCTGACCAATACAAGCCGCACTACTTCTCACATGTATTTTATCACCCTCTACCGAAACAATGCAACGCCCATAATCAGGCAAACCTATACCAAGGCCACTATTTTTGTGGAAACTGGAAATACCTGCTATCTTTGCATTTTCATAAGCATCTTTCACAGACAGCAATGCTTCTTTTAAAGCAGCGTTTTTTGACACAATTTGCCCGTTTGGCAAAGAATCTCCGGGTGCCACTGCATTGCGATAACGCATTTCCCATGGGGAAATCCCTACTTTTTCAGCCAATAAATTCAAATTGTTTTCTGTCGCAAAAGAAGATTGACATACGCCAAAACCACGGAATGCGCCACCCGGTGGGTTATTGGTTATAACCGCAAATCCCTCCACATCAATGGCCAAATAACGATATGGCCCGGCCGCGTGGGTGCAAGCCCGTTGCAACACCGGTCCACCCAAGGAGGCATACGCTCCCGTGTCTGAATGAATCACCGCTTTCATTGCTGTTAAATTGCCGTGGGCATCACAACCTGTGGTAAATTCCATTTCCATGGCATGACGTTTGGGATGTATCATCAAACTTTCTTGTCTGGTCAACAATACCTTTACGGGTTTTTTCAAACACCAAGCAGCCAAGGTCGCATGGTGTTGCACACTCATATCTTCCTTGCCGCCAAAACCGCCACCTACTAACTGACCTTTTACATGAATCTTCTCCGGGTCAATGCCTAGCATACGAGCGCATTCCCGCTGCTCATCATAAATACTTTGTCCACCACTGTATAAAAGAATACCATCCGTGCCATCGGGCATGGCAATGGCGCACTCCGGTTCCATAAAAGCATGCTCCGTAGCCGGTGTAGAATAATGCTGGGAAACCACATGTTTTGAGCTTGCCAACACAGCATCCACATCACCACGAACCAAACGCTCATGGGATAAAATATTTCCTGCCATATTCTCATGAATCAAAGGAGCACCTTTTGCCAAAGCAGACTCTATGGAGGACAAAGCTTCTAATTCTTCATATGTCACCTTGACCAAATCCTTGATTTCCGGCAAAGACTCTTTTGTCTTAGACACCACCAAAGCCACCGCATCACCTACATAACGTGTGATATCCCCCACAGGAATCATCACATCCCAGTCAGAAATAAAAGCCAAATGACCGATTTTATTGTTGCCCGGCACATCAGCAGCTGTTAAAACCGCTTCGCAATCCGGATGCGCCAAAGCCTGGCTTACATCAATGCCCAATATCTTTGCCCGTGGAAATTTTGTACGTACCGCTGAGCCATGAAGCATGCCGGGCACCTTGATATCGTCCACAAAAATACCTGTTCCCAAAGTTTTTTCCGCTGCGTCCACGCGTGCAAAATCCTCTCCTAGTTTCCCGCTTGCAGATTCCTTTGGAATCGGGCTGTTTTCACGAAACATCTCCGCCGCCATACGAATGGCATCCATAATCTTTACATAACCGGTACAACGGCAAATATTCCCCTTAATGGCATTGGTAATCTCTTCATCATTTGGTTGGGGATTTTGATTCAATAAGCCTTGTGTCGCCATCACAAAACCAGGCATGCAAAAACCACATTGCACAGCACCGGCTTTTGCAAACGTATAAGCATACACATCCTTTTGTCTTTGCGATAAGCCCTCAATGGTAATAATTTCCTTACCCGCCAATTTCTCCAATGCAAGAATACAGGCTTTCATTGCCTTGCCATTCACCAAAACCGTACAAGTACCACAAGCCCCTTGCTTACACCCATCTTTGGTACCGCACAAAGACAAATCCTCTCGTAAAAAATCAATCAACTTTTTGTTTTCTTCACAGGATACTTCTTTTCCGTTTATCATTAATGCGTACACTTCGTTACCTCCTGACTAGAATAACTAAAACTGTCGTAACTTTACTTCACTGCAATCGCTTCGATTTCAAATAATGCGCCCAAAGGCAAAGCTGCCGCTTCCACGCAAGAACGTGCCGGTGGATTGTTGGGAAAATACGTTGCATAGATTTTATTTGCTTCGGCAAAGTCACCCATATCTTTTAAAAATACCAATGTTTTCACTACATCACTATAATCCATACCTGCTTCGTTTAAGATTGCACCTAAATTGGCAAAGGCTTGTTTTGTTTGCTCAGCAACGGTTTCTTTCATCACACCATCAGCGGGATCAATGCCCAATTGACCGGATGTATATAATATATTGCCGCCTACCAAAACCGAATGAGAATAAGGTCCCACTGCTGCAGGTGCTTTTTTTGAATTAATGATTTTCTTTTCCATGTATTTTTCTCCTTTTAAAACTTAGTTTTATATCAACGGAGCTGTTGCAAAATTATTATTTTTGCAACAGCTTCGTTTTTCAAATATTATAACTGAATCATAGTTCCTGTTTGTCCTGCAATACCATCCTTTGCTTTTTCCAGCAATGTAATCAAAGATTTACGCCCCGGCTTTGACTCTGCAAAGCGAATGGCCGCCTCCACCTTTGGCAACATAGAACCGGGCGCAAATTGCCCGTCCGCTGCATGTTGCTTCATTTCCGCAACCGTCACCTCAGACAATGCTACCTGATTCTCCTTGCCAAAATTGATATAAGCCTTTTCTACTGCCGTCAGAATAATCAGTAAATCTGCATCCAACTCTTCTGCCAACAATTCACTGCAAAAATCTTTGTCAATCACGGCAGGAACGCCCTTTAAATGATTGCCCTGCGCAATCACAGGGATACCACCACCGCCGCAAGCAATCACTGTTTGCCCTTGCTTGACCAAAGCCCGCATGGTTTCAATTTCAATGATTTTCTTTGGTTGGGGAGACGCAACTACCTTACGATAACCACGCCCGGCATCTTCCATTACAGAAATACCTTTTTTTGCCACCAACTCATCCGCCTCTTCTTTGGTCATAAAACTACCAATGGGTTTTGTTGGTTTCTCAAAAGATGCGTCATTGGGGTCTACCCCAATTTGTGTAATCACGGTAGCGACCGGTTTCTCAATACCTCGATTCAACAGTTCCTCACGCAATGCATTTTGCAAATCATAACCCACATAAGATTGGCTCATTGCCACACACACGGACAAAGGAATACGAGGGTATTTCTCTGCATCCGTCTTGCTCAATTCATCCATTGCCAATTGAATCATCCCAACTTGCGGACCGTTGCCATGAGACAAAATCACCTCATAACCCGCCTCAATCAAATCTGCAATGGCTTTGGATGTGCTTTTCACCGCATCCATTTGCTCTTTTAGATTATTACCCAATGCGTTACCACCCAGGGCAACAACAATACGTTTTGACATAAGTTTCCCTCTCTTTATTATAATACGGCTCTTTTTACTTTTTGTGCTTCCAAAGCCTTTAAAGTAGCTTGTGGATCTTTTATTTTTTGCAAGAACATCATAGCTGCAATAATATATGGCTTGTAGCTTGCTTCTTTGTACAATGGCACACGATAACGGTCAAATACAGATGCCGCAACTTCACCCTCTTTACAACTTACACCGGTAATGTCTGCAGGTAAGCAGTGCATATAAAGTGCTTTTCCATCTTTTGTAGATGCCATCAACTCTTCTGTGCATTCCCAATCTTTATGCTTTGCATTTTGTGCCAACAATTCTTTTTCCAAAGCATCAATGCCTGCTTGATCGCCCTCTCCATAAAGGTTTGTACGTTTTTCCATTGCTGCAAAAGGTGCCCAAGATTTTGGATAAACAATATCCGCATCCTTGAACGCTTCACACATGCTATTTGTTTTGGTGAAAGAACCGCCGGATTCCGCCGCATTTTTCTTTGCAACTTCTTCTACTTCCGGCATCACTTCATAACCCTCTGGATGAGCCAACACAACATCCATACCCAAACGTGTCATCAAACCGATGATACCTTGCGGTACAGACAATGGCTTACCATAAGATGGAGAATATGCCCATGTCATAGCAATTTTTTTGCCTTTTAAGTTTTCAATGCCACCGAATTCATGGATTAAGTGTAATGCATCAGCCATAGATTGGGTCGGATGGTCAATATCACATTGTAGGTTGACCAATGTCGGACGTTGCTCTAATACACCCTCTTTATTTCCGTCTACGACAGAATCCGAAACCTCTTTCATGTATGTATGCCCTTTGCCAATGTACATGTCATCACGGATACCGATGATATCAGCCATAAAAGATACCATGTTTGCTGTTTCACGAACGGTCTCACCATGAGCGATTTGGCTCTTGCCCTCGTCCAAATCTTGCACTTCCAAACCTAATAAGTTACAAGCAGAGGCAAAACTAAAACGTGTTCTGGTCGAATTGTCACGGAAGATAGAAATACCCAAACCACTATCAAATACTTTTGTAGAGATGTTGTTTTGTCTCAAATAAGCCAATGCATCCGCGACAGTAAAAATAGCTTCTAATTCATCACGGGATTTATCCCATGTTAAAAAGAAATCATCATTGTATAGTTTTTCAAATTGAAGTTTGTCCAGTTTTGCGATGTAATCGTTAAATGTTTGCATCATTTTTTTCTCCTTTTAATTGAATGTTTTTTTATAGTAACTAAATTACTTTACATAGGTTTTTGGCAATGCCGCATAAACTGCTGCGCAGCGTACCAAATCGGATTTCCAAGTGATTTCATCCGGCGCATGGGCCTGTGCTTCTGCACCCGGTCCAAAACCGATACAAGGAATGCCATTGCGTCCCATGATGGTAACGCCATTGGTTGAAAATGTCCATTTGTCCAACAATGGACGGGCTTTACGCATCGCTGCTTGCGTTTCGTCTTTTGGTACTTGACGCTTCGCACCATACAGATTGTGGTGTACTTCCATCAATGCTTTGGTTACATCATGATCTTCCGGAATCACCCAAGTTGGGAAGTAGCATTCAATCGGATAAACCAATCCTGTATAGGATGGTGTATCATAATCATACATGCTCACTACCACATCATCACCGTATTTTTTCACAGCCGGAAGATTACGGATTTCATCTAAACAACTTTCCCATGTTTCCCCTGCTGTCATACGGCGATCCAAAGATACCGAACAACCATCTGCAACGGCACAACGACTGGGAGATGAGAAGAAGATTTGAGAAGCTGTAATGGTTCCTCTTCCTAAAAAGCCTGCTTCTTTCCATTGTGGATTGAATTTTTCATCTAACATTTTTACCAAACCACGAATGGCTGTACTTTCTGTGGCTCCATTGTTGTTTAAAGCACGTACATCTTGTAAAATATCTGCCATTTTGTAAATCGCATTGTCACCACGATCCGGTGCCGAACCATGACAAGAAATGCCTTTCACGTCAACACGAATTTCCATACGACCCCGTTGTCCACGATAGATACCACCGTCTGTAGGCTCTGTTGAAACTACAAATTCAGGGCGAATATTTTGTTCTTTGATGATGTGTTGCCAGCAAAGACCGTCACAGTCCTCTTCTTGCACGGAAGCAACCACCATAATTTTATAACCTGCCGGAATCAAATCAAGGTCTTTCATAATTTTCGCACCATAAACGGCTGAAACAATACCACCCTCTTGATCCGAAACCCCACGACCACCAATTTCTTCGTCATTTTCATAGCCATCGTATGGGTCAAATGTCCAGTTTTTGATTTCCCCAACACCCACGGTGTCAATGTGACCATCATAAGCAATAATCTTGTCGCCGGTTCCTACGAAACCTTGTAGGTTCCCCATCGCATCAATTACCACTTCATCAAAACCAAGCTTTTTCATTTCTTCCGCTGTACGATCCACTTTGGCTTTTTCATTACAACTTTCCCCGGGAAATTTTACCATATCACGAAGTAGTTTCGTCATATCCGGTTCGTATTTCCGGGCTAACTCTTTGATTGCATCAAAATTCATTTCCTTACCTCCACAAAGTTTTTTTATAGTTATCCGGGTCTGTATCACCCTCCGTTGAAAACATCAATACTTCTGCATTTTGATCTAATTTTAAAGCTTTTTTCAAATCACTGTACATTGGGTCTTCCATAATCGTTGCCAGCAAACCCATTGCGGGAGCACCTGACTCACCTGCAATAATTTGCGAATCTCCCTTTAATGGAGCACCGAGCATGCGCATTCCTTTTTCTGCCACCCAATCAGGAGCCGAAACAAAACAACTTGCATGGTTGGCCAAAATATCAAAACTAATGGTATTTGGCTCACCGCAGGCCAAACCTGCCATCACCGTTTGTAAATCGCCGTCTACAAAACGTATTTTTCCATCTTTTTCAATGGCACTTTTGTATAAGCAATCGGCTGCTTGCGCCTCAATCACTACCATAATAGGCGGATTGTCCGGATAAATATTTGCAAAATAACCAATGACTGCCCCTGCCAAACTACCAACACCTGCTTGTACAAATACATGACTGGGACATGTCACCTGTTCTGCCTTTAACTGATCTGAAGCTTCCAAAGCCATGGTGCCGTACCCCTCCATAATCCAGGTAGGTATCTTTTCATAACCATCCCAAGCTGTATCTTGCACCATAACACCATTTTCGGTTTCTTCTGCCATCTTGTTGGCCATTCTGACACATTCATCATAATTTACTTCCTCAATGGAAACCTTGGCGCCCTCTTTTTGAATGTTCTCAAAACGAATTTGTGTGCTGCCTTTTGGCATCAATACAACTGACTTTTGCCCCAATTTATTGGCGGCCCATGCCACACCACGACCATGATTGCCATCTGTCGCCGTAAAAAATGTAGCTTGGCCAAAGTCTGCTTTTAATTGGTCTGAAGTCAGATAGTCATAAGTCATATCCGAAACATCCTTGCCTACTTTCTCGGCAATATAATTTGCCATCGCAAAGGAACCACCTAAAACCTTAAACGCATTCAAACCAAAACGATACGACTCATCTTTTACAAAAAAACCCTTAATCCCTAAGTAATCCGCCATCTCTCCTAATTTAACCAAAGGTGTTTTGGTATATTGCGGAAAGCTTTGATGAAAATTGAGTGCTTGCTCAATGCTATTACGTGACATCAGATTTAAATACTTGTCATCTGTTTTTGGCATTTCATTCCATGTCCATTTTATTTTCTCCAATTTTACGCATTCCCCTTTCTAAATACATATTTCCCTGTTTTCTCCTGCACCACTTGCCCATTTTCCGCCACTTTTATACCACGCAAATATACTTCCTGTGCCGCCCCTTTTGTCTGAAAGCCCTCATAGGGATTGTAATCCACATTGGATACCTGCATTTTTACGGAGATTTTCCCCTCCGGCTTTGGATTCCAAATGACAATATCCGCATCGCTGCCTACTGCAATCGCACCTTTTTGTGGATACATCAGAAATTGTTTGGCAATATCTTCCGATAATAATCCAACCATTCGCTCCAATGTAATTTTTCCTCCGGCAACCCCTTTGGTATAAATAATCGCCGGTCTGTCTTCTACTCCCGGTAATCCACTGGGTGTTTTGCTAAAATCATCCTTGCCCAAAATCTTTTGGGTTTTGTAGTTGAACGTACAATGATCTGTAGAAATGGTATTGATGCTACCATCTATAATCCCCTCCCACAAAGCTACCTGATCTTCTAAACTACGAATGGGCGGTGAGCAAACATATTTTCCCCCCTCAAAATTTGGCAAATCATACACACTTTCATCCAAAGCAAGGTAATGGGGACAAGTTTCTACAAATACTTTTTGCCCGCGCTGACGTGCTCTTCGCACCGACTCCAAAGCCCGTTTGGTACTTAAATGAACGATGTTTACAGGATAATCTGCCATTTCCGCAATGGTCAAATAGCGTTCTACCGCCTCTGCCTCTACCGCAGGCGGTCTAGTCAATGGAAAATAATGGGTGGAAAGCTCTCCGGCCTCACGACAACGCAAGGTTACTTCATCACATAAATCACCGTTTTCACAATGAACACCAAGCATACCGCCGTGTTTTTTGATTTCTTCAATCGCTTCAAAAATTGCTTTGTCCGATGTGCGCAAATTTTCATATGCCATATACATCTTAAAGGTAGTCAATCCTACCGCAAACATATCAGCAACTTCTGCTTTCATCTCTTCATTCCACTCAATAATGGACATATGATAGGTATAATCGCAAGAGCTCACTCCCGCAGCCATGGAATTCCAACCGGCAAAACACGCTTTTAAGGTTCCGCCTTTGTCGGGTGTTGCCATATCAATAATCGTTGTGGTACCCTTTGCCACCGCTGCCTTACTACCTGTGTAGAAATTGTCAGCAGAGTTTTGAGAACCGGCTCCATTGTTCAACTCCAAATGGGTATGGCCGTCTATAAAACCAGGAAGAATAAAACACCCTGTAGCATCTATCACTTCACTCCCGCTATCATCCAAATTTGAACCGAGCTCTACTATTTTTTCACCTTCTATGCGAACATCTTGTTGTATACGTCCCGTTGCCGATACAACAACGCCGCCTTTTATCACTTTTGCCAATGTAAACTTACTCCTTTCATTTTGAAATGAAAACCGGTATCTCTTACATGGTTAAAAAATATTTATAATCTGCCATAACCGCATTCATAACCGCTATTAAATCAGGATTCATGTCATTTTGTTCGGCCAAGTGAATGGTTTTTTCCACATCACCAAGACGCAGCAAACAGACTTTCTTTTCTACATCAGAAACGTAAAACCCTTGATTTGTGCTATCATAGAAATCTTCCTTATTGATAAACAATGTAAATTTATCTTTATAAGGCGCACTGGTGTATGGGCAGAATACCTCACAGTTGCCGCATTCATTACACATTCTATCTATATGAAGAATCTGCGGCTTACCTGCTGCATAAACAACTACATTGGCACGGTTCGGACATACGTCCATACAAGATTCACAAACAGTAGAACACTCTAAACATTGCTCCGGATTACAATCGTTGCTTCTATATAGTATGCCACGTTTTCCTCGCACTACAGCTACATCATCATTTTGATTCTTTGTTTCATAGTTTGTATTATGAATCGCACAAATATGATTTACTGCTTTTGTTGCGTCTGCAATGGCTTCCACAATTGTCGCCGGTCCTAAGTTGGCATCTCCAATCACGTATACATGTTTTAGATTGGTTTCCAACGTGCCCGGATTTGAATCAACCATGCCCCATTGATTACAGGCAATGCCCAATGATTGATAGAATTCACTGTCTACCTTTTCTCCAACGGCAGCAATCACTGTATCAGCCTTTACTGTAACAAATTCGCCCGTTGGCTCCGGTTTTCTTCTACCTGAACTGTCACGCGCTCCCAACTGCATTTTTTCACAAGTCAAAATGCCATCTACCAATTTAACGGGGGCCAATAACTCTAAAAATACAACACCATCAGATAATGCTTCATATAGTTCTTCTTCATCTGCCGGCATATTTCGTTTGTCACGGCGATATACCACCGATACCTGTTCCACATCCGGTAAACGAACGGCCGCTCTGGCGCAATCCATCGCTGTATTACCACCACCAACAATGATTACTTGTTTGCCATAAGGATTCACCTTGGTATTTTCACGATTGGCTTTCAAAAATTCCAATGCATGCAAAGCCGTACCTGCTTCTAGTCTTAATTGGCCTGGTTTCCAAGCACCAATGGCATAAATCACATTGTCATACCCTTGAGCACCTAATTCAACCAAACTTGGTGCTTCTTTGCCTATAATAAACTTCGCACCATAAGCTTTTGCCAACGCTACGTCTTTTTGAACAGATTCTATCGGAATTCGAAACTCCGGTACCACTTGTGCTACAACCCCACCTAGCACATCGGCTTTTTCAAAGACCGTAACCGCCTGTCCCTCTCTTGCTAATAAGTAAGCCGCCGCAATTCCGGCCGGACCACCACCCACAACAGCTGTTTTGCTTGTACTCATTTTCGACGATGCTTTCACAGTTGCCAAAATTTGATCATACGCTTTTTCTGCCGCTATCAACTTAGCTTGGCGAATTTCAATAGGCTTTTCATAATGCTGGCGCATGCACTTTGTCATACATGGGTGCGCACACAAGGTTCCTGTGATAAAAGGCAAAGGATTCTTATCTACAATTACGTTTAAAGCCGCTTCATAATTCTCTTCACTTACATAACGCAGGTATGCAGGAATATCTTGACTGATTGGGCAACCGCCCTCTTCCCGGCAAGGTGCTGTATAACAGTCCGTTAAAGGCACTGTCTTATTTATGTTTGTATTTACATCGATTTTGATTGCTTTTATATAAAGTTCGCTGCTATCCAAACTATCTAGCAAAAGATTTACCTTATCTAAATCTACTTTTACGGTTTGTGGATAATCCATCTTGGTCAAAAGCTCTGCCAATTGATGCATTCTTCCATATCCACCTGTTTTTAACAATGTTGTTGCCATCGTAATGGGCCAAATGCCTGCCGCAAAAATCTCTTCTATGTTGAATACATCCGCACCACCTGAATAGGAAATCTGCAATTTTCCATCAAACGCATCCGACAATCGCTTTGCTACACTCATACTGAGTGGGAACAAGGCACGCCCTGACATATACATTTCTTCGCCGGGCAATTCATCGGCAGTGATTTTCACCGGGAAAGTATTGGTAATCTTCACACCAAAATTCAAACCGCTCTGATCTGCCAACACCTGCAACCGTTGCAACATCGGTACTGCATCCTCAAATTGCAAGTCATTGTTGAAATGATGATCGTCAAACACCATATAATCAAAGCCTAATTTATTTAAGGTTTCACGCGCATATGCATAACCCAACAACGTAGGATTGCATTTAATAAAGGTGTTTAATCCTTTTTCTTCTAATAAATAAGTCGCAATTCGCTCAATCTCTGCCGGCGGACACCCGTGCAAGGTAGAAAGCGTAATGGAACGAGATACTTCTGGGCTAATCGCTTCAATATAAGCTTGATCCACATTTTTAAAATGACCCAGATATTTTAGTGCTGTTTCTTGACATTCCCGCCAAATATCCCTGTTTTCGGCATTTTGCATACCTGTAATATAGCTATCTATCTTTTCAGATTTAATACCCTCTAAATCATAACCAACACTCATATTGAAAATAAATCCGTCCGGTGAACCTAAGTCCAATTCTTTGCTGAAAATCTTCAATAAATACCAAGCTTTTACATATTCCTCATAGGCTTTTGGTATGCGAAGTTCTGTGGACCATTCTACATTGTAACACTCGTCAGGCACAGCAATACAAGGCTTGTTTACAGGTAAATCTTCTCCGTCTAAAATTTGACAAGTCTTTAATTCCAAGAAACGGGCACCTGTCAGGTAAGAGACAATAATGTTTTGTGTCAACTGGGTTTGAGGTCCTGCCGCTGGTCCACAGGGTGTTTCCATTTTTTCCCCAAACAACGTTATGCTTTTTTCTGCATCCGCTTTGTAAAACTTGCGAATACCAAACATTGTGCCTTCCTTTTTATATTCACTCAACATCCAACCAAATAATGCATCAATTGAAATCGGTCGCATCATATCACTCATCGTATTCCCTCCATTATTGATTTTTAATTTACTCTCTTCCAGAAATCTGCTGCTTGCTTTTGTACGTCTGCGGCTATTTTTTGCTCATCCATACCCAGTACTTCGCGGTTTCGCATTTTTACTACCCCGTCAATCACGGTATCCCTTACCATGGCTCCATTGACACCAAATAAAATATGTCCGTTTACATTATCTCCATCCAATGGTGTCGGACCTAAGTAATCTACCACAATTACATCAGCTGCCGCATCTGCTTCTAACACACCCAACTTGGTATCAAAATAACGATTTGCCAATTTTGGATTATTATCAAACAACATGGTAGGCATTTCACCCCAAGCTACAGTCGGATCTGCCAAATGATGTTTGTGGATAATATTTCCTACCTTATAAGATTCTGTCATATCGCTGGTATAACCATCCGTTCCCATACCCATAGCAATATCGAACTCATTCATCATGCGAATCACAGGGGGGCAACCGACCGCATTGCCCATATTGGACTCGGGATTGCTCACCACCATCGTATTGGTATCACGCAACAATGCCATCTCCGCAGGTCCTACATGAACACAGTGTGGGGTAATGGTCTTTTCTCCTAAAATCCCCAAATCAAACAAACGATTTACAACCGGCTTACCATATTTTTTCAAGGAATCTTGTACATCCGAAATAGCTTCTGCTGTATGAATATGGAAACCAACACCCTCCGGCGTATGTGCTTTGCAAAGCTCTAAACTTGCGTCGGACAATGTAAATGCCGCATGCATTCCCATCATTCCATACTGCATATCATCACTGCGTCCTTGGCAAGCTTTGATAAAATCAGCATTTTCTTTCACTGCCGCTCGCATTTTCTCCGTACCGTCTCTGTCGGATACCTCATAACACAAACAAGAACGAACGCCAAACCGATCGGCTACTTCGGAAATTTTAAATAAACTATCACCAATGGCTCCATAACTGGCATGATGATCAAAAATCGTCGTTACACCGGACTTCACACAATCCATATAAGTTGTCATGGCACTTTGATAACAATCATCCAAATTTAACTTGCGGTCAATGCGCCACCACATGCCCTCTAAAATATCCACAAAATTGCTCGGACTATAATGACTTAAACTCAAACCCCTGGCAAATGCACTGTAAATATGGTGGTGCATATTTATAAAACCGGGCATAATCAAACCACCTTTGGCATCTATATACTCTGCATCCGGAAACTCTTGTCGCATTTCTTGGGTGTTACCTACTTTTTTAATTCGTTTTCCCTCAATTACCACCGCTCCATCGGACCAAAAACTATTTTTATCATCTCTTGTGACCAAACGTCCATTTCCAATTAGCAACATGATAAACCCCTCCATTTTTGTAGGTTCTATTGAAATTACAACCTTTTTTCATGAATCTTATGTGACTTCTCTACAAAATACTATAGCATATTACCTAAATAAAATCAAGGCTACCTAAAAAAAATTTTTATAAGCTCTTGAAAAAAATAAAGAAGAGAGTAATAGCTAATAAAAAGGTTTACAGAAACACTTTTGAGGAAATGCAACACGGCATCAAAAAAAACACCGTAAAAACGGTGCTTTTGAGATGGAGATAAGGGGATTCGAACCCCTGGCCTCTTGAATGCCATTCAAGCGCGATCCCAACTTCGCCATATCCCCGGATGGTATTTGACCAACAAAACTATAATATATCATTCTAAGTAAAATAGCAAGCCTAGAATCATTTTATCACAATAAACCTACGCCATCTGCACCTTACACAATTTCGCATATACTCCATCCAATTTCAGCAACTCCTCATGGTTTCCGGATTCAACAACCTTACCCTCTTGTAACACTAAGATTTTATCCGCCTTTTGCACTGTTGACAAACGATGGGCGATCACAATCAAAGTCTTTGTTCCGGCAATGGAATCAATCGCCCCTTGTATCTCTTTTTCTGTTTCCGTATCTACCGCAGATGTTGCTTCGTCTAATATCAAGATTGGAGCATCTCTAAGCACAGAACGGGCAATGGATATCCGTTGTTTTTGCCCGCCTGAAAGACGGATCCCCCGCTCACCAATCACCGTATCATACCCCTCCGGCAAAGAGGAAATATATTCATCAATACAGGCTGTTTTTGCCGCAGCTCGCACCTGCTCTTTGGTTGCACCGTCACAGCCATAAGCAATATTATCACAAATGGTACCGTTAAATAAAAATACATCCTGCAATACCAAAGACAACTGCTTACGCAAACTCTGCAAGGTCATGTTTGATATATCTATCCCATCCATTGTAATCACGCCTTTACTAGGTTCATAAAAACGAGTAATCAAAGAAGAGATGGTAGACTTTCCTACGCCGGTGGGACCCACCAACGCCAACATTTTCCCCGGCTTTAAATCAAAACTAATATCATCCAAAACAGGTAACCCGTCTTCATAAGCAAAAGAAACATGTTCAAAGGCAAGTTGACCACTTAACATATCCACATCCAGTGAATCGGAACTATCTTTTATTTCCGGCTCCGTATCCAACACTTCAAAAACCCGCTCACTTCCCGCAACTGCCATTTGAATATCCTCTACCAAACGGGCTATTTGTACCACGGGTGTATACAACAAACTAATATACAAAATAAAAGCAACCAAATCAGATATGCTTAATCCTGTATAATAAGCCATATAAGGACCTGCAATCAAAACAATAATCGTTCCAATGGCAGTTACAAAACCTACGGCAGGGTTTAATACACCCACATAAAACAGCCCTTTTAAAAGAACCGAACCATGCTTGTCCACATACTTGCCCATCCGTTTATATTCGTACTCTTGCTTGTTAAAAATCTGAATTTCTTTCATGCCTGAAAAATTATCCTGCAAAATACCACTTAATTCAGCCAAATTTTTTTGTCCCTCTTTAAAATGCCCTTTCATCTTACGGATAATCAGACCCATCAAAGCGATAAAAGGAATAGGAATCAAAACCAATAAAGCCAATGTGGGATTGATGGTCAGCAAAATAATAAAAACCCCAACAAAAGTAACAATATTGGTAATACAATCCGGAATGGAATGCGCTGTCATGTCTTCAAAGGTTGCCGTATCATTCACCACCCGTGACATCAACTCTCCTGTTTGCCGATTGCTATAATAGCGCATAGGCAATTTCTGAAAATGCTCATAGATTAATTTACGTGCATGCATAACCAAACGCCAGGAGGCGATATGAGAAATATAACTGGTTAGAAACTGGCAAATGGTACGAATAATAAACAACCCAAGCAAAACCAAAACCAGGGTCGTAATATTACTTAAGATTTCTCTGTTTATTCCGGATTCCATCAAGGCAATGATACGTCTGATAAATTCCGGCACTGCCAGATTTACTGCCGAAACAACAAACAGTGCCATAGTTGCAAGAAATAACAAATGATACCATGGCTTCGCCATCTTTATGATTCGAATAATAGATTTCATGAATTAGTCATCGGAATAGTTATCAAAATAACCTTGCACAAACACCACCGGCGTGCCTCTGTCACCACTGCCACTGGTCAGGTCTGCCAAACTACCCACTAAATCTCTGATACGCCTTGGCGTGGTCCCCAAAGACTCTTTCAAAGATACTTTTTTCTCCTTTATTTTTTCAACAATTTCTTCATCTTTCATTTTTAAACTATCAGCTAAGTATTTTAATTTATATTCGCTGGGTGTTCCCTCCAAACCGGCTGTATAAGCAGGAGACACCACCGGATCAGCCAACTCCCAAATACCTGCCACGGGATCTTTAAAAGCACCATCCCCATAAATCATCACTTCAACATCCTTGCCTGTTTTTTCTTTTAATTTCTCCTGCACATTTTTAACAAAATATTCACCATCTCGCGGAAATAACTTTAAAACTTCATCCGTAGATGCATTGGAACCCAAAACACCATAGTCCGGATTAAAACCACTGCCATCCACACTTGCTGTCATAATATCACTTAAAGTAAAGACCTTTTCCCCACCGGCTTCCAATACTTCCGCCTGACTGCGGTTTCGCGTGTGAATATCAGCCACCACCACATTTTTTGTATATTTCAGAATCTCACAAGGATTGTTGGCAAAAATAATTTCGATATTGTCATTGATACTTTTATAAAATTCAATGATATCAATTTTTGTAAAGGGGTGAATGGTACTTTCATAACCAAAGGTATCCCGAAACTCTTTTTCCGTAAACGTTTCAGAAAATGGATTTATCTTTTTTTGATAAACAACCGATGGAGCAACGATGGGGTTGCCCACCTCATCATTGGGATAATTCAATTGCAAATATATTTTTTTTGCTCCCAAAGCGATGCCTTTTAATATCATAGAAAAACGGTTTCTGCTAAAAATCGGACATACCACACCTACCTCAGCCTCCGCACCGAATTTACCCACGATATCATGCGCAATATCACTGATATTGATATAGTTGCCTTGTGCTTTTGCCACAATTGACTCCGTCACTGCTACGATATCTTTATCTCTAAAACAAAAACCCTCGCTTTCGGACGCTTGGATTAAACTATCTACAATAATACTTTCTAAATCAGCACCTTTTCGTACTATGGGCAATCGAATTCCTCTTACAACTACTCCAACATTTCTCATGTTTCATCCCACCTTTTATTCTCTGTTTTTATAAATTGCTTTTTACCCCGGTGCAATCCTCCTGTATTATATCACGATTCTTATCATTGTACTAGAAAAATAATAAACCAGCCGATCAAAAATATGTTTGAACCGACTGATTTATTATATATTTTACACCCTATCCTATTTTGTTATTTTTAATCAACTCGCTCAAAGAGCACCCACTCAACTTCACCTGTGTAAGTTCCCAAACGAACATTGGCTCCTTGGGTACGTATTTGTGGTCCCACCGTACTACTCCACAGATCAGAAATAACCGTAATCTCTTCACGTGCTTGCCCAAGTTGTGTTTGCAAATGAACAATTTGTACGCTATCTAAAACCAAGGGAGTACCATTTACATTGTACACCAAAGCATCATACAATGTATGGTTTCTTATCTCATTGTACAATCCATCCGAAAGAATAGATCGGATTTCCCAAGGTCCCCTACGACTGGCCGGTCTTCTATCTCGCACCGATAGCTCCACATAATAATACAAAATATCAATCACCATATCAGCACCAATAACATGACTACCAAAATCAATCAGCTCTGTGGTATTGTACCATTCCAAAACGCCACCAATCACATCCAACTGAGTTCTACGCGGGAATGTTGCGTCATGGAACACGTAAGCCTCTGTCGGATTGATGTTCCCGAGAATACCCGTGTAAGTTGGTGTCAAACCTCCTGCTACCACGGATGCCGATATCGTCGGTATCCCTCTGCCATGAGACGTTTGGTGCGGACTGGCAATGATATCTTGTACCGTGTTTTGTTCACTGGTCGCATAAATCGCAATGATTTGACCTTCCTCCAAGTCCACGTCTGCTATATGAAACGTCCAATTGCCCTCTGCATTTGCTCTTACATAACGACGATAGGCACCATCCATGATCCAAACATGGTCTACGGCCACAAAAATCCTAGCACCGGGTTCAGCGGTTCCGGATAATTGACTGTCACCGGTTATAACCTCAACCACATCCCCGGTAATAGCCACAGGAGCCGGAGGTCTCACGTCACGACTTACCACCGGATCCGCCAAAACGGTTCCTATCACATAACGTGGTGCATTTACGGAACCTCTGCGAACAGAAGCTACAGAAACCGTATAACCCTCCGGTAAAAACGCTGCCTCTGTTTCCGGCCCATCCGGTCTAAACTCCAATGTAAACAATCCTTGCCTAAATGGTTCATCCCACATCTGCTGTGCCTGTGTTGTTACCCACTCTCTTTGAACCTCAACACCTGCCGCATTTGTAATGACCACTTCTACATAGACTTCACCATCACGCGCACTTCTAAACTCACGTAACCCTTGCGGAAATCTAACATGGCCAAAAATTCTTTGATCTGCATTGGTTGGAATTCGCAACCAATCCACCTCCGGCGGAGAATTATCGGCACTAAATCTTGCAAAACGCTCCGCACCCCAATGATTGGTTCTATTTGCCGGATGACTGTCCCCAAATATTTCCACAAAATGTGCATTGGGATTATTGGTCGGATGTACACGATGAAAATTGATATTATTAAGATCAAACTGTAAATCCATCCAAGAATGATATGGAGGACCATCTAAAGCATCCGGCCCGCCGCCCGGTCCGTGATGCGTTCTCCATACAGCAAAATCCGTATTCACACCAGTCCACCAACAATTTGAACTGGTATTTCCGCTTGAAGTATTAAAAACACGATTTCCTGCACGATTTCTAAAATCAAAGAAAGCCGGATTATCTATGTGCATACGTAAATAATCAGTATTAAACACCCCATTTAATCCTGAACTGCTGCCGCTTACAACAAAAATAGTCCCCGGACCTGCGCTGATATTAATAATGGGTGAGTTGGCACGATTTTGCACATCTAAAGCGATGGTATTTGACCATAAATTTGCTTCGCTGCCTGCTCCCTCTACAATAAAATGCTGTGTCCTGTCTCTTGGCGCAAAAATAGGCGAAAAGATATCAAAGAACACCGCCGGTCCACTTGCTCTATTTTGTACATCCAAGACACCACCGTTGATGACACGTACTGTATTGTCGTGATTGATAAAACGAATGGAACCATCACCACCTGAACCCGGCGCTGACAATACAGTCACGGTTGCGTTATCCACTTCCAATGTTCCATTTGCCTCACTGGCAAAACGCAAGGTCGAATGAAACCATTGAAACCAACCCCCCTCCCAGAAACTTGCCGCACCATATTGCACCATGTTGACATTGGCACCGCTTCTGGCATTTAAAGATATGCCATATCCATGCAACTGCACTGCCGTGGTACGCGTACTGACTACGTTTAAATCAGCACCATCGGTCACATTGAGTTCCGAATTCGGACCTGACACACGAATCACACCACTATGAAAGGCTGAATCTGAACTATAAGAAGTCAAATGCATCCTCGTATTCGCACCACTGATATTGACCACCGAACGCAAACCTGTTCCAATCACCGGTACCGGTATCAATATAGAATTTGCCGTAGTCATCATACGAATGGTACCGGTTTGGAAACCATCGGAGTCACGATACCCGGTTGAAGCAACAAATGCCAATGCATTTGGACTATGGGCATACATAACAGCACCATCCATCATATTAAATGTATGAGCAACACGTGAGCGATAAGCCACTGCCGTGGCAGCAACATCGAGGGTACCTCCCGTTATATTGGTGTTCACAATAGAACCGTAAATACCATGGGGCAACGTAGGTGCATTGTTGTCATCATGGGCATTTAATCCAATGTCACTCAACAATGCCATCGATCCATTGTTTCGTACGTGAAGTAATGCACCTGCGCCAACATTCAAATTACCATCATGAATGTGAATGGCAGCACCTGCATTCCCTAGTGTTGTTGATGTTGTTTGCACATGCAAACTAGCACCTTCGTTTAATGTCAAGTTTCTAACATTAAGCTGATGATTTTGATCCGGTGAAAAAAGACCTGAACCTGCTTGTGTATGCAAGTTTAATACATTGTTTGCCCCACTTACTACCACATTGGCCCTTGGTGCATTAATCAAAGATCCTGTATTGGGATCAGAACCTGCCGCACCTTGTACAGAAGTTCGCGTTCCTGTACTTACATTATTTTCAATAATAATCGTCCAATTGGCACCATAAGCACCGGCCGGCGGAATCAAAAAATAATCTTCCGTGCCGATAATGCTTCCATTTGCCGAAGATGTTCCAAACACACCACTCTCTCTTGTGAATGAAACATTGTTTAAACGTAAAGTTCTGACATTTGCAGGGCCAACTCCGCTCATATTCGCCAACTCAATTCGCTGGGGAACAGGCCTTAAAAATGTAGAACGCATGTTAATTCGATTGCCATTTCCATTGATGGTTAAATTCCGATTGATTACAATAGAATCCACAGGAAGATTTAAAAAACCACCTGATGTTGGAGCAAAATCCACATGATTGAGCAATACAATCTCTGTCACACTTGTATTGTTTAACGCTGCGGTCAGCTGTGCCGATGTTGATACTTCTGCAATGCTTGTGGCCACAATATCTACATATGCAGGTTCTAAAACGTCCGTATCATCAACCCCTTTGGCATCTTCCCTCCGCAAGTCATTGTCTTGTGCTTCCGCCTCCAATTCTTCAGAATGCTCCTCTGCATCAAGCGCATCCGAAGTATCCTCGTCCATCACATAAACATCCTTAAAATCCATACTCTCTGCCAGTAGCCCCGTCGGCACTGACACAAATAGCATCGCAAATAACATAAAACCACTGATTACTACTTTAAAACGTTTCTTTACACCTTTACTGAAATTACCTTTCCTTTTCCTAATCATAATAAACTAGTCAATCTAAAATACAATTTCCCCTTTCATATTTTCATTAATTATTCCACTAGCATATTCGTTCCTCTATCCTCCTTTCTTTATCGTACCCTTTTTTATCATTATAAAGAAAAGATTTTACAGCTTCAACTCCATATTTTAGTACAGAGTTCACATTATTTGACATTCAGCGTCTGTTTGTTACATAATAATGAACTATTGATAATGCTTCATCACCAACTGTAGGGTTGTTTCACCGCAATACACATTTACCTGGGGATAGAATGTCATAGCAATTTTATCTTTATCACGTAAATAGGCCAAACACTCTTTTGCCTGCCCAAAATATACCACCGGCAAACACACACCATAAGCATCCCTACCTTGAAATTTCAATACATTCTCCTTTGCACCAAATACCCCGGGATTTTCTACTTGTACATCTTTGGCCGCAAACAAAGGTGTTACATTGCCTTTGCCAAAAGGCTCCAATTTTTTTAGCTCTTTCACCAATTCAAAACTAACATGCTGGAAAGGCAGTACCATATCTATGGAAATCTTTTCCACCAAGTCTGCCTCTGTTAGTTCTGTCATTTCATTCATGATTTTACGAAATTTGTCTACATTTTCTTTGGGTAAGGATAATCCTGCCGCCAACTTATGCCCACCAAAACGCGTAAAAAGTGTACGGCACTTGCACATTTCATCAAACATAGGATAAGCTTCAATAGAACGGCCCGAACCCTTTACCCCATCTTCGGTATCCGTTAATATAAAAACCGGGCGACAATATTGCTCACGAACACGTCCGGCAATAATGCCTGCAATACTCTCGTGACAGTCCGGCAAATAAATCACCAATACCTTATCATTGGTCAAAGATGTGCTTTCTACCAATGCAATCGCCTCTTCCACGCCTTGTAGCGTCAATTCCTTTCGCGCATCATTTAAAGCCTTTAATTCTGCTGCCATCGCCAAAGCCGTTTCCTTATCTTTGGCATTGAGTAAATGCAACGCTTTTTTTGCCGTATCCAAACGACCGCCTGCATTGATACAAGGTCCGATTACAAAACCAATATGATAGGCCGATAAACTACCCGGTTCAATTTCATTGATTTGCATCAGTGCTTGCAAACCAAGATTGCTTGTCCGCCTCAACATTTCTAAACCTTGTTTGACAAAAATACGATTTTCACTCAGTAAATCCATTACATCACCAATGGTAGCCATGGCAACGTTTTCCATTAAATAATCAATCTCGTCACTATCTCGATCCATCACCTCAAAGAGGGTTTCAATCAGCTTATAAGCAACAGCCGCACCGCATAAACCCTTAAAAGGATAAGCACAATCCGGACGCTGCGGATCTACCACCGCATCTGCCTGGGGCATCAAATATTCCCGTTCCTCACTCATATCAATATGAGGCACTTTATGATGATCCGTAACAATAATGGTTAAACCCAAGGCTTTTCCGTAGGCAATTTCATCCGCCGCTGCAATACCATTGTCACAAGTAATAACGGTATCTACACCATCCGCTACCGCCCGCTCAATCAACAGGCGATTTAAACCGTAACCATCCTTGATACGATCTGGAATATCCGTATCTACCCGAGCACCTAACTTTGCCAAACCCTCTTGTAAAATATAAGTCCCATTGACCCCGTCAATGTCATAATCTCCAATCACCCGGATAAAAGATTGACTGTGAATCTTCTCTATTAGAATATCCACAGCCTTGTCCATATCCTGCATAAACATACCATCGTAAAGATCCGCGATGGTACCGTTTAAGTAGGAATCAATATTTTCATCACCAACCACGTCACGGTTGCGAATGATACGAGCACTAATCGGAGAAATGTGAAATTTGTCTGCAATCTCTTGGAAATTCGCCTTTTTCATGGCGATAAACCAACTCTCTTTTCGTCCCATTTTTCTACTCCACTTTAAGCCAACAAAAGGCAAACCTATGCTTTCGCTTTTGATACAAATTTGGTTTTCATTGTATACCATAAAGAAGCCGCTATACAAACAGAAGTATACACCCCAATCCCAATACCAAACATCAATGGCAAGGCAAATGGTCGAATCGCTGTTACACCTAAGACATATAATGCCGTGATTGTCACCAACGTACTAATCGTAGTATAAATGGTCCGTGTCAAAGTAAGCGTAACACAATAATTTGCAATTTCTTTGAAATCCGGGTTTTTGCCCTTGGTTTTTAGTTCTTCTCGAATACGGTCAAAGATTACAATCGTTGAATTGACCGAATAAGCGAATATCGTTAGCATCGCCGCAATAAAGGTATTCCCTACAGAAATACGTGTAAAGACATAAAATGCCAATACAAATAATACGTCATTAAACAGAGACAAGACCGCACTGCCGGCAAAACGAACATCCCGGAAACGAATCCAAATATAAGCCAACATAAATATGGCCGCAAGTATAATCGCCCAAACAGCATCCGCCTGCATTTCCGCACTAATGGTGGAGCTGATGTTTTCCGTCGCAATCAATTCTTCCCCAACATCAAATTCTGTCAACATCAAATTTGCAATGGCTTCCCGCTGATATAAATCCAAGGTTGCAGTACGGAAAATAATCTCGGTACTACCCTCCACCATCTGAAATTGTACAGGTTCGTTGCCAATCACGGCAGAAATCTGCGGCGCAATCTCGCCATCCACTTCTGATAGCGTAAAGTTTTCATTGAATGTAACATGGGTAGAGGAACCACCCATAAACTCCAAGCTATAATTCATGGCTCCCTCTCCACGAGCACTATTGATTCCCATGGTAACAAATGCCGCTATAATAATTACGCCGGAAATAATCAAATACTTCACACGATGGCCAACAAAATCAATCACCTTACGTGGTTTTACTTTGCGTGCATACAGCTTTGGATTTTTCAATCCTACACCGTACAAAAGATACACAAGCAAACGTGTCACAAGTAAAGCCGTAAACATAGAAACCACTATACTCAAACTCAAAGTCTGCGCAAAACTTCTTACCGTTCCGCTACCGCGCCACCAAAGAATCAAAGCAATAAAAAACGTCGTAACTTCCCCGTCAATAATCGCTGACATTGCTTTTTTGAAACCATTTTTCAATGCAAGGCGAACAGATACACCGGTTGCCAGTTCCTCTTTTACACGAGCAAATATAATAATATTGGCATCTACAGCCATACCAATACCTAAAATGATACCGGCAATACCGGGCAAGGTAATGGTAATGTCAAAAGCATTGATTAAAATCAAGGTTAATGTCGTATAAATCACCAAAGCAATACTGGCCGCAAAACCGGGTAGCAAAAATACAATACACATGAAAATAATAATCGCAATCAAACCAATCAAACCGGCCAATAAACTAGTATTGATAGCCTCTTCACCAAGCTGAGCACCTACCACATTGGAGCGCAACTCCTCCAGTTCCAGAGACAAACCACCAATACGAATGGTGGACGCCAAACGCTCTGCCTCGTCAAAGGTGAAATTGCCGGAAATCTGAGCTTCCCCGTTGGTAATCGGTACATTTACATTGGGCGCGCTAATGATTTCCCCGTCATAATAAATGGCAATGGTCTCACCGGCGGCAAACGCCCGTGTGGTTGCATCCGCAAACATTTGCGTGCCTTCTGCTGTAAATGTTAAACTAACAGCAAATTCTGTATTGCCTAAATTATCTTGCACAGATCCGGCTGAAGCCGTGCTGACTTCCGTACCGGTTAAAATAATGTCACCTGTCTCTTGCAACTCTTCTACCGTCCTGGCCAAAACTGCATTGCCCTCTCCGTCAAAGTGATAGTTTTGATTGCCGCTATCATCGGTTTGCCGAATAAACAACAAAGAACCCGGACGTCCTAACTCTTGTAAAATCAAATTTGCATCTGATACACCCGGAATCTCAATATTGATTCTATCATCTCCCTCTTGAAATACAGAGGATTCATTGCTAAAATCTTGCACACGCAGTTGCAAGCGGTAAACCGTATCCGCCATATCCTCTCGGGAAGGTGTCTCTCCCAATACTTGATAGGTAATGCTTACACCACCCTCTAAATCTAAGCCTAGATTGATATTTCTAGCCGAACCTGAGTTGTTTTCTCCCCAACCCATCACTGTGGTAATCACCAACAACACTGTAACCGCAATTACCAGAATCAAAGAAAAAATTGACTTACTCCTATTCATGATTCCATAATCCTCTCTTTTGTTTTTTTATTTTTATTCTTCGTAAGTTATTCTGCATCAAACTGAGCCACTTTTAACATAATGGCACATTCTACCCTTTTTCGCTCCATCTCACAACCGATGTCGTACACATCATGGATGGTTTGCTTGCATTTGTATGAATTTGCCATGCAACCACCGCTGCAATAAAACTTGGCAAAACATGTTTTACATTCTTCTTTGGAATAAACACTACAAGTGCTAAACGCAGCAGGAATTTCCGTTTTTACAATACCCCGTTCTACATCCCCTAGCAAAAACATCTCCTGTCCAACAAATTGATGGCAAGGATACAAATCACCCCACGGTGTGACGGCCAAATACTCCGTGCCCGCACCACAACCTGACAATCGTTTGGCTACGCAGGGACCGCCCTCTAAATCCAACAAAAAATGAAAGAAATGAAATCCCGCTCCAGCTTTATTGCGCCGTACCATCTCTTTTGCCAGCACATCATACTCCGCCATAATCTGCGGCAGGTCTTCTGCACGGATTGCATAAGCATCCGTTTCTTCTCCTACCACCGGTTCGATTGAAATTTGCTCAAACCCCAAATCTGCAAAATGTAATACATCTTGAGCAAAATCCAAATTGTTTCTCGTAAATGTTCCACGTATATAATAATCTTTGTCTGCCCGGTGTTTTACCAGATTTTGAAACTTGGGCACAATCAAATCATAACTGCCCTTTCCATTTCGAAAGGGGCGCATACAGTCATTGACTTCTTTGCGACCATCTAAACTCAAAACCACATTTGCCATCTCTTTATTTGCAAACGCCATCACTTCATCGTCCAATAACACACCATTGGTCGTCAAGGTGAAACGAAAATTTTTGTCATAAATCTTTTCCTGCTCTCTGCCATATGCTACCAAATCCTTGACCACCTGCCAATTCATCAAAGGCTCTCCACCGAAAAAATCCACCTCCAAATTGCGGCGATTGCCGGAATTGGCAATCAAAAAGTCTAACGCTTTTTTGCCTACTGCAAAAGACATCAACTCCCTATGCCCGTGATATTCACCCTCCTTGGCAAAACAATATTTACATGCCAAATTGCAATCATGGGCGATATGTAAGCACAACGCTTTCACAACTGTTTTGTGCTTTTTAATATCACTGATATAACTTTCATAAATATCCGCCGTACACAATTGACCTGCTTCAATCAGTTCCATCAAATCATCACAAACTTCCAGCAATTCTTCTTTTTGATACCGATCACTTAGTTTTCCCAGCAATAATGCCTGTACTTCTTTTCTATTTATCACTGCCTTAGCTTGCTTTTCATAAAAAGGCTTCAAGCAAGCAACGGCATCATAAGCAATCTTATCTACCACATGAACGGAACCACTATTTACATCTAATACGATATGATATCCATTATTTTGATAATGATGAATCAAAACCAAAAACCTCCTTCATCATTTTACATCTACTCTATATCAAAATCAGCAATAAGGCAGCGGACAAATGTCGCTGCCTTTGTTGCACTTATTTTCCTACTGCTTTTTTTGTTCACAAGTTTGATTTCCTACTGTACAAGAGGTCTTACATGCCGACTGGCAAGAAGTCTGACACTCGCCACAACCACCTTTTTTTATTGTTTGATTCAAAACCTGAGTGTTTAATGTTTTAATATGTTTCACGCTTTAAACACCTCCTTGCTTTCATTTCTACTTTAACTCAAACAATTATACCATACTCATAGAGTCTATACAATATTCAAATATATAATTTTCCAATTCTTGATAGTAGGGAATTGAAGATGCTGCCCCTTTCTTTCCTACAGCAATCGCCGCCGCTTTAGATGCAATGTTCATCGCTTCACTTTCTGAATATCCTTTTACCAAAGAGGCAATGAAATATCCCGTGTAGGTATCACCGGCACTGGTGGTATCCACTTGCTTTACCGGATAACTCTTTTGGCGAATTGTCTGTGTATTATCCTTGTAAAAAGAACCCGCACTCCCAATCGTCAACACCACGCGCAGTGTAGGAAAACGCTCTACCAATTGATCAATCAATGTCTCATACGAACAATCTTTTTCAACAGCTAAAATCTGCCTGGCCTCAATTTCATTTAACATCAAATAATCAATTTGCTCCAAGCAATATGTGGTGATTTTCTCATCCATTGGTGACGGATTTAAAACAATTGTCATCCTACGCTGCATGGCCTTTTGAATCATATAACCTACTTCGCTAACTTCATTTTGCAAAATAAGGATATCCTGCTCATCAAAATCAGCAATCACTTTATCGACATATTCCTTGGTAATTGTCTGATTGGCACCACCATACAAAATAATACAATTGTCACCGGACGAATCGTTTTGAATAATCGCATTACCCGTTCGCACATCCTTTTGCATCTGAATATACTTTGTATTAACACCGACCTTTTCCAATTCATCCACCAAAAAAAGTCCATCTTCACCAATGCAACCAGCATGATATACCGTCACACCTGCTTTTGCCAGTGCAATGGATTGATTCATTCCCTTACCTCCACTAAACACTTGAAGGTTATTGGATGAAATTGTTTCACCCTTTTGCACAAAATGACGCACACTATAATTATAATCAATATTCAATGAACCAAAATTAAGTAGTTTCTTCCTTTTTTCATCACGATGTAACTGTTCCCGCATAACTATAACCTCCACGTTCCGGAGCATCTTTTTCTTGCACAAAATGAAAACTTTCACTTCCCACCGCAATATGATACAAAGCAATCCCCATGTCCACACGAATCATTTTATTGTAAATCAATCCCAGCAAAGGGTTTTTCTTTTTGATATAACAATGAATTTTATCATTTTCGGCAATGAAGTACCAGTTCTGCCCATTCACAGCACTAGGCGCAAGCCGAGCCGCCTCTAATCTCTCATCATTTCCCTCGCTCATCTCATTTAAGGGTTTTCGCTTAAATTCTGAATATTCACGATGCAAAGAACCCGCCGGCCTACCAAAAGCCATGGAAATCACATGGGGTAATTGAGACTCTATCTTTTCCGCTGACTTTGCCACACCCAACCAGCAAGCACCCATACCCGATTCCGAAAAAAACAAATCTAGTTGTTGCCCAATAAAACCTATATTTTCACAATCGCCCTCTTTGCTTTCACTGCCAAACACCAGATAATGAGGTGCCTTTACACCCAATATTCCCTTGGTTTTACTCACAATTTCTATCGAATATTCAATATCCGGATAAAGCGGAATCAAGGTGGCTATTTTTTCCTGCAATTTTTCAAGAAACCCTGCATCTAAAGGATTTAAATCATATTTTCGAATCGATTTTCGCTTACGGATTATTTCATTCATACAGCATTCTCCTTCCATTCTTTTCAACATCTATTTCGTTTTAGTATATCACAATTCTTCACCCAAAGACCCAACTTTTCCCTTTAAGGAAAACTCACATCCCATACTTTTCGTACCGCCCCATAAATCACCAAAGCCAACCCTATCACCGCCGCAGCTGCAAACATGAGCATAATTGCTTGAATCGAAATTTCATTTGCCAGCAATGCGGTTGTCATCAAATTCGCCAAAATCCCCGGCAATGAACCTGTAATCGCAGCAAAAGTAGTAATCGCAGTAGAGCGAACACGCTCATCCACAATTTTTGCTAAAAAACTAATTGCAATTGGCAATAAAACCGCAAAACCAAAGGCCTGTAGCAATTGTATACCATAAACCACAAAAATACGAACGGCAAATGCCATGGCCAACATTCGAATCACAAAAAATATACCGGAAAAAATAAATAACTTTTTATAACCAAATTTTTTTAATAGAATTGCCATTAGAAACATAATCGGAATCTCACTACCGGCCGTAATGGCTATTGCTGTTCCTATTTGGATGGTGGTGCCACCTAAATCAAGAATCAATATTTGTATTAAAATATTTAATGATGCTTGACTTAGAAATAAAAAGAATACCACAGCCAAAAGCAAACAATATTGCTTTGAATGAAAAATTAATTTCAGTGCTTCTATTCCACTTAGCCGAGTTGTTTCCTTTTTTTGTCCCGATAAAACACGCACACGTTTTGTTGAACGAAAGCGAATGGCCAAGAGTAAACTTAAAAATATAAAAATACTACCAAGCCATAGTCTGGATTGATGTCCAAAATACCCTGTTATAATCCCTGTCACCTGCGCCGCCAAAGCAAAACCCAATGAACCGCTTCCACGGATAAAACCATAATTGATACCTGCAAATTCTTGACTCAAACCAACAATCCAAGAATCTACCAAACCTGAAACTTGCATACAAGATATGGTCATTCCTACCATGTTAAGCAAAATCAAAACTCTGTTGCCTGAGTACAGTGCCAACGGCAACAATACCATAAATACAACCGACAATCCAATCAAACACACAGACATTTTCTTTTCTGAAAAATATCGATCACACAAATAACCATACATTGGCTGAATCAAAAAAATAATGACAGACATAATTGTTATGGCACCTGCCGCCTCACTTTGGGACCAGCCAAAATCAATTAAAGTAACTACCATAAATCCTATATAGGAACATGCTCCAAACCAAAATACCGCCTGCAAAAACATGCCATGGATATTTAATCTACGTACATTAACTTCTCCCAAGATTGTTATGCCCCACTTTCTTTCACAATCTTCTATTAAAGTAAAAAAGGGTGCTACTCCTCGGCCACACCCTTTTTGCTTTTATTTATTTTTCTTCTGCTTCCGCTCTTGCTGCTACCTCTTTTTCCTGTACATCTGACGGTGCTTGCTCATATCTGGCAAACTCATATTCAAACACACCACGGCCGCCTGTCATAGAACGTAATGTCGTACCATACCCAAACAAACCTGTCATAGGAATATCTGCCTCAATCACTTGTTTGCCACCTTGGATTGGATTCATGCCCAATACACGACCACGGTTTTTATTTAAATCACCCATAACATCCCCTGTATACTCATCCGGCACTGTAACTTTCAAGGAAACAATCGGCTCTAATAAAACAGGAGTTGCCTCTAAGAAACCTTTCTTAAAGGCTTTCACCGTCGCCATTTTAAATGCCATCTCTGATGAATCCACTGCATGGTAAGAGCCATCATACAAAACAGCCTTTACACCAACTACAGGATATCCGGCCAAAGGACCTTTGAGCACACACTCTTGCAAACCTTTTTCTACCGCCGGGAAATAGTTTCTGGGTACATTCCCACCAACCACTTCTTGCTCAAACACATAAGGTACCTCCATGTCGCCGGAAGTGCCAAAACGCATCTTAACATGACCATACTGTCCGGAACCACCTGTTTGCTTTTTATGTTTCATATCGATATCCGAACTCTTGCGAATGGTCTCTCTGTAAGCAACCCTTGGTGTCTCCAATTCAACCTCAACTTTATAACGGGATGCCAATTTACTTGCAACAATTTCTAAATGTTGCTCGCCAATGCCATAAAGCAGATTCTGACGGTTCTCAGCATCATTCAATATCTTGATTGTAACATCTTCGGCCATAATCCTTGCCAAAGCCTGGGATAATTTATCTTCCTCACCTTTATTTTTCACACTGTACTTCATATAAGTATATGGACGGGAGTAATCCGTTCTCGCATAAGTCACAGGTGCTCCTTTTGTGGAAAGGGTATCGCCTGTATTGGTATTTGATAACTTGCCAATTGCACCTATGTCACCGGCAAACAACTCACTTACTTCTGTTGGTTTATTGCCGCATAATGTAAATAGTTTGCCCAATTTCTCTTCGGCATCTGTATCTGCATTAAAAAGAACATCGTCACCTTTTAACACGCCGGAACAAACCTTAATAAAAGAATACTTTCCAATAAATGGATCTACCATGGTTTTAAATACATAGGCTGTTTTTGCTTTTGCAAAGTCATAATTTGCTTCAAACATTTCATTGGTGGTTCGATTGATACCCACAACACTACGTTTATCCGGACTTGGAAAGAAACGTACAATATCCGACAGCAAGTTGGCTACACCTTGTGCCAACACATTAGAGCCCATACCCACAGGTACAATATCACCATTTGTTACTTCACCACGCAAAGCAGAACGAATTTCTTCTACGGAGAACTCTTCTCCCTCAAAAAAACGCTCCATCAAGTCTTCACTTGTCTCTGCAACGGCTTCCATCAGAGCTGTTCTTAATAATTCCAAATTATCCGCGGAATAAGAGGGAATATCACAGGCATCCCATTTTCCAATCTCACCATAACGGCGGCCGGCATTTTTTATAACATTAATATAACCAACCAACTTTTCATTTTCACGAATCGGCATATAAATCGGAGCAATTTTCTTACCGTACATATTGGTCAAATCTTCTACAACCTGGCGGAAACTGGCATCATCTACATCCATCTCTGTCACATATATCATCCTAGGCAAATGGTATTTATCACATAATTCCCAAGCCTTTTCCGTACCGACCTGAACACCTGCCTTACCTGACACTACAATCACAGCCGCATCGGCAGCACTCACTGCCTCTTCAACCTCACCTACAAAGTCAAAGTACCCGGGTGTATCTAAAATGTTAATTTTTGCTTTTTCCCACTCAATTGGCAATAAACTTGTGCTCAGAGAAAAGCCACGTTTTTGCTCTTCTTTGTCAAAATCGCTCACGGCGCTTCCATCTTCAACCCGCCCCATACGATTTGTTGCGCCGGTAACATAAAGCATCGCCTCAGCCAAACTAGTTTTTCCGCAACCACCATGTCCTAGTAAGACTACGTTTCTAATCTCATCTGTTCTGTAAACTTTCATCCAGTGCCTCCTTGTAAGTCTTTTTTACTAATGTATGTGACGACCTCTTTCACACACCATGGGTATATTCTACTAAATATATGCGCATGCCGCAACTCTTTTTATAAATTTTTCACAACTCTTCTGTTCTATTTGCTTTCATTTTACAATCCAAGAGAAAAATGATAAACTGGATACAGTTTTTATGGAAAGGATTCTAGGGAAAAATGAAGAAAAAAGTAGGTTTTATCGGTCTTGGTCTCATTGGTGGCTCTATTGCCAAGGCCATTCGCAAAATTTATCCCCATTATCACATGATTGCTTTGGATAAATATCGGGAAAATCTCGCTTTGGCAAAAGAAGAAGGTGTGATTGACCTTGCTTGTCAAAAAGTGGATGCAAACTTTGCCGATTGTGATTATATTTTCTTGTGCCTACCTGTTTCTCACAACATTGCCTATTTAAGCCAATTAAAAACCGTCATTTCAAAGGATTGTATCCTAACGGATGTAGGTAGTGTAAAGACTCCTATCTGCAATGAAATTTCCGCCCATGGCCTTGATGCGTATTTCATAGGCGGTCACCCCATGACCGGCTCTGAAAAAAGCAATTTTGCCAATGCAAAAGCATTACTTTTGGAAAATGTCTACTATATTTTGACCCCTGCTCAAAAAGTGTCTTCTGAGCAAATAAAACATTTCAAACATTTCATCGAATCACTGAAAGCACTGCCCATTGTTCTGGATGCCCAAAGCCACGACCGTATCGTGGGAACGATTAGCCATTTGCCCCACCTTATCGCCTCCAACTTGGTAAATTTTGTCCAAGGAAAGGACAACCCGGATGAGCAAATGAAGATGTTGGCGGCAGGTGGTTTTCGAGACATTACTCGAATCGCCTCCTCCAACCCTACCATGTGGCAACAGATTTGCTTGGAAAATCGGGATAATCTTTCCGAAATACTAAACGATTACATCGCACTGTTAGAACAGACAAAAAACGCTTTGGAATACAATGCCAAACAAGAAGTCTATCAGATTTTTGAGTCCTCCAGAAGCTATCGCAACTCCATTCCAAATGAATCCCGCGGTGCTATCAAAAAAGTACATTCTATTTACTGTGACTTGATAGATGAAGCCGGAGGCATTGCAACCATTGCAACCATTTTGGCAAGCAATCAAATTAATATAAAAAACATCGGCATCATTCATAACAGAGAATTTGAAGAGGGGGTTTTACGCATTGAATTTTATGATGAAACTTCTACAAACAAAGCAAAAAATTTATTAGAGCATCACCGCTATGTCATTTACATTCATAAATAGAAAGAAAGAGGAACACGCAGAAAATGATAGAATTAGGAAGCATCACCGGTCTAAAAGGAAAAATAACCATTCCCGGTGATAAATCAATCTCCCACCGTGCTATTATGTTTGGAGCCATCAGCCAAGGCACTACAAAAATCCGCCATTTTCTAAGCGGTGCAGATTGTTTGGCAACCATAGCATGTTTCAAACGGTTGGGTATTGAAATAGAGCAAAACAAAGAAGATGTAACCATTTATGGCAAAGGATTACATGGATTACAAGCACCCACCGATATACTGGATGTGGGCAATAGTGGTACCACTGCAAGGTTACTGGCCGGCATTATGGCAGGACAACCCTTTGAAAGCAAAATTTCCGGTGATGAATCTCTCAATCAACGCCCCATGAACCGTATCATTGCACCTTTAGAAAAAATGAATGCCAACATTTCCAGCATTTTAAGAAATGATTGCGCACCCCTTTATATTGCGCCCAGTCAACTAAAAGGTATTTCGTATCTCTCACCCATAGCCTCAGCGCAAGTAAAATCCTGTGTTTTACTGGCAGGTCTCTTTGCAGAAGAAAAAACCAGTGTGACAGAACCCTTTTTGTCCAGAAATCATACCGAATTGATGCTAACAGAATTTGGAGCAGATATTCAAACTTCTGTAGATACAAATAATAACATGGCAACTGCTTCCATACAACCTTGTCCGCAGCTATATGGACAAGAAATCACCATCCCGGGAGATATTTCCTCTGCGACCTATTTTATTGCCGCAGGGTTATTGGTACCCGATTCGGAAATTATGATTCAAAATGTAGGTATCAATCCCACTCGTAGTGGTATCATCAAGGTTTGCCAAGATATGGGCGGAGATATTACACTAATCAATACAAGGCAAGCAGGCGGCGAACCCATCGCTGATATTTTGGTGCGCACAAGCCCATTAAAAGGGATTACCATCGAGGGAGAAATCATCCCTACCTTGATTGATGAAATCCCTATGATTGCTGTTATGGCCGCTTTAGCTGAGGGTGACACCATCATCAAGCATGCCGAAGAATTGCGCGTCAAAGAAACAGATCGCATCGAAACCATTACAGATAATCTAAAGGCCATGGGAGCAGATGTGACAGCAACCAAAGATGGTTTGATCATAAAAGGCGGTCAAACCTTAAAAGGGGCAATGATACATCCATTGCTGGACCATCGTATTGCCATGACATTTTCCATTGCTGCCTTGGTGGCTGAGGGTACTACAAAAATTTTGGACAGCCAATGTGTGGATGTATCCTATCCTAGTTTTTATGATACTTTTGAGGAATTGTTGTAACACTTGATAAACACAGTAGTTTTCGCTAATTAAAAAAGGAAGTCCTTAGACTTCCAAAAATTCCTCCAGCCGCTCCTTTGTAACCCCTACCATCGGCACTGCCGGCAGTAATTTTACGCCATAACGAAACGATGGCACCGCCGGAAAACCATGGGTTACCCAAGCTTCCCGGTTGTTTTGTTTTACTTGTTCCTGATAAGCCCCTGCCTCCAAAGCCTTACCAAAAGACTCCGCGTCTAAGATATCTTTTACAAGCTCTTTTAAAACGGCAATCTCTTCAATATCAACCTTATCCACACAAGCCCCATGATATATCAACTCATGATATGCCAATAAATCCGCACCTAAATCTCGCGCTACGTACATGCCTGCCGCCAACAAATCACTATGTCTATCCCAAACTTCAGGACGTGGATGAGCTTCACAAGGCATCCATTCCACCTCAATATCAGGATGTTGCTCTAATACCAACGATAGAATACCATATCCTTTCAAACAATAGGGACAGGAATAATCAAAAAACATCTGCAATTTTTTCATAACAGTCTACCCTCATTTTTTATAAACGTTCAAAATGGTCAAAATCAAATCCTGCTTTTTGGCAAAACGAATCTCTTCGCTGCTTAAGCCTGCTTTTCCAATATCTCTGACAAATTTTCTAAGCGCAGCTACCGTCATGGTCTTTAATTCTTCTTCCGTTTTTTTTGCCACTTTCTTTACTGGTGTCACCTCCACAGGTTTACGCACAGATTCCGTTTTTACCACCTCTGCAATCTCTTCCACCAACGCTTCTTGCCGGCTAATCAATTTTTCTACAATACCATCCGCAGGTCTTGGAATCACATGCACACTCACGATCCGGCCGACTTGCCCTGCCGCCGTACGGGCCGCTTCCATAGCCGCTTGAACCGCTGCTACATCCCCACTTACAAACACAGAAACCATGCCGCCTTTGGCTTGACCTAAATTTACAAATGTGACATTTGCTGTCTTTAGCGCACGATCCAACGCCTCCACCGCCGTTAAGTAACCGTACACTTCAATCATACCCAATGCTTTCATCCGTTTTCCTCCTGTGAAATTGCAAGTTTCATTTTGTCTGTAACATATCAATCAATACATCCTCTACTATCTTACGAGCGTGTCACTTTCGTTGAAGCAAACCCCATACTATCACAAAGTACAACCATCACTTCTTTCATCGCAGCTTCCACGCCTGCCACATCACCGGTAATAATCAAGGAACCATTGAAGCGATCCACAAACCCGATTTCAATATCCGCCGCCTTACTCGCCACGTCAGCCGCAATAATCGCCGCCTCACTGGGGGTAATCGTAAAAATACCAATCGCTCCTTTTCCATCCACCAAACCCATCTTTGCATACAAAGAAACCACAGGGGATGGTATCACATGCGCTAAGGTAATCTGTCTCCCCGGTACAAATTCTTGGATAATTCGTTCTTTTTTTTCATCAAACATATTGCTTTCCTCCGTACACTTATTATATCTTCATCAACCTGTGCTTTCAAGTCCTCAATCGAAGCAAATTTTTTCTCTGTTCTGACAAATGAAATCAACCCAATCTTTACTTTCTTTCCATAAACATCCCCATCAAAATCAAAAACGTGAACCTCCGCCAACAACCTCTCCTCATTTGTGATTGTTGGTTTTACGCCTAAGTTGCAAATACCATCATAGTTTCTTCCATCCACCTCTATTTTACTATAATAAACCCCGCTTTGGGGTAAAAATTTACCTTCCGGCGGAAGCAAATTTATGGTAGGAAAACCTAACTTTCCAGCCAATTGGCGCCCATACTCTACAACACCGGAAACTTCATATCCATAACCAAGCAAATCATTGGCCAACTCCATCTTTCCGGCCAGCAATGCTTCTTTGATATAACTGCTACTAATCTCACGCTGCCCATATTTCACTTTTTCTATCACATGCAATGTATAATCATATTTTTTAGCATAATCTCGCAACATATCTACATTGCCGCCGGCACGATAGCCAAAATGAAAATCCGTACCCACTACAATATGACTTGCCTTTAAACGTTTCTTTAATACCCGCTCTATAAAGGTCTCCGCCTCCATTTCCCGAATTTCACGGGTAAAGGGGCAGCGAATCAAAACATCTACCAGCCCATTTAAATGTTGAAATTGTTCTTTTTCTGTCAAAAGACTTTTTTCATGCATATCAAAAGCAAAAACAACACTATCTATATCTTGACTAGAACATTCTTTTACCTGATTTATTAAAAGTTGATGACCCAAGTGTAGTCCATCAAACTTTCCCAAGGTCACCGCCGTTTTTCTCATACTATAAAATGAATCAATCCCGCTTATATATTCCATTTATTTCCTCACGATCCAAAAACATTTTATCCACCACAAATGTTCTATCTTTGGTAAAACGAAAAATACCAATCAAAACATCCTGCCTATCATATAGGCGAATCTTTTCTCCCTCTTGAACATGTAATCTTTCTATTCCCTCTAAATATTCTAAAAGAACAACATTGCCATTATAAGCAGCAAAGGCTTTCTCTGGGCGCACCCTTACTTTTTGCAAAAAAGAAAACACCGCATCTATCGGATAAAGAACTTCTGATAGCCTGCCATGGGCAACCAATTCTTCCACTTGACTTAATCTCAAACTCTTATCTATATTAAAAAAGCCTACTTTTGTACGTAATAGGCTTTCCATCAGACCACCACAGTTCAATTCTGCCCCAATATCATGACAAAGCGTACGAATATAAGTACCTTTTGCGCATTCTACCTCCAAAAAAACCCTTGGCAAATCTATTTTTAAAATTGTAATCCTTTGAATATGCACCTTTCTTGGTTTACGCACTACTTCCTGACCGGCACGTGCCAAGGCATACAGTTTTTTTCCATTTATTTTAATTGCAGAATACATAGGCGGAATCTGTTCATAATCCCCGCAAAAAGATTTCACTACATTTCTAATATCCTGCTCTTTGGGCAATATACCTGTGTACGACCTTAAAATAACACCCGAACTATCTTGGGTATCAGAAGTTTTTCCCAACAATAAAGCCGCCTGATATACTTTATCTTTCTCTATCAACATGTCTACAAGTTTGGTCGCTTTGCCAAGGCAAACAGGCAATACACCTTCTGCATCCGGATCTAACGTACCGGTATGACCAATTTTCCTTTGTCCCACAATTCCTCTTAACTTTGCTACCACATCATGGGAAGTAAAACCTTTTTCTTTGTAAACATTCAAAATTCCATTGATCATAATTCCTTGCACAGCTCCTGACTGATGGTACGGATGGCCTCTGAAACGGGCCCACTTATATGAAAACCAGCAGCACGTTTGTGCCCACCACCACCAAAATAAGCAGCAATGCGACTTACATCAACACGCGCACCGGAACGCAAAGATACTTTGTATTCATTGACATCCGATTCATATAAAAACATAGCCACATCAATATCTTTTGTTAACCACAATTGACTAACAATCCCATCCAACTCATGAATGCCCACACCAAAAACTTCCATATCTTTTTTACTTAACGTAGAAACAATACAACGACCATCCAAAATCAAAGAACTCTGATACAGCACCATTCCTGTCACTTTCGTTTGAGCAAATGATTTTTCAAAAAAGGTCTTGTCGATAATTTCATTGCCATTGATCCCTTTGCGTAGCAAATCCGCCGCAATTTCCATGGTTCTTGGGCTGGTACTATTAAAGCGAAATACCCCGGTATCATGGGCAATGCCCATGTAAAGAACCGCCGCTATCTCTTTGTCAATCAACAATGGATCCAACAGTTCATAGACCAATTCACTGGTGGAACTCGCCGTTGGCACAATATAACAAAAATCTCCAAAACCTGCATTACTCACGTGATGATCAATACAAATCTTGGTCTTTGCAGCCGCAAGCAAAGGCGCAGAAAACCCCAAACGATCTATATCACCACAATCTAAGGTGATAAATAAATCATACGCCTTGCCTTTTTCTATTTTGTGTTTCACCAATTCGATGCCCGGAATCATTGCAAAAGCATCCGGAATTACTTCCAAATACACATCCACTATGATGTTTGGAAAATTTTTCTTGATATACAAATAAAGACCCATGCATGAACCAATGCAGTCACCATCCGGGCGAACATGTCCGCCCAATGCTACTGTCTGATGTCCCTTTAGAATTTCAGCTATTTTTTCTACCATACCCATCCAACCCCATGTTAAGCCCATGTTCACCGGCTTATGAATCTTTTATAACCTCATCTATCTTTTTGCTCATATTTACACCATACGCAATGGATTGATCCAATACAAACTGGACAGTCGGTGTATTGCGCATATTTAAATTACGCGCCAATTCCCGACGAATGAAACCCTCCGCGCTTTGCAAACCGGCAATGGTATCTTCCTGTACTTTCAAATCACCTAGCACACTCACATAAGCTTTGCAGGTTTTTAAATCAGAAGCCACCTCTACAGCAACAACCGTTGTCATTTCCGCCACACGGGGATCTTTCACCCCTCCACGGAGAATGTTGCTGAGTTCACGTTGTACTTCGTTGTTAATTCTTGTATTTTTTATGCTATGTTTTCTCATGGTTATTTGTTTATTACTTCCTTTCTACTTCAACCATTTTATAGGCCTCAACTTTATCTTCTTCTTTTACATCATTAAAATCAGTAAACACCAAACCACACTCATAACCGGCACGGACTTCCTTTACATCATCTTTGAACCGTTTTAAAGATGCCAATCCACCTTCAAAAATAAGCGCACCCTCTCGGGTAATTCTCACCTTACAACCACGCTCAAAGATTCCATCCAACACATAAGAACCGGCGATATTACCGATGCCTGATGCCTTAAAGATTTGACGGATTTCAGCATGCCCCAATACTTTTTCTTCAAAAATCGGATCCAACATACCTTTCATAGCTGCCGCAACATCTTCAATGGCACTGTAGATTACTTTGTATAACCGCAAGTCAACACCCTCTGTATCAGCAATTTCCTTTGCTGTCACATCCGGCCGAACATTAAAACCGATGATAATGGCATTGGAAGTAGAAGCGAGAATAACATCCGATTCATTAATCGCACCAACACCACCGTGAATCACCTTAATCACAACTTCCTCATTGGACAACTTCAATAAATTTTGCTTCAAAGCCTCCACTGAACCTTGTACATCAGCCTTAACGATGATTTTCAACTCTTTTAGATTTCCTTCATGAATCTGAGTAAACAAATCATCCAATGACATCTTAGATTTCGTATCATCCAGCAATTTCACACGATTATGAGAAATAAAGGTCTCAGCAAAACTACGGGCATCTTTCTCTGTATCACAACCCACAAAAATCTCACCGGCATTTGGCACACCATTTAAGCCTAATATCTCCACCGGCTGAGATGGGCCTGCTTCTTTCAAACGACGACCTTTATCGTCTACCATGGCTCTTACCTTACCATAAGCAGAACCGGCCGCAATGGAATCTCCTACACGCAAGGTTCCTTTTTGTACCAATACGGTCGCAACGGAACCTTTTCCTTTATCCAACAAACTCTCAACCACCAAACCACGTGCGGCTCGATTGGAATTGGATTTTAACTCCAACACCTCCGATGTGAGAATGATCATTTCTAACAACTCCGTAATACCATCACGTGTTTTTGCCGACACAGGCACAAAAGTGGTGGTACCACCCCAGTCCTCAGAAACCAGCTCATACTCCGTCAATTCTTGTTTCACACGCTCAATGTTGGCACCCGGTTTATCAATCTTATTAATGGCAACAATAATTTCTACACCCGCATCTTTGGCATGGCTAATCGCCTCCACTGTTTGCGGCATCACACCATCATCAGCAGCAACCACTAAAATAGCAATATCTGTTGAATTGGCACCACGCATACGCATAGAAGTAAATGCCTCATGACCCGGTGTATCTAAAAATGTAATTTTTTCTCCATGCACCTTAACGGTATAAGCACCAATATGTTGGGTAATACCACCGGCCTCACGGTCTGTTTGATTTGCATCACGAATCGCATCCAAAAGAGAGGTTTTACCATGGTCGACATGACCCATAACACAAACCACAGGAGGACGTTTTTCCATACTGCCCTCATCTTCCGCTTCCTCTTTTAATAACTCTTCGATTACATCCACAACAACTTCTTTTTCGCAAAGCACTTCAAATTCCATTGCAATTTCTTCTGCTGTTTCAAAATTAATTTCTTGATTGACTGTAACTATCTTGCCTTGCAAGAAAAGCTTTTTCACAATCACAGAAGGTACCACTTTCATTGCATCCGCCAATTCTTTGATGGTCAACAATTCCGGAATTATAATTTCTTTGATTTTCTCTTCTGCTTTCTCAACTTTTATCGGCGGTTTTTTCACTTCATTGGGTCTTTTGCCGCGACGGGGTTTATTGCCAAATGATTCATTTCTGATTTCATTCTTCTTGAACTCTTTTTCTTTCTCTTTGACTTTATTTCTCGGATTCCTTGATTGGCTCTGAGCGGGTGTTTGCGCACCATCTTTATCGTCTCGGCGTGGACCACCTGGGCCACCCGGGCGTCCGCCGCGATTAAAGTTTTGTCCCTGCCCACCCGGTCTATTCCCTTGGGGGCGGTTCCCTTGACCTTGGGAACGGTTTTCCTGGGGTTTATTGCCTTGATATCCCCCTTGACCTTGTGGTCTAGGTTTGCGATTTTCCATGGAACGTTGCCCTTGCGACTGATCGCCTGTTGGTCTCGGACGTTGTCCGGTGGAACGTTCATTGTTTGCTCTTGGACGTACCGGACGGTCTCCACCCGCCCTTGGACGTACCGGACGATCTCCATCCGCTCTTGGACGCGCCGGACGATCTCCATCGGTTCTTGGACGCGCCGGACGATCTCCATCCACTCTTGGACGTGCCGGACGATCTCCATCGGCTCTTGGACGTACCGGACGATCTCCATCCACTCTTGGACGTACCGGACGATCTCCATCCACTCTTGGACGTACCGGGCGATCTCCATCGGCTCTCGGGCGCATCGGACGGTCTCCATCCACTCTTGGACGCATCGGACGATCTCCATCGGCTCTCGGGCGCATCGGACGATCTCCATCCGCTCTTGGGCGCATCGGGCGATCCCCATTCGCTCTTGGACGCTGGCCGGATGGACGTGGGCTTCTTGCACCACTTGCCGAATTTTGCGGACGGAATACACGCACAAGCTCTTTCTTTTTCGGCTCTACTGTTTCCGCTTTTTCAGCCATTTTTTCCTCTGCCTCTTTTGCCGCAACAGCCTTGGGAACTGCCGGCTTTTTACCTGCACGCAATTCTGCCGCCACCTCTTCCGATACTGAGCTTGAATGACTTTTCACTTCCACATTCTTACTCTTTAATATCTCAATTACTTCTTTATTTTCCATACCCAATTCCTTGGATAATTCATATACTCGCACTTTCGTCATCTATATCCTCCTATGCCTTTGATTGTAATTCAATTCGTTTTATTATTTCTTTTGCAAATCCCGCATCTGTAACCGCCAATGACGCACGAAATTCTTTTCCCATGGCATGACCCAGAGTCACCTTGTCAACATAAAAATACAAAGGCACTTGATAATATTGACACATATCACAAAATCTCTTTTTTGTATTGTCTGAAGCATCCTCTGCTACAATTGCCATAAAAGCACGACCGGCTTTAATCATCTTTTCAGACATAAACTCACCACTCACCGCTTTACCTGCTTTGGTCGCCAAACCAATCATTGAGAGTATGTTATCTCTTTTCAATATCAACAATCTCCTGTTCCAGCCTATCGTAAATATCCTTGGAAATGGCCTGCTGCAATGAACGCTCCAACCCTTTGTTTTTCACTGCTTTTTCAAAACACTCATGAAACCGACATACATAAGCACCTCTCGCATTTTCCTTACCTGTTATATCCAAATCAAGTCGACCCTCTTTTTTTATAACACGTAGCAACGCACTTTTTGGTTTCATTTCTCCACATCCTACACATTTACGCATCGGTATTTTATTCTTCGTCCCCGTCATATTCTTCATTTGCATATTCCTCGTCGGAATACGCCGCATCAGCGTATTCATCATCCGCATATTCGTCATCTGCATAATCATCATAAGGATAATTTTCATCGTCCAAATATTCGTCATCTGCATACATCTGTTCCATATAATCCTCTGGCAATTCTCCTGCTTCAATGGCTTGGGTTTCGCTCTTGATATCAATCTTATAACCTGTCAAACGAGCCGCCAAACGAGCATTTTGCCCCTCTTTTCCAATTGCCAATGACAATTGATAATCAGGCACAATAACATTGGCCGTCTTTTCTTCCGGGTCCGCCATAACCGAAATAACCTTTGCCGGGCTTAAAGCATTTTCGATTAACAAGGCCGGGTTTTCATTCCAATTAATAATATCAATCTTTTCGCCACGCAATTCATTTACCACTGCATTTACACGGCTACCATTTAATCCAACGCAAGCACCAACCGGATCTACATTCTCCTCTGTGGAGCACACCGCTATCTTCGTCCGGGAACCTGCCTCTCTGGCTATGCTCTTAATCTCTACCGTACCATCCTGTACCTCAGCAACTTCTGCTTCAAATAAACGCTTCACCAGCTCCGGGTGGGTACGGGAAACCACTATCTTTGGCCCTTTTGTTGTATTTTTCACTTCTACCACATACAACTTAATACGATCCGTAGGCTTAAAATGCTCACTTCTTACCTGCTCACTCTCCGTCAACATAGCGTCGGCACGTCCCAGATTTATACTAATGTTTTTCCCGACAATACGTTGTACTACACCGGTGACAATATCTTTTTCTTTTTCAAAGTATTGATCAAATACAGCTTTTCGCTCTTCCTCCCGAATCTTTTGCAAAATCAGGTTCTTTGCATTTTGCGTTGCAATACGACCAAACTCTTTGGACTGTATCGGCACTTGTGCAATATCTCCCACACCCAACTTCGAATCCATTTCTTTTGCCTGCTCCAAAGAAATCTCCAAATTCGGATCCGAAACCTCATTTACGACTTCTTTTTCTGCAAATACAGTATACTCACACGTTTCCCGATTCATATTGACCTTAATATTGTCCGATGTACCAAAGTGATTTTTACAAGCACTAATCAAAGAACTTTCTATGGCCTCTAGCATGGTTTCCTTGCTGATGTTTTTTTCTTTTTCCAGAATCGTCAACGCATCCAATAATTCTGTGTTCATTTTATTGATCCCTCCTATTCATTTAAAAACGAATGGCCAAACGAATCAATGCAACTTCGCTTCGCTCAAACGTTTTTTTAAGTCCACTTTCATCTTCTATGGTGATTGTTTTTGCATCATAAGCTTTTAATACACCAAAAAATTCCTTTTCTTTTTCAATAGCTCGATAAGTTCGTATTTCGATTTCTTCCCCCATACTTTTTTGAAAATCTTTTTCTTTTTTAAGAGGGCGTCCTAGTCCCGGTGAACTCACTTCGAAAATATAAGCATCCGGAATATAATCCTTTTCATCTAAAATTTCAGAAAAGCGACGGCTCACCGCCTCACAATCATCTACAGCAATACCACCCGGTTTATCAATATAAACCCGCAGATACCATGTGCTCCCCTCCTTGACGTATTCTACGTCTACCAACTCAAAACCCAGCTGATCCACAATCGGCGCAATCAGAGTTTCTGTTTGTTGTTCGTATTCTTCTCGTTTTGCCAAACTTATCGTTCCTTTCTGTTTCATCTATGCCGTAAAAGAAGAGTGAACTCTCGTCCACTCTTCTCACGCACACCTCATTTACCCAGCTATTGTATCATTAAATGCCTTAGAAAGCAAGGACAATCGCAAAATTCTTGCACTTTATCTACACCCCTCATTTGCCAAACTAACTTACACCTTTGGGGGGCTTTCCGCATCAAGCCGCGGTGGTGTCGTAAAACCCTCTCCTAACGTTTCATAAGTGTGGCTTACACTAACAAAACTATGGTCATCTATGGCATTGACAATTTGTTTCAAAGGCACCAATTGCTTTTTCCCTACAATAACCATCAATATTTTTCGCTCTGTCTTGGTATAAGCACCCATCCCTTGTATATACGTAACGCCCCGGTACAAGTCTACCTGAATGGCTTTGGCAATCTCTTCATATTTATCAGAAAATATAAGCACCTTGTAGCCGGACAAAAAACCTTCCTGCACTTTGGTCAACGTCTGAGAGGCCACAAAAATAGCAATCAGTGAATAAAAAAAGTCTTTCACATCAATAAACAACAACAAAGAAGCCCCAATAATCACTGCATCCGTATATAACATCGTTTTTGCCACAGGCACGCCAAACTTTTCCTTTACCAATTTGGTAACCACAATCACACCACCTGTGGTTCCCTCTTGTTTGAGAATAATTCCGGTACCTACTCCAATCGCAGCACCAAACCCAACCGCAGCCAATACCATATCATTGGTCAAATCGGGCATAAACGGACCCATCATTTCAAAGAGTTGCAGAAAACCCGATAAACATGCAACTCCATAAACCGTCAGCAAAAACGCCTTTTTGCCGGAATGACGGTAATAAATAATCAAAAGGGGAATGTTCAACACAAGTGTACTCGCCCCTGTACCAATACCAAACATATGATATAAAATCAAGCTAATACCTGTCAGCCCACCACTGGCCAGATTGCTGGTTACGGAAAAATTAATCACACCAAAAGCAATTATAATGGTACCAAAAGCGATAATCAATAAGCTTTTTATTAATTTTGCCAATTTGTTTCCTCCCTATATCTATAAATCAACCCAATTGGCAGGAAATCCCATTTCATTACGAATCTCAGCCTCTGTTAAAATAATCAGTTTTTTATTCAGTGTTTTAATGGCAGCAAACAACTCTCGTTTCATCCTCCGAAAATCATTTTTGGATAAAAATTGTTTCAAGGCAAGCAAGCAAGCAAACAAATCTCGCTTTCCATATAAATACTCACCATCTTTATCTGTGGGAATCCGCAAAGACACATGATAATCTGTATCCAGCAACGTATTTCTCGTACTAAAGCAATAGATACGATTGCTATGCGCACAATAGTTTCGTACCGCCGAAATATAAAATAACGCATTTTCCAATTCATCATCCGTCATTGCAAAACTTTCCGAAACCCTTTGCCGCTCCGTTGGCATCATCACACTATAAAACTTACTGATGGTGCCCATCGTCAAAATATTGTTTAGCACCCACAAGGGAATATAACCATAATTTTTCAGATAATGTGCAATGCTTGGATCCCCACTGCGATTGGCTGTTTGATAATGAATTTCCGCAATCACATTGGTAATTTTTGATTCTGCATCTCTTAGTTCTGTATTGAAATTGGTATAAACCAAATAATTTTTATAACCATGTACTTCAGAGAAATAATGAGCCACCAAGTTTTTTACATTTGCCTCAACCTCTAAAATATAACGAAAAAAGATATTGCGAAGAACCCTGTCAAATTGATACAGGGCATTAATCTCCGCAATTGTTGTTCCTTTTTTATATCGTTCGCTATTTTTTTCATCTAGCAAGAACAATTTGTTATAACCATTGATTATATTATAGTAACCATGTTTCTCCAACACTTTCAAAGCATAATTTCGTTTTGCTTTTCCGTTTAAATCCATACCCCGCTCGGCCAAAAGATTAATCAGCTCCTCAAAGGTTTTAAATTCTTTTTCTGTCATACATTCTCCTCAATTGATTGATACCTCTGAGCGAATTTTATTACTCGCACTATTTACTTCTTTTTATTATAACGTGTTTTCACTGATTCGTTAAGCAAATATTCTATTTGGCTATTAATAGAACGAAAATCATCTTCTGCCCAAGTCGCAATTTGACCCCACAAAGTCGGGGAAAGCCGTAATAACACCTGCTTTTTAGCACTTTCTTTTCTCTTCATCGCTTTTTCTTTTTGACGAACTTCCTCCTCCAATGCCTGAATTTGTTCTAAGCGCTTCTTTAATCCCGCTTCTCTTTCATCCGTACCCATAGGCAAAACCTCTTTTCGTGTTCTATTGTTTCTTGCATATCCTTATAATCTAACGCGCAATCTAATAGATACTTCCGCTATTTACAATAGGTTGGGCATCTTTACTACCACAAAGTACCACCAATAAATTAGAGACCATGGCCGCTTTTCTTTCATCATCTAAAACAATGACCTCTTCTTCACCTAACTTATCAACAGCCATTTTCACCATGCCCACAGCACCCTCCACAATTTTTTTCTTGGCCACAATAACCGCTGTCGCCTGCTGTCTTTGTAACATCGCTGCGGCAATCTCTTCAGAGTATGCCAAATGTGTGATGCGCACTTCATCCACCGACAACCCAGCTGCCTCAACCCGCTTTTGCAATTCAACTTTCATCAAATCGGCAATTTCAATCGCACTGCCACGTAATGTTTTTTCTTGTACATCATCATCACAGTTGTCTTCATCAATGATATCATACGGATAAAGACGGGCCACATTACGTATCACGGAATCCGCTTGAATACTTAAAAATGCACGATAATTTTCCACTGCAAAAACGGCTTGCGTCGGATCTTCCACTTGCCAAATCACAATGGTACCAATGACAATCGGATTGCCCAACACATCATTTACTTTTTGCTGCCCATTGTTATAAGCTTGCTTTTTCAAGGATACTGCTTTTGGAGCAGACACAGGTTCTACTACGGTTTTACCTTCTTTGGCACCTTGTGTCACACGCTCATCCCGTGCAGCTTTGGCCGCGGCAAACTCAGGTGAAAAAGACGCACTAAAAGGGTTAACAAAATGAAATCCCGCTTTTTTGATCGTACCATGATAGTTGCCAAACAAGGTAAATACACGTGCCTCATTTGGATTTACCACTTTCAGCCCGGCAAACAAAAGACCAAAGACCAGCCAACCAAGAATGCCAAGGCTCAACAATACACCACCCCGCACAGAGTTTCTTGCCACCAAATCTATCACAGCAAAAACAAAAGCGGCTGTAGCAGCTAAAAACCCAATGACATTCACAAACAACATCAGAAAACCACTTATCGGCTTTAATTCTCTTTCTTTTACAACATTTACTTTCATGTACAATACCTCCTAATTAGTTTGTTATCTATTTGATATCATTACAATATCATTTTCATAGGATAATGTCAAGATTTTTTTACAAAGAAAAACGCTGGGAACTTTTAATGAAAAATCCCCAGCCGACGAACTACTCCAATCTTATTTTATACTTTTTATCATCTCATTGATTATTTCTACACTTTCTTCAAGGGCATCTGCAATCACCTCCGGAGACTGCCCCTTGGTCAATTTCTTTTGAATCTGTTCCATCAATTTTTTTCTTTCACCCTGCTCTAATCCTTGCTCCAATCCCTGCTCTAATCCTTGCTCTAATCCCTGCTCTAATCCTTGCTCTAATCCTTGCTCTAATCCTTGCTCTAATCCTTGCTCTAATCCTTGCTCCAATCCTTGCTCTAATCCTTGCTCTAATCCTTGCTCCAATCCCTGCTCCAAACCACGCTTTATGCCTTGCTCTAACCCTTGCTTTTCCGCTTCTTCTCTTACATAAGCTTCTCGCATCGCTTTAGACCAACGGGCTTTTTCTTGGGCCTCATATATCAAA
>WRBB01000019.1 GCA_009779895.1 Lachnospiraceae bacterium
GTACCTTATATTATAACACAGTACTTGAAAGTACGCAATAGCAAAATGAAAAATTTGACAAAAAAATAAGCCTAGAATAAGGCTTTAGAGCTATTTTAGACTCTAGCAAGTGTCAAAGACCCGTGTGTCATATTTGGAATAGATGTATTGGGAGTTCTGAGTTTTCTTCAATAAAATATTTTGTATCATAATGGAATTAACGTGGTATAATTTCATTAGTGAACCTTTTGTGATTTGGTTTATAATCTCGTGGTTTTATCGTTAAGGGATGAAAATGGAAAATAAATATTATGCAGGATTGGTTGGTGAAGTTCTTTGTGTGGGTATTGCCCATGATAAAAAGAAGTGTGAATTGGTTCATGAGGTGCAATATGCAGGATAAAAAGTGGAAAATTTTAATTGCAGATGATGAAATCAGAATCAGCATGTTAATCAAAACCCTAGTGGATTGGGATAAGCTAGGTTGTATTTGTGTTGGCATGGCCGATAATGGTGAAACGGCATATCAGATGATTCATGAGGAAAAGCCGGATATTGTAATCACGGATATTCGTATGCCAAAGTGCAATGGTCTGGAGTTGGTTCAAAAAACCAAAGAAGTATATCCGGATATAAAATTTGTCATCATCAGTGGTTATAAAGAGTTTGAATATGCACGCAAGGCTTTACAATACGGAGTGAGTCATTATTTGCTCAAACCCATTCAAGAGGCGGAGTTAAATAAAGTCTTACATGTGTTGGTGGGTGAATTAAAACAAGAGCATTTGGCAATTGAAAAATTAGAAGAGATTCATGAAACGGTTAGCATTAGTCGTCAGATTATTAAGAGCAATATTTTAGAGAGTATTATCAATCAAGAAAAAGAGCATAATACAAAATCTTTAGAAGAAGAATACAATCTGGATATTTCCGCAGAGTCTTATTTGGGTCTTGTTTTGAAGTTAGATTATCGTAATTATGAAGCGGCGGATTGGAAACAAGATGAAATAACCATCAATAAAATCATTTCTGTGATTGACGATCAATTTGAAGATCATGTGAAAGAAAAGTTGATTTGTGAAAAAGAAAATCTATATATCTTTGTGTTATTGAGTTATGCAAAGTCTGAATATAAAAATATCAAAGATGCCATCAATGCGTTATTGTCAGAGGTACAGGAGTATTTGATTGGTTTTGAGCATTACGAAGTTACCATTGGCATAGGTAGAGAACGGGAAGAGTTTGCACAGATACGTGAGTCTATTGAAGAAGCAAAAGGCGCAGTGGACAATCGTATCAAATTGGGGGCGAGCCGTTTGATTTATGCAAAGAATTTAAGTTTGGATCAAAAGTTGGAGATAGACGGTTTTTTACTGCCTTTTGAAGGGCGTTTTCAAGAGGCAATTACTACGTTTTCAAGACCTTTGCTTGAGCAGGTTGTAAATGATGTTTTTGCAAAGTTGCAAGACAAAGAGAATGTGGATTATGCTTGTAGTTATGAAATTGCACGAAAATTGATTATTGGATTTTTTTCACGTTTGGGAGCCCAGGGTCCGATTGAGGATAGTTTGCGGGAATGCTTGCTGAATCATGTGCTGCAATGTTATAGTTTCGCCGGTTTAAAGAGTTTGTTAAAGAAGTATTTGGGCGATTATTTAGAGAAGTGTTTTTTGGCAATTGAATCTGAGCCCGTTAAGCCCATTAAAAAAGCCATGCAGTATATTGATGAGCATTATCAGGAAAAAATCGGTTTAGAGGAACTGGCAGAAATTGTTGGTTTGAACCCGGTTTACTTTAGTACTTTGTTTAAGTCGGAAACGGGTTTGAATTTTAGTGCTTATTTGATAAAGATTCGCATGGCAGCGGCGCAGCAAATTTTATGCAATAGCAATGAAACCATTGCGGCGGTGGCTGCCCAAGTCGGATACAAGGATGTTCGTTATTTTAGTCAATTGTTTTCCAAAAATGTTGGAGTAAAGCCGGCTCTTTATCGTAAATTGCATTCATAGGAGGTAGTCATGGCATTTACAAAAGAGATCAAGATTTTTTTGCTTGTTCATGTGCTATCTTTGATTGCATTTCTTTTTTTATATGTTCGTTTTTATGATTATAACCGAGTGGTTTTTCTTTTTGCAATGGTGGGGGAAAGTTTGAAACTGGCGTTTATAATCTATTATTTTATGCGTCGGGTGGTGGAGTTAAAAAAGGCAGTGCCTTTGGCTGAGCAACGGATGGCACAACGTTTGCAAGCCAATATGGCTGAGATGAATGATAAAGAGGCGCAGTTAGCCGCTTTGCAAAGTCAGATTAATCCCCATTTTTTATACAACACATTAGAGTCTATTCGTGGGCAAGCTTTGATGGATGGCAATGCGGATGTGGCAAAGATGGTGGAAGTGCTGTCTTCTTTTTTTCGCTATAGTATCAGTCGCAGCGGCCAACCGGTTACATTGCGTGAGGAACTGGCAAATATCCATAATTATATGACCATTCAGCGTTACCGCTTCAACAATCGTTTCTCTTTGGATGTTTTCATTGACGAGGATGATGAAATTGCTTTAGATTATCAAATACCCAAGTTGATTATTCAGCCGGTGGTTGAAAATGCTATTTTCCATGGCTTGGAAGAGCATATGGATGGCGGAAAGGTTATGATCGAAGTGATTGTAACGGAGAAAAATTTGATTATTACCATTTCTGACAATGGGAAAGGGATTGATGTAGAGGCTTTGGAACGTTTAAATGAAAAGATTCTTACGCAGGGTCAATTGAGTGAGGATTCGACCGAGGGGAAACAGAGAAATACAGGGATTGGTTTGTTGAATATTCACAAGAGGTTACAACTTCTTTATGGTGCGGGTTACGGTGTGCATGTGTATAGTACGTTAAATCAAGGAACAGATGTAGAGATTACAATTCCGATTGATCATCGTGGAAAGGCGTAGTGGATGAAAAAAGAGGTTTTGCGTATTCAACAATTAAACTATCTGGAAAATGATACACAAAAGTTGGTAGATATCAATTTATATTTATTGGCAGGTGAATGTACAGGTTTTTTGGGTTTGATTGATTCCGGAAAAAGTTTATTGACAGAGATTATTTCGGGCAACCGTTTAGCCAACACGGGTAGTATTTTTTTTGATGGAGAGATGATAGCGGATAAGAAACTATATGCGGAAAAGGTATATCATATCAATCCTTATAGTTATTTTGTAGAAGATTGGTCTGTTGCCGAGTATATCGGTTTGGAAAATCAGAAATTCAATTTTTGGGTGATACAAGAAAAGGTTCTTGTGAATCAAGCGAAGTTATATATGGATGAGTTGGGTTTGCATATTCCCGTTACAAAGCGCATCAAAGAGTTGACGGAATTGGAAAAGCGCATGATGAATTTGGTGAAAGCTTATAGTAAACATGCGAGAGTTCTAATCATTGAAGATGAATTTGAGGGATGTTCTGTAGAAGAGGTGAAGAATTACAAAGAAATTTTAAACCGGGCGATTGGCAAACGAAACATGTCGGTTATCATTAATAGCAATTCAGATCAGATATCTCGGATTTTATCGGATAAGTATGTGATTTTTAAAAATGGCAGCATTGTCAAAAAATGTCATAAAAATTATATCCATAACAATGAACATCTGGAAAAATTTATGCTAAGACAGCGTTTGAGCGAGGGATTTGAAGCCCAAAAAGATATTCCGGAAAACAAACATGAATTGATTTATAGCGTCAAGAATTTAGATTTAAAGACAGGAGAAAAGCATCAGTTCAATTTTTATCAAGGGGAGATATGTTCTATTTTAACGTTGGATGTGAAAACGGGAAGGCGAATTTTTGATTATATCTCCGGGCGTAAAATTGACAGCAATCTGGTGACGTATTTAGATGGAAAAAAAAGTGTTTTTTCCAATACCCAAGGATTTATACGCAATAAGATTGTTTCAATTGGTCAGTTAGGTGACCCGCAGGAATTGATTTTAGGTATGTCGCCGGGGGAGAATCTATTGATTCCTTCCTTGAATAAGATATCGGCATGGGAATATTTGCGTGGAAAATTCCGATTGGAGAAAATGGCAGAAATACAAATTGAACAACAGATGGAAGAATTAGATTTTCGTTTAGATGAAATGGGAGCCAATGATTATACGACCCTTTTGTTGGAACGATGGTGTATTTTTAAACCCAAGGTGTTGATTTTGTATGAGCCATTTAGCCATAGCGATACAGCAGGTATTGCTTTGGCAAAGGATTATTTTTATCGCTTCAAAAGTTTTGGAACCTCTATTGTGATTATCAAATCAAGGGAAGAATACATTGTGGATATATCGGATCGAATTATTCATGTATCCGTTTGAGGTGGGCTTCGTATCTTAATATCGTCACACCTATTCTAAATCTTCCCGCATTGTTTCATCTTTTCACAAGGTTTATAATTAAATTAGCCTGAAAATATGATTAAGAATTAGGAGGATACTATGAAAAAGAAAGTAATAAGTGTACTATTATGCACCGTGTTGGCTTCAGCTTTGTTATTGGGTTGTGGTGGCAATGGAGGTGGCGGTGATGCTGATACCGGGGCAGATACAACCGTAGAAGATGATGCAGGTGCTGAAAATGATGCAGATGACGCAGCGGGTCCTTTGGCCGGCAAACGTGTAGCAGTTGTTCGAAATTTGGTGGCCGGTGACCATACCCAGCAATACCTTGCCGGAACAGTAGAAGAGGGCGAGCGTTTTGGTATGACGGTAGACACCTTTGTAACAGATGGTGATGATGCTCGTATGAAAGAAACAGTAGCACAAATGATTTCACAAGGATATGATGCATTGATTATTTCTCATGCACAGCTTTCTTATGCTTATGATATGTTATTGCCGGCTCGTGAAGCAGGTATCGAAATTGTTACATTTGACAGTATGCCAATGCGTGGTGGTGACCCGGAGGGTGAACTACTAGAAGGTGTTACCTCAACAGCGCAAGATGATTTTGCTTTGGCAGAATTATCATTGGGTCATATGATTGATGAGCATCTTGAAAGAGGCGGCGAATTACCGGTTAGAGTGTTAAAGACATTTATGGGTCCTGGTATCCCTCCCCTCGACAGACGTGATATCGTATACAGAAGATTAGAAGATGAAGGGTATATTTATACTGTAAATACCGTTTCACCGGCAGACTTCTCCAATGTTCGTGGTGATTCTACCATGATGACAGCAGCTATGCTTCCGACCTTTGGGCCGGGCGAAATTGATGCGGTTTGGGGTAGCTTTGATGAAATGGCAAAAGGGGTATTGGATGCATTTTTAGAAGCGGGCAGAGAAGATATTCCGATTTATTACATTGATATTTCCAATGATAATATTCAATTGATGTTAAGAAATCCGGAAATTTTCCGTTCTTCTGCATCTGTGGATCCAAGATTGATTGGTATCGTAAATATGAGATTGGTTGCTATGAAGTTAATGGGTTATGATACACCGGACTTCTTTGACTTGGCAGCAAACAATATTTTGGTAGAAGATTTAACAGAAGATACAACCATGGAAAACTTAGTTGATATTATTCCCGGTTGGGGTGACCCAAATGATCCGGTAGGTGCATTGTTTACGGATACAATCAGATCGTGGTACGTGAAGTAATTAAAAAATAAGGATGGTGTGCCATGGATAAGTTGAAACTGGAAATGAAAAACATAGAAGTCGAATTTCCCGGTGTGAAAGCATTGGACGGAGTGGATTTCAGTTTGACAAGTGGTACAATTCATGCCTTGGTAGGTGCCAATGGTGCCGGCAAGTCAACTTTGATGAAAGTGCTTGCCGGAGCCAACGGGCACTATACCGGAGATGTTTATATAGGGGGAGAGCCGGTAGAAACCCGCTCTCCCAAACTCTCTAAAAATTTAGGCATTGAAATTGTATATCAAGAAGTAGATACTGCTTTGATTCCTCATTTGTCAGTGGCGGAAAATGTGATGTTTAACTCAATGGTGAATCACATGGGCAAAAAGCAGTTGGTAAACTGGGGTGCGATTAAAAAGTCAGCGCAGGCAGTGCTGGATCGACTAAATGTAGATGTGGATATTAACGCATTGGCGAGAGAACTTACATTACATAAAAAACAAATGGTGCTTATTGCCAGATGTGTGGCGGAGAGGTGCCGATTTTTGATTTTAGATGAACCTACAGCACCGTTGTCAAATACGGAAACACAGGATTTATTCCGTGTTGTTCGTGATTTGGCAAAAGAGGGAATCGGGATTGTGTTTATTTCTCATCGGTTAAATGAATTATACGAAATTTGTGAACATATTACCATTATGAAAGATGGTAAATTGGTGGATTCCATGCCCCTTACAAAAGAATTGGAAGTGAATACCATCGTGGAATATATGTTGGGGCGTAAGTATGATGGTATCTATACGAAAAAGGATTGTGAAATTGGTGCGCCACTATTAGAAGTAGAAAATTTAACCGAAAAGGAAGGACGTGTAAAAAATATTGATTTTTATGTCCGGAAAGGTGAGATTGTTGGTGTTGCCGGTTTGGTGGGGGCAGGAAAAACGGAGTTATGTAAAACCTTGTTTGGCTGCTATTCTCACACGGGAAGAATGAAGTTAAATGGCAAGGAGGTACGTTTGGGAAATCCGCAGCAGGCGGTGAAAAGCGGCTTTGCTTTGGTGCCGGAAGAACGACGAAAAGAGGGGGTATTGGTAACCGACCCGGTGTATGCAAATATTTCCATTGCGGCGATGAAAAAGTATACAAATAAAGTAAGTATCATCAATCGCAAAAAAGAAAAGATAGAAGCTTGTCAGATGATTAAAGATTTGGGAATTAAGACGCCCTCTGAAAACCAAACCGTGGCTCTGCTTTCCGGTGGAAACCAACAAAAAGTAGTGGTTGGGAAATGGTTGAATTCAGAGGCGGATGTATATATATATGACGAGCCTACCAAAGGAATTGATGTAGGTGCAAAGCAAGATATGTATGAGTTAATTGAAAAGCTGGCAGCAGAGGGCAAAGGTGCGATTTATGCAACTTGTGAATTTCAGGAAGTTTTGAGCATTTGTGACAGGATTTATGTGATGTATGATGGTAAAATTGTCAAGGAATTCGCCTATGGTGAGGTGAGTGAAAAAGAATTACTCTACTATTCGACAGGAGGAAAATCAATTGATGCAACAAACGAAAAAGAGGAAACAGCTTAAAATATCGAGCTGGATTACAAAGTGGGGAACCCTTGTCACAATATTACTTTTACTTTTGGTGTTTACCTTTGGAAATTGGAACTCTGACACAGGCAGCAGTATATTTTTGACAACCACGAATGTAATTACGGTACTACGCTCCATCTCGATTACTACCATTATTGCAATTGGTTTGACTTATGCCCTTGCTGTAGATGGTATGGATTTATCAATTGGTGCTTGTGCGCAATGGGCTTCCACCTTTATCATGACCATGTTTATTTGGTATGATTTAAACATGTGGATTGCCATTGTTCTAACCATCATTGTGTGTTTGACGGTAGCGGCGGTCAACTCGTTATTGATTATTTTATTTAAAATTCCGGATATGATTGCTTCTTTGTCGGTAATGTTTATCTTTCAAGGGGTTGCTTTGACGTATTCTCGTGGAGGTGCCATTACCGAGCGTATGGTACGTCCTGACGGAACCCAGGCTCCCGGTTTGGTGAGTGAGCAGTTTCGTGCCCTTGGTGGTGAACCATGGTTGATTATCATCATGTTATGTGTGGTGGCAATTGCGATGTTTATCCTAGGTTATACCAAACATGGAAGATATATGTATGCTGTTGGCGGAAATAAAGAAGCGGCGAAACTTTCGGGCATTCCGGTGGAAAAATATAAAATACTGGCCTACTTCTTATCTGCAACTTTTGCAGCCATTGGTGGTATTTCTTTGGCAGCACGAATTGGAACGGCTCAAGTACAGGCAGGAGATGCATTTTTAATGCCATCTGTATCAGCGGCATTCATTGGATTTTCTGTGCTGGGAGCCGGAAAGGCCAATGCCTTTGGTACTTTGATGGGAGCCGTTTTGATGGGGGTTTTGCAAAATGGTTTAATCATGTTGGGTGTGCCTTTTTATATGATGAATATCGTAATTGGAACGGTATTAGCGATTGCCTTGGCATTGACTTATGTGGCAAGAAAATAAGAATAAAAGCATAAAGGAGGATTGTGATGTCCAAATATCAAACGTATTTTTTGATGAAAGAACCAGATATTGCAGGATATATTGCTGAAAAGCTAGATTATTTTCCATCGGACGCAAAGCTTGTTTGTCGGGAAATCGGAGATGGAAATTTGAATTATGTCTTTCGTTTGAGAGATGAAAATAGTGGAAAGTCTGTGATTATTAAGCAAGCAGGTGAGACCTTACGTATTTCGGATGAAATGTCTTTGTCCACAGACCGTGGGCGCATTGAAGCGGAGGTTCTTCGTTTGCAGGATAAATTTGCGCCGGGTTTGGTGCCGGAAGTATATTTATACGATGGAACCATGTGTGCTTTGGTGATGGAGGATTTAGAGGGTTATACCATGATGCGTACAGCCTTGATGGAACACGAGATTTTTCCTTTGTTTGCGGATCACATCAGTACTTTTTTGGTGAATACGTTATTGAGTACCACCGATGTGGTGATGTGTCACAAAGAGAAAAAGGAATTGGTTAAAAAATTTATCAATCCGGATTTGTGTGAAATCACAGAGGAGTTGGTTTATAGTGAGCCTTTTATGGATTATAATAATCGAAACAATGTATTTTTGCCCATTGCTGATTTTGTAGAAAAAGAGCTATACAATGATACGGCATTGCATTTAGAAGCTGCCAAGTGTAAATTTGCTTTTATGAACAATGCCCAGTCATTGATTCACGGTGATTTGCATACAGGTTCTATTTTTATCAACAAGGAGCACACCTACGTATTTGATCCGGAGTTCGCCTTTTTTGCGCCGATGGGCTATGACATTGGGAATGTGTTGGCCAATTTATTTTTTGCTTGGTGTAATGGAGATGCAGAGATTGTGGATGCAGAAAAAAAACAAGCATTTTGCAGTTGGATTTTAGATAGCATTGAACGTGTTGTAGATTTATTTATTATGAAATTCAAAGCGGCTTATCCGACGATGGTAACCGATCCGATGGCAAAGGTACCGGGTTTTATGGATTGGTACCTAGGAACGATTTTAGAAGATACAGCTGCTGTAGCAGGTTTGGAAACCATTCGCCGGACAGTTGGTATGGCAAATGTGAAAGATATTACTTCAATTGCGGATGAAAGCAAACGAGCCAGAGCAGAAAAAATATTGATTATATTGGCAAAGAATTATATCATGAACCGCCAAAGCTTTGTCAGTGGCAAGGATTATCGAAGGGCGATACAGAAGGCCATTGCGGCATTTTCGTAATGAAACATTGCATAAAAGGCGAGAAAGGAGTGTGTGATGTATGTTCGTTTCATACATCATACAAAGAGATATGCGTACAGAAATAAAAGGAATTATGGATTATGAAACGGTAGCTTTGGACGATGCAAATAGTGCTTTATTAATCATCGACCAAACTCAGCTGCCTTACAAAACGGAAATATTATCCTTAACGACCCAAAAAGAAATTTGGGATGCGATTTATTTGTTGCAGGTAAGGGGAGCTCCGGCAATTGGGGTGGCGGCAGCGATTGGTATTTATTTGGCGGCAAAGGAGCTTGCTATAGAAAATAAGGAAGCATTTTATGCGGCGTTTTCCAAGGCAAAAGACTATTTGGCATCCTCTCGTCCCACAGCCGTGAATCTTTTTTGGGCTTTGGATAGAATGGATGATGTGGTCAAAGAAAATTTGGAAAAATCAGTGGCAGAAATCAAGGAACTTCTTCATGCGGAAGCTGTGAAAATTCGGGAAGAAGACATCTGGGTATGTAAGCAAATCGGGATAAACGGTTTGGCGTTGCTAAAGCCCGGCGATGGGATTTTGACCCATTGCAATGCCGGACAATTGGCAACTGTAAAGTATGGAACAGCCACGGCACCTATGTATTTGGGGCAGGAAAAAGGTTACAATTTCCGAATCTTTGCCGATGAAACCAGACCATTGTTACAAGGGGCACGATTGACTGCTTATGAATTGCATGCGTCAGGTTTGGATGTGACGCTTCTTTGTGATAATATGTCGGCCATGGTTATGAAACGAGGCTGGGTGGATGCGATTTTGGTTGGTTGTGACCGGGTGGCAGCCAATGGTGATGCGGCCAATAAAATTGGTACTTCTGTGGTAGCAACCGTGGCGAAGCGCTATAATGTTCCGGTTTATGTGTGTGCACCAACTTCAACCATTGATTTGCAAACAGCCACCGGTGATGAAATTGAAATTGAAGAACGTCCGGCAGAAGAAATCACGGAAATGTGGTATGGCAAGCGCATGGCTCCGGCAGGCGTAAAAGTGTTCAATCCTGCTTTTGATGTGACGGACAATGATTTGATTGCCGGGATTATTACGGAGTATGGTGTGGCGAGAGCACCATACAAAGAGTCGTTGCAAGCGATATTTGAACAGAAAAAGGCGGCAGGGAATTAATAAGAAATGGACGATATAAAACCAAGGGTTCTGAAGAAGTGGATTTCAGAAACCTTGGTTTTTTACTTGTCTAAAAAACTAAGAAGTGCGAATGTTGCTTCCGGTTAATTTTTCGTAATATAAAGCGATTGCACTATGGTCACATTGGCCGTTGCCATCTGCTTTTAAGTTTTGCAATATCTCCATGACACTAGCGGTAAGCGGTAATGGAGAACCAACCTCATGGCCTGTATCCAATGCATTTGCTAAGTCTTTGATGTGTAAGTCGATTTTAAATCCGGGTGCAAAATTTCCGGCTGTAATCATCGGTATTTTAGCATTCATAACAGTGGAACCAGCTAAGCCGCCTTGAATGGCATCAAAAACTTTAGCAGGATCCACACCGGCTTTGGTGCTTAGCATAAAGGCTTCCGAAACGGCGGCAATGTTTAAAGCCACAATGACTTGATTTGCCAATTTGGTTGTATTACCGGCACCGATATCACCACAAAGAACTACACTGGCACCCATGGCTGAAAGTATGTCTTTTACTTCATGAAAAGTGTTTTCGTCACCTCCTACCATAAAGGAAAGGGTTCCGTCAATTGCTTTTGGCTCCCCGCCGGAAACAGGTGCATCCAGGAATTTAACCCCTTTTTCGGCACAAGTTTTTGCAATTTCTTGGCTGGCAAGCGGAGCGATTGAGCTCATATCAACGATGGTTGTTTTGGGAGCGGCACCTTCTAAAATCCCATTTTCACCTAAAACAACAGCTTTTACATGAGGGCTATTCGGCAACATAGTCAATATGAGTGGGTTTTGTGCGGCAACTTCCTTAGGAGAAGTTGCAACTACAGCACCTGCTTCTTTTAAAGTATTCATATTTTCTTCTATAATATCAAAAACGGTTAGTTCATGGCCGGCTGTGATTAAGTTTAAGGCCATTGGTTTCCCCATGATTCCTAGTCCAATAAATCCTATTTTCATGATCTTTTACTCCTTATGTGCGAAATAAGCCTGTTTGATTCGATCGGCTACTGCGGTATCAGTTAAGTTGAAGTGCTCTAATAGTTCGTCATAATTATGCGCGCTACAGCCAAAAACATCTTCCAGACCAATCATTTCAATTGGTATTGGCGTTTGGGCAAATGCGTTTAACACGACAGAGCCCAGACCACCAATTACGCTGTGTTCTTCAGCAGTTACAATTACTTTTGCATCTTTGGCCAGATGAATCAATTTTTCTTTGGGCAAGGGCTTGATGGTAGCGACGTTAACCACTTTTACGGAAATTTCGTCAGCCAATAATTTTGCTGCTTTTAAAGCCAAGCCAACCATATAGCCGGTGGCAAAAACAACAACGTCTTTGCCATCCAGCAAGACATCCGGTTCACCAATCACAAAAGGTTTTCCTTCTTCGGTGACATTGTCATAATCGTTGCGATTTAGACGCATATAAACAGGACCGTGGTATTTGGCAATTGCTTTGGTGGCGGCTACGGTTTCATTGGCATCCGCCGGGCAAATAACGGTCATGTTTGGAATGGCCCCCATGATGGCCATATCTTCAATGCTTTGGTGTGTAGCTCCATCGCCGAAATCCGAAAGACCTGCCGAGGAACCGACGATTTTCACATTTAATTTGCCAATCGCGATGGTTTGTCTGATTTGGTCGTAGGCTCTGCCGGCTACAAAAACTGCGAAACTGTTGGCAAAAGGAATTCTCCCGGTGGTAGAAAGACCGGCTGCCACAGAAAGCATATTCGCTTCGGCAATCCCCATTTCATAATGACGTTCCTTGTATTCTATTTCATAAAGTTTACCCATGGTAGAGGCGCACAAGTCAGCATCCATCACGACTATTTTTGGATTGTCCTTGCCCATTTTTACTAATGTTTCACCGTAGGCGATTCTTTGGTTTGTATAAGTCATTTTCTTCTTCTCCTTGTGTGATATATGATACAGGCATGGCCTAATTACGACAAATCAGAAAGTGCTTGATGATACATTTCATCTGTAAGTAAGACATTGTGGCAACTAACTGTATTCTCCGCAAAGCTGACACCTTTGCCTTTGATGGTATGGGCGATGATTACGGTTGGTTTCCCTTTGATGGTTTCGGCATGGTCAAGGGCAGTTAAAATTTCTTCCATGTTATGGCCGTTTATTTCAATTACATGCCAACCAAAAGCAGCCCATTTTTCCGGCAGAGGTGTAATGTCCAATCGTTCTTGAATGGGGCCCATTGCTTGCAACTTATTGTGATCAACAATGGCCAAAAGGTTATCTGCGTTAAAAGCTTTGGCGGCCATGGCGGCTTCCCAGATTTGACCTTCAGCCAATTCGCCGTCTCCGCATAGGACGTAAACCCGGCTATTTAAGCCATCATCTTTCAGTCCCAAAGCCATACCCAAGCCTAAGGACAAACCTTGTCCCAAAGAGCCGGTTCCGGCTTCGATACCGGGGGTTTTCAGATAATCGGGATGCCCTTGTAAATGAAATCCTACATCTTTTGTGTGTTTTAAATCTGCAACAGGGAAAAACCCCGCTTCTGCCATTGCTGCGTATTGTAACACTGCCACATGGCCTTTGCTAAGTAAAAAGCGGTCACGATTCTCCATCTTAGGGTTTTTGGGGTCGTATTTCATCTTATAAAAATACAATGCCGTAACAAGGTCGGCGGACGAACAAGAACCACCAACATGGCCGGCTGTACCGATGCCAATGGATTTAATCACGTTTCGCCGGATCGTTTTGGCTTTATTATTTAAGTCGTCAATCATTTCCTTACTATACATAGTGAACCTCTCCTTTTTGCTGGGCTTTTTTTAAAATGCCCGGATTATTTTTTGTAATGTTTCATAACCTTCTTTTGCATCGGAATAAAAATGATTGCTGAAGGCTTCTATGCTAACACAACCATCATAAGCGGCTTCTTTTAGAGCTCGTAAAAACGAATCATAATTGCCTCCATCATTATGTTTGGGCCAAATCCGTCCATTGGGATTGGCCAAATGCATATGTTGTAGATAATCTTTGGCAGCAGGAATGATGGAAACAGCTTCTGATTCCAAAGACATGTGGTAAAAATCAACCAATAGTCTGATGTTTGGGCGATTTACGGCTTTGAGTAATGCAAGACCATCTGAAGCGGTGATGATAATGTTGCTTTCTCTTTGGTTTAGTGGTTCTATTGCGATGGAGATATTTTTTTCGCCAATACAATCACTGACGAGCTTTAATATTGCTACGATTTGATTTCGGGCAGTTTCATAGGGAAATCCATTCGGAACATTTTTGGCAGCTGCACTACCAAAAACAATGCTTTTTGCTCCGATGTGTTCTGCCCGGATAAGGGCTTTTTCAATATATGCTTTTAACGCGTCTGTCGGAGTGGTTTCAGAACCTGTTAATTGCATGGTTGCCGGAAAAAAATTGTTGCAAGCAAGACAAGGAATACCGCTTTGTTCTACGCGAGTAGACAATTTCGCAAAATCCTTATCATTTAATTGCATCATTTGAGCCAGTGGCAGTTCAATATAATCATACCCCAGTTCCGCCAATTTTTCAATTCTGTCGATTCCAATTCCGGCAGAATCTTCTGCGACCATGTTTGTACAACAACCAATTTTAATCATATATTCACCTAAATTGTAACATGACTCTTATAACTGTCGTGTCTCTTTGCTCCACCATCTTTACGGCTTTCGCACATGCTTCAATGGGGAAAACTTTTGTAATCATCTTTTCCAGATCCCAAAAGCGTTTGTTTTTTAAAGCTTCGCAAACAATATGGTAGTCTTTGCTTACATAAGCATTACAACCGATAATTCGTAAAGATTTATTTTGAATTTTGGCAACATCTACCAAAAACGGCTCATTCATAAAAGCAATCTGAGAAATCGTGCCCCCGGGTCTGGTTAAATCTAAGACTTCATCATAAATGTGTTCGTTACCAAATGCCAGATAGCAGATATCCACGCCCAGCCCTTTTGTTAATTGTTCTACTTTTTGGTGTAATGGTTCGGCTGTTGCATTGTGTAAATGCGTTGCCCCCAATTCGGCGGCAATTGCCAAGCTACCTTCAGAAACATCGGAAGCAATGATGGTTGTAACACCGGCCAATCGTGCAGCTAAAATAACACTTAGGCCAATAGCACCACAACCAACGACACAAATCGTGGAACCCATCTCCGGTTTACTGCTTCTAACCGCATGCATACCAACAGCCAAAGGTTCTATCAGAGCACCTACTTCAAAACTGACATGATCAGGTATTTTATAAAGTACTTTTTCCGGAACTATAATATACTCACCAAAGGGTCCACTCCAATTGCCGGAGCCTAAATAATGCTTTGTTTTACAAACATTATATAAACCTGCTTTGCACAAAGAACACCGATCACAGCCTACGCCTACTTCTGCTGTTACCCGGTCCCCGATCTGAAATTTGCTTACTTCTTTGCCTACAGCAACAACGGTTCCGGAAAATTCGTGGCCGGTTACAACAGGAGGGATGCGAAAGGGATGGGTGCCATGGTAAGCATGCATTTCCGATCCGCAAATACCAACTGTGTGTACCTTTATTTTTATCTGTCTGCCTTCGCTCAATTGGGGTTCGGGGGCATCTTTGATAAATGAAATGGAAAAAGGTTTATCAATGAAAGCTGCTCGCATTGTTATTCTCCTTATTTTATAGGTGCAAAGTAATATTAAACCCCAAGGTAAGCTCTTTGAATATCTTCGTTTGCCAGTAGCTCCTTAGAATTGCCCTCTAAAACGACTTTGCCGGTTTCAATTACATAAGCCCGGTTGGCAACACCAAGAGCTTGATGCAGGTTTTGTTCTACAATCAAAATACTCATATTATCTTCCGCAACCTTAGCGATTAATTCAAACATTTCCTCAACAACAATGGGTGCCAATCCAAGGGAAGGCTCATCCAACAATAACAATTTCGGTTGAATCATCAAGGAACGGGAAATTGCCAACATTTGTTGTTGACCGCCGCTTAAAGAACCGGCCATTTGGTTTTGCCGTTCACCAAGAATGGGAAACAACTGAAACGCCCGCTCCATTCCTTCTTCCGCAGTGTGTCTGTAAGCCTTGGGATAAGCGCCCATAATCAAGTTTTCTTTGACGGTTAAGGTTCCTAAAATACCACGACCTTGGGGAATGTGGGCAATGCCCATTTCCGCTCTCTTCCGGGGCTTTTGTTTTAAAAGGTCTTCGCCTTGATAAAGAACCGTACCTGCTTTAATGGGAACAAAGCCGGAAAGAATTTTCAATAATGTTGTTTTACCGGCTCCGTTGGAACCGATGATAGAAACGACTTCACCTTCATCAACATGCAAGGAGATATCATATAGAACCTGCATATCGCCATAACCGGCAGATAAATTATCAATCTTTAACATTATTCTCCTCCTTTTGATTCATCCGGTGTTTCTGTGGCGGCCCCACCAATATAAGCACGGATAACATCAGCATTTTTCAAAGCGGTTTCCGGTGTTCCCTCAAATAAAAAGGTACCCTCATTCATAACAACCGCTCGTGTACATACAGAAACCACGGCTCGCATAACATGCTCAATAAACAAAATCGTAACACCGGTTTTGTTTATTCTTTTCACAAGCTCTAAGTTTTCTTGCATTTCATTGGGATTCAAACCGGCCATACACTCATCCATCATGACCAATTTTGGCTCTGTGGCCATCACCCTTGCCAAATCCAACCACTTCCGTTTTTCGATGGGCAATTTAATAGAGGGTTCTTCACAAACCATATCCAATTCAAACATTTTTAGGATTTCATTGGTTTTTGCTCTTGCTTCTTTAAATCCATGCCGTTGCAAAGTAATGCTAAAAACATTATCATAAACACTCAAGAAACCAAAGGGTTTTGGTGTTTGAAACGTCCTGCCAATCCCCATTTTAGAGCGGGTCGCAATGCTGTGTTTCTTGGTTAGAAATTCGCCTTGGTATTTTATAGTGCCTGTATTTGGGGTTGAAACCCCGGAAATCAAGTTTACGGTGGTTGATTTTCCGCAACCGTTAGGCCCAATCAAGGCCAAAATTTCACCCTCTTCAATATCAAAGCTAAAATCACGAACAGCCTTAATGCCGCCGAAGTTGATAGACAAATCTTTTACTTCCAACATTTTACTCATTTAGCTATCCTCCTCATCTACTGAAATCGGTACTTTAACCTTTCGATTGCCATCACGAATTTTTTTGATTTTGTCAAAGAGCGCATACAATATTGTAATTAGCCCACTTGGACGGAACATAACCATAACGACCAACAGCAAGCCGTAAAGTACGTTGCTGGCACCTGCTGCACCCAATAAAACGCCGGAAAGTTCAATCAAAGGTACAATAATAAATGCGCCAAGAACCGGTCCCCATAAAGTGGCAGTGCCACCGACAATGGCTACGATACCAATCATGACGGAAAGGTTAAAACTAGCCGTACTAATAGGTGAGATAAACGTCAGGAAAGAGGCATAAAAAGCACCGGCCACTGACATCATAATGGCACTAATTTGAAAAGCTTTTAGTTTTACTTTAAAGGTTTCAATGCCCAGTGTTTCAGCTGCATCTTCATCGCCTTTGATACAACCTAAATAATATCCGGTTTTTGATTTAATAAACAAGCGGGAGACAATCAAGCTGATGATGACTAAGACCAAAAAGATAAAGTAAAAAGGTCTGTCATTGCTAAAACTTAATGCCAGAAAATTGTTTCCTCGGTAAGTAATAAACATACCCGCCGACCCTCTGGTTAGGCCTGAGAAATACTGTAAAACACCGCGGAAAGCTTCTGCAAAAGCAATCGTTGCAATGGCAAAATAAGCACCACGAAGCCGAAATGTACCATAACCAATCAGGGTTGCAAATAAGAAAGATAAGAGCATACCAACGGGTATAGATAAAAACGGTGAAATGCTCAGTTCAACTTGCATGATAAAATTGGTATAAGCACCAATTGCCACAAATGAGGCACTGGCCCAGGAAACTTGTGCGCCATAACCTCCGATGATATTCCATGCCATACCAAAAACGGCAAAGGCCATGCATTTAATCAAAACCGTAATGATATAATTGCTTTCTATAAACGTCGGTAAGATTAGAAAAAATAGGAAAGCAATGAGCATAACGATAAATTTTGGTTGTAATAAGTTTTTTGCTTTTGTCATGCTTTGCGTGCTCCTTTCCCAAATAATCCCAATGGAAACAGGTAAACAACAATAAGAAACAAAATACAAATTGCAGCAACCCCAATGTCTGCGGAGATAAAGGTTGACACCAAGCCCTCAATTACTCCAACCAGCATACCGCCGATTAAAGCACCTTTGATGTTGCCGAGACCTCCGAGCACCACCGCTACAAGCGGAGCCAAACGAAATGTTTCCGCAACATTTGCGCTGACAAAGAATAAAGGTGTCACCAAAAGCCCGGCAATACCAGCCATAACGATTCCAAATAAAAAGGCGATTGTAAAAGTTTTTTCGGTGTTAATGCCAAGCATTTGAGAGACCTCTGCATTTTCCGCAGTGGCTCGCATTGCTCGCCCCAATAGTGTTTTATTAAGAAGGATTCCAATTCCGGCTACAAAAATCAACATTCCGCCAAAGGCGATTATTCTTGGAACGGAAATCACGAAAGTTCCTAGTCGTAAGGAGTATAACGCTGTTGCCGATGTCACCGCCAAAGGTGATGTGCCAAAAACAACTTCGGACAAGTTTTGTAAGAAAAAGGATAGACCAACGGTAATTAAAATAAATGTTGTAAAGTCAGATCCAAGTACTTGCCGAATGGTTAATTTAAATGTAATATAACCGAAAATTATCATTGAAATAATAACAAGTGGAATCAAAGCATAAGCTTCCCAACCGGTAACTTGATGCCATACCCAAGTAAAGTACATGCCCCAAACCAAATATGCTCCGGCGGCAAAGTTTACGATTTTCATAACCCCAAAGACCAGGGTAATACCAACGCCGATTAAGGAGTACACGCCGCCAAGTAGCAAGCCATTTATAAGCGTTTGAAAAAATAGCCAATAATTCATAAATCCTCTCCCTTTATTGTAGAAATAAGGTTTTCCTTTTGGTTTTTATTATTGCGTAGAATCAAGTTATTTCCTCCTCCTAGATGAACCATAGGGGGAGGAAACAACCTTTTGCTTGTCTGTTTGTTAATTGCTTTGTTTTTCAATCAACAACTCAGTAAGTTGGAATTCTACATCCGCTTCTTCCGGTGGAAATACGCTACGTGGACGGAATATATCATCATCACCACGTTGCCATTGAACCATAACGGCCACAGAGTTTTCATTGAAGCCATTTTCGGCAAAGGCCATAGGGCCACCAGGTGTAAGACCGGCTGTGTCCAAAGCACGAATCGCATGCATAAGGTCCGTTCTGTCCGTTGTTCCGGAAATTTCCAAAGCTTGTGCAATTAGATAAACAGCGCTAAAGGTACCAACTGCTTGTTCCGGCATAATGTAACCAAATTCTGCTTCAAATCGCTCACTGATGTTGGCTAAGTCAGGATTGTTACGGATGGTAGTAACGTCAAAGTTATGAGAAGCTACCGAGATAATACCGTCAACCAAGTCGCCCAAATCTTCAGCAAAGCCCGGGAAGAGAACGCCTGCGCCACCACCAACGATCAATGGGGCATAGTCAAAAGCTGTCATAGTGTTAAAAAGAAGTCTGGCGTCCTGGGTGTAAACAGATGGCATAATAACTTCTACGTCAGCATCAATCAAACCAACAACGATAGGAGATAAGTCGGCAGCACCGGGTGTAAAGGATTGATCAAAGGCCAATTCAAAATGATCCATTTGTTCAATTAAATCCCGTGCGGCTTGTGAGTTTGTAAGGCCCCATTCAGAATCTTCATAGATGATCCCGATTCTGGTCAATTCTGTGCCATATTCTGCATTGATCCACTCTAAGATATCAACTTGGGCTGCGGCGAATCCGGGAGATTGCGCTGCAATTGCAAATACGTATTGATAATCTTGCGCTGTGATTGCCTGAGAGGTTTGGCCTGTTAAAAAAGGTAATCCGGCTCTTTCAAATGTCGGTAACATAGGAATAACAAAAGAACTGGCGGCTGCTCCGGTCGCCGCAATCATGTTAGGATTTTCATCAATCATACGCTCGGCAACCATTCTACTTCTGTCAGGGTCAGATTCATTGTCATAAACAACCAATTCAATTTGGGCACCACCAAGGGAATGGATGCCTCCATTCTCATTAATCCAATCTGCCGCAAGTTGGCCGCCGTCTACATTGAAGACACCTTGGTCAGCATTTACGCCGGATAAAGGCATAATCAGACCGATTTGGATTGTGTCAACGGTTTCGCTGCCACCGGCAGTATCATCCGCTGTGTCATCTGCATCATCTGTGGTGTCATTTGTATCAGCAACGGCAGGGGTATCATCTGTTGTGCTATCGCCAATACAAGCTGTGAGTAGGGTTAAGGTAAGTCCAATTACCATTCCGAGTGCGACGAGTTTTTTGAGTTTGTTTTTCATAGTTTCCTCCTTTTTATGAAAAGTTACGTTAATCTATATGAACCCAGAAGATTTGGGTTATATATTATTTGTTATAATCGTAAAAACCTTTGCCTGTTTTGCGGCCTAATAAGCCGGCGGCAACCATGTTGGCCAATAGAGGGCAGGGACGGTATTTAGAATCACGATAACTTTCGTATAAAGCGAGCATTGTATTGTACATAATATCGACACCAACAAAGTCGGTTAATTCCAATGGTCCCATCGGATGGTTGCAAGCTAGTTTCATAGCATTATCCACATCAATCGGATCTGCCCCTTCCATCACCAAATATGCAGCTTCGTTTTGCATGGGAACCAACATCCTGTTTACTAAAAATCCCGGTAATTCCGGTGCCATTGCCGGAGTTTTGCCTAATTCTCTGGCAAATGCAGCAGCTCGTTTTGCGGCATCGTCCGTGGTGCGACAGCCTTGAATAATTTCCACTAGTTTCATGATAGGAGCCGGAAAAAAGAAGTGCATTCCCACACAGCGCTCCGGGTTTTTCATATTTGCACTGATTGCGGAGATAGATAAAGCAGAAGTATTGGTGGCCAACAAAGCATCTTTTTGAACAATTTGATCTAATTCTTTAAAAATTTGTTTTTTTAGTTCCAGTTTTTCAGGAACAGCTTCAATGACAATATCACAATCAGCCAGGCCGGTCATGCTTGTTTCATAAGAGATCCTAGAAATAATATCTGCCGCTTCTTCCTCTGTTTTTCTTCCTCTTGCAATAAGCTTGTCCATTCCTTTTCGAACAGCTACTTTTGCTGTTTGTAAAACTGCTTCGTTGGCATCTGTATTGATAACAATAAATCCTGCTTGGGCAACTACTTGTGCAATTCCGCCGCCCATAGCTCCGGCTCCAACTACTCCAATTCGTTTTGCCATGTTATGTTTCCTCCTAATGATTTTTTGAATTTGAATGCGTTATTTTTGAGTGCGTTATATTTCCCAAGGTTGCCCGCCCGCAAGGCTGCCGCCATCGACTACATACATCATACCGGACATATAAGCGGAGGCATCACTTACCAGCAAGACGGTCATGCCGACTAAGTCTTTAGGTGTTCCCGGGCGATTCATAGCGATTCGATCCAGCAAAAATTTAGAACGAACGGGGTCGCTCCATAGTGGAGCCGTCAAAGGGGTCTGAATATGGCCGGGTGTTAAGGCGTTGGAGCGAATGCCGAATTTTGCCAATTCAATGGCTTGGGCTCTGGTCAAAGCAGCCACACCACTCTTAGAAGCGCCATATAAGCCGCAGCCACCTAACATCATGACAGAGTTGTAAGAAGTGACGTTGACAATGCTACCGGTGCCGGCTTCTTTCATATGCTTCACCACTTCTTGGCTCAAAAAATGAACGGACTTTAAATTGATACCTAGAATTTTTTCATAACTATCTTCATCGGCCACTTCCAAACGCTCACGTTTATTAATTCCGGCGTTGTTGATTAGTGCATCAATCTTACCGTATGCAGTAATTACCTCATCTGTTAATGCCTTTAGACTGGATAAATCCATTAAGTCTACGAAGAAGCTCTTCGCGGTGCCACCCAAATCCGTGATTTCTTTTTCAACTACGTTTAATTCATCCATGGCAATGTCGGCCAATGCCATGGTTGCGCCTACCTTTGCGAGAGAAACAGCCAATTCTCGGCCAATTCCACCGGCCGCTCCGGTGAGCAAAACCACCTTGCCCTCCAGAGAAAACAATTTTGCCAAATTGGATCTTACATCAAGTGCCATCTAAAGTTCCTCCTAAAAATCAGAATGTTGCAAATCAATTTCTGCAATCGGTTTCCTTGTTTCTGCAATACGGATTCCTAATTTAAGAAACCGATTTCTTGATTATTATCCACAATAACATCTACAAGCAAATTGTGCAATATATCAAATTTACTATATTTTGCTTTAAAAAATTAGTAAATTTCCCTAATTGACAACAAAAAAATAGCACTAGGACGGCTTTTTCTGCCCCTAAAAAGTGCTATTTTTATTTGAAACTTATGCTCTTGAAAGTTATTTTGAATGATAAGGTCTAGTGGTTTTGCGTATTTTCAACTTAGGATTGATAATAATTTGCTCAATCTTATGCGCAGGATTTTCGATAGATTCTTTGATTAAGTTGGCCGCCTTTAAGCTCATATTGGTGGTGTCATGAGAAACCGTGGTTAAATCTATCCCTTGCACGGACGCAATGGAAATATCATCAAAACTGACGATGGAGAGGTCTTCCGGGATGCAGCCACCCTGTTCTTTTATGGCGCTCATAAAACCAAGTGCAGTCATATCATTGATAATCACGATAGCCGAGGGTCGTTCTTTTTTTGGTAAAGCCATAAATTTCTGACCAATCTGATAGCCTGTTTCCATTTTCAAGTCTGAGGATTGATGGTAGAGATGATCTGTTTTTAATCCTAGGTTGTTCATTGCTTGTACATAACCGATATGGCGGTTATGAGATGCCAATGAATTGGCGTGGCCTGAGATGAAACCAATGTTGGTGTGCCCCAGTTCCAAGAGGTGCATGGTAGCAATATAACCTGCTTTGAAATTGTCGGAGATAACAGAGGAACCGGTAAAGCCCGGCCAAAAGCGATTGATTAAGACCACTGCAATATTCTCTTCTGTTAACATCTCTTCTAACCCGCCATTTTGAGCGGTTAGTAAAATAACCCCTGCGAAATTAAGCCGAATGGCCATTTGTACATAACTAAGTTCTCGTTTTTCGTCAAATTCTGAGTTTAGAATGATTACCACATACCCCTCTGAATTGAGTTTTCGTTGTACATGAAATGCCAATTCGGAATAAAAAGGGTTTCTGATATCGCCTAGGATTAAACCGATAAAATTGGTTTTACCACCACTGAGAGCCTTAGCTAGGTTGTTTGGTTTATAATCAACAACGGCAATATATTTTAAAATTTCCTCACGCAATTTTTTTCCGACACCTGGTTTTCCGTTCATTGCGCGTGAAACGGTTGCTCGCGAGACACCCAACTCCCTTGCGACATCCGCAATTGTATATTTCTTCATGCAGTTCTCCATTCGTTAAAAAATAATCATAGTAAGTTATATCGTAACGAAAAGAGGAGGAAAAAGCAATTGATATTTAAACTTATTTATTAAATTGTACAATATCCACAAATTTCATTCTTTCTTTTCTTATCTTTTTACGATTGACAGAAACACAAAATGAATATAATATCTATGATAACGAAACCGATTGCGTTGATTCGAAAATGACGGAATACCTATGATAAATGGAAATACACTTTGGGGAAAAGAGGTGGAAGCACAGCTCTCTCCCGTAAAATTTCACGAAACAAACTTTATATCTTTTTCCGGTTTACCAAATTCTCTCTATGAGATGTTGGTCAGCACCGCTTCACAAAGCCCTGCAACAATCGGATTGATTGATGTGGATGGGCAAGGATATACTTATCAGCACCTGTTGGAGATTGTAGATAACTTCGCGGATTACCTGTTGACGGAATATGGCATACAACCGGGCTTTTGCATTGGAGTACTTTTACACAATGGTTTGAATTTTTATGCGGCATTTTTGGCATTATCAAAGTTACAAGCTATATCCGTTATGTTGCCAACGAAATATAAAGCGAATGAAGTACATGCTTTGATTGCCAAAATCGAGTTAAACTTGCTCATTGCGGATGACTGTTTTCAACCTTGGTTTGTTGATTTGGCTTGTCGACAATTGTATACCGATGGCTTATCGGATACGTTTATGACAGTGAAAGTGAGCGTAACAAAAGACGTTGTTTATCCAAAACAGTTGTTGGAGCGTATTGCGATTTATATGTTTACATCAGGTACCACTTCCGGAAGTAAGGTGGTGGAGTTACGTGCTTTAAATATAATGCACAGCATTGTGGCTTACCAAAAGTTGTTTGCCTTTGATGCAAGCTTAAAAACCCTTGTAGGTACGCCGTTGTACCATATTACCGGTACGGTTGCTTTATTGGGATTGTCGACTTATGTGGGTGGTACCTTAGTCTTGCATAAATACTTTAAACCGAAATTATTTTTGGAGGATGTGATTAAATACGAGGTCAATTTAGTTCACGCCTCCCCGGCGGTGTTTCATATGCTTTTAAGAGAGGCGGACAATTTTCCCCAATTGCCCTTATTGAAAAAGTTTTTGTGTGGTAGCAGTAAAATGCCGGTTACGAGTATTTTGAAAATAAAAGAATGGTTACCAAACGTAGCCTTTCATACTATTTATGGTCTTACGGAAACCAGTTCACCGGCTACTTTTTTCCCGGAAGCTTGTGCGACCAGCCGATATTTGGGTTCTTCCGGTATTCCGATACCGGGGCTTACATTCAAGATTGTGGATGAAGCCGGCGATGAATTGCCTTACAATCAAAATGGCGAGATTGTAATCAAAGGGACAAATATCTTAAGCAGATATCTGTCCCAAACGGACTCTCTGGATGAAGATGGATGGTTGCATACGGGGGATATTGGCTATTTTAACGAAGATAAGTATTTATATGTGATTGGCCGTTTGTCCTATATCATCAATCATGGTGGTGAAAAAATTAATCCGGCTGATGTGGAGAGTGAAATCAATCAAATTGCAGGGGTACTTGAATCTGTGGTGGTAGGAATTCCCGACCCGATTCTGGGAGAGGTAACAGCTGCTTTGGTTCGCTTGGATGAAGGCTATCATTATTCTGCGGAAGAAATGCGGGAAAAACTCAAAGGGGAAATAGCCTCCTTTAAGATACCGAGCCGATTTAGATTTACGGATGCAATACCTTTAACAAAAAATATGAAAATAGATAATAAAGCAGTTAAAAAAATGTTTCGCTAAGAAAGGAGAGTGTGCCCGGTTCAGCAAAAACAGGGCGTACAAATAACCAAATGAAGAAACCTATATTTATTTGCGGTGAAGAAGCGGCCGCTATGATCGACAATGGTGCAACTGTCGCTACAATCGGTATGACCTTGGTTTCTGCTGCCGAGACGATTCTTAAAGCCATTGAAAAACGCTTTTTAGAAACAGGTGTTCCAAACAATTTGACGGTGGTTCATTCTTGTGGTCAAAGTGATCGAGACCGTGGTGTTCAACACTTTGCGCACGAAGGGATGTTAAAAAAAATAATTGGCGGCCACTGGGGTTTGCAACCTAGAATTATGGATTTGATTGCGCAGAATAAAATTTTGGCCTATAACGTTCCCCAGGGTCAATTTGCGCAGCTCTTTCGTAGTATGGCCGGTGGTGAGCCGGGCAAAATCACCAAGGTTGGTTTAGGTACATTTATGGATCCTCGAATAGATGGCGGTAAAATGAATGAAATCACAAAAGCAGAGCCGGATATAAATGATATCCTTATGATTGATGGAGAAGAATACATGCGTTATCGTCCGATACCCCTTGATTTTTGTATTATTCGAGGCACTTACATTGATGAAAACGGTAATCTATCCACAGATGAAGAGGCTATGGTTTTAGAGGTTCTTTCCGCAGTGTTAGCGTGCAAGAAATTTGGCGGTAAAGTAATTGCCCAAGCAAAATATAAAGTAAAAGCGGAAACCTTGCATTGTAAAAAAGTGACCGTACCCGGTATTTTCATTGATGCGGCTGTTATTTGTCCCAATCCGGAAGAGGATCATCGCCAAACCCATAGTTTTTACTTTGATCCGGCTTATTGCGGTGATATCAAAACACCGATTGAGCAAGGGGATGCCTTACCGATTTCTGTCAGAAAGGTTATCGGTCGCCGTGCCCTTTTAGAAGTGTGTGAAGATGATATCTTAAATGTTGGAACCGGCATTCCAAACGATGTGATTGGAGCGATTATTGCTGAGGAAGGGGTTACGGAAGATGTGACGTTGACGGTTGAATCCGGGATTTATGGTGGAGTTCCCTTAGGTGGTGTGGACTTTGGTATTGCAAAAAACCAATTTGCACTGTTGCGCCATGACGACCAATTTGATTTTTATAATGGTGTTGGGGTAGATGTAACTTTTATGGGAGCGGGTCAGATGGATCGGCAAGGTAATGTCAATGCCACCCGTTTAGGGCCAAATCCAACCGGAGCCGGTGGTTTTATAGATATTACAACCAATGCCAAACATGTGGTTTTTTGTTCCACCTTTACGGCAAAAGGGTTGGTATGTTCTTTTGAAAATAACCAATTAAAGATCAACAAAGAGGGTTCTGTGCTTAAATTTGTGAACCAGCTTCAACAAATATCTTATAATGGTGATATTTCCAGGAAAAAAGGGCAAAAGATGAGTTATATTACAGAACGTGCGGTTTTTGAGTTAAGATTGGATGGTTTGGTTCTCACTGAAATAGCACCGGGAATTGATCTGCAAACGCAGATTTTAGATTTGATGGAATATCAACCGATGATTTGTCCGAATTTAAAGATTATGAAGTCAGAATTGTTTCATGTGGATAAGCCTTTTGGGTTAAAGGGGTTTTTGAAAAAAAAGTAACATTGTGAATGCAGTATTTTTAGGAGGAAAGCAAATGAGATTGAAAGACAAAATTGCGATTGTTACCGGAGCCGGAAGAGGCTTGGGAAAGGGAATTGCAAAAAAATTGGCAGGGGATGGCGCAAAGGTAGTGATTGCGGATTTATCCTTAGAAGATGCGGAAAAAACTGCGAAAGAAATCATGGAAAAAGGTCAGGTTGCCAAGGCTTTTGCTGTAAATGTGAGTGAGTCAAACGAAGTTCAAACACTCTTTGCTGATGTTGTAGAAGCGTTTGGTACAGTGGATATTGTAGTGAACAATGCCGGCATCAATCGGGATGGAATGCTTCATAAAATGACCTATGACAACTGGGATATGGTATTAAAGATTAATTTGAACGGAACTTTTTATTGTACGCAAGAAGCTATGAAAATCATGCGTGAAAAAAACTATGGCAGGATTATCAATATTTCTTCCGGCAGTTGGTTGGGTAATTTGGGGCAAGCAAATTATGCCGCTTCGAAAGCCGGGGTAGTTGGTTTGACAAAAACGGCCGCCCGGGAGGGTGCTCGCAAGGGTATTACCTGCAATGTTATTTGTCCGGGTTTTATTGAAACAGATATGACATTACAGCTAAAAGAAATAAAAGACGGTGCGCCCTGGAATAGCATGATGGATAGAATTCCGATGGGCTATGCCGGAAAGCCGGAAGATGTGGGCAATATGGTAGCATTTTTGGCCTCGGATGAAGCTTCTTATATAACTGCAGAAGTGATTAATGTTGGTGGTGGAATGATTGTTTGATGAATTGAAATGAAGCAATGGGGCGCAGAGAAAAAATAAAACATTAGGAGAAAAGAGTATGAAAAATGGATTAAAAGATGTAGTAATTGTCAGTGGGGCCAGACTTCCAATTGGGGCTTATGGTGGTAGTTTAAAAGATTTTTCTGCAATTGATATGGGTGCTTTGGTGGTGGAAGCGGCTGTAGAGAGAGCCGGAATTAAAAAAGAAGAGGTAGATGAGTTAATCGTTGGCCAAGTTGGGCAAATCGCTGAGAACGGTTTTATTGCAAGAGCAGTTAGTTTAAAAGCCGGATTGCCGAAAGAAACAACTTCTTATTCCGTAAACCGCCAATGTGCTTCCGGTTTACAATCAATCGTGGATGCAGTGATGGAAATTCAAACGGGTTTTGCGGATGTGGTTGTGGCTGCCGGTACTGAAAATATTTCTCAATTGCCGTATTATGTGAAAGAAGCCCGTTGGGGTGCCCGGATGGGGCACAAATCTTTTGAAGACGGGGTGATTGATATCCTTACTTGGCCTTTGGGGCCTTACCATAACGGTATTACAGCGGAGCATGTTGCAAAAGAATATAATGTGAGTAGAGAAGAACAAGATGCTTTTGCTTTGGAGAGCCAAAACAGAGCAGTGGCAGCTGTTGAATCCGGCATTTTTAAAGATGAAATTATTGCTTATGAAAAAGCTGACCGCAAAGGTAACGTAACGGTTTTTGATACGGATGAGGGGGCAAGAGGTGGTTTGACCATGGAAAAATTGGCCAGATTAAAGCCTTGCTTTTTGTTTGATGGAACCGGAACGGTAACACCGGCAAATTCTTCTACTTTAAATGATGGGGCTGCTGCGGTGGTTGTGATGTCCAAAGAGAAAGCGGAAGCTTTGGGTGTAAAACCACTTTTAACAATTGAGGGTTATGCAATTGCCGGCAACGAAGATCATTTGATGGGTTATGCGCCGAAATTAGCAATGGAGCAATTGGCAAAAAAAATGGAAATCAATTTAAAGGATGTTGACCTTGTAGAAATCAACGAGGCTTTTGCCAGTCAAGCTTTCGCGGTAATGCGTGACTTGGAATTGGATCATGGTAAGGTAAATATTTATGGTGGTGGTATTTCTCTGGGGCATCCCATTGGTGCGACCGGTTCGATTTTAGCTGTTAAGGTTTTGTATGAATTGCAACGTTCGAATAAAAAAGATGCGATGGTTTCTATGTGTATTGGTGGTGGACAAGGCCTTGCAATGTATTTTAAAAAAGCATAACAACGAATCTTTAAACGAAAGTTTCACAAAAAAATAAAAGGATTGACATTCCCCTATAGGGTAAGGTTTATACTGGTTGTAATAAATCTTACCCTATTTTGTGGTTTTGTGTTGAAAATTATGTTGATTTTGTTTGATTTTACTTGTATAATAGTATTCAAGTGGGTAGGAAGGAGCATAAAGGCAATGGGATTGTATGCATATGATACCAGAGATATTCCTAAAACAAAACGAATTGACAAATTAGTAGACCATTTGTATGCTAAAATGCCGGAGATTGAATCTGCTCGGGCGATGTTGGTTACAGAATCCTATCAGCAGACGGAACAGGAGCCGTTGATTATTCGACGTGCCAAAGCGTTTGCACATATCTTAGAGCACATTCCGATTATCATTCGTGACTTAGAGTTGATTGTTGGTAGTACGACGATTGCACCGCGTGGCTGTCAAACTTACCCGGAGTTTTCTTTTGCGTGGCTAGAGGCGGAGTTTGATACGGTAGAAAGTCGCTTGGCAGATCCATTTTATATTTCAGAACAGACAAAAAAAGAGATAAAAGAAGCAAATGCATATTGGCATGGCAAAACAACCAGTGAGTTGGCGACTGCATACATGGAATCGGAAACACTACGAGCCATGGAACACAACATGTTTACACCTGGCAATTATTTTTACAATGGAATTGGGCATGTGTCAGTTCAGTATGATGTGGTTTTGGCTGTTGGTTTTGGTGGGATTAAAGAAAGAGCCATTAAAGAACTGGAAACCATTCATTTAGGTGATGCCAATTATCAAAAAAAATCACGCTTTTTAGAAGCGATACAGATTAGTTGTGATGCGGCGATAAATTATGCAAAGCGTTATGCAAGTTTGGCTTTGGAAGAGGCGGAAAAGTGTGCAGACCAAGTGCGTAAGTTGGAGTTATTGGAAATTGCAAAGAACTGTGTGCATGTACCGGAAAAAGGTGCAACGAACTTTTATGAAGCATGTCAATCTTTTTGGTTTGTGCAGCAGTTGATTCAGATTGAGTCAAGTGGTCATTCCATTTCGCCGGGACGTTTTGATCAATATATGTATCCTTATTATAAGGAAGATTTGGAAAAAGGTACATTAACAAAAGAATTTGCCCAAGAGTTGTTAGACTGTGTTTGGGTAAAGCTCAATGATTTGAATAAATGTCGTGACGCAGTATCAGCAGAAGGATTTGCAGGTTATAGTTTGTTTCAAAATCTGATTGTTGGTGGGCAAAATGAAGAAGGCTTAGACGTGACCAATGATTTGTCTTTTATGTGTATACAAGCATCCGGGCACGTATTTTTGCCCCAGCCATCGTTATCTGTTCGAGTATGGAGTGGCACCCCCCATGTATTTTTGATTAAGGCTGCTGAACTTACCCGTACCGGAATTGGTTTGCCTGCTTATTATAATGATGAAGTAGTGATTCCCTCTTTGTTGAGCCGTGGTTTGACTTTAGAAGATGCACGTGATTATTGCATCATTGGTTGTGTGGAACCTCAAAAGGCCGGAAAAACAGATGGTTGGCATGATGCGGCATTCTTTAATATGTGCCGTCCTTTGGAATTGACATTTCAAAATGGGCAAGACAAAGGGGTACAGGTTGGACCAAAGACAGGAGAAGTATCTGCAATGACTACTTTTGAGCAGTTTTATGATGCTTATAAAGTGCAGACGGAATATGCCATTTCTTTGTTGGTAAATGCAAACAATGCCATTGATGTAGCCCACGCAGAACGTTGTCCTTTGCCATTTTTGTCCGCTATGATTGATGATTGTATGGTGCGGGGCAAGTCGGTACAAGAGGGGGGAGCGGTTTATAACTTTACCGGGCCCCAAGGGTTTGGTGTTGCCAATATGGCAGATTCCTTATACGTGATTCAGAAATTGGTATTTGATGAAAAGAAAATCACATTACAAGAGCTAAAAGAAATTTTGGATGTGAATTATGGAAAAGGCTTAAATGCCGATGGAGTGGCAGATATTGTGACCAAGGTAGCGATAGAGATGTCCACTGCGGGTAGGCAAGTGGGTGAGGCGGAGATTGCGCTGATTTTGCAAAATATTATAGATATGTCTCAATCGTCAGAAGTGCAGGCCAAGGGCAGCCGGATTTTGGAGTGGATTGCACAAGTGCCAAAGTTTGGCAATGACATAGAAGAGGTAGATGCCTTTGCGCGAGATGTGGCATATACCTATACAAGACCTTTGCTGAACTATAAAAATCCACGAGGTGGTATTTTTCAAGCGGGCTTGTATCCGGTTTCGGCAAATGTGCCGATGGGAGCACAGACAGGTGCTACCCCGGATGGACGTTTGGCATACACACCTCTTGCGGATGGTGTATCACCCTCTGCCGGTGCAGATACAAATGGTCCCACAGCGGCGGCCAATTCCGTTGCGAAGTTAGACCATTACATTGCCTCAAATGGAACTTTGTTTAATCAAAAGTTCCATCCAACTGCTTTGGAGGGTAAAACAGGATTGGACAATTTTGTCGGTTTGATTCGCTCTTTCTTTGATCAAAAGGGTAGCCACATGCAGTTTAATGTTGTAGATAAAACGACGTTATTAGATGCCCAGAAGAATCCGGAACAATATAAACATCTTGTGGTTCGTGTTGCCGGTTATAGTGCTTTGTTTGTTACATTATCAAAGTCTTTGCAGGATGATATTATAGGCAGGACAGAGCAGGGGGTATGACAAAGTGGATGATCTTAATACAAAAGGGCGTATATTTGATATCCAAAGGTATTCAATCCATGATGGTTACGGCATTCGGACAATTGTTTTTCTAAAAGGTTGTTATTTAAGATGCCGTTGGTGTAGCAATCCGGAATCACAAGAGTGGGAGATTCAGTCTATGCTGATCCATGGAAAACCAAAGTTGATTGGTCAGGATGTGACAGTGGCTGAGGTGATGGAAACGGTGAAACGGGATCGCCCCTATTATCGGCGAACCGGTGGTGGTTTGACTCTTTCCGGTGGTGAGGCTTTGGCGCAGCCGGAATTTGCGTTGGCATTGTTGCGGGCAGCCCGGGATAGTAATATCAATACAGCGCTGGAGAGTACGGCATACGCTGACTTTGCAACGATAGAGAAGTTGTTGCCTTACTTAGATCAATATCTTTTAGACATTAAGCATATGAGTGCGCAAAAGCATAAAGAATATATTGGTGAAAGCAATGAGCTGATTTTGGAAAATGCGAAGAAGATAGTGGATTCGGGATTAACAGAAGTTAGTATCCGTATTCCCGTGATACCGGGTTTTAATGATACACCTTTGGAAATAAATGAAATCGGAACATTTGCCAAAAATCTAGGCGGGGTTAAGCGCATTCACTTATTGCCTTATCATCGTTTGGGACAGGATAAGTACGAGGGATTGAATCGACCTTATTTGATGGTAGGTACATTGCCGCCATCTCGGGAGAAGATGGAAGCGTTATTGGCAATAGCCATACAAAGTTCCGGTTTGGAATGTCAAATCGGCGGATAAAATAATGAAGAATAACAGAAAACAAAACCCTAAGGAGGAAAGTATGCAAAACGAATACGCAATAAAAAAAGAGATGTGTGAAATCGGAAAACGGGTGTATGAACGAGGGATGGTTGCTGCAAATGACGGGAACTTTTCAGTCAAATTAAATGAAAATGAATTCTTATGTACGCCAACCGGTGTAAGCAAAGGTTTTATGACTCCGGAATATATTTGTAAAGTTGATGCAGAGGGAAATGTAATCCAAGCAAATAGAGGTTTTAAACCATCTTCAGAAATTAAGATGCATATGCGCGTTTATAAAGAAAGACCGGACGTAAAATCTGTGGTACATGCACATCCATTGTATGCAACTACGTTTGCGATTGCCGGTATTCCATTGACCCAACCGATTATGCCGGAGGCGGTGATTGCGTTAGGGTGTGTGCCAATTGCCAAATATGGTACACCGTCTACGATGGAAATTCCGGATGCAGTTTCGGAACATCTACAATATTTTGATGCAGTATTGTTGGAAAACCATGGTGCTTTGGCGTATTCGGTATCTTTGTTGGATGCTTATCATAAAATGGAATCCTTAGAGTTTTATGCGCAATTATTGTATCAATCAAGAATGATTGGCGGACCACAAGAATTAACTCAAGAACAAGTTGAAAAATTGTATGACATCAGAAGACAATTTGGTTTACCGGGTAAACATCCGGCTAATGTGTGCCCAAATGCCAAAGAAAACAGACCAAGTTGCCATAGTGGCGGCGGCGGATGCTGTTCTTCAAAAGGCGGTGGTGGTGCTACCGAGGCTGACTTGATTGCTAGTGTTACAAGAAAAGTTATGGAGCAATTAAAGAAATAGATCCAACCATGTAAGGAGGTAGTATTGTGTCTACGAATGAACAGTTGGTGCAAGACATTGTAAAAGAGGTGTTGGCAAAACTTCAGATGACTTCTAAAATCGGTGTTGGGCGTGGTATTTTTTCGGATATGGAAACTGCCATTTTAGAAGCGAAAAAGGCTCAAAAGAAAGTTGCCGGCTTGTCTATGGATCAAAGGGAAAAAATTATTTCTATTATACGCCGCAAGACCTTGGAAAATGCAGAGATTCTTGCCCGTATGGCGGTAGAAGAAACAGGTATGGGAAATGTTGGACATAAAATCTTAAAACATCAATTGGTTGCAGAAAAAACGCCGGGTACAGAAGACATTACAACAACAGCATGGTCCGGTGACAGAGGTTTGACATTGGTGGAGATGGGTCCTTTTGGTGTAATTGGCTCTATTACACCTTGTACAAATCCTAGTGAAACAGTCATTTGTAATACCATAGGTATGTTTGCCGGAGGTAATACGGTGGTATTTTGCCCCCATCCGGCGGCAATCAAAACATCTTTTTATGCAATTAATTTGGTCAACGAGGCTTCTTTGGAGGGCGGCGGGCCGGACAATATCGCTTGTGCCGTGACAGTACCAACGATGGAAACCAGCAATCAAATGATGCAACATCCGGATATTCAATTGATTGCAGCGACCGGCGGACCGGGGGTTGTTACCGCAGTGTTAAAGTCAGGCAGGCGCGGCATTGGTGCCGGAGCCGGAAACCCACCGGTATTGGTGGATGAAACGGCAAATATTAAAAAAGCGGCAGAAGACATTATCAATGGTTGTACCTTTGACAACAATATTCCTTGTGTGACGGAAAAAGAAGTGTTGGCGGTAGAATCCATTGCCGAAGAGTTGTTGTATTATATGATTTCCGAGCAAGGTTGTTATAAACTGTCTGAAGAAGAGCAAAAAGCCTTGATTGGGGTAGTATTAAAGGATGGGCAATTGAACCGTGATTGCGTTGGACGGGACGCTAAGGTTTTGGCTGATATGGTAGGTATTCGTGTGCCGGACAATACCAGGTGTTTGATTTTTGAAGGGGATGAAAAACACCCTCTGATTGAAGAAGAGATGATGATGCCTGTGTTGGGAATCGTTCGTTGCAAGGATTTTGAGGATGCTTTGGAAAAGGCTGTTTATTTAGAACATGGATATCGCCACTCCGCACATATTCATTCAAAAGATGTTGACCGCATTACCAAATATGCAAAGGCACTAGATACAGCAATTCTTGTGAAAAATGGACCGTCTTATACAGGCTTGGGGTTTGGCAGTGAGGGTTTTTGTACTTTTACCATTGCCAGTCGTACGGGTGAGGGATTGACAAGTCCACGAACCTTTACCAAAGAAAGACGCTGTATTATGCTGGATAGTTTGTGTATTCGGTAGTGGTGCGAATGAAACAAATAAAAGGAGAAAGCATATGGATATAAATGCCACAAATGTAGAAACCATTGTGAAACAGGTTTTAGAGGGGATGTTGGATGGCAAGGTAAAACAAAGTACTTCCGCTACTTCGGTTCATGTACCTACAACGGGCAGAGTTGCCATGCTGACAAAATTGGAGCATTATGAAATAAAGGAGTTTCCCTTGCCCCCTGTTGGAGATGGAGACATTCTGGTTAAGGTAGAGGGCTGCGGTGTTTGCGGAACGGATGCCCATGAGTTTAAAGGTGATCCCTTTGGTTTGATTCCGGTGGTATTGGGTCATGAGGGTACCGGAGAGGTCATAAAAATAGGGAAAAATGTTACTGTGGATAGTGCCGGAAAATCACTGCAAGTGGGTGATAAAGTTGTTACAAGTATGATTTTTCCGGATGATCCCAATATTACCATGTTTGATTTAAACAAGAAAAATATTGGTGGTGCAGATGTGTATGGTTTGTTGCCGGATGATGAGATTCATTTTAATGGTTGGTTTGCAGATTATATTTTGATTCGAGCGGGTTCTTCTATTTTTAACGTAAGTGACTTGGATTTGAAATCCAGAATTTTAATTGAGCCAAGTGCCGTATTGATTCATGCGGTAGAGCGAGCAAAAACCACTGGTATTTTACGTTTTAATAGTCATGTTGTGGTACAAGGTTGCGGTCCAATCGGACTTTTGTGTATTGCGATTTTGCGAACCATGGGGATTGAAAATATTGTGGCGGTAGATGGCGAACAGCAACGTTTGGATTTTGCCAAGTCTATGGGAGCGGATCAATCGGTAAATTTCAAGGACTTTGGTGGTATAGAAGCGTTGGCAAAAGGTGTTGCAGAAGCGTTTGGTGGTCATCCGGCGGATTTTGCTTTTCAGTGTACCGGTTCACCGGTGGCACATGCTAATATTTATAAGTTTATTCGTAAAGGCGGTGGGTTGTGCGAGTTGGGATTTTTTATCAATGGTGGAGATGCTACCATCAATCCGCACTTTGACCTTTGCGCCAAAGAAATTACCTTGGTTGGTTCTTGGGTATATGAATTAAGAGATTATGCGACCACCTTTGATTTCTTAAAGCGTGCCAAAGCCATTGGTTTGCCAATTCAGGAATTGATTACTCATGAATATGCCTTAGAAAATATCAACGAGGCTCATGTTACAAATATTAAGATGGAAGGGCTAAAGGTTGCGATTATAAATCAATAAGGCGAGGTGAGTGCGTATGGGAGAAGCAGTGGGTATGCTGGAGGTGTTCGGTTTGGCGACAGCTTTTGCAGCAGCGGATGCAGGTTGCAAAGCAGGCAATGTTACCTTAGAAAATTTTGATAAAAATAAGCCGGACAAAGCGGAAAGTCTTGCCGTACCTTTACTGGTCATGATAAAGTTTAGAGGTAGTGTATCAGACGTAGAAGCTGCGCTGGAAGCGGCATATCAAAAAGCGATGGAGTTGGCTGGTGTGGTCTCAAAATATCAAATATCGCAGCCGACGAAAGATACAGAAAAAATGTTAACAATAAGTGGGTTTGACTAGGCTGAGAGGTGAGGTATTTCACGAACTTAGCAAAAAGAATTACAATATTAATATTATTAGGAGGACAAAAACATGTCACAACAAGCATTAGGAATGGTAGAAACAAGAGGATTAACAGCAGCAATTGAAGCGGCAGATGCGATGACAAAATCAGCGGAGGTTACATTGGTAGGAACGGAAAAAATCGGATCTGGTTTGGTAACGGTTATGGTACGTGGTGATGTAGGTGCTGTAAAAGCGTCTGTAGAATCAGGAAGTGCAGCAGCAGAGAGATTGGGTGAGTTGGTGGCGACTCATGTGATTCCAAGACCGCACAATGATGTAGAAAAGATTCTTCCAAAAGTTTAATGCATGAAAGAAACAAACAAAGGAGTAGCCTTATGGGAAAGGCCTATGGTTTTTTTGAGATATCCGGTTTGACACCGGCAATTACCGCAATTGATATTATGTGCAAAACCGCCGCCGTTGAATTGGTAACTTGGGAAAAAAAATTGGGAGGTAGGCTAGTAACGGTAATAATCCGTGGTGATGTTTCGGCGGTGATACAAGCGATGGAAGCGGCAGCAGAAAACGGCATCGTAAAACCGGTGGTACAGCTTACAATTCCTAACCCCCATGAAGAAATTATCCGGGTGGTTCACAGCAGTGTGAATTGCATGGTTTAAGCTTTTAGGAGGTAGTACACATGGCAGCAACAAAAAAAGCGGTCCGAGCAAATACAGAAACAAAATCATCAGAAAAAAAAACAACGATTAAAAAGGAGGAAAGAAACATGTCACAAGAAGCATTAGGAATGGTTGAAACAAGAGGTTTGGTTGCATCAATTGAAGCGGCGGATACAATGTTAAAAGCAGCCAATGTTGTATTAGTGGGAACTGAAAAAATCGGTTCCGGCTTGGTAACAATTATGGTACGCGGTGATGTAGGTGCTGTAAAATCTGCGGTTGAAGCCGGTGCAGATGCAGCGGGTAGACTTGGTGAGTTGGTAGCGACTCATGTAATTCCAAGACCACATACGGATGTAGAAAAGATTCTTCCAAAAGCAAAATAAAGGGAATTATTCTTAAATATTTTGCCACAAAGCCTGGTGGCGTTCCCATCAGGCTTTGTTTTATCCAATAGGAGAAAAAGAGTATGGAAAGCAAAGATGTTGCATTGATTACCAAAATGATTTTAGAGGCACTGGAAAGTAAGGAAAATGATTCTCTAGGAGAAGGGTTTACAGTGCCTGTTGGTGTATCTGCCCGTCACGTACATTTGAGTCGGACAGATGTAGATACATTATTTGGTAAAGGATACCAATTGAAAAAGAAAAAAGAGCTTATGGGTGGGCAGTATGCTTGTGAAGAGCAGGTGACGATTGTTGGCCTTAAGCTGAGAGCGATAGAAAACGTTCGGGTCTTAGGGCCGGAGCGTACAAGGTCTCAAGTAGAGATTTCTAAGACAGATGCGATGAAATTAGGGATTCAAGTTCCGGTGCGTGAATCAGGTGATATTGCCGGTTCGGCTGCCATTGCTTTGGTTGGTCCTAAGGGTGCTGTGTATTTAGAAGAGGGTTGTATCGTTGCCCAAAGGCATATTCATATGACACCAAAAGATGCTTTGATTGCGGGTGTTTCCGACAATGAAATGGTGTCTGTAAAAGCGGACAATGAACGGGGTTTGATATGGAATCATGTAAAAATCCGTGTGGATGATAGCTTTACATTGGAGATGCATTTGGATACAGATGAAGCCAATGCGGCCGGGATTTCTACAGGAAACAGGTTGACGATTTTGAAATAACGAGGAGAATTGTTATGATAGCTGGCAAAGTGACAGGGAGTATTGTTTCTACCCGCAAATGTGATAGTTTGGTTGGAAATAAGCTTTTGGTTGTTGAAGTATTAAACGATATGAATGTGAGTCAAAAGCAAATCATTGCCATTGACAAAGTTGGTGCCGGTGTTGGTGAATACGTTTTGGTGGCTTTGGGCAGTGCGGCCAGAGTTGGTTTAAGCATACCGGAAGCCCCGGTTGATGCAGCGGTGGTTGGTATTATTGATGATGGTTCGGAATACATCGGGGAGTAATGAACTGTGAACATAAAAGAACTAAGTAGCAGATTGCAAGAAAATGGTGTAGTTGGTGCCGGTGGTGCCGGTTTTCCGACGTATGCAAAATTGGATCAGCGAGCAGAGACCATCCTTTTAAATTGTGCGGAATGCGAGCCATTATTGCAATTACATAAGCAGATGCTGGAAGTAAATGTCAAAGAGATTGTTGCGGGTTTTCATTTGATTGGTCAAGCGGTTGCGGCAAAAGAGTTGATGATTGGCATTAAAAAAGAATATAAGAAAACCATTGCGGCTTTGGAAGAAGTGCTGCCACAGTATCCGGAGATGACATTGGGTCTGATGGATGGTATTTATCCGGCCGGTGATGAGCAGGTTTTAGTTTATGAGCTGACAGGCAAAGTAGTACCTCCCGGTGGTATTCCCATTGATGTTGGTATTGCTGTATTTAATGTGGAAACGGTTTATAATGCTTATCGGGCCTTTGTGGCCAATGAACCGGTGGTTGAAAAATTGGTTTCGGTGGTAGCGGAAGTAGCGCACCCGATGACGGTGAAAGTGCCCATTGGGCTTTCTTTTGATGAAGTGGTGGCATTAGCCGGTGGTTCGACGATCCCGAATCCGGTTTATTTTATTGGCGGTCCTATGATGGGGTATATTGGAAAAGGGCATATGCCGGTTACCAAGACCACCAATGCCATTATGGTTCTTTCAAAGGACCATTATTTGATACAGAAAAAACGAAAGAAAACTTCGATTGATATAAAACGGGCAGCAGCATGTTGCTGTCAATGTACCATGTGTACTGATCTTTGTCCCAGAAATTTATTGGGGCATCCGATTGAGCCACACAAATTTATGTTGGCAACAACTTGTAAAGATGTACAAGAGTCGGATATTTTCTTAAATACCTTATATTGTTGTTCTTGTGGGTTGTGTGAGTTGTATTCTTGTTTTCAGGAATTATCTCCGCGTGCTTTGATGGATGAATACAAAGAGGGTTTACGCAAAAAGGGCATTCGACCAAGTAAAGAGGTAAAGGTCAAGCCGATTCCGCCCGGGCGTGCTTATCGTCAGGTTTACGTAGAACGTTTGATGGCGCGCATTGATTTGGCTCGTTATGATAAAGATGCTCCCATAGAACATGTTCGGATTTCTTTGCGTGAAGTTAAGATTAATTTGAGCCAACACATCGGTGCGCCGGCAAAAGCTATTGTGCAGGTCGGTGATAGGGTGTGCAAAGGGCAAATGATTGGAAAGCCGGCAGATGGTTTAAGCGTAGGCATTCATGCCTCAATCAGTGGAATCGTGACAGAAGTAACCGAGGGTTATGTCATAATGAGAGCACAGGAAGGATAAATAGGCAAATGAGTAAGGCAATTGGTATGGTAGAATATAAAACTGTTTCAGCCGGTGTGATAGCAGCAGATGCCATGGTAAAAACGGCTGATATCAGTATCATTGAAGCCCAAACAGTATGTCCCGGCAAATATATATTGATTGTTACAGGTGATTTGAGTGCAGTTACCGCATCTGTTGAGGTAGCACAAAAGAGCCACGGTTTTCAAATGATTAATAGCTTTGTGCTGGGAAACCCTCATGAATCTATTTTCCCGGCGATTTATGGGACGGCAGATATTGATGACATATCAGCACTTGGTATTATAGAGACCTATGATGCCAGTTCTATTATTGTAGCGGCGGATGAGGCAGCAAAAACAGCGATTGTAGAGTTGATAGAATTACGTTTTGCCCGTGGTATGTGTGGGCGGTCCTATTTGATGCTCACAGGAGAAGTGGCGGCAGTTGAGGCATCCATAAAAAGAGCAAAGGATGCGATTATGGAGAGTGGTATGTTCTTAGATTCAGCAGTGATTGCTCATCCGGACAAAAAAATTCGTGATACGATTTTGTAGTTTACGTTTAAATGAAACGAGGACATAATTATGTTAGCCATTGAAAGAAGAAATGGAATTTTAGAAAAACTGCAAGTTGAACGCCGTGTTGTTGTGAGTGAGTTAAGTCAGTTTTATGATGTGTCTGATGAAACCATCCGACGTGATTTAGAAAAATTAGAGACTGCGGGTTACGCCATAAAAAGTTATGGCGGTGCCGTGATTAATGAAAACGAAAACATTGATTTACCCTTTAACATTCGAAAAAAACATAATATTGCAGGAAAACGAATCATCGCAGATTTGATTAGTGATACAATCCAAGATGGGGATAGCATTATGTTGGATGCCAGCTCCACGGCAGTTTATATTGTGAAAGCACTAAAAGAAAAAGAAAAGAAAAATTTAACCATTGTGACCAACTCCGTTGAGATTATCATCGAGTTGCAAGAACAGGAAAATTGGACGGTGATTTTGACAGGAGGTATTGCCAGAGCAAATACTTTTGTTTTGGTAGGAACGCAAACAGATAAAATGTTGGCTTCTTATCGTGTTAAAACAGCGATTATTTCTTGTAAAGGTTTAGAATTTGGTGTTGGTTTCACCGATACGGATGAGCTTCATGCACAAAACAAAAGAACCATGTTAGATGCAGGTAAGCAGAAGATTTTAGCGATTGATTCCAGCAAGTTTGACAAATCGGCGTTTGTAATTGTTGGGGCATTAAAAGATGTGTCTCAAATTGTGACAGACCAAAAGCCAAAGGAAAGATATTTGCAGGCGTTTGCAGAGGCGGGCGTAACATGTACTTATCCTGTATGAGTGGATTTTGATTTGTTTGGGAAAGGAAAAGGATGAAAAGTTTTGAAATGAAAACAAAGATTTTCTTTGGGGACAATGCTTTAAATCGTCTCATGGAAATACCTTATGAAAGAATATTGATTATCACGGATCATTTTATGGCAGGCAGCCCGATGATAGATTTGATTCTTAGCCCATTAAAGCAAGGTGGAAAGCAGATAGAGATTTTCAAAGATGTTGTGCCGGATCCCCCCATTGATAAGATTAGTGAGGGGGTAGAGGTTATGCTAAAGTATAAACCGGATGCAGTGGTGGCAGTCGGAGGTGGCTCGGCCATTGATGCTGCTAAGGCAATTCGTGAGTTTTCTTTACGCATAGATGCATATCAAGAGGTTGGTTTGATTGCCATTCCGACCACCAGTGGAACAGGTTCCGAAGTCACTTCATTTTCGGTGATTACGGATCCTGAGGCACAGCGGAAGTATCCTTTGGCTGCGGAAGCAATGACACCCATGGAAGCTATTTTGGATGCAGAATTGGTAAAAAGCGTTCCCCCCTCTGTGACGGCAGATACGGGTATGGATGTTTTTACCCATGCGTTGGAGGCTTGTGTGAGTACCAATCGGCACGATTTTTCTACATCACTGGCAGAAAAAGCCATTGAGATATTTGGTGTTTTTATGTTAAGAGCTTATTTGGATGGCAATGATACCCATGCGAGAGAGAAGATGCATACAGCATCTTGTTTGGCAGGTCTGGCATTTAACTCTACTTCATTGGGTTTAAATCATGCAATGGCACATCAGTTGGGTGCGAAACTCCATATTGCCCATGGTAGAGCCAATGCTTTGCTTTTACCTCATGTGATTGAATATAATAGTGATATCAATAAGCACAGCAAAAGCCGCTCTGATTATTTGCCGGCAGTAAAACATTATACAACAGTCTCTAAAATATTGGGTTTAAGTAGTTATAATACAGTGATGACAGTACGTTCTTTGGTCAATTGGGTTCAATTCATGATGAAAGAAATGGATATACCTCTGTCGATTTCTCAAATTGGTACCATTACTGCGGAGGCGTATTTTGGCGCAATTGAAGAAATGACCGATGCTGCTTTGGTGGATGAATGCATCAAGACAAATCCACGGGTGCCATGCAGGGCGGACATCATTCGAATATATAAAGATTTGTGGTGACCGATAGCACTAGGTGAGGTTTTTTCGAGCCTTAGGAGAAGAACATTACTATTTTAATGAAGAAAGAGGTGTAATTTACGATGAGAAAAGGATTTAAAATGAAACTGTATCCGGGCATGGAGCAAGAATATGAAAAGCGCCACAACGAGCTTTGGCCTGAAATGGAACAAATGATACATGCTCACGGTGGTAAAAATTATACTATTTTTTTAGATAAAGAAACGTTGACTCTTTTTGCGGTGATTGAAATCGAAGATGAAGCACTATGGGCCCAAGGGGCTGATACGGCGATTAATCGAAAATGGTGGGATTTTATGGCTGATATTATGGAAACGAATGCAGATAATAGCCCGGTGGCTGTGGCTTTGCATGAGATTTTTCATTTGGATTAATAGTGGGGCTGCTGTAAAAAATGAACGCTTATAAAAGTATTTTAGGAGCAGTATGTGTTGCATCAAAAGGAAATTCAGAGTTGATAGTTCTGGAGCGAATGTTGTTTCTGAATTTACAAAATTGCCAAAACATGGTAAAATTTACCAAAAGGAGGCAATTGTATGTATCAGAAATTTAGCTTGGAGCAGATTAGAAATCAAAAAAAGAAGTTTGGATACACAAATAAAGAGCTTGCAAATAGATCGGGTGTACCTGTGAGCACAATTAATAAAGTGCTGAGTGGCGGCACCAAATATCCGAGACAGGAAACCCTTGATGCTTTGGTTCAGGCATTGGATATGGAACATACGGCGGTGTTGTATGAATCTAAAAATGCGGTTTCAATGGTGCGAGAGCCATCTGTAGTTTACGGTATGTCGATGCAACAGCAAAAGTATACGATAGAAGAGTATTTTGCATTACCGGATGATAGAAGAGTGGAGTTGATTGATGGTGTATTTTATGATATGGCTGCACCATCTACCAATCATCAGATTGTTTTGGCCGAATTATTCGGTGTGATTCGTGATTTTCTAAAAAAGGAAAAGTCAGAATGCCGCGTTTTTGTTGCACCTTATGACGTGCAATTAAGTCAAGATAAAACGACGATGGTGCAACCTGATATTATGATTATTTGCGATAAGTCAAAATATACTGGGAGCAAATATTGTATTGGTGCACCGGATTTTATTATTGAAATTGTATCGCCTTTTAGTGCTAGGCGTGATAATTTCAAAAAGACAGCAAAATATGAAGAAACGGGGGTTGCTGAATATTGGATTGTGGATCCGATGAAAAAGAGGGTTGTAGTATGCTATTTTGAGGAACCTGAGTGGATCAATATATATACATTTAGCGATATTGTTCAGTCCATATTGTTTCCACGCTTACAAATTGACTTTAAAGAGATAGAGCGACAATTGGTAGATGAGGAGGTGTTTTCATGATAGCGATGCAATATAACATTAAGTTGCCCAGTGATTATAATATGGATATCATAAAAAAACGGGTCAAGGACAATGGATTTAAAACGGATGGATTTAAAGGTCTTGAGATGAAATCTTATTTAATTGCAGAAAAAGGCAAACATAGAAATATTGAAAATGAGTATGCTCCATTTTATTTGTGGAGTCAGATTGAGGGAATGAATAAATTTTTGTTGGAAGGCCCTTTTCATAATATTTTAAATTCTTTTGGATGGACTTCTGTAAATACTTGGCAAGTTATACATGCTACGGTAAAAAAACATAAAGATATTCAATATGCAATTGTAAATAAAACAAAAATTATGCCTCGTGATGATTTTGGTGTATTGTTTGACAGACAAAAAAAGAATTTTGAATTATGGAAAGACAGTAAATGGCTAAGTTCATGTATCATTTCATACAACCCAACAACATGGGAATTGTGTACTTTTTTGCAATCCAATCATTTAGAAATGATAAACGAAGTGACTGATGGAGGATTGATATACGAATCTTACCATGTTTCTTGATGGGTTAGAATGTATTTGGATTTTGGCAATGGGAAAATTGGATTACATTTAGAAAGAATAAACACCGAGGATAGTATTTGCGAAGTATTCTTGAACGCAAGGATATCATATGGTACAATTAGGTGAATCATAAATCAATTACTCGTGTTTCACCAAGGAGAAAACATATGTTTATTGGTCGGGAAGAAGAATTGAAAATACTTGAAAGGCGCTACAATAGTGATAGATTTGAATGCCTAATTATATACGGGCGCAGGCGTGTAGGTAAAACCACTCTGGTTAGTGAATTTTGTAAAAATAAAAAGAGCATTTTTTTCTCAGCAAGAGAAGAGAGTAAAAAGGCTAGTTTAGACACATTTTCTGGAGTTATGAATACTTTTTTAAGCACACCCAATGCCAGCTCCTATATTAGTTTTGAGCATTTGTTTTCTGATATTTATGACCGATATAGAGAGGAACGTCTTGTTGTAGTAATTGATGAGTTTCCTTACGTTGCTCAATCGGATAAGAGTATTATCTCAGTCATACAACATATGATTGACCATAAATTTGAAAAGTCCAAACTCTTTTTCATACTAAGTGGTTCTTCTATGAGTTTCATGGAAGAAAGGGTACTTGGGTATAGTAGTCCATTGTATGGGCGTAGAACGGGTCAAATGAAGATAGAACCTGTGGATTTTTCGGAAAGTAGGAAGTACGCACAAGGTTATACTATGGTAGAGCAGGTGCAGTTATACGGTATATTAGGTGGTATACCCAAATATCTGTCATTTATTCATTCGGAATCTTCAGTAAAAGAAATTATAATTGAAACCTATTGCAATGCAGATGGTTATATGTATGAAGAGCCTTTGAATTTATTAAAGCAGGAGTTGCGAGAGCCGTCTACTTATAATAGCATTATTGAGGCAGTTGCAAATGGTTATAGTCGTTTAAATGACATTTCATCCAAAATAGGTTTGGAGAAAGATAAAACGGCAAAATATATAAAGTCGTTGATAGAATTACAAATTATTCATAAGGAAGTTCCTGTTACAGAAAATGAAAAAAGCAGGAAAACCTTATATGTATTAAGTGACAATATGTTTCGCTTTTGGTATAGGTTTATATACAAAAATACAAGAGAAATTGAGCTTGGCCTGGGGGAACATATTTATGAGAAGCGGATAAAGCCATATCTGAATGAATACTTAGGTTTGGTTTTTGAAGGGGTTTGTTTACAACATATATGGGATTTGAATAAAAAATTAAAGTTACCTTTTCTCTTTTTGAAATGTGGTCGCTGGTGGGGTAATAATCCATTGACGAAACAGGAGGAGGAAATAGATTTTATTGCCTTTGAGCAAGAAAGTGCAATGTTTGGGGAGGTTAAATGGAGAACTGAAAAAGTAGGGTTTCCAGTTTTAAATGCATTACAGGTAAAGGCGAGGATGTTTCATAACTTTAAAGAAAAGTATTATGTATTGTACTCGAAAGCGGGATTTGATGATGAATTAATTTGTTATGCGAAGAAAAATTTAAATGTATTACTGTTTAATCTGGAAGATTTAGAGTGATTTTGAAAATGGTTTTCTACTAGGGTTATGAGATATTGCTTGTGTTATGGTGCAGTTGGTGTTGCTTTATTAAAAAATGGAGGGAAGAAAAGTGAAAAAGAAAAAAATATTATTAATTGTGATGGTTTTGTCGTTGTTAGCCAGTTCATTGGCTGTTTATGCGGAAACGACAGTGTCCGATACAGCTTATTCTGAACAAGAATATGCTTCACAAGAACGTTTACAGTTGACAGGCAGTGCAGAAAAAATGCGCTTATATGATTTTTTATTTGAAACCCATACATTTTTGATGGTATATGAAGCACGGGATTTTATGGAGCAATATCATGAGGAAAAAAATCTATGGATAGATGCTATGGCAAGTGGTGCTTTTGATGAAGAATCCATGAGGGATCTTCAAATGATGTTGGATAAGGAAGCTTGGACAATAGACATTATGTACCCACTGGAGCATCCATTTGCATTGAGTCATGATGAGTTTTTGGAAGTATATTTCTATTTTACGGAAGCAAACCCTCAATTTTTCCTGAATCAAATAGTGCCGTTGCTTTTGTCTTGTGAGGAAGAATTATTAACACCGGCTATAACGCTTCATGCATACTATGCTTTTGCTGCAAACCGGCACTTAGATTTCGAAAGGCCAAGCGATGGATTATGGTAGGCTGTTAAAATGAGGAGCAGGTGTAGATGATTTTAAATTATGATGATTTTGTAAGGACAGTATTAGAGAAAGGATTCACTATGGGTGGTGGCAACAGTGAGGGCATTTATTCTGTAATCCCTTGGAATTGGAATGAAGAACCACCTTATGAAACTTCTGTGGCATGGCATACAGGAGATGCAAAAACCGATCCTTGGGAGTGGCGTATGCGTGTTTTAGAAGAGCGCAATGACATTGCTTATGCCAAAGTTTTTTTCAAAAAAAGCGGTTTTATTTCCAAGGAATGGTATCCTTATTTTTGGGTTGCCAGACGTGGAAATAAAAGTTTTGAAGAGATGTATTTTGAGGGGAAACTCAGTCACTTTGCTAAGCGAATTTATGATGTGGTGGAGGCGCACGATGCCTTGCCGTCTCATGAGATAAAACAGATTGCCGGATTTGTGCGAGAGGACAAATCCGGTTTTGAGCGGGCTTTGGTAGAGTTGCAAATGAACATGTTTTTGACCATGTGCGGGCAACAGCAAAAACGATCCATGAAAGGTGGGAACTATGGTATGCCATCAGTGATTTTTTGTACGACGGAGAAATTTTGGGGGGAAGAAATGGTGGAGAAAGTGGCAGAGATAGATGTGGATTTTGCGGAAGAAGAGATATGGGAGCAGGTGCAAAAAGTGAATCCGGCGGCGCAGGAGAAAAAGATACGGAAATTTATATATGGGTAATTATAAGTGCAACCAAAATGCATGTTTCCTCGAGTATAAAACAGTTTATAAAACTTTAATAAAAATTTAATAAAGTCCCCAGAACCCTGATTTTTCTAGGGGGGGGGGTGAAATGTGGAATGAAAAAGTAAGTGATTGTAGGTTGCGTTTTAAAGTTATGTTTGTTATAATTCAAAAAAAGGTTGAGAGCTTTATCTTTATTCTAACAATACTAGATGAAAAGTGCAGGTGTTAAGTGTGAGAAGAGTTTGGAAAGAAATCATTGCAATTGTATTGGTTTTATCTACGGTTTTCATTATTTTTCCAAAGTCTGCCTTTGCATCAGAGAGAGCTTCTCCGGAAGTAATCATTTTATTTGATATTAGCACCTCTATGCGGGATAATGACACAGAGTTTTTGGCTCCGGATGCTTTAAAAGAATTGGTAAATAACTTACCGTCTTACTGGAATATAGGACTTGTTACATACAACATTGATTTGGTACATGTAATCGAACCGGTAGTAGGGAATCGTGCAGAGATTCTTCAAGCTTTGGATGATGTACAATATATCAGCTTTACAAATGCGGCGGCGGGCTTAGAAAAAGCAAGGGAATTGTTTTCTGAGCATGCTCAGTCTCAAACCATTCTATTTGTTACAGATGGCGAAAAGGCAGCGATGCCGAGTTATGAAGAAACAGCACAGGCAAATCAGCTGGCAGATGTAGAGCTGAATAAAGTAATTGAAAGTGATATAACCGTTCATTCCATTATTATGGGTCACGAGTTTTATAGGTCGGATTCAGATGTGATTGATTTGGCAGAGGCAACAGGGGGCAGACTGTTTGCAAATACCTTATCAACAGGATTAAGGGATGTGGTGTATCAATTGCTCTTTGATACGTTGCAAGTGCCATACAGTACTGTAGGTGTAGCCCAAATGGCAGATGGGACAGGCAACTTTGTCATAAGGCTTCCGATGATAGAAGTAGATTTGGTACGTATATTCATTACAGGTGAATCGGCGATTGCCAATGTAGTTGTCAGTGGAGCGGGCAGCGAAGTAGAGATATCGACAGGTCAACGTTTTGCCACGATAGAGATTGTGCAACCAACAGAGCAAGAGATTCAGATTGCATTTACCGGCACAGGTACCACCAATGCTTACATGATGTTGGAATGGGACTTACACCTGATGGCCGAACATTCATATATAGGTGAACCAATTCAATTATGGTTAGCCGATGATGCAGGAAACAACGTGTTTTTAAATTCCTTTTTTGAAGGTGAATCTTTTGATTTACTTGTAAATGAGGAAGAAATACAAGGGAGGGTAAAACAAGGATACCTACAATTAGACACAGTAACAAAAGAAGCCGGAAATTATATCATTCAATTTCGTTTGGATACATTAGGTATCAACACCATGGCAGGTTCAAATGCTATCATGATTCATCTGGAGAGCATGTCACCAGTTATTCTACACGAACCACAAGAAATAGAACCAGAACCAATTCAAGAAGTTTCGCAAGAAATAAATATGACTGTTTTAGTAGCTACTATGATAAGTCTTGTTTTAGTGTTCCTTTTATTTGTATTTTTATCAAAGAGAAAGAAAAAAACAGAAACTGCAAGAACAATAACATCAAGAGGCAGGCCAGCAGGCTTTGAAAGTAAATATGCCTTTAGTGGTAAGTTAAATCTTTATGTAACACATACACCTGAGGATGTAGATATTCCACCGCAAACCTTTGATCTGTTTCGTTTGGGGGCAAAACAGAAGATTTCTTTGGGAGATATTTTGCAAAAATGCAGCATTGCAAGGGGTTTTTCAGGTGTAGAAAACATTTATTTTGCAGGTAGTAAGCAACATGCATTGCAAGTGATTAATGGTTCGGACTGCACAATTATGGTAGGTCGGGATTTATTAATAAAAAATCAAAGCCGTATGATAAATTATGGTGAAAAAATTCATGTAACTTGTGCGGATGAAGTAAGTGAATTAGAGCTTCATTATAGAAATGTAAAGCCCAGTGAAAAACGAGTACTGGTAGCACCTTTGATTGGTTACAATGAATGATGTACAGCAGTAAACAAAGAAAGGACGTGGTATCGTTGTCAGTAATCAAGCAAACAAACAAAACCCTATTGATAGATAGCATTAACCCGGAGCGGTTAAATTTATTGACTATGATTGGGGAAGTGAAAAATGTAGACAGCCTAAGTGATGAAAAGGTGCAAGAGATTGTAAGTTACTTGGAAGTATCTAGTTTTGATGAGGTATTGGAAAAGTTTGTTCCGGTGGTATATTCTTGTTACAACGCCAATAACCAAAAAGTAATGTATACCCTAGAGCGTCCGGAAAATGTACCGGAAAATATGTTGACGGAAATATATTTGAATAAACATTTGGATTTCTTAAAAATGCTCTTAACCTTAGTTGAAACAAAACGTTCTCAAGGGATTATGAATGTAGACTTTAAGTTTGAAAAACTATTGGAATTGATTAGCCCGGCAAAAGTAATGGATGATATCAAGCAGGTGCGGGCAGATCTTCGTTATACTTACGGGGAATATGCAAAATTAGAAGAGGGCGATCCCAAAAAACTGGATGTAGCAGATAAGTTGAATGTCCTAATGGAAGAAGCCAGTGAGAATTATTCAAATGTATTAGCAATGTTGCCTTTGGCCATAGAAGATATCAAAACCAGACTATTACTTGGTGTCTCTGATAATGAGAAAGATAGTACACCTTTGGCATTGGGTATGCTTACCATGGGAGATGAGGGTGAGTTAAAAGTTTTAGAAGCACCCAAAGTGGAAACCACGGCTTTGGCAGAGATAGATGATCATGTAAATGAAGGATTAATGGAAGCCATTCATGATGATTATGAAGCAGTTTGTGATCATCAATCCCCCTATGTAAAAGCCTTGGCCATTCGTACATTTTGTCCTTTGGCTAGTACATCAGAACAAGCGGTGCATGTAGCAACAGAGGTGCAAAACTATAACTCCTATTTAGACTTTTATAAACACGCAAAAGAAGATTTTATCAAGGTAGTGAAACCGTTGGCAGAAAAGCTCTTGGGAATCAAAGCATTTTTTGATCAGTATCCGGATAAAATCAAAGGCGGTATGAAACCAAAGCTGCTGATAGCCAATTGTACACCGGAAATGTTAGCAAAAAGCAGCAACTTGCCAAGACTGATTGCATACTTAAATTCAGTTAATGAAAAAAATGATTATACCAATACCATTTGGCATGCCATTGTTCCATCGATTGCTTGGGATGCCCGTCAAAGAACAAAATTGACCAGAGAGCGTTTTAAAGGGAATACCTTAGTGGAAAATCCTTATGTAAATAGTACGGAATCTTTGGTGCGTTTGATGGATGTATTAAAAGACTATCGGATTCGTTGCTTCTTTAGTTTTGAGGGGAATGAGTTTACCACCTTTAATCAATTGGCAACAGAGGGGGCAGAGCCATATATTGAACGTTGTATGCCTTTGACAGACAAACAATTTAGTGAGTTTGCCATTCCTTGCTTGCCAAACTTTACGGTAGTGCCAAAAGATAAGTCAGGTGTGATTTTAGACAAACGTATGCAACTAAGTGAAGATGGTGGTGTTACCCTTTCTAAGGAAAAAGAAGATATTATGCGACTGTGGGTAGAGGGCGTATATATCGGAGCGGCTTATGTGGCAGCAGGTTTGATGGCAGCATGTCAGTGTCCGGCTTATTTAAAGAAAATCTTTAAGCGAAACGTGGATGCCGGTTTACCGGGAGTACGATTTGACATTGAGCAAGGTGATAATGCTCTGCGGGCCAAAACCACGATGGCAAAGGAGATTACCGGATTTACAACAAGCATCAAAGACCAGATTAACCGTCTTAACTTTGGCTTTGTATTTTCTTCTGAAAATGCGACTTGTGACGGGGAAAACATTGCTCATATCACAGTTTATAAAGCACGTTGTTTGATGACAAGCGGAAATAGTTATGAGCCGACTTATAAAACAAAGGTAAGTACTTATATAGAAAGAGTACTGCGCCATGCAACAGGTGATTTTAAGGCAGATAATATTCGGGAGTTTTTCTCCAATCGCCCAAGTAGCCAAAAGAGCCAGTGGCTTGAGAAAAAAGGAAAAATCAATGGCATTATCCAAATGGGTGATGATATAGAATTTAACATTGATGAAGAAAGTGGCATTTGTACATTGGATGCAACCTTTAATGGGGATAGCAAAAATTTAGAAATTGAAATCAAACGTCACGCAGCAGCGACAACATAAGAAAGCTTAAATTTTTTGAAGGAGGAAATAAGAAATGGCATACAAGATGACGGTAACCGGTTTGGATTCACCAATTGCTTTGAATGAAAAAGCGATTACAAGGGTTGTTTTTGATAGTGAGACACCCAAGGATTCCAATGCTCGTGCAACAGATTATGGTTTGGGTGTAAAGGTATATGGAAAGATTTTATTTGATACCTTAGGTGGAATGGATGATCCAACCATTGGTTTGGCGAAATGGTCTCAGGTACCATCTTATAATGGGGATTGTTATAGAAATGTAGAAATTAATGTTGTTTCTGCATCTCAGGTAGTAAGAAACTTTGTGATTCCACAAGCCTTTGTCGTAGAATATAATGAGTCTTTGGACGTAGAAACAGGTGTGGGAGAGTTTTGCATTCACATCAGACAGAAAAAAGATGAAAATGAAAAAGTAGCCATTCATGGCGGTTTTGGCGTTTAGGATGAAGAAGGAGGATTAGAGCATGTTTACGATGACAGTAGCAGGTGCGGATACATTTCAAATACCAAAAGAGTGTATCGTATCAACAAAATTCATTACAGATATACCAAAAAATAGCGATGCCCGTACCGCAGATGTAGGGACGACTTTGGTAGTGACAGGAAAGATTTTATCAGCGGTAGATGGTGATCCTTTTGATAGTACACGCCAGATGGCCCTTTGGTCAACGGTTCCGGCAAAGCAAGCTGAATGTTATAGAAGCGTTACCGTAGAAAATGTACGTGGTAATGTAGTGGTACGTAAGTATACAATACCAAATGCCTTTGTTGTGGATTATGTGGAGAGCTTTGGTGATACAGAGGGGGTAGGTACATTTACCCTGACAATCAAGCAAAAGAAAGATCGAATTGAGCATGTAGCCGTTGACGGTAGCTATTTGATTTAAGTTAGCTGGGGAGAACCGTTTCGGCAGAATAGGCTAAACATGGCAAAAAGTGGCGAAACGGTTAAAATAAGGGGGCAAATAAATGCCCGATACTGATAAAAAGAAACGTGTCTGGCAAATATACGTGTATTTTGTGGATAGGTTTCTTTTTTCGTATTGATTTTAAAGAAAATGTAGGTGAAAAACAGATGCGATTAAGATATTTTGATTGGTTAATAGCTTTATTGAGTTTGGCGATTTTTATTTTGACAATAGCATATTGGCAGGAACAGGTATGGCTGATCATTGCGACTTTTATTGTAACAATCTTATTTTTGGTACTGGGTTTCTTGGATCGGGGGAAGGGTTTTATTGCCGTGAAAGAAGAAATAAAGCAAGGAGCAATAGGGCAAGCCAAACAGCTCATTCTTTTAAATGAGGAAAATCAGGAATTAACAGCATGGGATTTGTTTGGTCGTACATCTTTGGTTATTGGTAGAGATGAGGGAGAAAATCAAGTAGATATCAATCTTGGTGATGTAACATATGCCGGGTTTATAGAGATAGAGCATGCGGTCTTAAATTATGCGAAAGACCATTGGTATATAGAAGATTTGCATTCAGAAAATGGTGTAAAAGTGCAAAAAGCAGGGGATGCCAGACAGTATAAGTTGGCAACAGATAAACCATGCAGACTTGGTATCGGTGATGTGATTTACATTGCTCAGACAAGATTAGAGATGCGCTAGGTTAGGAGGAGAAAAGGGAAATGAGTAATATAACAAGATGTGGAAATGGTCATATGTTTAGTACACGCCGCCATGGTACTGTATGCCCTTATTGCAACATGGAAACAGCAACCCAAGAAAAACAAGAGACAGGAATTGTTAATGAGGAAGATGTAGAAAAACTAATTACATATGGTGATGTAGCACCTGTTTGTGGTTGGATTGTGTGTGTGAAAGGGCCACGTATGGGGAAAGATTATAAGATACGGGATGGTAAAAATTTTATCGGGCGGGCAGATGATATGGATATCCAGATTTTAGGTGATAATCAAATCTCACGTCGCAATCATGCAGTGATTGTATTTGATAAAAAGAATAAAGGAACAGTACTTCTTCCCGGTGATTCCAACGGAATTGCCTATCTAAATAATAAGGCATCTTATACGCCGGCAGATTTAAAACCTTATGATGTAATTGAAATGGGGGAATCTGAGTTCTTATTTGTTCCGTTTTGTGGAGATCAATTTATGTGGGGAGAGATGAAGGAGAAAGAAGCGTGACCATAGAGGTAATCTATAGAATCATACAACTGATGGCAGTGGTTTTGATTGGGCTAATCATTGTTCGTGTTGCTTTGTCTCATAGGTTTAAAGCTGCCGGTTATAACCAAGGGGTTGGAAAGACTTGCGGTACGAAAGAGGCACAAGAAGATTGTTTTGGCATTTCAAAAAATAGTCGTGGTACCATGGTCGTTTTAGTAGATGGTATGGGTAAGAAACAAGGTGGTGCCCTATCGGCAAGTTTGGTTGTGGAAACGGCTTTGGATATTTTTGAACGTGACAATGCTTTTTATAACCCCAATTATTTCTTTCAAAAGTTATTAAACCAAGCAAACCGCCGTATTTTAGATCGTTTAGATGAGGGGGCTTATGGAGCAAGTGTAGCCATTGCTTTAATAGATAAATCAACTTTTTATTATGCAGTGGTAGGCAATGTGCAGGTGGCAGTTTATAGAGATAAAGAACTGATTCCCATAACAGAGGGTCATACGATTAATGTTTTGGCAGAGAAAAAATATATGCAAGGGAATTTAACCAAGCAAGAAACCATTGCTCTTTTGCAAGAGCAACGACTGTATAACTTTGTAGGGCGGGATGAATTTTCAGAAGTGGAAGTATTTGATCAGCCGATAAAGTTAAAGTCCGGTGATATTGTAATACTTATGACCGATGGTGTTTATGAAACCATTGGATATTCAGGGATAGAGGATAGGTTAAAAACCGGTGGTAATTGTCAGATGATGGCAGATGCAATTGTAAAAGAAATAGATGCATTACAGGAAGAAAAAGACAATGGGAGTATTGTGTTACTTTCTGTTTAGGAGGCGAAGAAACGGTTATGCGTAAGATCAATTCAGAATTTAAAACAGCCTTTGTCTCTGAAGAAGGAACAGAGTTAATTAATAATGATTTTTTTGGTTTTGTTGAGCTTGATAATTTTGCTTGTTATGTTATTGCAGATGGTTTATATCAAGAGGCAGATATTGCCAGTGCCAAACTTGCAATAGAAGCAATTATTCAAAAGTTTGAAGAGAGGCCATCCATTAAAAAAAGTGCGGTAAAACGATATTTAGATGCAGCCAATAAGCGATTGATTCAGTGTAGTAGAAAAAGGTTTCGCTTAAGAACTTCTATTACCCTTGTGGTGACCAATTATGAATCTATGCGTTATGCGACGGCCGGAAATACAAGGCTTTGTATTTACCGTGGTGACTATATTTTGGCACAATCATCCGATACTTCTTATGCACAAAGATTGATTCGCAAAAGTGGTGATTCGCAAGATAAGTTGGCCCGGCATAAGGAGCGCAATAATCTGTCTGTTTATGTTGGACAAAAACATGGATTTTCACCGGATATCTCACATAGGATTCCCTTAAAAGAATCTGATGTGATCACCCTTTATACCAGAGGTATTTGGGAGCATATAGATACAGGTGAACTTTTAGATGTGTTTGGAGAAAGTGGTGATGAACCAAGAGAAGCGGTTGATATTGTAGAAGAGTTATTGCTATCTCGTCAATTAGACCAGATGGAAAACTATACCTTTGCTGCTATTTATGTCAATAAGGTATTTGAAGATCCCAATCGGAAGAAAAAAATCAAAAAGATTATCATCATTTCCATAATTGTGGCGGTGGTATTATTGGCGGTGTTTTTGGTGGTATTTTTTGTAATGCGACACCGGCAACAAATGCGGGATGATATTGAAGATTATATGGCGCGTGTGGTGGAGCATATGGAGCATAATAATTATGTAAGAGCGTTGGCAGAGATTGAAGAGGCAGAAGAATTGGCCAGGCGTTTAAGAGATGGTGATATTTTGGAGGAAGTGGGCAACTTTTTGCGATTGATTGAAGCGGTTCTTTTGGGGGATGAACATTTAGAAAACGGACGTTTTCAAGATGCCCAAGATGCTTTTTTAAGGGCACAAGGGTATTCTCTTAGAATAGATGGGATTGGTTTTGATGATATTATAGCAAGGTTGGAATCAGCAGAAGCCTTTATTAACTTTTTTGCCTTGATGGATTTGGCGGATAATTTAGTGATACTTAGAAACTACGAAGTGGCCTTGTCTTTATATAATGAAGCACGCTCTCATGCATCAAATCTGTTCTTTTCAGAGGGGCGGCAAAAGGCATTGGATGCCATTGCTCATGTTCATGCTTTGATGGCAAGGGCGGCAGAAGCTGAGGAAAAAGCCACGGCAGAGGCAGAAGCAGAAGCGCAAGAAAGTGCGCAGGAGCGGGCAGCGGATACTTTGGTGGCAACAGAAACTATGGCGCAAGGAGACCGTTATTTTGCGGAGGGTGATTATGTGGCTGCCAGAACATTTTTCCAGATGGCAAGGGATATGTTTTATGCCCAAGGTGATACGGCGACGGTTAATTTGTTGGATGCCAGAATTGCTTTGTCAAACAGTAGATTACAAGATAGAGAGAGCCAAGAAAACTTAGCACAAAAGTATGCGGATATAGGGCAGTATCATTTCAATGCAGGTCGGTATTTAGATGCCAGATGGTATTTTACCTTATCCAGACAGATTTATGATCATTTGGGCGTTACATGGCGTGTGACCCAGATGGACAATCAGTTGGAATTGGTTCGCCAAGCCATAGAGCGCTCAGAGCAAGGAGAAGTAGAATCGGGAGTAGCTGCTTGATAAAGAGAGAATAAAAAGTCATGTGAGGAAAAAAGAAATGGATATTCGAACGATATTTGAAGAACCATTTGATTATGAAAAGTATATAGAAAAACGCTTGCTTGAAATTGAAGATTTGAAGGAGCGTCGTTTTGCTCGGGAATTTGTAGCAGATGGCTTAAAAACAATGATGCGTGAGTCTGAAAGGTTATATCAAAACCTAGAAGAACGTGTTTATGCAGAAATTCCTGCATTGCACAATCGCCATCATATCTATATGACAGTGGTAGA
>WRBB01000020.1 GCA_009779895.1 Lachnospiraceae bacterium
AGGTAGTGCAATAGTAAATGCAGAACCAAATCACATATATGATGTCGTGAAAAACCTTGTAGAAAATGCAGTACGATACAACAAGCAAAATGGCAAAGTTTCTGTGAGAATCAAAAATAACAAAAAAGGCGTATCTATAACTGTTTCTGATACTGGCATAGGCATATCACCACGAGAGCAATCAAAAATCTTTGAACGCTTTTACCGAGTGGAAAAGAGTCGCTCAATAGAGAGTGGTGGTACAGGGTTGGGACTTTCCATTGTCAAGCATACTTGTGCATTGTATGGTTGGAAGTTATCATTAAAAAGCAGGCTTAGCATAGGGACTGATATTATAATCGAATTTAACTGAACGAAGCTTGCTGATTTTTCGTTTGCGATTTTTCTCGCCACGCCATACAAAGATATAGCGGTTAGCATTCGCCTCAATCTTAGTGCCATCCCGAAAGAAGACATCCAAGCCTATTTCCTGATAACTCCTTTTATTCATCCCAAAATTCTTTTATGCTCTCCATGATATTGTATTGGTTACAAACCATATAATAATCCCATTCCCTCGGAAAAACCGCCGCATATTGCCTTTGATGGAATCGTTCATCCAAAAGAGCAATCACACCTTTGTCTTTTTCCGTACGTATCACACGCCCTGCCGATTGCAACACCTTATTCATCCCCGGATAAAGATAAGCATAATCAAAACCCGGCATTCCTCTTTGATCAAAGTATATTTTAAGTATCTCCCGCTCATAACTGACTTGGGGCAATCCCGTTCCTATGACAATCGCTCCAATTAAACGCTCTTCCGTTAAGTCAATACCCTCTGAAAAAATACCACCCATCACACAAAAACCAACAAAGGGCTTTTCTCGCTCCTCTTCAAAGTGCTCCAAAAATATCTCCCGAGATTCCTCACTCATATAACGACTCTGCAATACCCACTCCACATCATCTGCCATCTCTTCAAACCCACGGTATACTTCTTCCATAAAATGATAAGAGGGGAAAAACACCAAATAGTTTCCCTTTTTCCCTAGCACGATTTGATGAATATAATGTGCATAAGCCTGATACATATTGACGGAACGCTTTGTATATTTGGTTGATACATCCGTTCCGATAAACAACCGTCTATTCTCCCTTGGAAATGTTGATTCAGCATAAATGGCATAGTCGTCTGACACAGTACTCAACAACTGTTTGTAATAATGAATCGGAAGCAAAGTTGCCGAAAAAAAGATTGTGCTGTTTCCTTGTATCAAATAATGTTGTAAGTTTGTTGCCGGATTGATACAATACAATTTTAATTTAAAATGATTGTCTTGCCCCAGTTCTGTATATATTAAATAATTGTCATCCAAAGCATCGTGTATCGTCAAAAAATGGCGAATCTGAAAAAACAACTCCAAAACTTGCTCCCGCTCCGGGTTTTCCTCTTTACGCTCTAAAAACTGTTCCATTTCCATAAAAACATGCATCAATTTTAAAGTAAAATGGGAAACGCTTTCTTGTAATTGATAGGTTTCACATTCTCTTTTTAACGTCAACAAAAGCTGATTGCACACTTCCAATTGCTTTGCCAATTTTGGTGCACTATTTTTAATAGAACGCCGTACCGCCATTATATCTTCTTTTACCAACTGGGCACTGTACATTTCCCGCGCGCGCTCCACCAGATTATGAGCCTCATCAATCAAAAACAAATAACCATTGTTGGTATTCCCTGAAAAGAACCGTTTCAAATGTGCACCCGGATCAAAAGCATAATTATAATCACAAATAATACCATCCACCCACAACGCAATATCCAAAGACATCTCAAAAGGACAAACTTTATACTTTTCCGCCTGCCTTTCCATCCTTTCCCGACTGATTTCATCAAAGGATCGTATCATATCATAAATGGCATCATTTACCCTATCATAATGCCCTTTGGCATAGATGCATTGCTCCGGGTTGCAATTTGCTTCTTCATACATGCATATTTTATCTTTTGCTACAATCACGATGCTTTTCCACTGCAAACCTTGTGCGCGCAACCGTTGAAAACCTTGCTCTGCAACCGTCCGTGTAATAGTCTTTGCCGTCAAATAAAATATCCGTTCTCCCAATCCTTCTCCCACCGCTTTCACAGCCGGAAAAATAGTCGCTAAGGTTTTGCCGATCCCTGTAGGGGCTTGAATAAATAACTTCTTTTTTCGCAAAATTGTTTTATAAACAGAGGTCACCAACTCCTTTTGCCCCTGCCGATAGGGAAAGGGAAAATCAATCTTTTGGATAGATTCATTTCTCTGAATACGGGATAAATAAGCAAAACGTGCCCACTTTTCATACTGACCTACCAAATCAAAAAACCACTCTTCTAAATCAGAGAAATCATAACATTCTACAAATCGCTTGATTTCTTCTGTTTCCATTTGACAATATGTCATCTGCACACGGATGTGTGCCAAGCCATTTTCTCTGGCATAGATGTAGGCATAGCACTTTCCCTGCGCAATGTGAACATTCTCCGGTTCCTTCAGTGAATGCAACTCTTTTAAAACACCCTTTATTTCATCAATTGTTACAACATTATTTTCATTTTCCGCAGAATCCGCCGCTTCTTTTTCTATGATACCATCTGCGCGTCCCTCCACTTGAATGATAATCTCATCAAAGGTAATTTGAATACGCAAAGGAACTTCCGCACGATAATCAGACCCCATGCGCTGTTGAATCTTGCGATGAATTCTATTCCCTTGTTGCATGGCCTCCGGGTTCGAGCTTCCTGCCGTGCGATTGTCAATATCACCCGCTCGCAGAATAAATTCTACCAAATTACGAACCGATATTTTTGCGATCCACTTTTCTTTCATGAAACTCCACCATTTCTTTCCGATACCGCAATGGCAAATGCGTCCTTTGACAACAGTAGTTTTCCCTTTCCTGAATTGAAATAGATTGAAAAAACGTTTTCCATAAATCCTCGTAGTCGTCTTCTACTTGTATCAAAGACCCCATCTGCTGTAAATCCGCCTGGTCATGGGTCAGTAAGAACCACGGTTTTTGTTTGGGATGTACCAAGCTCATACCATGGGTCTTGTCATGAATCATCCAGTTTTCCATGGGGTAACGATTGTAAAAATAATCTGCAATACAAGTCAGCACCTGACTTTTGGGTGCAATTTCTGAAAATAACACGCCACCTTGCAACTCTCGAAAGCGCACAAATCCCTGAAATAAATGTGCTTCATTTCCCACTCTGCGACTCAATTCAAACACTTTCGTCACACTATCATTGGATAAATGCTCCATAATCTTTCGACTATTTCTAAGTGCTCTGGCCGCCTGCATGGTTTGAAACACTGCCTCCGCTTTTTTAGCATCATCTGCCAGTAAAGCATAGTAGATATCATGATAGGTGTTTTCCCCTAAATTTTTTTGAATCAACCTTTCAACAGCCAACACCTTTTTTTCATTTTCTACCACATCAATATACTGACAAAATAACTGTCGCTCTACCTTGCCGACAAATTCAATGCCTACATCCGCATGGCGATTGTAGACCCAAGCGTCATAAAGTGCAGAGAAAATACCTTGTATGGTATCGTGGCATACATAAATACTTCTCATGAAACATACCTCTTACACTTTCACGAAACCTTTTTATCACCATTGCTTTGTACATCAAATAAGCTCAACTGTTGATACGCCATACCCGTCACCGAATCGGGAAGGCTTTCTTTAATTTGCAATAGATTTCGTAATATATAATCTTCTTCTATTTTTGTTGCATACATCATCTTTCCTTTACAAGTCAAAAAATACAAGGCACGTTTTAAAACTACACCCATTTTTTTCAAATCCTGAAAATCGAGAATACCCAATCTTCGTGCCGCTACAATACGCTGTGCCGACCTCACACCAATGCCGGGCACACGCAACAAGGTTTTATAATCTGCTTTATTTACCTCTACAGGAAAGTACTCTAAATGCTTCAAAGCCCAATTGCACTTAGGATCTAAAAAAACATTGAAATTTGGGTTTTTCTCATCCAGCAACTCTTTGGTTTGAAAATGATAAAATCGTAATAACCAATCCGCTTGATAGAGACGGTGCTCTCTCAGCAGTGGAGGCCCCCCCTGTTTCACTGCCGGTAAAGCCAAGTCCTCATTTACCGGAATAAAAGCTGAATAAAAAACACGCTTTAAATCAAATTTATTGTACAAAGTTTCTGCCACTGACATAATCTGGTAATCTGTCTCCGGCGTGGCACCAATAATCATCTGCGTGCTTTGTCCCGCCGGAACAAAAGCAGGCGCCCGGTTGTTTAAGGCCAACTCATGCTTGTTGGCTATTCTATTTTGTTGAACCAAACGCATGGGCTCTAAAATCTTTTTGCGGCTTTTGTTCGGTGCTAACTTTTTCAAACTCTCGGCAGTGGGCAACTCTAAATTGACACTCATCCGGTCGGCCAAAAAACCAATGCGGTTGATAAGTTCACCGTTTGTACCCGGAATCGTCTTTACATGAATATAACCTTGAAAGTTTAATATATGCCGTAACTTATGCAAGGTGATATAAATCAATTCCATCGTAAAGTCCGGGCTTTTCAAGATACCGGAACTCAGAAACAAACCCTCAATATAATTTCTTCGATAAAACTCCATCACCAATGTACAAACTTCATCCGGCGTAAAGGACGTCCGCACTACATCATTGGAAGAGCGATTGGCACAATACTTACAATCGTAGATGCATTCATTGGTAAATAAAATCTTCAACAAAGAGATACAACGACCATCCGCAGAAAAACTATGGCAGATACCAGCAGCATAGGCATTTCCCATACCTGTTCCGTCATTTCTTCTATCTACACCACTAGAGGTGCAGGCTACATCATATTTTGCCGCAGCACCTAAAATATGCAGCTTTTCTTGCAACGTAAACGGCTCTTGTATCACCAGCGTATTTAATTTTTTATTCTCAACACAGAGACTTGTTTTTAATTCATTCATTGTTTTTTTCCTTGCTGCAAACCTTTGTTTGCGAACGTTAGTTCTTTTATCTATCATATCATGAAGTGATATGATAAGCAAGTATTACATTTGTTAAAAAAAAATTAGATTATAATAGGGAGTAGCAAGGCCCACCGGCCTTGCCACTCCCTATTTTTCGTTATATTCCGGCACTCTAATCCTTAATTATGAATCAACTTATCCTCATCACTCCAACTATATAACTCACGAATCGCCGCACCAACCTTCTCCGAAGAATGTTCCGCTCCTAATTTTCTCATGGCTTTAAAATGAGCCTGTCCCGAAGTGGCTGACATATCCACCAAAAAATTCCGTGCAAAGGTTCCATCTTGAATATCACCCAAAACCTTTTTCATGTTTTTCTTAATGTCTTCTGTAATAATCTTTGGTCCTGTAATATAATCACCATACTCCGCTGTATTAGACACAGAATAACGCATGCCCGCAAAGCCGGATTGATAAATCAAATCTACAATCAATTTCATCTCGTGAATACATTCAAAATAAGCACTTCTTTCGTCGTATCCGGCCTCAACCAAAGTTTCATAACCGGCTTGCATCAAGGCTACAACCCCACCGCAGAGTACCGCTTGCTCTCCAAATAAATCCGTCTCTGTTTCCACACGAAAGGTAGTTTCCAACACCCCTGCTCGTGCCCCACCAATACCGGCAGCATAGGCCAAAGCCTTATCCAAAGCTTTACCGGACGCATCTTGCTCTATTGCTACCAAACAAGGTACCCCTTTGCCTAATTGATACTCACTGCGCACCGTATGCCCAGGTCCTTTTGGTGCAATCATAGCCACATCTACATTTTTAGGCGGTGTAATCATACCAAAATGAATGTTAAATCCATGGGCGAACATAAGCATACTCTCATCTTTTAAATTTGGCTCAATATCCGCTTTATAAATGGCGGCTTGTGTTTCATCATGAATCAGAAACATAACAATATCAGCTCGTTTGGTTGCTTCCGCCGCAACAAACACCTCAAATCCTTGTGCTTCCGCCTTTTTCCATGACTGACTCCCCTCATAGAGCCCTATAATCACTTTGCAACCGGACTCTTTCAAATTCAGAGCATGGGCATGCCCTTGGCTGCCGTAACCAATAATCGCAATGGTTTTATCCTCTAGTATTGAAAGGTTACAATCTTCTTGGTAATAAATTTTTGCTGACATAAATCTTGTCCTCCTGTTTTTAAATGCCTCTTGAAAGAGCCGTAATACCTGTTCTGGCGATTTCTAAAATATCATAGCCGGATAACAGCTTCAAAAAACCATCCAACTTCGATTGACTTCCGGTCAATTCAATAATAATCGAATCCACACCTACATCTACCACATTGGCCCGGAAGATATCCGCCAGTGAAATCACTTCCGCACGCCGTGCCGCATCAATGCATACTTTTACCATAATCAATTCACGGGTAACGGACTCGCCTTCTTGAAAAAGCGTAATTTCTTTCACATCCTCCAGTTTACGCACCTGCTTCTCTATTTGTGAAAGAATCATCTCGTCACCGGTAGATACCACCGTAATCCTAGAGTATCTCCCATCCATCGTATCCCCGGCGGTAATACTATCAATACTATAACCCCGCCGGCTAAACAAACCAGCAATGCGACTTAAAACCCCCGGATTATTGCTTACAAGCAATGAATAAATCTGCTGTCTCATAATCAAATCACTCCTTTTTATCAAACGATCCAAATGGGGCAAATTCATTTTTTTCAAAAAAACAGAGTGCGTTCTGTTTTTTTATATGATACCAATTTCCCCCTATATTGTCAACTGATTTTTATGACCATAATTCTTTGGGATAAATGCCATCCCGTTTCATTTGTTCGATGGCATCCTTAACCCCTTGCTTATCTTCTTGATAGGTAATACCATACCAACGGTCTTCTGATTTTAACACCTCAACACAGGCCTTACCTTGCTCAATCAACGAACCCACCACTGTTGGCAAGAAATATTCTGCTTTCAGCGGATTGGCTGCAAGATCCGTTTCCAGAAAACGAAGAAATCCTATTTCCAATTCTTTCATCAAATTCTTTGTAAAACCAAACAAATTCATGGAAACCGTAGAGGCAGGATCTATCTCTTCCCAAGACTTACCACCATCCATGGTAAAGACCGCTTTCCCACCCTGTTTTTCTATATGAACCAATTCCGTAATGGATGTTAAATTTCCTTTTGTATCCACTTGGCAAACACCCCTTGATACAAAACCATTTTCCGTCAAGGTATTTTTCAATTGATAACCTACCATAGCAAAGGCAAATCGCTCCGACTCCTGAACACGCAACAAAAAATCATACGTCAACCGAAATCCCTGTACGCCGTAATAATCATCCGCATTCACCACTACAAACGGACCGTCAATCACCTCTTTACAAGATAATATGGCATGACCTGTACCAAAAGGCCTCGTGCGCCCCGCAGGCACCGCATAACCATAAGGCAATGTCATCAACTCCTGATACACATAAACCACTTCTATATACTTACAAATGCGATTTCCAATACACTCTTTGAAAACCGCCTCATTTTCCCTTTTAATAATAAAAATCACTTTCTCAAACCCGGCGCGCTTGGCATCAAAAATAGAAAAATCCATGATAATATGCCCCTGCTCATCCACTGGCTCAATTTGCTTTAAACCACCATAGCGGCTACCCATGCCCGCTGCCATAATCACCAAAACTGGTTTTTGCATTCCACATTCCTCCAACGTTTTCGATATCAAAATTCTATTTTTATTATTACACAAAGTGGGCAAACCCACTTCAACTCCTAAAGTAACAAAACGGAGCTCTTGTAATCTATGCAACAGCTCCGTTCACTCATCCTATTACAGCTAAATCTAAAATTTACCCGCAGTGGCTGCCAATTCCAAGGAAACCGCAACCGCAACAGTCATCCCAACCATGGGATTATTTCCTGCGCCAATCAACCCCATCATCTCAACATGGGCAGGTACAGAAGAGGAACCTGCAAACTGTGCATCCGAATGCATCCTTCCCATTGTATCCGTCATACCATAAGAAGCCGGACCGGCTCCCATGTTATCCGGATGAAGGGTACGCCCTGTACCACCGCCGGAAGCCACCGAAAAATAACGTTTGCCCATCTCTGTGCATTCCTTTTTGTATGTGCCGGCTACCGGATGTTGGAAACGGGTTGGATTGGTAGAATTTCCTGTAATCGAAACATCCACACCCTCTTTATGCATAACCGCAACACCCTCTCGTACGTCATTTACACCATAGCAGTTTACTTTGGAACGAAGTCCCGTAGAATAAGAAATTCTTTCTAATTCTTTCAGCTCGCCCGTGGCATAATCAAAGGCTGTTTCTACATATGTAAACCCATTGATACGAGAAATGATTTGAGCCGCATCTTTGCCTAAACCATTTAAGATAACACGCAAAGGTTTTTTACGTACCTTGTTGGCTTTTTCGGCAATACCAATGGCACCCTCTGCTGCTGCAAAAGACTCATGTCCGGCCAAAAAGGCAAAACATTCTGTTTCTTCTTCTAATAGCATCTTGCCCAAATTTCCATGACCCAAACCAACTTTACGTTGCTCCGCAACAGAACCGGGAATACAAAAAGCTTGGATTCCCTCGCCAATCGCCGCCGCTGCATCTGCAGCGTTTCGGCAGCCCTTTTTAATGGCAATAGCCGCGCCCACCACATATGCCCAAGGCGCATTTTCAAAACAAATCGATTGAATTCCTTTTACTTGATTGTAAACTTCAAGTCCGGCATCTTTTGTAATTTTCTCAGCTTCTTCTATGGATGCAATCCCATAACGATTTAAAACTTCGTTGATTTTACCTATTCTTCTTTCATATGATTCAAATAACGGCATGCTTACGTCCTCCTATTCTTTGCGTGGGTCGATAATCTTTACCGCCTCATCAACACGACCATATTGTCCTTGGGATTTTTCCCATGCTTCATTTGGGCTATCACCTTTTCTGACAAAATCAGTAAACTTACCAAGACTCGCAAATTTGTATCCGATGATTTGATCATCTTTGTCAAGGGCAAGACCCGTCACATAACCCTCCGCCATTTCTAAATAACGAGGACCTTTTGCCAATGTTCCATATGTGGTACCGACTTGTGAGCGCAATCCTTTTCCCAAATCTTCCAAACCTGCACCAATTGGCAAACCATCCTCTGAAAATGCACTTTGCGTTCTGCCGTAAGCAATTTGCAAAAACAATTCTCTCATCGCAACATTGATTGCATCACATACCAAATCTGTATTTAAAGCTTCTAAAACGGTTTTGCCCGGCATAATTTCCGTTGCCATCGCCGCAGAATGTGTCATCCCCGAACATCCGATCGTTTCAATCAAGGCCTCTTGGATAATGCCATCTTTTACATTTAAAGATAACTTACATGCCCCTTGTTGCGGCGCACACCAACCAACCCCGTGTGTAAAACCGGAAATATCTTTTACTTCTTTTGCTTCCACCCATTTTGCCTCTTCCGGAATGGGAGCCGGTCCGTGGTTCACACCTTGTGCTACCGGACACATCGTTTCTACTTCATGGGAATACATCATGTTGAATCTCCTTTCAAATACCTATGAATTTTATTTCATACCTTGGATATTTTCGCATAATTTCAGCGTTCCGTCAATTCTTTGTTCTACCTCTTTAAAAGGAGGTCAACTCATCATACAACAACTCCAAAGCATTTGTTACCGTACTTTCTCTATTTTGTAAGCGACTACCACAAAACCTACACTCCAAGACACTTTGGTGTCCATCTATATAACAACCGATATAAACCAAACCCACCGGTTTTTCAGGAGTGCCTCCATCCGGACCGGCAATGCCCGTGGCACTGATTCCCACTTGGCATCCGGCTGCCAGAGCCGCGCCTTTGGCCATCTCTAAAGCCGTTTCTTCACTCACAGCACCCCAACGCTCCAACGTTTCAGAACGAACGCCCAGCAATTTCATCTTTGCTTCATTGGAATAGGTAATATATCCCTCCTGAAACACCTTTGATGCACCGGGAACATTCACAAGAGTTGCCCCTATCAATCCACCTGTACAGGATTCTGCTGTGGTAATGTACCAATTTTTTCTTTTTAACAAATCAATGATTTTCACTTCCAAACCATAGTTTTCCACATGACACATACTACAACCTCCCTCCTTTAGACATCAATGATAGCACTTACCAGCCGCCTTGCGTAAGAACCTGCTTGTTTTTTATTACATAATCCAACAAAGAAACCACCGTCAAAACCAACGCAATCCATACGGATATCTGACCGATGATGTTAAAAACACCACCCAAGTCCGCAATTAATACAATAATCATAATCATTTGGAATACTGTTTTAAACTTACCCCAATAACTGGCTGCAATCACAATGCCACTATCTGAAGCCACCAAACGAAAACCACTAATGATAAACTCTCTGCTAATGATAATCACAACAATCCAAGATGACAACAGACCTAATTCAATCAAACAAATCATAGCCGCACACACCAACAACTTATCTGCCAACGGATCCATAAATTTCCCAAAATTGGTAATTAAATTGTTCTTCCGTGCAATATGCCCATCTAAATAATCTGTAAAACTAGCAATACAAAACAAAGCCAAAGCAATCCATTTTCCTACACCCCCAAACAAATCCGTCAACATAAAAAATACAAAAAAGGGAATCATAATCACACGTAATACTGTTAATTTATTAGGTAGATTCATCTTTTATTTCTCCTATCAAATCATAGTCCATAGAACCACTCACAACAACCATCACAAAATCACCGGAAACCAAAACTGCATCTGTATGCACAAAAATCAATCCATCAATATTGGGGGCATCCCGATAGGTTCTACCAACATAAGCATCTTCATCAGCAACTTTACCCTCAATCATAACCAGTACTTCTTGCCCTATCATGGTTTTACCTTTTTCAAAAGCAATCTCTTGCTGCAATTCCATCAATTCGGCCTGCCGATTGCTTTTCACCGTTTCATCTATTTGATTTGGCATGGTTGCTGCCGGTGTATCTTCTTCTGGTGAATAAGTAAATACGCCCAAACGGTCAAATTCCATCTTATCTACAAAATGCAACAAGGCTTCGTGTTGTGCTTGACTTTCCCCCGGAAAACCCGTGATTAAAGTAGTTCGCAAACAAATATCCGGTATTTCTTTCCGTAATGTATGCACCATTTTCTCAATCTCCGCCTTAGAGGTTTTACGTCCCATCCGCTTTAAAATCTCATCATCAGCATGTTGAATGGGAATATCCAAGTAATTACAAATTTTCTCTTCTTCTTTCATCACCTGAATCAGCTCTTGGGTAATCTCCTCCGGATAACAATACAATATGCGAATCCAATCAAATCCATCCATCTGGCATAGGGCTTTTAAAAGCTGCGGTAAATGCTTTTCTCCGTATAAATCCACCCCATACAATGTTGTCTCCTGTGCAATCAAAATCAGCTCCCGCACCCCTTGTTTGGCAAGATAACTTGCTTCTTTGATTAATTTTTCTTTCGGAATGCTTCTAAAATTTCCTCTTACTTTCGGGATAATACAGTACGTACAATGCTTATCGCAACCCTCGGCAATCTTTAAATAAGCATAATGCCCACCTGTTGTTAACATACGTTCCGTCTCTACCTGTGGGTTTAAGTTTTCATCCGCAACTTCTAAAGAACTATGCCCTTTTAAAGCCTCATCTACCACATCTAAAATCTTATCATAGGTGGTGGTACCCAAAACAGCATCCACCTCCGGTATTTCATCCATAATCTCTTGTTGATATCGCTGCGCCATGCAACCGCTTACGATGAGTGCCTTTAAATTTCCTGTTTCTTTCTGCTTTGCCATCGCCAAAATCTGCTCAATGCTTTCCTCTTTGGCATCTTGAATAAAACAACAGGTATTCACCACAATAATATCTGCTTCCGCCTCAAAATCTGTCATGGTATAAGCTCTTTTGGACAATAAACCCAACATCACCTCTGCATCCACCAGATTCTTGTCACAGCCCAACGAAATAAATAATATCTTCATCTTTTCTCCATCGCCTTACATGTTCTCAATATAGTGAAAGACTGTTGTAAAATCTTGTTTTAGATTCTATTGCAACAGCCCCCGCTTATTTTTTTTATTTTATTCTTCCTTTGATGATTCCAATTCCACATCCGGAATCACTTCCGTATCTTCCACTGTATTCTCGGCAATAATCTTCAACTGCCCTTCATTTAATTCATCAATCGCCACAGACAACGGTTTTTCTCCCGGTTTCGTGGACACAAGAGGCGCGTCCCCATTGATAATCTGCCTTGCCCGCTTTGAAGTGGCAAGCACGATAGAATACCGGCTGTTGACAATTTTTGTCTCGCCCTCTTCTATATCCTTATTTACTACTTTCATCAAATCCGTATAAGATGGATGCAACATAATATGCTTCTCCTTTCGCACCTACGCCAAGCCTCGATTGGCCAAATCTTCTTTTGTTTTTTCGAGAAATGCTTGATTGCGAAAAACTCGAAAATGTTCACTTTTAATAATATTGTGCATCTGCGTCACACAAGTTTCCAAATCATCATTGACCACCAAATAATCATAAGATTCCATCACTTCCGCCTCTTCAATGGCTCTTTGCATCCTGGATGCAATCACTTCCGCAGACTCTGTACCACGGTTAATCAAACGCTCTTTTAAACAATCTGCCGTTGGCGTTGTCACAAACAACAACAAAGCATCCGGATAATCTTCTTTTACCTGTAGTGCCCCTTGGATTTCAATCTCTAAAATCACATCTTTGCCCGATGCCAACTGCTGGTTTACGTACGCCTTCGGTGTTCCATAATAATTTTCCACGTACCTAGCATACTCTATCAGCTCATTTTGTGCAATCATTTTCTCAAATTCAACCACTTCTTTGAAAAAATACTCCCGACCGTCTATTTCCCCTTTTCTGGGGTTCCTTGTCGTGGCAGAAACAGACAAAGCATACACATCTTCATATCGCTTCATCAACTCTTTCATCAACGTACCTTTTCCCGCTCCGGAAAATCCTGATACAACAATCAAAATACCTTTGTTTTGCATAACCCATCCTTTACTATTTGATTTTTTTACTCTATATTTTGTATTTGCTCACGAATTTGTTCCACGCCTGTTTTTAAATGAATGCCCAAACCGGACACTTCTATATCATTGCATTTCGATAAAATTGTATTGGCCTCCCGGTTCATCTCCTGCGCGATAAAATCCAACTTTCGCCCGATGCCATCTTCCTTTAAGGTTTCACGCATTTGTTCCATATGACTACGCAAGCGAACCGTTTCTTCATCTGTACAAATCTTATCGGCAAACAAAACCACCTCCGATGCAATACGGTTTTCATCTAACTGATGGTCCGCCAGTACCTCCTTGATTTTAGCCTCCAGCTTATCACGATAAGCAGCAATGATTTCCGGTGAACGCAATGCAACATCTTTTACAACCAACTCCATCCGATCCAATTTTTCAAGCACATTTTCCTTTAAATGCGCTCCCTCTCGCTCTTTTGTCTCAATGAATTTTTCCAAAGCTTTTTCTACCGCTTCTTTCAAACCGGACCACAACGCTGCGTCATCCACCTCTTGTTCTTCCATAGAAAATATTTCCGGATAGCGGGATAAATGAGATACCCGAATATCATTTTCCAAAGAAAAGGCTGTGCTCATTTGTTTCAAAAGATTTAAATACTCTTTTGCTAAAGCCTCGTTGTACTTCAAGCTCTGTGCATTTTCAGCTAAATTTTCATAATTAACAAACAAATCAACCTTACCACGAGTTAAGCGTTTTTTTACCAGATTTCTGATTTTTGTTTCAAATTGATTCAACACCCTTGGCAGGCGAACATTTAAGTCTAAGTAACGATGATTGACCCCTTTTAACTCTATCGTAAATCTACAAGTACTTTTTTGCAATTCATATCTACCATATCCGGTCATGCTTCTGATCATGATAACACCTCCCAATCTTTATTCAGTATAAACCTTTTCACAGGATTGGGCAACAACAATCAAATGTGTTATACTTATTTTCGAACACAATGTTTGAAAAGAAAGGATTTTTACATTAAAGATGAAAGAAAAATATAAATTGCTCCATGAACAATTGATAGCTCTCATGGAAGGGGAAAAAAATTTCATTACGATTCTCTCCAATGCCGCCGCATTACTAAACGAAACGTTGGAACACATTAATTGGGTTGGCTTTTATTTGTATGACAAAGAAAAAAACGAACTTTTTTTAGGTCCTTTTCAAGGCAAGCCTGCTTGCACCCATATTCCCATGAATCAAGGTGTTTGTGGTACATCTGCTTATCAGCAGAAGACCTTGCGCGTTGAAAATGTACATCATTTCAAAGGACATATTGCTTGTGATAGTGCCAGCAATTCCGAAATTGTTTTGCCCATTATAATAAAAGGAACTTTATTTGGTGTACTTGATATTGATTCACCACAATTGAATCGCTTTGATGAAGTAGACCAAACCTATTTAGAAAAATTTGTACATACCTTAGAAACCATATTGAATCAGAGTGATTTTGTATCATTTTTTTAGAAAGAAGGAAAGCACATGGCTTTTGACGGAATTGTAATCGCAAACTTGGTGCATGAGTTTCAAAAAGAACTTTTAAACGGGCGCATTGCTAAAATCGCGCAACCGGAAACGGATGAACTACTACTGACAATCAAAGGACCTCATGGACAAAGACGCCTGTCTATCTCTGCCAACGCCTCTTTGCCCCTGATTTACCTTACACAAAACAATAAACCCAGCCCCATGACCGCGCCCAATTTTTGTATGCTTTTGAGAAAACACATTGGCAGCGGTCGTATCATTCAGATAGAACAACCTAAATTGGAGCGTATCATTGATTTTACCATCGAGCACCGCAATGACCTTGGTGATTTGTGTCAAAAAAAACTGATTGTCGAAATTATGGGCAAACACAGCAACATTATTTTCTGTGAAAACAATGGCAACATTGTAGATAGCATCAAACATATCTCTTCCCATACAAGCTCTGTCCGAGAAGTACTACCCGGACGAAGGTATTTCATCCCTGACACAATGAAAAAGCAAGACCCTTTGAGCATCCAACCAAAAGATTTCATCCCTACTCTAATGGAGAAATCCCTACCCTTGGCAAAGAGTATTTATACCACATTTACCGGTGTAAGCCCCATTGTAGCAGAAGAAATCTGCTATCTGGCTGGCATAGATTCCAATGTAAGTTTTCAGGAATTGTCTGAAGATATCAAAGCCCATATTTGGAATCAATTCCAAATTTTCTTTGGCAATGTAACAAAACACAACTTTCAACCTACCATCTACTATCAAGATACTATACCAACCGAGTTTTCTGCGCTTCCCTTATCCCATTTTTCCGGGTATGAAACAAAAACATTTACCTCACCCTCTCAAATGGCAGAAACATATTATGCAACAAAAAGTATCGTGACCAGAATTCGCCAAAAATCTACGGATTTACGCCAGGTTGTCCAAAGGGCACAGGCACGAAATCGTAAAAAATATGATTTACAATTAAAGCAACTAAAAGATACCGAAAGTCAAGACAAAAATCGTATTTATGGTGAGTTAATCAATACATACGGCTACCATTTGGAACCGGGTGCAAAACATTTAGAAGCTGAAAATTATTATGATGATAACAAAATCATAAACATCCCCCTTGATCCACAAAAAACACCACAAGAAAATGCCAATCGTTATTTTGAAAAGTACAATAAACAAAAACGCACCTTTCAAGCACTCTCTCAATTGATTGAAGAAACTAAGGATGAAATTGTCTATTTGGATTCCATCAACAATGCCTTGGAAATTGCCACAACAGAAGAGGATTTGGCTGAAATCAAAGAAGAATTGACACGTGCCGCATACATGCGCCGAAAGTTTACAAAAAAGAAAGAAACAATCAAAAGCAAACCACTGCACTATATCTCCGGTGACGGCTATCATATGTATGTAGGCAAAAACAATCTGCAAAACGATCAATTGACCTTTGGTTTTGCCACAGGTAATGACTGGTGGTTTCACGCCAAAGGCGCACCCGGATCCCATGTGATTTTAAAAATCCATAACAATAACAAAGTGCCCAATCGTACTTTTGAGGAGGCCGGCAAACTGGCTGCTTATTACTCCGCTTTACGCGGCAATGAAAAAGCGGAAATTGATTATGCAGAGAAAAAACACATAAAAAAACCCAAAGGCGGAAAACCGGGATTTGTTATTTATCACAGCAATTATTCTCTGGTCATCGACAGTGACATTCGCAACATAACGCAAATTTTCTAATATAAATTTAATTTCGAAATTATAAACAATTATAAATATTTTATGAAATACCTTTAGGCTTTTGCAAAAATGTGTTAAAATAAGATGTTCAGAAAACTTGAAATTGTTTCAAAAAGGAGTATTTTAGCCATTATGTATACACTAAAAAAACGTTTATCCGGACTATTGGTTTTACTTTTAGTCCTCTCTTTGAGTTTCCCGGCCTTTGCGGAGGAACGGTTTTCCCAAGGGGATGATACAAGCTCTTCCTATGAAGTAACAAATGAAAACTCAGATTTTTCTCTTGCAGATTTGGAAAGAGAAACAGAACACACATCTTTGGACTTTGAAGAACACGGAGATTCTGCGTGCTGTACCACAGAAGATGATACAGATACAGAACCCACTGACCTTGATTTAGAAGAGGCCCTTCTCGACTTTGTTTTCATTGATGAACAAAGCGTCCACATTCTGGAAGAACAGCATATTGCCATTGGTTTTGCTGATGAAACATTGGAAATCACATCAGCTACTTTGTACGCCCGTTCAACCGTTACGTATGAACAACTTGTTTTTCATGTTACAAATATTGTGGGATCCGGTCTGCTTTTTTCCATTGACCATAGCACCCATCAAATGGAAGATGAAATCTTACTGGAAAGCATAGATTATACCGTGGACGGAGACGATGAAATATTCAGTCTTATTTTTACTGACCATGGCATTGATGCCAGCTACCGGATTACCCTTGTCGGAGAAACAGATTCTACCGACATCAGCATTCATAGTATCAATGAAGCCGGAGCTGCCGTATTTGAAATCACTGATTTAGAAAACCTGGAAGATTCTTTGGAAGATATTTTGCAACTGGTTGATCCTGATTTGGATGAATATGATTTGGTTTTTCGTCAAGAAAATGAATTGGTTGAAGCAATCACTGATATCACACCATTTGCTGCTGCCGGTCAAATAGAATCTTCTGCTGCCGAAATCATTCCGCTTGCCAGTGATATTGTCATCGTCGTAAGTGCCGGGCACTGCAGAACCCACCCAGGTGCGCATAGTCCGTCCCATTTGGGCACTCCCGTTTTACATGAATACCAACTAAATTGGGAAGTTGCCGGAATCATTGTAACAGAACTAAACCGCCATGCCGGCGTTCGTGCATATCGTGATCGGTCTGCAATTCAATGCGCCTTTCCGGGTCACAACACCTCTCATTGTGTCACCCAACGTATACACAATGCACGTAGCCAACGTGGTGCCGATGTTTTTGTAGACATTCACTTTAATGCCGGCGGAGGTACCGGTGCGGAAGTATTTTATCCAAATAACAGTGTAAATCGAAGAATTCACGAAGAGGGCCGCGAATTGGCCACTGATATTGTCAATCGATTAGCCGGTTTGGGTTTGCACAACCGTGGTGCCAAAACATGGAATAACACATGGGGTGCCACTGACAACCAGGGTCGCCCTCTTGATTTTCTGGCAACAAATCGCATTGCCAAAGAACTTGGGATGGTTGGTATTCTGGTTGAAAGTGCCTTTTTGGATCACCCAAATGATGTGGCACGACTTCGAAATCCGCAATTCCGCCGTGATATTGCTTTGGCCATCGCTGCCGGAATTGTAAATACATATGGATTACGTATTGCCACAGCTCCGCAAGTAAGAATCATAAATCAAAATGACTTTACCGGAACAGCTGAAATCCGTTATTCCGGTTTTAATGGCGGTGATATTGTTCGCATTTGGAGCGAAGCAAACAATCAAAATGATATGCGCAGTTTTACCGTACCTGCATCCGGTGCCGGAACCATAGACTTCCGCATCCAAGATTTTCAAAATCGCCGTGGAACTTTTCTGATTCAAGTTATGCGCAACGGAAATGCCGTTCATAACAGTACATTCCATATCACAAACCCCGCTGCAACACTAACCGCACGGGACAGTGACGGCACCCAACGCAATTTTGTTTTGGAATTGACTTTTCAAGAGGTACCTGTGGGCATTACACGCGTACAGATTCCTGTTTGGACCAATCCAAACCAAAACGATATCCAATGGTATGATGCAACACGCGTAGGCAATACAAATACTTGGCGTACCACAGCCAATATCAGCAACCATCGGTTGGCCGGACGTTATACTGCCCATGCATGGGTCACTATGTCAAATGGAATCAATCGTTTTGTGGCCGGAACATTTTTTGATGTAGCTCCAACTACCGTTGGTTCTATGCAAGTAAGAAACATAAATCAAAATGCCGGAACTTTTGATGTGGTTTTGGAGAACCTCCAAAGCCCTTCCGGGATTAATCGCATCAATATAGGGGTTTGGAGCCAAGCTAATCAAAATGATCTGCGTTGGTATACCGGCGTACGTCAGCCAAATGGTAGCTTCCGAATCGCCGTTAACATCGCAAACCACAATTTTAACCGTGGTACCTATCATATTCATGCACATATTACTGCCGGAAATGGTCACCTTGTTGTGCGAGGCATTACACACCATGTCACTATGCCACGTACCAATGTTATCACCCGTGACACCAACGGCCGTGAAACTATCTTTGCCCTTAGTACCGTAAATACTGCAGCACTCGGTCCTATGCGTTCTGTTCAATTTGCTGTATGGACAGAAGCAAACAATCAAACGGATTTAAGATGGATCAATGCGACACGAAATTCAAACGGATTGTGGGAAGCAAACGCTGATGTGCGTCATTTCAACGGTTGGGGACGCCATCTGGTACACGCTTGGGGCGTAAATAACAGTGGACAACGTGTCTTTATTGGAGGAAGTCATTTTAATGTAACCGCACCACAAGTAAATAGAATCGCAATACAACCCTCAAATCATACACAGGGTCCCGGTACCTTTGGCATTGTTTTGGATGATATCGATTCTGCTTCCGGTGTCAGCCGAATTGATGTAGCCGCATGGAGCCAAAATAACCAAGGAGACTTGGTCTGGACACGTGCTACACGGCGGGCAAACGGAGGTTATGTCGCCAATTTTAATGTGGCCAACCACAATTTCAATTCCGGACGCTTTCACATCCATGCCCATATCATTACGGGCAACGGCAACCGAATCGTACGTGGCACCACACAAATGGTACCCGCTTTACGCGCAAATGTTACTGCAAGGGATTCCAATGGCCGTGAAACCATTTTTAACCTAAGTTCTACCACCATTCGAGAAATGGGTGCCATGCGCAATGTACAATTTGCTGTATGGAGTGCAAACGGCGGGCAAAATGATCTGGTCTGGTACAATGCCACACAAAATAACAACGGCTTATGGGTAACCAATGCCAATATCAACAATCACAATAGTAGCGGAAGGTATTACGTCCACGTTTGGGGCACCCGGGCAAATGGACAGCGTGTATTCAAAGGAGGAACCACCTTTCAGGTTTCGCCAATCGGAGGGGCAAATATTAGCGTAAATCATACCAATAGTAGCACCGGCACCTTTGATGTTATTATACGTAATCTAAATCATCCATCCGGCATTAATCGAGTTCAAGTGCCCATTTGGAGTCTGCCCAATCAAGCAGACATCCACTGGCATACTGCTACAAGACATAACGACGGCAGCTTCCGTGTAAGAGTGAACCCGGGACAATCTCATCGAAATAATAACGGCAATTTCCATGCCCACGTATGGGTCAGAAAAGGCAATCATATTTCCGGCTTTGCCGGTGGCACTCGGATTGTTGTACGAAATCAAAGTGGCTCCCGCACTCCTATTATGGGAGCAAGTCAAGCAACCAGAGCACAAATGATTCGAGCCTTTCAGAACACCGGACGCACCTATCCCTCAACTGCTTTAGGGCGAGGTGGTGCTCCGACTATAGAAAGTTTTGTGGATATTCTCATGCAAGAAGCTGCCAGGGAGGGTGTTCGGGCAGAAGTTGTGTTCGCCCAAGCCATGCATGAAACAGGTTGGTTGCAATTCAATAATATTGTAACAGTAGATATGTTTAACTTTGGTGGTCTCGGTGCCCTTGATAATAATCAACGTGGTGAAGCAAACCGATTTCCTAGTGTGCGTATGGGACTGCGGGCTCAAGTACAACACTTAAAGGGTTATGCTTCCACTGCTACCCTCAGGCATCCTACCAATATGGCACATCCGCCAACTGGACGAGTAAATGGGAGCTATAGCCCTAGGTTTCACTATATACGCCAACGTGGCATGGCTCCCTACGTTGAATGGCTTGCAATTGGTGCCAATCCAAATTTCCCGAACCATGGTTGGGCAACAAATCCTGATTACGGTATACACATAACAAATTTATTAAGACGGGTTTTAGCATCATAAAAATGATATTGACTCTAACAAAAGATGGTATGAATCGCGACAAATTCATACCATCTTTTTTTTCTTAATTTTTCCCTTATTTTAATGTCATTTCAAAATGCGTTCCTAAATAATAATCTATAAACTGTCTCGCCGTTCTGCCTGAACGCCCGCCGTGGCTCATCTCCCAACGACTTGCCTGAAGCAACAATTCTTCCTGCGGCAAGTCAATCCCATGACGATTTGCCAAGGCACAAACAATTTCATCAAACTCCTTTTTCCCGGGTGCGCCAAAATAAATGCTCACACCAAAACGATGAAACAAGGAATGCTTTTCTTGCACCGTATCATTTTTATGTAATTCTTCATCCCTATCTTCTTTGTCACGAAAGGTTTCCCGAATCAAATGACGGCGATTTGAAGTCGCATAAATTAATACATTATCCGGTTTTTTCTCTAGTCCTCCCTCAATCACAGCCTTTAAATATTTATATTCCGTTTCAAATTCTTCAAAAGATAAATCATCCATGTAAATAATAAATTTATAATTGCGATTTTTTATTTGTGCAATGACATGATTCAAGTCTTGGAATTGATGTTTATACAGTTCAATGATACGCAGACCTTGGGAGAAATATTGATTTAAAATACCTTTGATGGAGGATGACTTTCCCGTTCCCGCATCTCCATATAACAAACAATTGTTTGCTGGTTTGCCTTGCAAAAAAGCAAGGGTATTATGAATCAACTTTTGTTTCGCACTCTGGTACCCCACCAAATCGTCTAAACGAACCTTTGCAATGTTGGTAATGGGTAGAATCTCCACTTGCTGCCTGCTTGATTGCACCACACGAAAAGCCTTATGCATACCGAATTTTCCCACTCCAAACAGACGATAATGCTCTGAAATAATCTTTTGAAATTTATAAACTGATTTTGCCTCACCTAATGCTTTGCTTAATGCACACAACTGCCCTCGCATGGTTTGATTTAAGATGCCTTTGGGGGACTCTACATGATAATTGCGTAAAGCCTCCATACCTGTTGTTTGAAACTTCTTTTCAAGCTCTGTAAAATCATACTCAAACATTCCCTTAATGACAGCAAAATCAGCATTTGCAATCTCATAAAGACTATCTGCAACTACGTGCTTGCCCTCGCAAGACAAACTATAAGGGTTTTCATCACATACCAACAAAAAAGTCAAATAGCAATGCCACAAATCACCTACAAATCCATATGTTGTTGCAACTTCCAACAAACCTGAAAGGCCTTGTACATAATCCGTTTGCAAATGCGCAAGAATTTCTGCTTTTCCAATCTTTTGATAAACCATCAAATTGTTTTTATACATGTTTCATAATTCCCCAATATTTTTAGATTTTTCGCCTCTTCCCGCAAACCGCGAATGGCACTTTTCACTCCAACATCTGCCATATTCCCCTCAAAATCAACAAAGAAGCGATACTCCCATGCCCTCCCTTCTATGGGCCTTGATTCAATTCTGGTCATATTCAAATCATTGTAAATGAAATGGGATAATAAATGATATAAACTACCACTTTTATTTTCCAATTCAAAGCAAATGCTGATTTTCGCAGCCTTTTTTAAGAATACCTTTTGATTGGTAATGACAATAAAGCGGGTGGAATTGTCCGGCTCATCATTTATCTGATCCTGTAAAATCTCTAAATGATAGCGTTTTGCTGCATAAGCACTACATACCGCCGCCTTACTACTGTCATTGTCCTGCACAATCTTCTGCGCTGCAATAGCCGTATTTACCACACTGATCTGCTGCCACTTCGGATGCGCATCTAAAAATTTGGTGGTTTGCATCAATGCCTCCGCTTTGGAATATACCTGCTCAATATCCGTTAAGCGCGTTCCCGGTAATCCCGCCAACGTATGAGAAATCGGAATTACAATCTCTCCTACAATATAATTTTCAAACTCCACTAACAAATCATATATTTCCCGGACCGAACCCATCGAAGAATTTTCTATCGGTAACACCGCATAATCCGCCCCACCCTCATCAATAGCGGTAAAAGCATTTTGAAACGTACGGACAGAATAACTATTGCAATTTTTACCAAAATAGCACTGCATAGCCTCTTGTCCATAGGAGCCCTCTACACCCTGAAAGACAACACGTGCCGACTCTAGGTCCAATGAATCAATGGGAATAAAAGGAAGACGTCCTGTACTCCCTACGGCAGATAATTTTTGGTACTGAAGTTTTCTGCTCAGGGACATCAAATGTAAAAACACATCCCGAACCGCCTTTTTATCAAAAGCACAATCTACAAAGGTTGCTACCTCTTGCAACTTCTCATTTTCCCGTTCTCGGTCAAAAACGGCCTTGCCCGCCTCTAATTTATAATCCCCTACTTGGTTGCACACTGCCATGCGCTGTCTGTAGAGCTTTACCAGTTCTTTGTCAATTTTATCCAGTTGTTGCCTAAGATCCTCCAGCTTTTCCATGATACCCTCTCCTATTTTATGATTCCACTCTCTCATATCTGTTTTATATTTTACACAATCAGAGCGGTTTACACAAGCAGAGAGATTTATGATATACTAAATCTAGTTTGGAGGACATTTATATAATGGAAATTAAATTATACGCAGACGGTGCCGCCCGTGGTAACCCGGATGGCCCCGGTGGCTATGGTACCGTTTTAGAATATATAGACACAAAAGGAAATTTACACATCCGTGAACTCTCACAAGGTTATAAAAAAACCACCAACAATCGCATGGAACTACTGGCCGTTATCGTTGGCTTAGAGGCTTTAAATAGGCCCTGTCAAGTAGAGGTCTTCTCCGACTCAAAGTATGTCATAGATGCTTTTAATCAACATTGGATTGAGGGATGGATTCAAAAGGATTGGAAACGAAACAAAAAAGAAGAAGTGAAAAACATTGACCTTTGGAAACGTCTACTCACAGCAAAAAAGAACCACCAAGTAACCTTTACATGGATAAAAGGACATGCCGGACATCCACAAAACGAACGCTGTGATACATTGGCAACCACTGCGGCGGATGGAGATGACTTGTTAGAGGATACGTGATATAATCAAATATGCATTAAGTAAGGTAGGCAATCGCGATTGCAGGTACCGAAAGGTCGCAAACGAGGAAAGTCCGGGCTCCATAGGGCAGGATGCCGGATAACGTCCGGTGGAGGTGACTCCCAAGCCAGTGCAACAGAAATAAACCGCCCATTGCGAGATGGGTAAGGGTGGAAAGGTAGTGTAAGAGACTACCGCCTTTTTGGTAACAAAAAGGGCATATGTAAACCTCATTCGGAGCAAGACCGAAAAAAAGCTATGTGGCTGCCCGTCACGCTTTAGGTAGGTCGCTTGAGCCCAATGGTAACATTGGGCCTAGATAGATGATTGTCCAAGACATAACCCGGCTTATCGCCTTACTTTTTGCATACCGATTTATTACAGTTTGTCAAAGTGCTATAATGCCTTATTTTAAGGGCTTTGTGGCACTTTGCAATTTATCAGTGTTTATCAACTTCCGTGCAATCTTGGTCGGATTTTGGTCGAAAAACCCAAGCTAAAACGCTGATGCTATCATTGCCATTTCTTCCGCTTTGGTATCCGGCATTACATGGCTGTACCTGTCCATTGTTTCCTTTAGGCTAGCGTGCCCTAAAATCGTTTTTAAAGTATTCGGATTCATTCCTGCTTCAATATGGCTCTCGTCGCAAATGTATGTCTTAACCAATGAGGCGTAACATGTGGAAAATCGTACCCGTCCGCTCTTAACCTTTTAACAATTTTCTTGATTTCATTCGCTACCCTGTCCCTATCCATTGGCTCGCCCTTGTTATTACAAAACAGAAACCTGTCGATACTCTCCACCCTAAAACCCCAATAGATACGCTGCTCTCTTAACACTTCATAAGTTTCTTGTGTTAATGGTATGTCTCTAATAGATGCTTTTGATTTTGGACTACCAGTATTGACATTCCATAACTATTTATATAGTTGCTCATTCCGTCCATTAAAAAATCAAATTCTTTTTGTAGTTCCTTATTCATTGCTCAACCTCCATTTTTATCATGTGTTTCTCTATTCGTTCCATTAACTCAAACATAATATTTTTAACAAGATCGTGAATCTCCGTATCTTCTGCGACCTTGTCTAATACTACTGTTTTAACTCTCGCATATTCTCCCGGTGACATCTTCCGAATCGTACAAATAATATCATAAAGCAAGAACTCATTCTCTGTTATTTCACCGCCGAGCTTTGGCATCTTATCCATACAATACCTCCTACGCTATTGTGAACCTAAGACTATTGATTGCTTTGGTAAATTGGTTGTATAAAGTGCTGTATTGGGCTTTGAATGCTCTTGTATCAAATCGACTTGATGTTACCGGTGTAAGTCTGATGTAAGTCTGATAATATGATTCCCTGCTTGTTGTTCCTCCAATCCTTTGGACACCATATCAGCTTTGATTTCGCATTTTAGGCTATCAATCTGACTATCTAGCATTGCCTTTTGTGCCCCCAGCTCCTTTAGTTTCCTAATCCTGCGAGATATCATTCTTTCGGTCATTGGAACCCTCCTTTTTATTTGGTTATCTCTGCCGTGCTGGCGTGGTCTATAAGCCCCTACTGGTCAACTGCATCCACTCGCTACGGTTTCAACTGCCTTTAGCAATCCTTGAACTTAATTATATTATACTATGCACCTAGTAATTAATCTATTGACAAAACCTATAAATATGTGCATAGTTTTTTGTGTATTATCACTATGTGCCTAGTCGCCGAATTATGCTATACTATAGTTGCAAGATAAAGAATATCCACCTGCTAAATTAACCCCATTGGAGGTTTTACATGGCTGAAAAGAAAAGCAAGGCTCAATATGATATTGAGTATGCAAAAACCAATTTAAAACGTATTCCCCTAAATGTTCAAAAAGACAAGTACAATGATATCAAGGCTCATGCTGACAATATGGACGAATCAGTCAACGGCTTTATTAAGCGTGCCATTGATGAGACTATAAACAAAGATGTCCATCTCTCATTTATAAAACAGCACTCTGACAGTATGGGAGAAACAAGATTAGAGTTTATGAAACGTGCTGTTATGACTACTATTGAACGAGATAAGCAAGCAAAACAATAAAGGAGGTAACTCATGCCATTAGCAAGACAGATTGAAACCTATACCACTGATTACATTGAATCACTGCCGGAGGGGGAACGTGCCGAATTGATAGACGGTATCATTTACGACTTGGCATCACCCACCCCGAAACATCAATCCGTATCTTTAGAACTGGTAACCACCATAAACAACTATATCAAAGCAAAGGGCGGTGACTGTAAGCCATTTATAGCTCCTTTTGCCGTATACCTTAATGCAGACAGCTATAACTATGTTGAACCCGATATAAGCGTGATATGCGACCCCAACAAGATAACTGATAAAGGCTGTGAGGGTGCGCCCGATTGGGTGATTGAAGTAGTATCAGCAAGTAGCCGTAAGATGGACTACTACCTTAAGCTATTCAAATACCGTACTGCAGGAGTTTGTGAATACTGGATTGTTGACCCCGATAAAAACCGTATCACCGTATATAACTTTGAATCCTTAGAAGAATCATTCGAATATACCTTTGACGATACTATCAAGGCTGGTATCTTCAAGGAACTAGTCATAGACTTTAAACAACTGGATATATAAGCTCTGTAGCCGTCATTACTTAGGTAGTGGCGGTTTCCTTATGCCTTACCCTCCGCCTCTAGCACAGCAAGCCTTACCTCTGCACCTGTTAGCCCTGCAAGCCTATCAGCTACGTTGGTAATAAGCCAATCCCCAACAGCAAGTGAGAACCATCATGGCAGTCGGTTTCCCACATGTGAGAACGACCTACTGCCCAGCCTCACCGGTCACACAACACAGCTCCACCGGCTGGCTCACCGCTCTACTGATTGGCTCACGGCTCTACACGGCTACGCTGTCGCTCTGTCGGCTCATGGCTACACGGCTACGAGTGTCTACGCTCCGACTGGTCGGCTTGCGTGTGTATGTATATACTAGGAAACTCTTTTGTATACAATATGCACTGTGCTGTCAAGTACACATTTCCCTTGCCAGACAGGCCAAGGGTATTCTTATGAAACAACTGCGACAAACCTAATCTAATAAATGGCGTGTCTATGCCATTGTGGTTTAAAGTTTGCCAACAAGGCATCCCTGCCCTTTTTCTCGCCATCTCACCACCCTCAACGCTGGTTCTTCGTGTTGCCTTTCAATATCATCTAATAAAATGCCCTGCTGACCCTCTGGAATCCCCAAAGCTCTCCTTGCGCTTTGAATCGCTGCAAAAGTATTCTTCGCTCGGTTCTCTAATGACTTACAAAACTCTGCCGTTTCCTGCCGGTTAGCTGGTAAAAAATAACCTCCGGAAGTGGTGGAGCATATAACAGTAGTTTTTCTTTCCTTTGCAATCATACTTCTAAGCATTCGTGGCGATTCAACCCCAACCACTACCATAAGGTCAGATGTGCTGATTGCATTTTCTTTTCCTACAGGTAACAACTCGGCAATTTGACCCACTTTACTATCTCTGTTCATCATAGTCTAATCCCCCTGTTGTTGCCTCAGCATTTCATTCAAATGCCTATCAAGAACATCTAAATTAAATAAACTCCTGCGACCCACTTTAACAATACAGCGGCATTCTCGCCCAATTTGAAATGTGGCGTTTCTTCCTAGCGTTGTCTTTTTCATAGCATCTTGAACATCTCCCCATTTGCTCGATTCGTGCATTTCTTTTCCTCCTTAAACTCTGTGTGTTTATTTGTGCTTTCTTCGTTTTTAGCTTATACTAAAACTGAATGATATATCAAATATAAGATACTATATACTTTAATCATGTTTTTATATTATATTTGATATAATATAATTGGAGGAACTGCATGAATAAGAAATTATTTTCAGAACGTTTATTAACTTTAAGAAGAAACAAAAACATAGCACAACAAAAACTAGCAGAAATATTAAACGAAAAGAATGACACTGTAGTCTATACACAACCCCTTTTATCATCATTTGAGAGTGCAGAGAGTTTAAGGCATCCTACTGTTGAACAATTAATCCATCTTGCAAATTATTTCAATAAGCCCATTGATTATCTACTTGGTCGTGATTCAACATTCAATGCAGAAGAGGCTACTTTTACAGACGTATATAAATTATTAACACAAGCTGATAATTTAATAAAAGAGGGAATACATGCACTCGGCTATAGTGGATATGCCGACTTCAATCGCCCGGCAACTATATTAATACCCGCCAAATGGCACGGCCACCATATTAACGATAATATGCTAAAAGATAGACTTGAATTAATAAAAAAATACGTCAATGATTCAGTTAAACATACATATCTGCGTGACTGGATTCCCGAAGTAGAAAAATACCTTGAAAGAAGAAAGCGAATCAAAGAACAGGCTTTCCATGAAAAAGAAATGCAACCATCACCACCCACATAATTTTATAGCAAACTGGATTTCACGAATTGACAGAACATCAATTCCTTGTTAGAATAGATATATAAAAAGGTGCTACCGATAACGGTCAGCCCTAATAGTTTAAATCACAAAAAGTGACCTAATCTGCCAAGACTAAGCGGTCACTTTTTTGTGTGATTAATATAGGCTACCAGCACCGTAACAACAATTGCTAGAATCATTATCACGAGGCTTAATATCTCATAATCAGACATCGCAAGCCCCCTTTCTTGTTTATTTCCTACTTTCGTAAGATTGGCAAGTTATGAGGGTTTTGCTGACCCTCTAGTTACAGAGGGCTAACCGCTACCGTATCGTAGCACCTTGAATAATATTATCAAAGACATTTATAAAATGCAAGGGCAGCAGGACATAAAGAAATACTACCCTCAAACACTCGAAAAAGATAGTTTTATTTTTCCCATTTTGGTCGAATCTTGGACGAAATCAACTTTTTACCACTTTTAATAAAGGATGAATAATAAGAGAAAACCCCTATTTCTAGGGGTTTGTGGTGATTTTTATCAATACTATTTTTTTCAACCTCGGCTTATCGCCTTACTTAATGCATTACAAAAACAAAACAACAAACACATACACCAACTATTCTATTTATTCTTCAATCAAAGCTTTAGAAGCTGTGGCAAATTCTGTTAATATTTCTTCTGATGGTTTTTTCGTCAACAAACTACCAATTATAATCGCAGCAAGTGAAAGGAAAAATCCGGGAACCAAAGAAAATAGTCCTGTGCTCGTATTTAAGGTCACCAAACCATCTACCCCTTGAACCATAGGTATATATTGCCAAATAATAACCGTCAAACCACCCACTGCAACCCCGACAATTGCACCGATGCGAGTGGTGCGCTTCCAGAAAAGGGACAACAGCACAAGAGGGCCAAAGGCCGAACCAAATCCGGCCCAAGCCATAGCTACAAGTACCATCACGCCGGTGCTGCGATCAGGTCCGCCAATCACCGGATCATAAGCATCCAATGCAATCCACAAAGCAACAACAGCAACAACCAATACAGCACAACGGCTAAACCAAACCAAATGCTTGTCCGAAGCTTTTTTATTTGCCATTTTATAAATATCACCGATCGCCGATGAACCTACCAAAAGCTGAGAATCCGCCGTAGATTTAATCGCCGCAAACATACCACAAAGAAACAAACCACCAACCAATACAGCCCACAAAGCACCACGGTCAATAAAAATCGTACGCACCATTTGTATAAAAGCTGTTTCCGGATTTTCTAAGCCCGGCAAAAACGCCCGACCCACAAGACCGGTCAAGACGGCTGAACCAAGTGCCAAAACAACCCATATAATCGCAATTACAGCAGAGCGGGATACGTATCTTTCTTTTTTAATTGCAATTAACTTAATCAAAATATGCGGCATACCAAAATAACCCAGACCCCAAGCCACGTCCGATATGATTGACCTGACAGCAACCGTACCGCCGGCCCCGTCAGACATCATGTTAAAAAATCCGGTCGGAATGTTTGCTGAAACATTTCCCCAACCACCCATGGTAGAAATTACAATCAACGGCAAAAAGAAAATTGCCAACAACATCATCATACCTTGGATGGAATCAGTCCAACTAATCGCCATTAAACCGCCAATTAAAGTATAAAGTACAACAAAACTAGCAATGATAACAACAGATGCTTGATAACTAATATCAAATATTTGTGGAAGCAACGTTCCGCCCGCTACAAAACCGGAAGCTGCATACACTGTAAAGAAAATAGAGAAAAATATAGCAGCAATCACTTTCAAAGCGTGAGAAGTATCATGAAAGCGATTCTCCAAAAACTCCGGCAGCGTAACAGAATTCTTCGCAATAATCGTATAACGGCGCAATCTTTTTGCTACGAAAATCCAATTTAGCACCGTGCCGATGATTAAACCAACCGCAATCCAAGCTCTACCTGTTCCTGCCGCATAAATTGCGCCGGGCAAACCCATCAATAGCCAGCCTGACATATCCGAAGTTTGAGCCGACAATGCCCCAACCCAAGTATTTAAGTTACGCCCTGCTAAAAAATAATCCGATAAGTTTTTCGATTTTCGAAAGCGAAGAGCCAATGTAATGATTAGCCCAAAGTAAAGAATAAAAATTAATAGAATCCAGATTTGATTTGACATAGTTTTCTCCCATCTACATATTTATTTATCTTTTTATGCTACCCATATTAATCCGTAGCTATGGTTTCTTGAAATAACACTATCTTTCATTGTACAGATATACATTCTAAAAAGAAATTCCAACATTTGACTTCAAATAACTTATTTTGACACCGGTTCTTTACAAACCTAAGTATTTTTCTTCACAATAACGACAACGATAAATCTTATTCTCTTTATCTGTTAATTCAAACACTTGATCCAATCCCTGCTCAATCGAAGTAATGCAACGAGGGTTCTTACACTTAATGACATTTTTGATATGCTTGGGCAATTCCAATATCCTTTTTTCTACAATTTCTTCATTTTCTATAATATTAACCGTAATGTTATGATCAATATAACCTAAGATATCCAAATCCATCACATCAATCGGACATTCAATTTTCATAATATCCTTGCTACCCATAGCATTACTCTTTGCATTTTTTATAATGGCTACGCAACAATCTAATTGATCCAGATTTAAATACTTATAAATATCCATGCTCCTGCCTGCTTGGATATGATCCAAAACAAAACCCTCTGCAATACGACCCACATTTAACATTCTTTGCACCATGGCTTCTCTCCTTTTATACCGAAATCTCTAACAAGGTCAAAATCAGTGCCATCCGCACATATACACCATACTGGACTTGCTTAAAATAAGCCGCTCTTGGGTCGCTGTCTACCTCTATCGCAATTTCATTTACCCTTGGTAATGGATGCAATACAAACATATCCTCCTTGGCCAACTTCATCTTTTCCTTATTCAGAATATAAAAATCTTTCATACGAACATAGTCTTCTTCATTGAAAAAACGCTCTTTTTGGACACGAGTCATATACAAAATGTCTAATTTGGGCATAGCCTCTTCCAAACGAATCACTTCTTCATAAGGAATATTGTATTTTTCTATGTACTCATGCCGTACATATTCCGGCACTTTTAACTCATCGGGCGAAATAAATACAAAGCGTATCCCTGTATAACGAACCAAGGCCGCAATCAAAGAATGAACGGTACGACCAAATTTCAAATCACCGCAAAGCCCAATGGTCAAAGACGTAAGGCGACCTTTTAAATTTTGAATGGTTAATAAATCAGTGAGGGTTTGCGTCGGATGTTGATGTCCGCCATCTCCCGCATTAATCACCGGAATGGTAGACTTTTGGCAAGCTACTGTTGCCGCTCCCTCTTTGGGATGACGCATGGCACAAATATCAGCATAACAAGATACGGTTTGAATGGTGTCAGAGACGCTTTCTCCTTTGACTGCCGAACTGGCATCTGCCGAGGAAAAACCCATAATGCTACCACCTAAGTTCAACATGGCGGCTTCATGGCTCAAACGAGTTCTGGTACTGGATTCATAGAACAATGTCGCCAGTTTCTTGCCCACACAAGAATGAGCATATTTCTCAGGATTCACCTCAATATCTTGGGCTAAACTTAACAAATCTGCCAGTTCTTCCACTGAAAAATCCAAAGGACTAATTAAATGTCGCATGCATTACCTCCATTTATGTCTTTTTGCACCTACCCTATACTATCTTATATCGTTAGGCATTGCAAGTGAAAACGTATGAACTTTTATGAAAATTTCAATTCTTAAAACTTGACAAAAGCATTACCAACCATGTATATTGATAGATGTGTGAAAAGTTAATATTTTCCGGTAGGTGAGGCTACCATAGGGATACGGGTTGCTACCGCAAAATAGTGGAGACACTATTAGTTGGTTATCAGTCTATGTCGAACCCAAGGCATAGTCTAACGCAATGACAAGCCCTATGATGCTAAAGCTCAAACGGTAGTGCACGATATGAGTTTTCAAATTTATATCCGCATATTCTTTGTGTATCCCTTGCCTTGGTATTTTGCCTATAGACAAGGGTCTTTTTTACCACCTACCTCCGAAACCAAAACATGGAGGTGCCATATGCTACAAGAAAAAATCACAACACTCATCAAAAACAACAATATGAAAGAACTAAAAGAATTTCTTGTAAATTTAGAAGAAACAGAGCTCTTGCACGCTTTTTTCAATTTGTCCGCCGAGGATCAAGTCATTGCGTTCCGGCTTCTTGAAAAAAACAGAGCCCTTGCTATCTTTGAAGAATTAGACACGGAACATCAGCGTATCTTACTGCGTTCTTTCACCAATGAAAAAACTATGCTTTTTATCAACAATATGCCACCGGATGATCGGGTTCGCCTTTTAGATGAATTACCTGCAAGTGTCGCAAAAAAATTAATCCATTCATTAAGCGTTGAAGAACGGGAAAGTACCAATCTTTTAATGGGATATGAACAAGAAACCGCTGGCCATATCATGACTACAGAATATATCTCCTTAAAAAAAGGCTTAACCGTAGAGCAAGCTTTAGAAAATGTCAAGCGACAAGCAAAAGAAAAAGAAACAATCTATACCCTTTACATCACCAGTGACTCGAAAAAACTAGAGGGTGTATTGACCTTAAAAGAACTAATCATTGCCAATGAAAATGCCAGCATTGAAGATATCATGTCCAAAAATGTCATTTGCGTGCAAACGGACACGGATCAAGAAAAAACGGCTCGCCTGTTACAAGATCTTGACCTTTTGGCACTTCCCGTTGTTGACAAAGAAAATCGTCTCGTTGGTATCGTTACCATTGATGATGCCATCGATATCTTAGAAGAAGAAGCCACCGAGGATATTTATGATCAAGCGGGTCTTGCCGATATCACAGGAAATGAATCCGATCGTAGTGAGGTTTTGGTTCATGGTAATATGTGGAAAATCTGGAAAGTTCGTCTACCTTTTCTCCTCATTACTTTAGTTGCCGGTTTTTTAGCCGGCTTGGTTATCGAGGGTTTTGAAGAGGCCTTAGAGGCCATTCCGGTAGTCGCATTCTTTATACCTTTGATCATGGATATGGGCGGAAATGTAGGAGCGCAGTCCTCCACTGTTTTTGCTCGTGGTGTGGTGCTTGGCCATATTCATATCTCAAAGTTTTTTAGCCACTTCATCAAAGAAGTAGGCATTGGATTTAGCATGGGCATTTTAATCGGTATTGCGGCAGGTATCATTACTGCAACTTGGCAAGGAATGCCGATGCTTGGATTGGCTGTTGCACTCTCTCTGATTTGTACCATGACATTAGCCGCATTATTAGGCTTTTTGGTTCCCTTTGTTTTAATCAAACTAAACATTGACCAAGCTGCCGGTTCGGCTCCGATTATTACTTCTATCAAAGATATTTCCGGATTGTTAATTTACTTTATTTCCGTTAGTATCTTCCTTGGACATTTACTGTAACAAAGTGGCAAGCTCACATCAATGTCCCTATCTCAATCTTTGAAATAGGGGCACACTTTTTATAATGTTCGGCTTTCGCCCTCTCGCATCCTTATGATTTTATCCCGCGTGCTTTCACAAGCAATATCTTCTTTTATCTTCTCCAATACAGCATATTTCTTCCAAAAATGCATCGGAACGACCCATTTCGTATCCGTTTTTTCCATGAAGTAATTCAAACCCCAAAGATAAGCCTCCCCCAAACGTGGATCCACGGGCAAAAAAGCAAGGTCAATCTGAGCACCTTGTATCAAGTTAATTTCCTTTTTATAGTTAACACACATCATAGCGTTATATGCTTCACTCTCACCACTCCAATGCCACCAATTCAAATCACCTGCATGATAAATTGTCTGACCACCAACGGTCACAAGAAAAGCCACACCAAAATCTGTTGAAATCAATGTATGCACTTGGCACATACCAATCAACTTATTTTCATCTTCTCCAATATGAAAAATATCATCAAATCCTGCTGCAAACTTGTTTTCCACCACAACATCATCCGAAATAATATATTGCAACTTATAATACGTTTCGCGCAAGGTAAAAATTGCACTATTGTAATGATCGCCATGGGCATGGCTAACAAATACATAAAGCTCTTTTTCTTTATCCAATGCAGGAATCACACCTTTTTCATAATCAAAGAGCAAATAAACTTCTTCCAATTCTACCAAAAAACCACTGTGTCCGATATACGTAATTTTCATCATAACCATTCCCTTATTTTTATCTTAAAATTCTTTGTGCTATCTGATTGGCTTTTGCATAAATTTTTTCTGCATCTACTCCAACATCAAAGGTTCCATCCCGATAACGAATCTTACCTGCTATCATCGTCATTTTAACATTTGATTTACTACCGCTATAAACTACATTTTTTGCAATATTTTGCAACGGTTGCATATTCGGCTGTTGCAAATCCAGCATAATTAAATCTGCTTTTTTACCAACCGCAAGGCTATCACATACCGGTAAGCCAATCCCATGCGCCCCCGTCACAATGGCCATTTTCAACACTTCCATCGCCGGTACGGCCGCCGGATCGCCATGAATACCCTTTTGCAATGCCGTCACCAAATACATCTCCCGAAACATATCCAATCCATTGTTACTAGCCGGTCCATCCGTTCCAATGGCAAGGGGAATTTCTTTTTCTATATAGGCTTGAATGGGAGCAATACCACTGGCCAACTTTAGATTTGAGGCTGGATTGGTTATCACATACAATCCACGTTTTTTTATAATATCAAAATCCGCTTCCTCCGGATGCACCCCATGAAACAATCCACCACCATATGCAAAAGCACCTAAACGATCCAAATAGGCCACCGGGGTCATGCCGGTTCTCTTACGACAATCCGCTACTTCATAAGCTGTTTCTGCGCAATGGGTATACAAAGGGCTTTTATATTTATGTGACAATGCAACAATCTCTTTTAACGTTTCCTCCCTTGTTGTATATTCTGCATGAAAGCCCAATTGATAACTTAACATGACATTTTCGTCTTGATTATAACGTAAAAATTCCGCTTCCATTTGTTCCAAAGAACCTATATGGTCATTCATATTGCCACAAATCACATTGCGAAATCCTGAATCCAAAAAGGCTTTTGCGCCGGAAGGCACCTTAAAATACATATCAAAAACCGTGGTCATTCCACTTGTCAAATATTCTAAAATCGCCAAACGCGCCAACCAATAAACATCTTCGTCCGTCAGCTTTGCTTCCGCAGGAAAAACACAGGTATTTAACCATCTCTGCAATGACATGTCATCTGCATAAGAACGCAAAAAAGTCATCGGAGAATGGGTATGTGCATTTTTAAAACCCGGCAAAATCAAATTGCCTTTGGCATCTATTTCCTGATCCCAAACAATCTCCTGCTTTCTTTTCTCATCCGCACAAACAGCCGTATCTTCATAAGAAATCACTTTACAAATGGTATCCGCTTCAATCCAAAGCTCTCCCATGAAAATATCTTCACCGACTACCATCGTTAAAATACGCCCATTGTAAATTCTAACTTTCATCTTTTATCCTTTTATTTTGAAACTCTATCCATATTTTCAAGATACCCCAAGCACCAATCAAAAAAACAATCCCTTTTTTGACCACCGTAGTGATTGCTATTATTTTGATTACAATCCGAATCATATTCTTAATCTTTTTCATCATTTCCTTCATCCGGTTTCGTCTCCAATCCCTAGTCCAAACTCGTGTTTAAATGCTGAATAATACCGCTGATGTATTGCTCAAAGATTTTCCCGCGCTTGTTTGCCATCTCTTGCACATCACTGTGACATAATTCTTCATCTGAAAGCCCGGCCGCCGCATTGGAAATACAAGAAATGCCACACACACGCACCTTTGCATGGCGTGCCACCATAGCCTCACAAGTGGTACTCATACCTACCGCATCCGCGCCCAAAGCCGCAAACATACGAATTTCCACAGGGGTTTCATAATTCGGTCCGGATGCTTGTACATAAACGCCTTCTTGCACTTCAATACCCGCTTCTTTGGCTGTCGCTTTTAATACTTCTCGCAAGCTTGGATCGTATACATGACTCATATCAGGGAAACGATCTCCCAATTCATCCAAGTTTCTACCAATCAAAGGAGAAGGTACAAAACTGGAAATATGATCTTTGATAATCATAAAATCCCCTACTCTAAAGTTCGGATTGATACCGCCTGCCGCATTGGTTAACAATAACACCTGAATCTGCAATAAAGCCATCAAACGAATCGGCAGTACCACTTCTTCCATGGAGTAACCCTCATAATAATGCACACGGCCTTTCATCAAAACCACAGGCGTACCACTCACATAACCAAATAAAAAACGCCCATCGTGTCCCTCAACCGTTGAAACAGGAAAGCCCGGTATTTCATCATAAGAAATCTCTTGTACCACTTCCATTTGCTTGGCATAGTTTCCCAATCCGGAACCCAATACAACGCCTATTTTGGGTTGAAAATCTGTTTGAGAACGAACATATTCATAAGCCTTTATTACTCTTTCATAACCTGTACTCATTAGAACCTCCTACGTTATTCTACGAATTTTATTTTGCAACAACCATCCATTTAGTTTTTGTTTTCTTCCGGCCACTTCACCGACACATACTCACTGCGGGATTCCCGCTCCATCAACTCTTTCACAGCTTCATTGGGACTTTTGTTATGAAATAACACCCCATTGATTTCATCAATGATAGGCATAGACTCTCCATATTTTACTGCCAATTTTGCCGCTGCCTTAGCCGAATACACGCCTTCCACTACCATGTTCACTTCTTCCATCGCTTCCTGGGCTGTTTTCCCTTGCCCAATCAAAACACCCGCACGGCGATTGCGGCTATGCACACTGGCACAAGTAACAATCAAATCACCGATACCGGAAAGACCGGAAAATGTTTCTAACTTACCACCCATTTTCATACCCAAACGAGCTATCTCTGTAATCCCACGTGTAATCAAAGCGGCTTTGGTATTGTCCCCATAACCCAAACCATCCGCAATCCCCGCCGCCAAAGCAATGACATTTTTCAATGAACCACCCACTTCAATGCCGATTATATCAGGACTGGTATATACTCGAAAGGCTTTGCTTTTAAATACATCCTGCAAATATTCAGCCGTTTTTTTTGTCCGTGCCCCAATGACACAAGAAGTTGGAAGCCCTCTTCCCACTTCCTCCGCATGGCTTGGCCCTGACAAAACAGCCACATCCGCCTGAGGTATTTCCTCTTCAATCTGTTGGGATAATGTCATCAGAGTCTCTTCCTCAAACCCCTTTGCCACATCCACAATCATCTGCCCCTCCTGCACAAAATCTTTCATCAATCTTGCTGTTGCCCTTACATAAGGTGAGGGTACAGCCAATACCAAAACATCTTTTCCTTTCACTGCCTGTTCCATATCACCGGTAATCTCAATTTCCTTTGCGATGTATACCCCCGGTAATTTAAACGTCTGCTCACGGATCTTTGACATAACCCTGACTTCTTCTGCGTCAATGGACCAAATACTCACTTGATGCCCATTGCTGTGTAGCAAAACAGAAAGGGCAGTTCCCCAACTACCGGCACCAATCACTCCTATTTTTGTCATCGCAAACTCTCCTTTTTCGAAACCCCTTTAATCTCCCACACGAATCGGTTTCATTTTATTCTTTTTTTCACCGAAACGATTCTCCGTTCCACTTAATAAACGTTTGATATTTTCCCAATGCTTATACCATGCCAAAAGTACCAAAACAAACACCACTGCATATAATTCAATCAGATTCCACTCTCCCAAACCGATGTCACCCATTTGTCCATAAAAAATAATCAAACCCAAAAATAATACCGCAATTTGCAAAGAGCCCAAAGAAACATATCTGGTTAATACTACTGTCGAAACAAACACCACCAAAGGAATCAAAGTAAGCATCGGATTTGTAAACACGGAAGTAATGATAATCAATGCACCCATCACCGCAATACCCTTTCCACCTTTAAACTTCATATAAAAAGGAAAGTTATGTCCCAATGTCACACCCAAACCTGTGTAAATTGCCAATAACTGAACCAACGCATTTTCTTGAAATATAAAACGCACCAAAAGTACAGCCCCGATGCATTTTAGCATATCAATCAGAAATGTGACCAAACCTATCTTCCAGCCCAAAACTCGAAGTGCATTGGTAGTACCGGCATTGCCACTGCCTTGCTCGCGAATATCAATCTTGTAAATCTTACCCATCAAGTAACCTGTTTGAATCAAACCGAATGCATATCCAATCAACAAACAAATCATTCTTTCCATAAGTCTTTACTTTTCCTTTCTCTCCCGAATAAAGAATTTTAACGATGTTCCTCTAAAGCCAAATGCTTCTCGGATTTTATTTTCCAAATACCGTGTATATGAAAAATGCATCAACTCCGTGTCATTCACAAAGATTACAAACGTCGGCGGTTTCACTGCCACTTGTGTGATATAAAACAATTTCAATCGTTTTCCCTTGTCAGACGGAGGTTGTTGCAGTGCCGTAGCCTCTGTCATAATTTCATTCAAAACACCTGTGGCAACACGCAATGTTTGATTTTCAATCACCACATCAATCATATCAAATAGTTTGGGTAGACGTTGCCCTGTTTTTGCCGATACATACATAATCTCGGCATAAGATAAATAAGATAAAATCATCCTTATCTTATGCTCATATTCTTTGGTGGTTTTGTTATTTTTTTCAATTGCATCCCACTTATTTACAACAATAATAATACCTTTGCCCCGCTCATGGGCTATTCCGGCGATTTTTGCGTCCTGCTCCGTAATACCCTCCACTGCATCAATCACCATCAAAACCACATCCGCACGTTCCACCGCTGCGACTGCACGGATAATGCTATAGCGTTCTAACTCTTCCTTAATTTTACTCTTACGGCGTAACCCGGCCGTATCAATAAAAATATATTCTTTGCCACCGTGCATCACTTCTGTATCAATGGCATCTCTTGTGGTACCCGCCACCTCGGAAACAATCACACGCTCTTCTCCCAATAATTTGTTGATAATGGAAGATTTTCCCACATTTGGTTTGCCGACAATGGCAACACGTGGCCTATCATCATCTGACATCTCCTCTGTTTTTGCCGGAAAAAATTCTGTCACCTTATCCAACATATCACCAATGCCCAAACGAGAGGCCGCAGAAACAGGAACCGGCTCACCAATCCCTAAATTATAAAACTCATATACATCTGTCATAAATTTATCAAAACTATCTACTTTGTTGACCACCAAAACAACCGGCTTACCCGAACGTCTCAGCATATCCGCTACCTTTGAATCCGAATCAACCAATCCTTGCCGTACATCGGTCAAAAATAAAATCACATCCGCTGTATCAATGGCAATCTGCGCCTGTTCCCGCATTCGGCTTAAAATCAGGTCCTTGCTTTCAGGTTCAATCCCACCTGTGTCAATCATAGTAAATTCTTTGTCCAACCAAGATACATCGGCATAAATTCTATCTCTGGTAACCCCCGGTGTGTCTTCTACAATGGAAATCCGTGCACCGGCCAAAGCATTAAACAATGTTGACTTTCCTACATTGGGACGACCAACAATTGCAACTACTGGTTTGCTCATTTTATTTCTATCCTTCCAAACGATTCAAATACATCTATAACTACAACATAATAGCAAAAATAAAGACATAAGTCAAAGTCGCCACCCTCTGCCGATGGCCTTAAAAACTGCTTTTATATCTCCATCCCAAACAATGGTTTTATCCCTCATGTTTCCACTCCAACCACCGCGTTTACAAAACTCGTTCCATCCGATGCTACCACCTCCACCTTAATCTGCAATCGTTTTGACAATTCATCCATGCTCATATCATCTAAAAATATAGGTTCATCCTTTTTTAACATATTTTCAGAAATCAATAACTTGTCACCCAAATCCTGACCAACCAATTGTTTATAAATATCCCCGCCTGTTACCAAGCCGGACACCGTAATGGTTTCACCAAAAAAATCATTGCGAATCGGAAATATCTTCACTTGCAGATTTGGATATTTTTCTTGTATATTTTGAATCAAACGACGGATATAAGGCTCCGCTAGTTTACCTGTTGCCATTGATAATTTATGATGTCTTTCATCACCTGATCGCTGTTTTAATTCTGCTTTTATCTCATCTATCAACAGCCGCAACATCCCCACACCATTTTCCAACTGCGGATAACCATCATAAGAGACTTCCTGCGGCAATGCACAATCAGACAAAATGTACCATTCATCACTTCCATGGATAAAGTGAATACCAAAATCCTGAAAAATACGTGTCTGCCATGTATGAATAATCTGCAAAACTTCTGCCGCATCTTCTGCCGTAAACAACTCCAGATCATACAATCCTTCCCGATATTTTGTAATGCCTACAGGAACAACTGACACACTTCGCAAAAACGGCAAATACTTTGTCAAATCAGCAATACTACGCTCCAGTTCCTGCCCATCATTAACCCCCTTACATAACACAATCTGCCCATTCATCAAAATACCTGCTTGATAAAGCAAATCCACTTTCTGCAAAGCCTTTCCTGCAAAGCGATTGCCTAACATTTTGCAGCGCAAATCCGGATTAGTGCTATGAAAGGAAATATTAATCGGCTCCATATGAAAATGAATGATCCGCTCAATATCCTGCTTAGACATATTCGTCAAAGTAATGTAATTGCCTTGCAAAAAAGACAAACGGGAGTCATCATCTTTAAAATACAAAGTTTCCCGCATACCCGTTGGCATCTGATCAATGAAACAAAAAATACATTGATTACAACAAGAACGATACCGATCCATCAAACTTTCTTGGAAAACAATACCCAATTCCTCGTCTTCACCCTTTTCTATATCCAACTCCCACTGCTCCCCGTCGGGCTTTTCAATCAATAACACAATCGCTTCGTTTTCCACCTGAAAATAATAATCAAATACATCTGTAATTTCATGTGCATTGACCGTTAATAACAAATCACCCGGTTCAATGCCTAGCTCTGCGGCAATCGAATCCGGAATAATTTGCTGGATTTTATGTTTGTGACTCATTTTTTTTATCCTCTATTTGTAACATATAATCTCTAAAATTGTACCATTTTACTGAAAATAAGTCCATAGAAGTAACTTGCTTTCATGTGTTTTTGCATATATAATTATCTATATCATATATTAAAAATCCGAATTACAAGGAGAACAACATGTCAACCATTGAACAACTGGAAAAAATACTTCCCTATGCCCCTTTGAAAATCGTATCCATGGATAGTTGCTTGGAGCTTGGCAGACGTGTCAATAACTACATCGTATCTTTCCGGGAAAATACCGTGAGCGAAGTAAAAGAATCACCTTTATATGTCAATTATCGTGTGCAAAATTATTTGGTTGATTATGCCTGTCCCAGATTTGGTACCGGTGAAGCAAAGGGACATATCAAAGAAAGTGTACGAGGAACCGATTTATTTATCATAACCGATGTGGGCAATTATAGTTTAACCTATACCATGTTTGGTCGCCAAAATCGTATGTCACCGGATGATCATTATCAGGACTTAAAACGAATCATTTCTGCCGCTACAGGCAAAGCCAAGCGAATCAATGTTGTTATGCCATTTCTATATGAAAGTCGTCAACACAAACGTACCAAACGTGAATCTTTAGATTGTGCCATCGCTTTACGAGAACTAATTGATATGGGCGTCAACAACATCATTACTTTTGATGCTCATGATCCAAGGGTACAAAATTCCATCCCTCTAAATGGCTTTGACAGCTTTAACCCCTCTTATCAATTTATAAAAGCTCTACTTCGCAATGTACCCGACTTAAATGTGGACAAAAACCATCTGATGATTATTAGCCCTGATGAGGGCGCCATGCATCGTGCTGTTTATTTTTCAAATGTAATGAGTGTTGAAATGGGCATGTTCTACAAACGAAGAGATTATTCTACCATCATCAACGGCAAAAATCCGATTGTCGCCCATGAGTTTTTAGGTGATTCCCTGACCAACAAAGATGTGATTATCGTTGATGATATGATTTCCTCCGGAGATAGTATGTTGGAAGCTGCGAAGATGTTAAAAGAACGTGGTGCAAAACGTGTCTTTGTATGTACCACCTTTGGCTTATTCACTAGTGGATTGGATGCTTTTGATGACTATTACAACAAAGGCTATTTGGATAAATTGATTACAACAAACTTGACCTATGTGCCGCCTGCCATTCATGACAAACCTTACTACATACAAGCCGATATGAGTAAGTTTTTGGCACTGATTGTGGATTCTATCAATCACGATGTAACCATTGGAAAGGTGCTCAATCCAACTGCGAAGATACGTGCTTTGTTGGAGAAGCATAGGGAACAATTTCTTAATCTATAACAATAAAGACCATCGGAAAACACAATCTCCCGATGGTCTTTATACATATTAAAATCACTGTCCTTTTATAATCTAACAGACCTATAACCACACTCGATTATAACTATTTTCTTAAGCCTAATCTTTCAATCAACGTACGGTATCTTTCAATATCCGCTTTCTTCAAATAAGCTAATAAACCACGTCTTTGACCTACCATCTTCAGCAGACCTCTTCTAGAATGATGGTCTTTGGGATTCACCTTAAAATGCTCTGTCAACTCATTGATCCGCGCAGTCAAAATTGCGATTTGTACTTCCGGAGAACCTGTATCTCCCTCTGTTCTACCATACTCGGCAATAATAGCTTGTTTTTTGTCTTTTGTAATCATTGTTCTCTCCTTTTTTTAATCCACCAAATATCAAGTGAGGGCTGGAGTGTCCAATCACCTAACATTGGTATTTTTATTGCTTAACCATAATAAACCATTTTATAATAAGTGTCAATGTCGATTTTCATTACACTCTTTCCTTAACCATAAATAAGTGGTAAAATATACCTAGTTTTTTAGAAAGCGAGGAACATGATGTCTTTTGTAATTTCGCAAATCTTAGGAGTTCTGGCGATTATCGCTTTTGCAATTTCTCCGCATATGAAAGCAAAATCCACATTACTGGTTTTTGTGATCCTTGGTAATGTGCTAACGGTTTTAGAATTTTTGTTACTTGGAGCCATGACAGAAGTAGCGGTCATGAGTATATCAACCGTCCGCACAGTTGCATTTTTCCTATATAGTAGGTTAGATAAAAGAGCACCTATCTGGTTGTTGTTACTCTTTATCTGTCTACAAGGTGGAGCCGTTTATGTAACTTGGAAAAGTCCAATTTCTCTTTTGATGTTGTTTGACATCGTCCAAACTTACGGACAATGGCAAACCAACATGAAGATTTTAAGAATCTGTACAATCATTGCTTCCATTCCAATTGGCATCTACAACATTGTCGTAAAAGGTTATACCGGCGCAATCAATCAAGGATGTCAAGCTGTATCTGCCGGCATCGCCCTTTGGCATAAGCATTATCGAAAACCAAAGTAGCAGGATTTCATAAAATACCTTATAATAAACTTAAGGCGGTATATACATATGAAAAAATGGTATATCATTATAGAAAAAGAAATAAAAGGCAAAAACGCTCTGATAGAAACAGACGGACTCAACAATTACAATATAAAATACGACAATACCTTTTTAGAAAAAAATGAAAAAATATACTTTGCCGAAGATGGTTTTGGCATAGAATACTATTTGGATTCCGTCGTAAACGAATATCTATCACATAAAAATTTGGAAAATATATTCGACCAATGATTTAGAAAGGCTTATTATGGACAACTACTATTTTATGTACAAAGATATACCTGTCGCAGCATTTGTCATCGCCAAAGGTTTTTTTAGCGGTATGGCAAAACCTGTGATAAATAAAAATGCCATATCTCTTTTGCCTTTTGGTGCCAATAACATCCCGCAGTTGGTGCACTGGTTTTCAGAACGTTCTATACCTCTAACACGAGAAGGTTTAAATGATTATGAAAACTCACATACTATAAGGCTAGAACGAATTATTCAGAATTTGGCACTATCCCTAACAGATTCTTATTGGATTAAACCCGTTAAAAGCGACTTGAATTGGGACCGTGTTAATTTATTCAAAAATGATTTTGAAGACAAAAATTTTTTTGATGTAATAGAAGAAAGTAAACAAAAAGTCACTGAATATTCCCCAAACTCAACTCTAAATGGAGATATGGCCAAAAAATGGATTGTTGACAAAACCGGTGTTCGATGCTTAACAAAAGTCGGAAAAAACAAATCGATACAACAGGCTTTAAATGAAATTATTGCAACTAAATTCCATTTAAAACAGAACATGAACAACTTTGTACCTTATAAACTAATCAAAGTCATTCATAACGATAGAAGCACCTATGGTTGTAGTTGTCCAAACGCCATCAAAGAGGGAGAACAAATAACCATCGCTTATGATGTTGTCAAATCCGAAAAAGTTGAAAAAAACACAAATTGGATTACCCAGTATAAAAAAATTGCCAACAGTAATGGTATTGATTCCGTCGAACTAGATAATTTTTTATCCTATATGATTCTATCCGATTTTGTATTAAGCAATAGTGATCGGCACTATGGGAATTTTGGATTAATCTGGAATACGGAATTGCATAAATTCACAAAAATCATGCCTATCTACGATACCGGCACTTCCTTATTCTACAGCGAAGATATACCAACAACATTAAAAGGTTTGTTGAAATTAGAAGTCAATGGAATCGATAAAAAAGAGGTCAATTCTTTAAGACATGTAACAGATCGAAGTGTTTTAGATTTGAATGCACTTTTAACAAATGATGAATTATTTGCTTTAATCAATCAAGATATACATCTGAAAGAAGAAAGAAAACAGGATATCATACAAGCCTATCAAAAAAAATGCAAGTTAATCTCTGATTTTCAAAATGGTATGGATTTATGGAAATATCCGGTACAACAGCTTTATTAGCAAAAAGGTATCATGATAAAACAGCAGAAAACCATTTTATGTCCTCTACTGTTTTTATCCTTAATTTCAAATCGTCATCACTAACTCAAAAAACTTTTTACTCTCCTACACCATCTTCATCCGAATAGCCATTTCCCCCAATAACACCATCTCCATTCAACAATTCATTTTCTTCCGCAATTTCAACCAAATCTTTTACTGAAATCATAATCGGATCCAAATCACTCGTTTTCTCCAATTCTATGCCCCAATAATCCACGTCTGTTAATTTTTTATCCTCTCCAATTCCAACAGCTAGACTATAAGCTCCCTGAACATGACTTAATAGTACATAAGGAGAATCTGTAAGCCCATGAGTAAATAGAAACAAAACATATTCCATACCAGCCGACAACTCTATCGCATCAGAAACAAACCAATATTCATTTCCATATTCCCCACCATGTCGCATCATTCCAACAACATCTCCAACCACATGATTGCCTTGAAAAACCTCTAACACATAAATGGTATAAACTGTCATCAAATCATAAAATGGTTCAAAATCAAATCCATACAAGTTAAAATCAATTTCCTCTTGTGTCATTCCCCGTTCCATCATATCTGCCACAACAATTTCTCGTGGTACTGCTAAATTCTTCCATTCCACTCGTTGGTCTAATACCTCACCACGTATAATATCCGTTGCCATCTCTGCCATTTCTTCAACATTATCCAACGTATAATAATCAATCTGTATTTCCATTTTTTTCATTTCACCGCTTCCGTTTTCACTGGAAACAAAAACAGCTTCCGGATTATTACATGCACTCAAAACTGTAAATGCCAACACAAATATCATTAACATGCCGATTTTCTTTGCCTTTTTCATTCGCTGTCCCTCCTTGATTAACATGATAAAACAGCAGAAAACCTTTTTATGCCCTCTACTGTTTTTTATCCTTAATTTCAAATCATCATCACTAACTTAAAAAACTTTTTACTCTCCTACACCATCTTCATCCGAATAGCCGTTTTTCCCAATAACATCATCTCCATTCAACAATTCATTTTCTTCCGCAATCTCAACCAAATCTTTTACTGAAATCATAATCGGATCCAAATCACTCGTTTTCTTCAATTCCATATCCCAATAATCTAGGTCTGTTAATTTTTTATCCTCTCCAATTCCAACAGCCAGACTGTAAGCACCCTGAACATGACTTAAAAGTATATAAGGATTATCTGTAAGCCCAGTGGTATATAGAAATAACACAAACTCTATACCAGCCGACAACTCTATTGCATCAGAAACAAACCAATATTCATTTCCATATTCTCCACCACGCCGCATCATTTCAATGACATCCCCAGCCACATGATTGCCTTGAAAAACCTCTAACACATAAATGGTATAAACTGTCATCAAATTATAATATGGCTCAAAATCAAATCCATATATTTCAAAATCAATTTCCTCTTGTGTCATTCCCTGCCCCAGCATATCTGCTACAACAGCTTCCCTTGGTACGATTAAATTCTTCCATTCCACTCGTTGGTCTAAGACCTCACCACGTATGATATCCGTTGCCAATTCTGCCATTCTTTCAACATTATTCCACATAAAATAATCAATATGTATTTCCATTTTTTCCATTTCACCGTTTCCGTCATTTTCACTGGATGCAGAAACATCTTCCGAATTATTGCATGCGCTCAAAATTATAACTACCAACACAAATATCATTAACATGCCTATTTTCTTTGCCTTTTTCATCTGCTGTTCCTCCTTGATTAATATATCATATTTACACTAGTTTCATCAAACTGTGTCGGTGCTACTACTATCCATCGTTGCCTGTTTGCACTGCTATTCATAATACTTCCATTTCTAGTATTTGGCAAAGGATTGTCTCTCAAACCAATCGCATGCCCCAACTCATGCGTCATCACACTTTCAATAACAGGTGCAACCGTTGCTCCCTCATTCTCATTTGCATAAGCAACGATCGCTTCACTAAATAAGCGAATATCAAAGTTTGTTAGATTCGTACCATTTCTTATTGGAGTAAGTGTCCCAAGTGCTGATAGGTTCTCATAATTTCTTGTATGAACGCTTACCCGGTTATTTGAAGTCGCATTTTTCGAAAAATCAACACGTGCATCAGATCTATTCCAATTTTCAATCCCTCGTTCCATTGCCGACTGCCATACCATATTATAACTAAAATTTCTCAAGATAATCGTTGTTGTTTCGGTATTCGCCGGTCTTGTCCAATAGTGTAGATGTCGTGATGGATCAGTCCAACGTGCCCACAGTGTTGCATCACTGTTAAATGTCGCCCCCGTTCGAATACGCGTACCACCACTTGTTGCTGAAGTATTAAACCAATCCACAAAATGACGGTTTGCCCTAGTGGGCGTTGGCAGTACATTTGCACCTATTCCATCCCCTCTCGTAACATTTCTGGTTGTTGGGTTTACACTACCACCATTCGGATTAAATGTTAATGTTACAACATTTCTCGGCTGAGTAACTGTTATATTTCTAGTAATTCCCCCACTCGTGACAGTAACCATACCGGTTCTAGCCGCAGGACCTGTGTTCGCCGTAACATTTATCCGAAAGGAACCATTTCCACTCCGATTGACCGGAGTCACATTGGAAATAGTCAACCAAGTCGCATTGCTGGTCGGGTTATTCCAAGTTGCATTGGATGTAACATTAATTGTTCGATTATCTGCCGTCCCCGCCAAACTTACTGAAGTAGATGACACCGTTAGCGTCCGTCCCGCTTGGGTTACAGAGATTGTACGAGTAATAGATCCATCGTTTCGCCGAATCGTTATAATTCCCGAACGTGATGCCGTTCCCGTATTTGCTGTAGCATTGATTCGAAAGGAGCCGTTTCCATTTCGACTTGCCGGGGTAACATTAGATATCGTCAACCAACCTACATTACTCGTCGGTTGATTCCACACTCCGTTGGTTGTAACATTGATAACACGATTGTTAGCATCCGGATTAAAACTTACCGAAGTTGGTGACACCGTTAGCGTTCGTCCTACTTGATTTACAGAAATTGTACGAGTAATGAATCCATCGTTTCGCCGAATCGTTATAGTTCCCGAACGTGATGCCGTTCCCGTATTTGCTGTGGCATTGATTCGAAAGGAGCCATTTCCATTTCGGTTCGCTGGTGTAACGTTAGATATTGTCAACCAAGCCACATTACTCGTTGGTTGATTCCATACCCCATTAGATGTAACATTAATTACTCGATTCGCGGCTGCTAAACCAAAACTAACTGAAGTTGGTGATACTGCAAGAGTCCGTCCTGCCTGGATTACAGAAATTGTACGAGTAATCGCCCCATCACTTCGACGAATGGTTATAGTTCCCGAACGTGACGCCGTCCCCGTATTCGCCGTGGCATTTATCCGAAAAGAACCATTTCCATTTCGATTCGCCGGTGTAACATTAGATATCGTCAACCAACCCACATTACTCGTTGGTTGATTCCATACCCCATTAGATGTAACATTAATTACTCGATTTGCAGCTGCTAACCCAAAACTAACTGAAGTTGGTGATACTGTGAGAGTCCGTCCTACCTGCGTCACAGAAATCGTACGAGTAATCGCCCCATCATTTCGACGAATGGTTACAGTTCCTGAACGTGTTGCTGATCCCATGTTTGCACTGGCATTGATTCGAAAAGAACCATTTCCATTTCGATTCGCTGGTGTAACATTAGATATCGTCAACCAACCTGCATTACTCGTTGGTTGATTCCATATCCCATTGGATGTAAGATTAATTACTCGATTCGTAGCTGCCGAACCAAAATTAACTGAAGTTGGTGATACTGTAAGAGTCCGCCCTGTTTGAGTTACAGAAATCGTACGGGTAACTGCTCCATCACTTCGCCGAATAGTTATGGTTCCTGAGCGTGTTGCTAAACCTAGGTTTGCACTAACATTGATTCGAAAAGATCCATTTCCACTTCGACTTGCCGGCGTAACATTAGATATCGTTAACCAAGCTGCATTACTCGCCGGTTGATTCCACGCTCCATTAGATGTAACATTAATTACTCGATTCGCAGCTGCCGGAGCAAAGCCTACTGAAGTTGGTGATACTGTGAGAGTCCGCCCCGCTTGCGTTACTGAAATCGTACGGGTAACTGCTCCATCACTTCGCCGAATGGTTATGGTTCCTGAGCGTGATGTCGTTCCTGTATTTGCAGTAACATTAATCCGAAAAGAACCATTTCTAGTTCTATTTGCCGGCGCAACATTAGATATTGTTAACCAAGATACATTTCTAGTTGGCTGATTCCACACCCCATTGGATGTAACGTTGATTACTCGATTCGCAGCTACTGAAGCAAAACTGACAGATGGCGGTGATACTGTTAAAGTACGCGCTGTAGACAAGCTATCAATATTAGCAAAACTCTCAACATTTGCACTTCGCAACAAATCCTCTTGTACATAATCATCTTCTCTATATTCGAAGTCAATCTCATCATCTAGTATAATTTCCAGTTCCGCATCATCATACTCTAAATAGTTTTCATCTACTTCTTCCGTTTCCTCCTCTTCTTCAATCAGAACATTTACATCATAGTCGCTCAAATCAACTCGCAATTCATCATCAAAAGACTCCTCTTTATCAAAATCATCTACCAGAATCGTTTCCATGAAATCCATTGATGAAAGTGACTGTGCCCCATCTCGCGCCTCAACAATAACTATGCTATCAGTACATGATAAAGCAAAAATCAAAGCAATCAACACGCACACAAGTTTCTCCATCGTTTTTTTCACTTTCCGCACCCTCTCTTTCATTGGTTTTTATAATATTAATTTCCCCTTCATTCACGGTAAAATAGTAAGTATAAGTGCCAATAATCATTAAATTTCTTTTGGTAACAACTTTTGAATTATTACTTTTTTGTTAACAGAACATTGAATTATTGCATTTGCGTTAATAGAACTTATCCTTATTTTTTTGTTTAATTTTAATATTTTATTCTGATTTTAACACAATATCTTTTAACTAGATATGTTTTTTGGTAAAATATGATAAAATTTATTTTTATTTCACTTTATTTCTAATTTTTTAATAATTTTATATATTATCCTTATTTAAATTTTAACATTTTATAAATAAGTTTTTGCAAATATAAAAAATTAAAAAACATATCATAAAATACGATACATATTTTTTAGATGTAGCTAATTAATTCAGAAAAGGAAATTATAGCGAAAGTAA
>WRBB01000021.1 GCA_009779895.1 Lachnospiraceae bacterium
TCTACGCATGGCATTTGAGCGGTTGTCTCCAATATTTAATTTTCTTAAAATCGTAGAGTGGCTGTGATCATGCCCATCCGCTATTACAATTTTGTTTTTCAGCTTAATTGCTGATACGAATCTGCACAATTTGCATCATCCTCCTTTCTGTGCTATAATGCATATAGCAACATTAACGTGTTGTCAAAGAATCGTGTCGCCGTCCAAGCTAACCGATTCTTTTTTATTTAATTTTCTTCCAAGGGTACCGCTCCAGTGCCTCCTTTTCCGCTTGCTCTTGGCTTTCAGCAGTAAAAGGCATTGCTGGACTGTCAATAAAGCGTACCCAATACAGTCTCTTATCTCTTTCAACTTCCATGTGCTACTCCATTTCCCAATCACGATACTTACCAACAATACCGATACGGTCATCAGCGTCCGGCTTACAAAGTATAATGTTGTGGTTTGACCATTCTCGTAAGTGCCGACCAGCCCGATTAGTGATAAAGCACCGATAAGGGCGATTGTGGCGCAGATGCTTTGGACTGCTCTTTTATAATCCATGATTCGCTATCTCCTCCCATATTTTCGGTGTGAATTTCAGCGCCTTTCCAACAACCCTCATTTCGCCAAAAGTAAACTTGCTTGGTTCCCTAATTCTGCCATACAGGGTGCTTAGGGGAATCCCTGTGATGTTGGAAAGTATTTGAATCGTCAGACCTTGCATTTCTAAGCCCTCATTGATTTTCGCTCTAATACAGCGATCCTGCTGTTCTGTGGGCGACACTTTTAGTTTTGGCACCTAATCACCCTCCGGCGCAATAATGATGTCAATCGACAACTTATGTTTTTCGCCATATTCTTCCAGTAATTCAATCAACGCCGTTGCCTTTTTGTTTGTCGCAACCGTTGCGCGGACAACTATTTCCGTTCGTGTGTCCACGGACGTCTCGGTTTCTTGTTTATACTCGTACATCTGTCTCTCCTTTCTCTTGCACCGCTCCCAATTTCAGGTATAATCAAAATAAAAGAGGTGCTTATGAAAATAAATAATGTTTACGATTTCCTACAAATAGTTGCTGACAATGTTGGTTCCCAAAACCACATCCTTTACAATCATCCGTCCATTGAATTCATTCCGCTTGAAACCAAAAAGAAGTTGCACAAGCCACGGCCAAAGTGTCAAATGATGATTGCATCAGCAAGGCTGACCTAGAGACTGTCCTTACTGAATCCATCAGCAACATTCTTTCCAGTCAAGAACTCCTTAGTTCTGTCCATGATTTTGTGAACAAAGAATATTCTGCAAAACTACGACAAAGACTAGGATAGCCAATGATGCCTGTCCGACAGCCAATATGTCGGATAGGCGTTTTTGTTTTTTAATTTCTCCGATGTGCCTATTCAGTACATTTATTAGAATATCCACTACGCTACCTCCCTTGGCTCTCTTGCCTCTAAAAACACATTCGGCTCCAAATCTAAAGCCCAGCATATATTCTCATACTCTTCAAAAGTGAGGCGGCGATTTTCGTTTAAGGTTAAATTTAACTTATCTGGCTTTATCAATGTCTTTCTGCTCAAATGTGCTTGGGATATTCCATTATCTTGTAGGTACTGCTTGATCTTTGCCTCTACGCTCATTTCGACTTCCTCCTTTCTGGTTTCGATATTTTCGAAGTTAAACATATATTACACCGATAATTTCGAAATGTCAATGCTTTATTTCGCTTTTTTCGAAATTTCTTATTTACACTTTCGAAACGTTGTGCTACTATCTATTAAAGGAGGTGCGTATCATGGCTTTTGGAGACAGGTTGCTTGAAGCGCGCAAAGCAAAGGGACTGACACAAAAACAACTCGGAGGCAAAATAGGGGCAAGTCACAATTCGGTCAGCGATTGGGAGCATAACAAGAATAGACCCAGTCCGGATGCAATAGAATTAATTTGTGGAGTTTTAGGTGTGTCCCCGAATTATCTACTGGCGACATCAGAGAGTGATTTTTCGCCTGCCGAAAAGTTACTGATAAAACATTACCGCTCTCTTGATGCTCACGGTAAAGAAACCGTGTCTTACATATTAGACAGCGAAATGCGTAGAATGGAGCAAATTCTTATGAGAGAAGAAAAGGCAGAGTACGGTGGCGACATCATAACGCTAGACTTCCATCAGAAAGTTTCAGCTGGAAGCGGGCAGGTTCTATTTGACGATATGGTTGTAGACAGAATCATAATACCCAACAAACCCGAATACAAAAGGGTGGCGTACGCTGTCGGAGTAAACGGCAACAGCATGGAACCTAAGTATAAGGACGGGGATATCTTGCTGGTAGAGCCTGCATTTGATGTCGATATAGGGCAAGTAGGTATATTCAATGTCGATGGAGATGGCTTTGTAAAAAAGCGCGGGGAAAAGGAATTAATTTCATTAAATGGAGATTATGAAAACATTCCACTCACCGAGCATTCAAATTGTGCCGGTAGGGTGGTAGGAAGTTTAAGACGGCACGAAGTTACAATAATTAAGAAATAGAAACCATTAACCAAAATTCATGGAGGGTGCTATATGGTAAGTTTTATTTTTAAAATCGTATCTGCTATATACTTTATTCTAGGCGTGTTTGGAAGTGTTGCGTTATTCGATGAAATTATTCATCTTGTGGTTTCATTGCTCGCTCTTGCATTCTCCGCCCTTTGCGTTTACGCAATAGGCGAGATTTTAGATAAGTTAGAGAATATTTCAAGATGCCAAGAATATATATGTCGCAATATTAAAAATTCTGACAAGGAATGCGGAAGTTCCGAAAAGTAGATGTTATGAAAAAAACTATTGCCATCGGCGAATATGATAGTTTTTTTATCGGCGGTAGAGTAATTGGGAAAGCGTAACTATCAACAAGGATTCAAAAGAGCGTAGAAATGATTTTAAATATTTTTTGCCCGAAAAAGAGTTTGCTGTATTCATAAATAAATTGCATGATATGTTGTCTGGGTTACGCTCGGAGATTCATCCAAATGCTTTTGATAGTGTAGAGGCAAAATAGGCATTAAGGATATAGATGATTTAGAGACTTTAAAAAGAGCACTTAAAGCTCCCATTAGTTATAATAATTATGAAAATATGTAAAATAGCTTTATATTGGTAAAATTTTTTTGTATAAAGCGTTGTTTTTTTTCAGATATGTGATATCATTTTTGTACAGAGATAGCCATATTGATTATGGCTGAAAAACACTCGCGCATCAATGATGTCGGGTGTTTTTTTGCATTCATTAATAATTTGTCCTTGCACCAATAAGGGCAGTTAATAACTAAAAAAATATACTTACTTGATTAGCAGGTGTATTTTTTATACCCAAAAGGAGGAATGAAATGGCTAGGGCAAGAAAATTAAAGTCTGGAAGCTGGCGAACTTTGGTTTATAGCCACAAAGAAAAAATCACTACTTCTGATGGAGCTATTAAGGAAAAGCGAATATACAAATCTTTCACCAGTGACGACCCAAGCCCACGCGGCAAAAGGGAAGCGGAGGCTATGGCGGCGGAGTTTTCCTTGAATAAGGATAGGAGCAAGAGGGGCGACTACAGCACGGGAGAAGCAGTGCGCAAATACATTGATTCCAAAACAAATGTACTGTCAACAACGACCATACGAAGCTATGAAACATTCTACAAAAACGCTTACGATGACATTTTCGACATTCCCACCAAAAACCTTAATCAGTCCAGCATTAACGCATGGGTGAATGACTACGCTACAGATCACGCTCCTAAAACTGTTAGAAACGCACATGGCTTACTGTCGGCAACGCTATCTATCTACGAGCCTACATTGCGTTTAAAAACAAAACTGCCTGAACCTAATCCGCAACCTCAATACACACCATCCGACAAAGAAGTGCAGCTGCTATTAAAGCACGTTGAGGGAACGGAATTGGAAAAGGCTATCTTATTGGCAGCTTTCGGCACGCTGAGAAGAGGTGAGGTTTTCGCCTTAACGAGCGAGGATATTAAAGAGAATGTTATAACAATAAATAAATCTATCGTCCGCTCTGCTAACGGAGGTATGGTCGTAAAATCTCCCAAAACTAATTCAAGCACCCGCAAAGTAATATATCCAGACTTTGTTATCCGCAAATTTGATGGCGTTGAGGGTCGATTGGTAAAGATGCACCCAGAGGAAATCTCAAAGAGATTCAATAAAGTACTGGAAAAGGCAGGGTTGCCAAGATTCAGATTTCATGATTTACGGCACTACTCAGCCTCAATAATGCACGCTATGGGCATACCAGACCAATACATAATGGCTAGGGGCGGATGGAAAACAGACAGGGTGTTAAAGCAGGTGTACAGAAATGTTATTGGCGACGAAAATAAAAAATTTACCGATAAAATAAATAAACACTTTGAAACCATGCAACACGAAATGCAACACGAAAACGATGAATAGCCACAATATCGCTATTCATTCCTACATCCTGTCAGGTTCGATTCCCGCCTGGTCCACTCAAAACACCGTGTTTTGCGGTGTTTTTTACTTTATCAACCAATCAGCCTTAGAAAAACTTTTAACCTTTAAGCACTCTTACGTTATGGAGAGATAAAGGCAAGGAAATCGCCGCCGGAACACAAAACAGCATATTAAAAGATGCAGGGCTTAAATAACCCTCACTCAATATTTTTAGACTAAGGAGGATTATAAACATGGCAAAATATGTATATCCGGCAGTATTTACCCAAGAGGACAACGGGCAGTTCTCGGTAAATTTTCCAGACTTGGAGAGTTGCTATACAAGCGGGGATAATTTACAGGATGCAATTTTTATGTCAGAGGACATATTGGCATACGTACTATTTGATTATGAACGTGATAAAAAAGTAATTCCTGTACCAACGCACCCATCAGAAATATCATTAGAAAAAGGTGAATTTATCAATTTTATAATTGCTGATACTCTGGATTATCAAAAACGCAACAACAATAAATCTGTAAAAAAAACACTAACTATACCAGAATGGTTAAATGAACTTGCCATATCTGACGACATAAACTTCTCACAAGTATTACAAGAAGCACTTTTAAAAAAAGTAGGCAAATAATAACTACTACATTTGACGGGATGGTCCAAACCATCCCGTCATTGCATTTCTACATTATCTTCCTAGCTCCTCTTCTATCCGTAACAACTGATTATATTTTGCAACTCGCTCAGAACGACAAGGTGCACCCGTTTTAATCAGCCCTGCGTTATAAGCCACTGCAATATCAGCAATGGTCGTATCTTCTGTTTCACCGGAACGATGAGAAATAACAGCCTTATAACCTGCCTTTTGTGCCATCTCAATTGCATCTATGGCCTCAGTTAGAGTACCAATTTGATTCACTTTCACCAAAATCCCGTTGGCTGCATTTAATTGGATGCCTTTTTCCAAACGTGCCACATTGGTCACAAAGAAATCGTCTCCAACTAATACCACATCATTACCCAACTCTTTGGTAATTTTTTGCCATCCATCCCAATCCTCTTCATCCAGTGGGTCTTCAATGGAATAAATCGGAAATTCATCCATGAGCTTACGATAATATGCAATCATATCATCTGTACTACGAATCATCTCCTTACCACGCATTTTACTTTCACCGGCAAACACATAGTTACCTGTCGTTTTATCATAAAACTCGGAAGAAGCCACGTCCAAAGCAATCTTAATATCATCCCCCATTTGATAACCGGCCTTTTCTGTTGCTATTTTAATATAATGAATCGCCTCTTTTGCATCGGCAATATCCGGCGCAAATCCTCCCTCATCACCAACAGCAGTATTTAAACCATTTGCTTTTAACGCCGCTTTCAAAGCATGGAAAATCTCCGCACACATACGCAACCCCTCCTTAAAGCTAGGTGCACCAAAAGGCATAATCATAATCTCTTGAAAATCTAAGGTATTATCCGCATGGGCACCACCGTTTAAAATATTCATCATCGGTATTGGCATTTTTTTGGCATTAACACCACCTAAATATCTATATAACGGCAAAGCCAATGCATTGGCAGCGGCATGCGCCACAGCCATGGATACCCCTAATAAAGCATTGGCTCCTAAATTGCCTTTATTTTCGCTGCCATCCGTTTCAATTAAAACCCGGTCAACACCAATTTGATTGAATACATCCATGCCAACGATCGCATTTGCAAGTTGCACATTCACATGGGCCACTGCCTTTTCCACACCGGCACCACCATAACGATTTGTCTTATCCCGCAATTCAACCGCTTCAAACTGACCCGTTGAAGCACCTGAAGGCACGGCTGCTCTGCCAACTACATCACCGGCACTTACTTCCACCTCTACAGTAGGATTTCCCCTAGAATCTATAATTTCCCTTGCGTGTACTTTTTCAATTGCCAAAGGCATACGTTGATACATAAAATCTCCTTTCGAAATCCATTGTTTGTTACACCTATTTTATATCTAATTCAGGTGCTCGTCTATACGAATCCTCTACAAAGAATCCCCCATCCTAATCTTTACTATATTTTTTATTTTAATAATTTTTTTTGCTTAAAGATAAAAACTATTAACTTAGCCGGAAAAATATTGTACAATGTAAAATAAGAAGAGCTAATCGTTTAGAAGTATTTGTTCTACAATGAAAATAATTTTTCCAACGAAAGGAGGAATCCAAAGTATGCGACCCATAAAAATTGTTCTTTGTGATGCCAATGCCCAGTATCGAATGTTCTTTTATAAAATGTGCAAAGAAATTAAAGAGCAAAAACATATTCAACTAAAAATGAAAGCGTATGAACATGGAAATGCCTTGCTGTTTGACTTTGAAGACAGCAAAATCATGTCAACTGTAGACATTGTATTTTTAGAGATTGATCTGCCAAAAAACAATGGGGTTGAAGTGTCCAAACGTCTTCGTGAATACGGTTATCAGAACTCAATTATTTTTATTGCAAAATCAGATGAACACTGGCCGGATGCTTTTGATGTAAAGGCCTGTAACTATATCACAAAAGATGCCCATATGGAAAAACGCCTTTTAAATATCTTTGCCAAGGCCGTGCAAGAGGCAATCGAAAAGCAAAGCAAAAGCTTGTTATTTTCCTCACTGAGTGAGATTCGTAAAATAAATATTGAGGCAATTACCCACTTTGAAATCGCAGATCACTTAGTTTGTGTCTATTATGAGGATGAGATTTTTAAGTTTGTTTCCTCTTTAACCAAGGTTGAAAACTTACTATTCCATAATGATGATTTTATCCGCGTGAATCGTGCCTGCATTTTATCCATTTCTCACATCAAAAAGTATGATGTGAAAACCAGAAAAGCATTTATGTCAAATGGTGCCATTATTTCTGTATCGACCAGGCGCGCCAAAGAATTAATGATGGCTTTTACGAAATGGGAAGAAATACAGACAACAAAAAGCCGTTGTTCCTAATAAAATGTCTATTTGTTTTGGCATCTGGTTAAACGTTTAGCTAATGAAACTTAACGCCTACGAAAAAACACGAACAATCCGGAATCTGTTGATTTACAATGGGAGGAAATAGATATTATATGGTGTCTCAAAAGCGCAAAAAAGTACGCCAAAAACCACCTAATACAGACCACAAAAGGCAAGCAACAACAAATCAAAAACAAAAAACAAATCGGAAGCGAAGCACAACAAACCGAAAAGCACAACCACAGAAACGTTCTGGTGGATTTTTGTTTTACATAAGCCTTGTTGTGATTTTGGTGTCTGTGTTTTTCCTAACCAGAGGCAACGATGCGGGAATACCCAGACATCTTATGGGATTCTCTGTCATGCGAATTCTCACTACCAGCATGCAAAGCGAATTGCCACAGCATTCTTTAATCATCACCAGGCAGGTAGATCCTGCTGAAATTCAAATCGGTGATGATCTTACCTTTATGGTTGATGAAAATACCACCTTTACGCATCGGGTCATTCTGATTTATGAGAATTACTTGGAAAGCGGGCAACGTGGTTTTCAGACACAAGGAGTAGAAAATGCGCGGCCGGATAGTAGTATTGTTCGGCCGGAAAATATCATTGGTCGTGTGGTTTGGCATAGCTTCCTTATCGGTAGAACGATGTACTTCATAAGAGAGCATGTACTTTTAATTGGCATTTTTGCCGCTTTGTTGATTGCTTTCATCACCACTGTGAAACTTGCTCAAAAACTCAAACATGATGAAATGCCTATGCGCAACAGAAGGCCTGCAAAGCGCAAGGAAACGAATCATAGGAAACCTATGCGCAGTAGAAAACCTACAAAAAGCAAAGAGACAAATCCTAAAAAACCCAATCATGGAAGACCCATGCACAACAAAACATCCATGAATAAAAGAAAACCCAACCATAAAAAATCTATCAAACATGATACACCAAGGTAAGCAGTAAAAATCACAAGGAGAAAAGATATGAAACGAAGAAAACAGATGCGAAGACCATCACGGAAACGCAAACTGGCCGTAACGGCATCCGTAATACTAGCCGGTGCCATGTTATTAACAGGAACCTTTGCTTGGAGTTCTATCTCTCAAAGAGCAACCAATCCACTTGCAGGTGTTTTCGAACAGCCGGACCCCACTGAAGTAATTGGCGGACGAATTCATGATCACTTTGATGGTGAAAACAAAGATGTGTTTGCTGAAAACTTTAGTACTGACGAGCCACTACTTGTTCGAATTCGATTATTGGAATTTATGGAAATTGATGGCGTTAGCGTAGTGACCGGTGCTCAAAGAGATGATTTTGCAACCTGGACTCCCCATATACCCTATGAAACCGTTGACAATAATCAAAGCGGAATCCGTGAGTTTGTAGATTGGACTATGGGTGGCAGCACCAACTTTATGCCAACATTTAATCAACGAACAACAGGTGATCGGGCTTTAGAAACAGATACTTCCGGTATCGCAGTAGACTTTGTTGCCAATGGACAAACAGCCGGTCATTATCGTTATCTGCCGGCAACCCCGGCGGGCCAATCCAATTTCAATGACGGAAGTGCAAATTTCTGGAACGTTGGTGATGAAGCCAGAGGTTATTTATATACAGACGAAAATGAAGGAAACGAACCAAATATAGGGCACATTGCCAGAGCAACTCAAACACCACAAGCAGGCATTCCCAATGGTGGAGTAATCATGATGGCCGATTGGCTCAATCCGGCAAATGCATTTTATCGAACCACCGGCAACTTCTGGGTCATTGATACAGATGGTTGGGCATATTGGGCAACCCTATTGCCCGCCGGAGCTGCCACCAGTTTGTTGTTGGATGCAATCTCAATGAACGAACCGGATGAAGCGGATTGGTTTTATGCCATTCATGTAATTGGTCAATTTGCCTCGGTAGATAGTCTGGATGACTGGGATGATGTAAGCGGAATAGACGGACCTACGCCTTCGGATGATGCATGGGAATTGTTAAATCTAATCAATGCACCTCCACCACCTCCACCGGTTGGTTATATTTTCACCGGAGGAGACTATGAGTGGATTATTATATCAAACACAATGGGCGCAGGAGGACATGGCACCGGGACGGATCTTTTGGTCACTACCGTTCAATCTTTATGGTTTGGCGCACGCTGGAATCAACTTCCCAATTCAACCGCAGGTGGTTATTATGCAAGTTACGTACGTAATGCATTTTTGAACGATTTCTTCGCAGACCAGGAATGGGCCCATGGTATAGCTGTACAACCAGGTTCCTTGGGCGGAACCGGTTTTGGGCAAGCTGCAGAAGAAAGATCTTCTTTGAACTGGGATGTTCCCGGAGAATTTACCACAAGCACAGGACAATTGGCAACCGCAAATAATATCGGCGGAAATGGTGCATTCTTATTATCCCGCACAGATGCAAAAAACGCTGCATTCTTTGCAAATGATGCCGGACGCCAAATTACATATATGGGTGGAGATGCTGCTCATTGGTGGTTACGTACACCACGCACTGCAACTTCTGCTTGGAGTGTAAACTTTATGGGTACCGTAACTTCCAGCCAAGCAGGCGGCGGTGCAATCAATAGTGTTCGTCCGTTCATGATCTTAACAGAATTACCGTAGTAAATCCTTTACCAGCATAAAAAGTAAGGAGAGACGAAATGAAACGAAAACAACGTATCAAAAGGTCATCACAGAAACGTAAATTGGCCATCACAATGTCAGTGGTATTAGCCGGTGCCATGTTATTAACAGGAACCTTTGCTTGGTGGCTTCGCTCTCCCGGTGGTTCAGAGGGTCAGGTATGGTCCCTCCCTGCAACCCGCGTTGGATCAAACGGTTCTATCGTGAATGTAAATGCTTCGGGAACCCGAAGTCCGATTCGTCCCGCTTTATGGGTTTCACCGATTCTAAATCCATAATCATTCAGAAAGTAGGTAAATGATGAAAGCGATTAGTAGGACAATTAGTGCAATCGTGACCTTGGTCTTAGTCTTTTCTATGTTGGCTAGTTTGACCTTTGCTTGGTCCAGCCTTTCTCAAAGAGCAACAAATATACTAGAGGGCGAGGCTTATCGCCCATGCCCTCTTCCACCTACTTTTTCAGTAGAATTGCTGAAATTTGCCAGAGATTTAACCGGTGAAGTGACAGACATCCGATTGGCAGATGCGGCATTTTATTTATTCCGTGTAAATGAAGATAATACTTCCACCCAAATCCGTGGACGCCTTGTCACAGATGTGAACGGCTCCATCTATATCGAAGATTTAGAACCGGGGAACTACTACTTTTTGGAAACACAAGCACCGGACGGTTTCACCTTTGATACCGATGGAACGGGCAACGATATCACTCGTTATCCTTTTACCGTTACCCCTTACGGTACCATAATCATCACCGGTGAAGAACGTGAAGTTACGGAAGTGCATGTTTACAACCGCCGGATAACAAGCTCTTTGGCAATCAAAAAAACGGTTGAAAACGCAGATGGCAGCCCTTTGACACTAGAACAATTGGAGCAAGTATTTGCATTTACAATAACTTTTTCTGATGGTGGCTCCTATGATTTTCAAATAAATGGAGTCGGACCTGTATTTCCTTTGGCAAGTGGTGGCATTGTAAGGTTGCGCCACGGACAACAAGCAATTTTTGCGCAAATACCGGTTGGCGTTGTTTACACCGTGGTTGAAACACCTGTGCCGGGCTTTACAATCACCAGCAACAATCACCAAGGTACTATTTTAGAAGAAAATAATTCTTTGGCAAGTTTCACTAATATTTGGCATGAAAAAGAAACAGGGTACGGCAGACTGCGTGTAACCAAAGAAGTGATTGGTACTGTTTCCAGCTCTACATTTGCATTTGAAGCTATTTTCGGGACCGGTGAAAATATACAAGTAATTCCTTTCACCTTAACACATGGCGGAGAATGGTTTTCTGAAGAGATTCCGGTTGGAACCCCTTACATTGTACGTGAAATAGACACTGCCGGCTATATTGCAACGATTTTAGAATTTCGCGGAGAGATTACAAATACAAATGGTGTGATTCATTTACCTTTTGTTAATGTATGGGAAGATGAATCTCTCGGGGAATACGGAACCTTGCGTATTCGCAAAACTGTTCTACCGGAACATACCGATACGACATTTGATTTTACTCTGCGCATTGACGATGAAACGCATCATTTTACTTTGCAAAGCAATGAAGATATCTTATTCGAAGATATCCCGCATGGCTCTTTCTTCACCGTGGCAGAATTACCCAAAGAGGGGTATCGTCAAAGTTTAATCGAAGCACACGGAACAATTGTTGGTGATATGGAAATTAACATTCATTTTATCAATCACAAAATAGAAGAGCCTACAGATTATGTAGACATTGTTGTCAGAAAAATAGTAGAAAATGATATGCCGGATGCCACGATACCATTTCGATTTATTTTAGAGGTAGAGGGGCAAGAAACACAAACCTTTACGTTACTGGCCGGAGAAAGCATTACTTTTTCTCTTCCGGCAGGTGTAACTTATACCATCACCGAAGCCGACGTACCGACGGGTTACGCTTTGATTCATGTTCGCAATGGTCACGGCACAACCGCTTATGGTATCGTTGCGGAATTTACCAATCGTTTTAATGGTAAGCCTGAGGTAATCCTTATTTCCCACGCTATGGGTATCAATGAGGGGCAGTACTTCCAACCAAACGCAAGAAACCAAATGGAAGATTACATCATTGTCCTGCACTGGAACATAGAAGCAGGTACACACAGAGCTGTACGCTCCCATCTGATTGTTGAACAGGAAACGGAGGTTGCCGGAGAAACCGTACTTACCCAAAATCGCATCTGGTATTCAGAGATAATTACGTATGAACTTTGTGTAAACGAACACGCTTTGGAACATGTTCCGGCATATTTGACAGACCTGATTCCACAAGCATTGTTGGCACAAAATCCCTTGATATTCTTTTATCGGGTATCGGTTGAAATTGACGATTCTGCATTTGACAATGTAACCCGTTATTTCTTTGGTGCAACCGGGTATGATTTGAGCACTGATACAAACATTGTTTCAGAAAACAATACAGCATCTATCTGGATCAATGACAATCTAAGAGAACGTGATGCTTATCACAATACCTCCGGCTATGATCCTTATCAAGAATTATTGCCATTCACGGACGAACCCAGAGAACCACCGGTGGGCGCAGCAACGCTTTCCGGAGAAAAATTCTGGAACCATGGTAATAATCCACCGGCGAATCACCCTGATCGCATTGTTATTCTTATCTTAGCCGATGGAGTTTTACATGCAAGACTTGCTTTGGATGCCGGTAGCCAATGGCGTTGGTCATTGGAAGTACCAAGATACAATTCGGAGGGTGAAGTCATCCTTTGGACAGTAGATGAGGAATACATTCCAGATTATACCAAACGAATCGAAGGACACAACATTACCAATACACATGTCTCCGTAAGCATTGGTGAGGGTCCCGGTCTCGGTGGTCCCGGTCCGGATGCCGGCCCGGGTGTTGGCGATAATGACAATGGCTTTTTACAAACCGGTGATCGCAATACCATCATGAGCTGGCTCATTGTAATGATAACAAGTTTACTGAGTATTGTTGCTTTAATTGTAACCAGAAAATGGGAAAAGAGAATAAACTTAACCCGTTAGACCCAAACATACTAACAGGCTAAAAAGATAGCACCTATCTTTTTAGCCTGTTTTATTTTACATCATTTCTTGTTTTTATTCTTTTGACCTAATAAAATTGCTTGCCAAAAATAGCACTTAATTTTTCAACCGCCACTTTTGGTTTGCGATCAGCTGTCAATAAGCCATTTACCTCCTGCATAACATCTGTCAATTGGGTATAACAAAAGCCACTATATGCACGAGATTTCACAAAAATATCTGTCACCGGCTCCAGCCTTTTTAAAAACTCTTCTTCCGTCTTAACTTTACCAAAATAACCCCAATCTTCATCTGCTGTGTCACTAAAAGCAATGCCGCCATACTCCGTCATCAAAATCGGCTGCCCAGCATACTTACTGCCTGCCGCATACATCATCTTACCTGTCAAACCATGCTCCAAAATCTTTTGCATATCATCATATTTATCTGTATTATCTTGGAAAAGAGCATAATCATGTATCGCACAAATATCACAAGCATCCGGTTGTTCCCAACCATCATTGGAACTTACCAATCTGGTTTGATCCAATGATTTTGCTACATAATAAAGTGCTTGCGCAAAATCTTGCCTTTGCTTATTCGCTACAATACCACGCACGCCCCAACTTTCATTTAAGGTTGCCCAAGTAATAATACAGGGGTGATTGTAATCCCGCATAATAAATTCTGACATCTCCTTTGTGGCATTGATTACGGCAGTACTATTGTACCGATAAGGACTCGGCAATTCGCCCCAAACCAAAAGGCCTAATTTGTCCGCCCAATAATAATAACGGGGATCTTCAATTTTTTGATGCTTTCTAGCCCCGTTGAACCCCATTTCCTTGGTCAACTTGATATCATCTATAATGGCTTGATCACTTGGTGGTGTCAAAAGAGACGCCTCCCAATAACCTTGATCCAAAATCAATCTCTGGTAATACGGGTTATTGTTTAGTAAAATCCTACCGTTTTGAACACTGATTTTTCGCATACCAAAGTAGGTATCCACCGTATCCAACACGTCTTCCTCCAGCAACTCCACTTTTACATCCACCAAATGTGGCTGCTCCGGTGTCCAAAAAAGATAGTCTGCACAAAGAAAGTCCAAATCTTTAAAAGAAAATGTACCTCTTGCATATCCTTGCTCCGCATAACCGGTCACCGTTTGTGTAAAAGATGCCATTGGAACCTTGTCCAACGCATAAGATGCCGTCATCACAACTTTTCGTTTTTCATTGGTACTTACAATCACTTCACATTCTGCTGACAAAGCATCAATATCCGGTGTCAACTTAATGTGCTTGATATAATCTTTTCCGGTAAACTCCAACCAGACCGTTTGCCAAATACCTGTAGTTGGTGTATACCAGCAACCAAATGTCCGACCCTGCCAAGATTGCTTGCCACGTGGTTTGTCCGTTGCCAAACTATCTATCGCCTTTACCGTAATCGTATTCTTGCCCACTTGCAACCCATGGGAAATATCAAAGGAAAAAGAAATGTGCCCGCCCAAATGATTGCCTATATAAGTATCATTTACCCACACACAAGCCTCATAATCTACCGCACCAAAATGCAATAATACCGCACCTTTTAGTTGCGCTTCTGTCAATTCTACCACCTTTTGGTACCATACTGCTTCACAATCTGCCCATTGCCCAATGCCACTTAATTTTGACTCATAGCAAAAAGGAACCATAATTTTTTGATCAAACTCCGGGAAGATGCTTTCTTTTTCTCCCCCCATATAAAAATCCCATTCACCATTTAAGTTCATCCAATTTTTACGCTCAAAATCAGGACGGGGATATTCCGGTCTTGGTATCATTCTCTAAGTCCTCCTAAACACATAATATTATTTTTTATCCTTTTACGCCTGATGATAAAGAAACACCCTTTACAAAATATCTCTGGGCAAAAAGGAAAATTATCACCATTGGAATAATGGCAATCACTGCCACCGCACTCATACGGGCAGGTGACGTTGTATATACTCCGCGAGCCAACTGTAAACCGGCCGTTAAAGTCAAGCGATCCAGATTATTGATAGCAATGGATGGCCATAGGAAATCATTCCAATTTCCTGTGAAACTAAAAAGGCCAACTACCGTCAAAATCGGTTTGCATAAAGGTAATACAATACGAGCAAATGTCTTTAACTCACTGGCACCATCTATTCTAGCCGATTCCATCAATTCATTGGGAATACCATACATAAATTGACGAATCAAAAAGATATTGAACACACCGGATAGTCCGGGGAAAATCAAAGCCAACGGCCCGTTTAACCAACCTAGTGTAAGCATAATACGATACAACGGAATGATATTTACAATTGCGGGAAACGAAGACAAAAACAACATACTTAGAAATATAACATGCTTCCCTTTGAAATTCATTTTTGCATACGCATATGCCGACATGGAAAAAATAACCACCGCTAGAATTGTATGTATGCCTGAAATGAGCATAGAATTTAAAAACCATCTAAATACAGGCAACTGCATATTGTTTGGGTCAATAATATGAGCCAGATTATCCAACGTCCATGTTTGCGGGAATAGTAAAAAGCCACCCGCTTGGTGAATCTCTATATCCACTTTAAAGGACGTAATCATAATCCACAAAAAAGGAATCAAAAAGATAATACCCAATACCAACAAAACCGCAAAAGCAATCCAAGATGCCGCTTTCTCACTTTTTCTTTTCTTTGCTTTATATTTTTTCATTTCCATCCTATCAATCCCCCTCACCGGCTTTACGCACAACAATCAATTGTCCCACGGAAACCACCCCGATTACCAAACCCAAAGCTGTTGCCATGGCACTGGCCGGACCGGCGATTGGATTTCCCGTTCCAAAGGCAAGGTTTCGGATATACATCAAAAGTACAAAGGTACTTTCAGAGGGACCACCCTCTGTCAACATCAAAGGTTGTCCAAAAATATTAAACTGCATGATAATGGACGTAACAACGGTGTACATAACCGGCATCTTAATGGATGGTAGCATAATATGCCAAAATCTTCTAAGACCACCTGCACCATCTACCGAGCCTGCCTCTAAAACGGATCGGTCTACTCCATTGAGTGCCGCCACATAAATAATCATATTGGTGCCAATGACCCACCACAAAGTGGTAATTACGATGGTCATCCAAGCAAAAGGCTGCTGTCCATACCAGTTCACATCTACACCCAACAAACGATTCCAAAGACCCAAAGAACGATTAAAAATAAAAATCCATGTCAAGGTTACGGATGTGATAGACAATAATGTGGGCAAATAAAATACCGCTTGAAAAAAGTTTCTCGCCCTTGGTTTTAAATACAACAAAGATGCGATCAGTAAAGGGATTATGATTTGGAAAGGGACCGTAATGATTACAAAAACAATAGTATTGCGCAAACCATTCCAAAACTGTCTGTGAAAGGTTGATTCATAATTCAATAAAATCAAACGATAATTATCCAAACCAATCCATTCCGGATCGGAAAATATATTCCATCTTGTAAAGGATGCATATATACCAAACACGGTTGGTATCAAGAAGAAAGCAATAAACAGGATAACATGAGGTGCTATAAACAAATAGGGCGTTATTTTCGTTTTAAATTTACTCACTGCAACTCTCCTTACATGATTGAAAACTGATAGCATGATGGGAGTCGAATCCACATTTGAAGTTCGACTCCCGTCATCTCAATTTCATCTTTTTAGTCGGCGTATTTTAAAGCTAGAATCCGCCTCCGACTTCTATGCTGTCACGTGCTTGCTGCACCGCTCTATCCAGTCCTTCTTGTGGTGTCATACGTCCAAAACGCACATCATCAAAAATACCATCTAAAGCTTCTACCGCATAACCATAGAATTTATAATCATAAATCAAAAGACCTGCATTTTCCTCTGTCAAAAATGCCTGTGGCATATCCATAAAGGCTGCACTTTCCCGAATCGAAATCTGTGCCGGCGCTTGCCCTGCTTCTGCCCATTCAAGTGCATTTTCACCTACAAAATTAATGAATTCAAAAATTGCCGCATAACGAGCTTCCTCACGATTTTCATCTGTTGGTACCACAAACTGATGAGAAGATGTCCAGTTGCCCGGTCTATTTACATCAAATACAGGAAAGTTCAGCATTCTAACATTCATACCTGCTTCTCTCACATTATTATACATCCAAATACCTTCCGGCGTAAACATGGCTTGACCACCAAGGAACATTTCCCAAGCCGAATCACCCTCTCTACTACTCCAACCATTGTTATACAGCTCTTGCCATACATCCAGCACTTGAACCGCTGCGTCATTGTTGAAATCAGGATTGATGCCGTCTGTGCTCAATGTACCGCCCAATTGACCATACATACTAAGGAAAATCGCTCTGGACCAAGTAATCGGAAACGCCATAAGTCCCGCTTCTTCAAGGGCGGGTGCTGCCGCAAAAATCTCATCCCATGTCAAAAGATCATCATCCAATTCGCCATTGCCAAACTCTTCATATAAATCCATATTTACATAAAGAACAAAACTATGTACATCCAATGGAATACCATAATGCCCCCCCCCGATGCTTGTCATATCCCAAGCTTTTTGAATGTAATCTTCCGGATTGATTCCATTGGCTGCTAACATCGGAGACAAATCCGTTAGGAATCCATTTTCTTGAAATACAGGAATCCGCTCAACATGATTCATTGCAATATCGGGAATGCCTTGGCCTGACTGGATTGCCAAAGGTAAATTCATATATAAATCATTTGCCTCCATGGCACGATGATTGACAGTAAAATCCGGATTGGTTGCGTTGAACGCATCTACAATGGCCTGCATATTAACCCCATCGGCACCTGTAAACATGGTCCAAAACTCCAACGTACCCTCTGTGCCCGGCTCAACCGTTGGTTCTTCTGCTACCGCATCACCATTTGTATCTGTTTCCGCCCCACCATTGGTGGTCGCTGTATCATTTGCACCTGAATTCCCACAAGCTACAAGCGCAAACACAAGTACAGATGCAATCGCCAGAGCTAAAAATTTCTTTAACTTCATCAAAATATCCTCCTTATTATTGTTTGTTGATTGTTAACTTTTTTAACAACCATTCATCATCGTTCTTTAAAATAGTTGCTTTTAATTGCTACTAAATTCTCGTACAAGTTGGCCTACTTGTTTTATATATGTACTATATCACCAATTAAATCTATCGTCAAGATGAAAATTTATAATTAATTCATATAATATTGGTTGCTATTTTAGTTAACTTTTTACTTTTCTTATTGCTATTTGTTGATTTCATGGTATACTATTAACAAATACAGCAGAGATAGGAGCCCGTATGCAACTTTATTTAAACAAAAATTCACTCAGCGTTTATAAAGCTTTAGCCTCAGATACCAGACTCGAAATCTTAAATCGCCTGGCAGAAGCTCCCTCCACCACAAGTGCGTTGGCCAAAACCCTTGGTCTAAGCAAAGCCATTGTTTCTCGCCACCTTAATTTATTGGAAGAAGCCAAACTCATCAAACTCAGTCGCTCCCATGCCTCCACAGACAATCGAAAAAAAATCTATACCTTACAGGTTGACAATATCAACGTTACTTTTCCAAAAAAAATATATCTTCCCTACAAAAAGAAAAGCTATGAAGTTAAACTGGGATATTATTCTGATTTTTCCGTGCAACCTAGCTGCGGAATGGCAAGCAAACATAATTATATCGGAAAAATTGATGACCCGAGAGCTTTTGTACTCAACGAAAGAGTAGATGCCTCTCTCCTTTGGTTTTGCGATGGTTATATTGAATATAAAATACCAAATATTATCGAAAACCACCAAAACCCCGAAGCACTCGAACTTTCTTTGGAAATCGCTTCAGAATTTCCCGGCTCCGCCAATATTTGGCCCAGCGACATTACCTTTTCGATTAATCATGTTCCTGTCGGCACTTGGACTAGCCCCGGAAATTACTCTGATGTAAGAGGTGTTTTAACGCCTGCATGGTGGGATGATTCCCACAGTCAATATGGCTTATTAAAGCATTTAAGGGTCACAAAAATTGACACCGGAATAGATGGCGAAAAACTATCCGATGTCAATATAAGCGACCTACAATTAAGCAAATCTCCCTTTATCACCGTCCGCATCGGCATCAATAAAGATGCCAAAAACAAAGGAGGAATCACCCTCTTTGGTGAAGATTATGGAAATCATGCTCGAAATATCATACTTACATTATTTTGCTCTGAAAGCTGAGTCTTAAGGTGCTTTGGGGTACTCATTGCACAACAGGCGATAGGGTGCCTCATCTTCTTCTATCTCTGAAAACCGACCCATGGGCTTGTGGAAGTTGTTGTCATTCATATCATCGTTGCACATGGAAACCTCACCCAATAACACATCACCAGTCCCCTCTTTTACATCAAAGTCATGGTATTGTCCCGGCCAAAGGGTAATGCTCTCACCCGGTTTTAATACTACACCGGTACCGGCAGGCACATAATAAGAACGACCATCTGTATTTACCAACACATCTGTATCCGCCAAATCATCTTCTTCCGTCGCATTGTACACATGTATCACTATCGTACCGCCACCCCGATTGATAATATCTTCTGATTTATTCCAATGATAATGCATAGGGGAATGTTGCCCCTCTTTTAACATCAAAAGCTTTTCCGCATAGGTTTTTTTGTAACGGTCATCCTTTTGGTTTCCGTTTCGCAAGGTAATCAAAGCAAATCCAACCTTTTCCCAATTGCCCAAACCATAATCCGTAATATCCCAACCTAGCATGTTGTCTCTGATTTCATCGTATTCTGCACCCTTTGTTTCCCACTCTTTTGGTGTCCAATGACAAAACGGCGGCAAATGAAAACCGTTGTCTTTTACCAATTGCTCCAACTCTTTGATGCGCTTGTTGATTTCTGATCGTTTCACAATCTAATCCTCCTTACTGTTTTTGAAATACCCTTTCCCTTTATTATACTGAATTTTTTATCGAATTAAAATTGTTTTTATTTCATAAGGTTTCAATTCCAAAAAAATCTTGCCCTCTTGCTCTTCTTGTTTTTCTCCAATGGGCTTTTCCATCAGATTGGTTTCCTGCCAAACCGTAAATGCAAATTGGGGTTTTAAACATAATTTTCTTCGGCTGCCTGTATGTTCATGCATACGGATAATCAAACCTTCTCCGGATTCCTTTTGCTTAATCGCATCAATCGCTACCACCGGCTCATCAAAATCCACTTCTGCTATCTTGATAAAAGCCTCATCTCCTGCATCTCCTTGGCAAAGTACCAAAGGACGATTCAAAGCCCATGCCGCTTGGGTCACCGCACCGGCAACAAAATCACCTCTATGAGGCAAAATACTATAGGTAAATTCATGTTTGCCTATATCGGCCATTGGATCCGGCGCAATCGCCCCTTTTAACAATGACATAGACATGGTTTGATCCTTTACAGTATGGCCATATTTGCAATCATTTAATAAAGCAACACCATAATCCCGCTCTGAAAAATCCACCCACTGATGCGCAACCGATTCAAATCTAGCCATATCCCAACTGGTGTTCCAATGGGTTAGCCGTTTTACATTGCCAAACTGAATCTGATACGTTGCTTCTGTGGCACGGATATCCACATCAAAAAATGTACGTAATAAACGTTGTCGCTCCTGCCAATCCACATTTGTTTTAAAATCAATCCGGCGACTATTTGCATATACAATCATTTCTTGTAACATTTTTGATTGACCAAATACATAAGTAAATACAATGCAAGCCGATAATCCATTCTGAGATTGGATTTCTATCTTGCTTGCCAAAACATCTTCATATTTTTGCATATAATACAAATCAATATCCCAAGCATCAAACTGCATAGGCTTATCTTCAAAAATACGTAAATAATTGCCCAAGCCACCCTCTTTGAGTACTTCTCTTTGCGCCGTTTTATCAAAAATACTAGTCAGTTGACCTTGGTCATTCCATACAATGCAATAAAAAGGAGTTTCTATTTCATTTTCACAAATCGCAAAAGGACTTACAAGGTCATCCTCTCTCACTCTTTCCACATAAGAAAATGTCAAACTACTTAGAGGGGGAATCCCTTTTACATACACCTGATAACCATCGGATGTCCTAACGCTATCTAACACTACATTGTCACAAGTCACAAAACAACCTGCTTGCAACATATCCACAATCTCTTCTTCGGGGACAAAGACCAACTCATCCCGACGCCAAGCCGCCGTGTTAAAAACAGTCCATTTGTTAGCCACCCGACTTGGATAAGCCTCGGCAAAGGATGTACATAATTTCACCGCTCTTTCTGCCGCAAGAGCATACTCTTCTTTTAAATCCTCATAAACTTCATGAATGGAGGAGCCCGGAATAATATCATGAAATTGGTTTCGCAATATAATCTCCCAACCTTTGTATATTTTTTCTGCCGGATAATCCCAATTTTCTCGCATCTTTGTTGCCCACCCATGGAGCAATTCCGCATCCCGATAAGCCAATTCCAATTTTCGATTGCCCTTTTTCACAAAAGCCTGGGACGTATAGGTTCCACGATGATATTCTAAATACAACTCTCCATCCCAAGTATGCACATATGTTTCCGCCTGTTCTACCGTCTCATGAAGCCTGGCAAAATATGCATCTGCCCGACCTGTTTTGACCTTTGGCAAACCGGGCATCCCATCTAAGCGACGGCGCTTTTCTAGCATCTCCCGATTAACACCACCACCGCCGTCACCATAACCATAAGATAACAGCAACTCACTATTGAATGTTTTGTCACGATAATTATCATAAATACCTTTTACCGTATGGGGTGCTAAATTTCCATTATAAGTATAAAAGGAAAAACCCGCTTCGTCCAAGCCACCATCCGGCGTGGTAATAAAATGCGTCAGCACCTCGCTACCATCTATACCGCGCCACCAAAAGGTATCATGAGGCAAACGATTGTACTGATTCCAACTAATTTTGGTGGTCATAAAGGTATCTATACCGGATTTCTTTAAAATCTGCGGCAAAGCCCAGGAGTAACCAAACACATCCGGCAACCACAGGTATTTTACCTCTTTACCGAATTCTCCTTTGATAAATTTGCTTCCATGTAAAATTTGTCGCACCAAAGATTCACCGGAAGTTAAATTGCAATCGGCCTCTAACCACATCGCACCATCCACTTCCCAAACACCTGCCTGCACCTTTTCTTTTATCTTTTCATATATTTCCGGATAATCTTCTTTGATATAAGCATAAAGCTGTGGTTGACTCTGCAAGAAAATATACTCCGGGTAACGTTCCATCAAACGTAATACCGTAGAAAAAGAACGTGCCGCTTTCTCTCTGGTGTGTTTTAGCCGCCATAACCAAGCCACATCAATGTGCGTATGCCCAATGGCTGTTACCGTCACCGGAGCATATTTTGGCATTTCCGTAACTTTTTTATTTAAATAATCATTGGCCAACCGAACGCTATTATAAAAACCAACGCTACCCGGCACCGACCATTCTAACAAATTGTAAGTTTGCTCCAAAACTTGCAAAAGTGCAACACGCGCCGGGTCATTTTTGTCTAAAATGGCCGCCGTATCCAACATCACGCCAGAAGTGTAATATAAATCATCCGTTTCTTTGGAAAGAAAAGCCATATCACCGTATTCAAATTTGTGACACATGATTTGCGGCACACCACCACCCTCCAGGCCTGACCACAATTTAAGTGCCAACCGAAGCCTTTGCCCACTATAAGAGCTGTCCAAAAAAACTTCCCCATGATTAGAATCTACACCTTGATACGGCATATCATCTATATAAAGCATGGATTCAAAACCGGAATTATGCCCACCGCCTGTTTTACCAAAATAAAACAGCAAAAGAAAATCGTCCGATTCCCCTAATTCCGGCACTGTAAATTCAGTGACCAACCATAAATAATAATCGCGGCCCTCCCAGCGAGAACCAACCGGAAAATCTTCCCAACTGTCGTCTATCCCGGGAGGATATTTTTCTTCTTTGCTGACATCCTCCTTGACCTTCCAATTGCCGATTGGTTTTCTATCCAAATATCTGTGAAGTGCCAATTCAGCAATACGTGCCTCCAATTTTTTCTCTGTAAAAAACATGCGTCACCTCCGTAAGGTTAAGAAATTATTTTTGAATCACTAACCTTATTTCTATTTTATCTGATATCCCATCTCACGCCCTATTTTAGTCGCTGCCACATTCAGTTTCTTTTGAAACAACTCTACTTTTTCTCCCGACATCAAAGGCACCGGCCCTGAAATACCAATGCTATAAAATACTCTTTTACGATAATCAAAAATCGGAGCCGCCACACAACGCACACCAACTGCAATCTCTTCATTGTCAATGGCATATCCTCGTTGGCGAATCATTTTCAATTCTTCCAACAACCTTTCTTTGGTGCTAATTGTATTATTTGTATAACATTCAAAATCATAATCTTCTAATATTTCATCCATACGCTCCGACGGTCGGTATGCCAAAATACATTTGCCCACCGACGAAGCATGCATGGGCTCAATCATCCCTACGTGGGCTGACATCTCATAAATTTGAGCACTTTTTACCTGATCAATCACATAAACTGTTTTTTTATTATACATACACAAATGAACACTCTGCCCTAACGCAAAAGAAAGTTCCTTTAAAATAGGCCTTGCTACATCAATCACATCCAAATTTCTTGTCAAAGCCTCACTTAAATGCAAAATACGAAAACCCAAGCGGTATTTTCTTGTGGATGGCACAAATTGAACCATATCACAATCCCGCAATGTAGCTAAAAGGCGTGACGCTGTACTTTTATCTACATCCAACTCTTTTGCCAACTCCGTAATACCCATTGCACCTGACTTGGACAATATTACAAGGGCTTCTATACCTCTTTGTAGCGATTGAATCATAGGCCCACCGTCTGCCCTTTCTCTTAGATACCATTCAGATAATCAAAAACTGCTTTTACATCCGGTTTACCCATTGCTTCTTGGCGCAAAACCTCCATAAAATCTGTTCTTTTTCCAATTGTTTTTAAGAGCTTTGCATCAATACCTTTTAAAATCTCCAGAAAAGGCTTATGAGCAAGTATGGATAATTCTTTCAAAATCACTCTGTTTTTTCCTTGCGGCTCTTGTCGTTCCGGCGGATAACCCGCGCCCGGCTCATCCTTGAACAATTTTTCAAACATATAATCTAAATTGATATTGGCTGCCCAACCATATCCTTTGTGCAATGCCAAAGAAACACAGTTTCCGCCATTGATTTGAGAAAACAGCCACGCATCTAAAGGATCTTGAATCAATCCACATGAAACACCGGGAAATTGCAACACTGCATTGAGATAGCCTTGCCCCGTACCGCAACCACCAATCACCATATCACAAATTTTTCCATTGAGTAAAATGGCTGACATAATCCCGGTTTGGATATAAGACAAGGGATTTTCTTCCTCTATACTTTGCATACCCAAATTAAACACTGTCAGATTTTTCTGCTTGTTTAACGCGGCAATCAAGTCCGAATTCCGCATGGCCGCACTTACTTCATTTACCACTGCTACTCTCATATCTTTCTTCCCCACAACCTTTCTTTTTTACTTCCTGTAATCAACAAAATATCTTCTATTTCTTCCGTTTCCAAGGTTTCTATATCACCTTTGGCTTTCAAACATGCAATCCCTCTCAATATAGCATCAAACCTCCTCTTATTCAACTTATTCTTTAAAGCAAAAATCAAACAAATAGATAGTAATACCGCGGGAATGACTACAAACATGGTACGAATACCTGCAACAATATCATTTTGTGCAAATACCACAGGATCAAAATCGACTAAACCGGCTTTTAAAATCGAATACTCATTTTGATCAAACCCCATGGTCGAAAATCCAAATCCCATCAATAACACCGCAAAACCGCTGGCAAATTTTCGGATAAACGTTGTCACACCACTGTAAAGACCCTCACGCCGCTTGGCTGTGCGCAATTCATCTACATCATAAATATCCGTCAGCATGGACCAAGTGGACAAATTGCCGGCCGCCGAACCAATGGCAATCAATCCGGATATGATACAAAGAACAAGAATCGGTGTGCCCGAATCAATGAAAACAAAAGCAAAGGTAGAGGCAATCCAAATGGGCAATCCTATATAAAGCGGAAATGCTTTCCCTTTCTTTTCTGCAATCATACCATGAATCGGCATAAATAACACCATACAAACCAACAAAGTTCCTACTACCAATTCATAGTTTTGGTACTGTAACACCACGATATCAATATAAAATATAAACATGGCTAACACCAAATCTACCGCAATCTGAAAAGACAAAAATATACCTAAAAAATTCCGATAAGCCTTATTATCAAATACGTCCAACCATTCTTTCAAAGAAATCTTTTCGGCAGGTGACACATCTTTTCGCTCCTTGGTTCCCAAAAATACAAAAAACCAACATAAGGCAAAAATACAGCCAAAAATGATGCCTTGCAACAAATATCCCGGTCTCTGCCCCGGACCAATATAAGGGCTACCCACCGCCCGAATCAAAATCGAGGGTATGATTGCCGCCAAAAGAGAAGCTAGGCCGGAAAACATCATCCGATACGTTGTAAAACTTGTCCGAACATTATAATCTGATGTCATATCCGACAAAATCGCATTGTATGGCACCATTACAATGGCAAAGGCTGTACCAAAAAACATATATGCAAAAATGTAATACACAATTTTAGCACTTATATCATCCATACCAAAGGAATAAAACAGCATCACAAAGGATAAAAATACCGGTATGATACCCATCAAAAAGAAAATACGCCTGCGCCCAAACCTTGACCTGGTTTTATCTGAAATGCGTCCAACAATCGGATCTGTGATGGCATCCCATAACCGACCGGCAAAAATAATAATCGTAGTTGCTATAATCGGCAAACCCTCCACCAGTACAAGGTAGTTCATAAATAATAAACTAAATATCATAAATGCACCACCACCGTAAATATCTCCGCAGGCATAGGCCAATTTGTTGCGTAATTTAATTTTCATAACAGCACCCCACTATTTCTCGCCAAATAAAAGCGAAGCGATTAAACTACGTTTCTTCGGAATTTCCTTATCTTCATACTGACTCAAATATATTTCTTTCTTTTGCTTGGATGAATCAATGGCTGCCAGGGCAAATTTCAAAACTTCTTTGCCCGCTTCACCGGATAATAACGGTTCACGGTCATTTTTTATGGCTTCTATAAAATCTTTGGTACAAGCTTCAAAAGAATCAGCCCAGTCATGTTTCATATCCCAAAATTCATGCCGTTTTCCATCACGGTACATAACCACCGGTGCTACATCTTCCATTAAGGTAGCCGTGCAGCGTGTCACCCAAATAATACCCCGGGAACCCGTGATTTCTACACGTTCATCACAGGTATAATATTTGCTGTTAATGTACATTTCCTCTGCATTCACAATGTCCCAAATGCCATATAACTTTTTATCTTTGTACTTCCACATAATCGTACCCGGCACATCATTATACACCCCCGGTGCTACGGGCGTTTGATCAATCCAAGCACTGACCTTTTCTATTGCACCCATAAAATATGTAGCAATGGAAAACTTATGATAACCATCATCAAACACCGTCGGTCCCCCACCGGATAAGGTAACATTAAAGCGCCATAACCACGACTTCGGATCAATTTCCCAGCCTGTTGGCGGCAAATCTTTGGGCACCTGATCCGGTAACTTCTTCTGAAAAGCAGCGGGCATGTTTTTAGACAGCAGTGGTGCATTGGTCATCTTTAAACGAATACCTTGGGGCGAACCAATCTCTCCCTCTTCCAACATTTTTTTCGCCCATTGATAAGGTGGATAATGCACAAAATTCTCATATATCTTTAATTTTACACCGTTGTCTTTGGCCGCTTGTATCATTTTGTCACATTCTTCTAAATTCATTGCCATGGGCTTTTGAACAGAAACGTGCTTTTTTGCCTCACATAATCTTACGGTGTATTCACAGTGTAGATGATGAGGAATAATAAGCTCTACTCCCACAACCGTTTCATCTGCCAAAACCGCTTCAAAACAATCATATACTTTTGGCACTGCAAATGCCTTGGCAAATGTTTCAGCATTGGCACGTTTGATATCACAAACACCCCAAAGCTCAGCATCCGGGTTGTTCTTATAACCGACCACATGCAACGTAGAAATCCTTCCGCACCCTATGATTACAAATCTCATTTTCCCCATCTCTTTTACCTCATTCCTTACAACCCTTTTACAGATTTAAAATTGCTTCTGATTACCTCAAACCATCCGCTAAAATCAAATCTGCTTCTGTGGCGTTTACTACATCATCCACACAAAAACCCTCTGCAACTTCCGTTAATATCAGACCTCCTTTTTGCACCTCTATCACGCCCATCTCTGTTACAATCAAATCCACTGCATTTTGCGCACTCAGTGGCAGATTACACTGCTTTACTATTTTTGCCACTCCTTTTGCCGTATGTTCCATGGCGACGATAACTTTCTTAGCACCCGTCAATAAATCCATGGCACCACCCATACCGGGCACCATTTTTTTTGGTATCATATAATTGGCAATGTTACCTACTTGATCCACTTGTAACGCACCTAAAACTGTCACATCCAAGTGTCCGCCACGTATAATACCAAAAGATGTAGCACTATCAAAAAAACAACCCCCCGGCAAAATAGACGCTACTTGTCCACCTGCATTTACTATGGTAGGATCTATATTTTCTTTCGGTGTGCCCCCTAATCCCACAAAACCATTTTCTGAATGTAGCATAACCTTTACATCTTCCGGAATAAAATTTGAAACTTTAGTAGGTAATCCAATGCCCAAATTCACAAGTTGCCCATCTTTTAGCTCCATCGCTACACGTTTTGCTATGCGTTCTTGCAATTGCGCCTTATCCATCTAACCCACCCCCATCTACAATGTAATTGACAAAAATGCCGGGTGTCATCACAGCATTGGGACATAACATACCACTTTCGTACACCCGACCCGCTTCCACAATGGTCACTTTTGCAGAAGCCGCCATCACATGATTAAAATTGTTTTCCGAACCTTGATATACTATATTGCCGGCTTTATCTACTTTTGCTGCATATAACAGTGCGATATCAGCCGATAAGGGTTTTTCCAATAGATAGTCTACGCCATCTATATTGATTTTCTCCTTGCCCACTTCTACCAAAGTGCCTAAGCCTGTACGTGTCAACACACCACCTAAACCATACCCTGCTGCTCGTATCTGCTCAACAAGCGTCCCTTGCGGCACCAACACAACTTCTGTTTCCCCGTCAGACATTTGCCTACCGGCCTCTTTATTCAGTCCAATGTGGGAAGCAATGATTTTTTTGAATTGTTTATTCACAACCAATTTCCCCACACCTTTATCTGCAAGACCCGCATCATTGCAAATCAAAGTAAGATTCTTTTTCCCCGATGCGACAAGAGCATCCACTAAATGTTCCGGCGTTCCATTTGCCATAAAACCACCTACCATAATCGTATCACCATCTTTGACAAGTGAAATCGCTTCTACCATTGAAATTAGTTTATTCATAGTCCCACAACCTCCAACGGGTACATTTGATATTTGCTAATATCCGTCTGCGTAGTAAAAAAACAAAACACACGCATCACTTCTGTGCCGCTATTTTGTATCATATGCACTTCATCTTTTCTTGCTACAATCAAAGAACCCACCTGTAAAGGATATCTCAAACCTCCCTCCACAAGCAATTCCCCCGCTCCGGACATCACATAAATGGCCTCCTCACAATCCGGGTGTGAATGGGGCGGTTTGGCCGTTGCACCCGGTTGAAATTCAACCACACAACTTGTAAAAAAATCAGATGAAACTTTGCTGTTTTTTGACACCAACCAACGCATTTTACGATCATTTACCACAACTTCCTCTACTGTATTTTCATATATAATATCCATTCATTTCCTCCCTATAAAGTCAAAAAGCGACCATATCCAAACCTTTTACGCCTAAAATCGCTCTTGCTTCATCAGCTGTCGCCACTTCCTTGCTTAGTTCCTTTGCAATCCGTACAATCTTTTCCACTTGTTGCGCGTTGCTTTTGGCCTTTTCTCCTTTACTTAACCAAATGCTATCTTCCAAACCAACCCGCACATGACCACCCATGGCCAAAGCCACTGCACCTAAAGACATTTGCTGCTTACCAGCTCCTACCACCGACCATATAAAACTGTCCTTGCCAAACGCTTTTTCAGCCGTACTCACCAAATATATCAAATTTTCAACCGTTGCTTGCATTCCACCAAGAACACCTAACACAAATTGCAAATAAACAGGTGCTTTGATTTTTCCTTGTTTTACAAAATAAGCAATGTTGTTGATATGGCCTATTTCATACACTTCAAACTCAGGCTTTGTACCCACATTATAAAAAGTATCTATATATTTTCGCATAGAATAAAATGTATTATTGTGAATATTATTCTCTGTTTTTAGCAAATATTCTTTTTCCCAATTAAAGCGATATTCCTCTATTCGCTCAGCCAAAGGATGAAGAGCAAAATTCAAAGAACCACCATTGAGTGATGCAACTTCCGGCTGCAACTCCGTCACCGGTAACAAGCGTTGTTCAATGGTCATGGTGGTTGGATCACCACCTGTTGTCAAACACAATATCACATCACAGTTTTCTTTTACTTTTTTGCACACATAACGAAACAACTCCATATCCGGTGTTGGTCTTCCATCTTTTGGATCTCTCACATGAATATGCGCCACTGCTGCTCCGGCTTTACAAGCAGCAATTGACTCATCTGCAATCTCATCCGGTGCAATCGGCAGATATTTTGATTGACTTGGTATATGAATTGCTCCAGTAATGGCCGCAGTAATGATTGTTTTTTTCATGATAATCTCCCTCTCTTACTTTAATTTCAGGCCCATTGGCCGATCTAAAAAAATTCTCTCATCCATTTCACATAAACTTTCATCTATGATTGGTTTAAAATCCATGTGCAACAAAATATCCCGCTCTATATCCATACCGGGTGCAATCTCTATCAAATGTACCCCATCTTCTTCTAAGCGAAATACTGCCCGCTCTGTAATGAATAGAACCGGTTGTTTTGCTTTTTTTGCATTTGTCCCACTAAATGTAATCTGTTGTACCTTTTTCACAAATTTCTTTTTTGAGCCAGATGCCATAAATGTGCCACAATAACACACTTTTTTTGCATTCTGGGTGATATTAATGAATCCCCCGGCTCCGGCAATTAACATACCAAACTTACTTACATTGACATTTCCCTTTGCATCTACCTCGGCAAGCCCCAAAAAAGCCATATCCAACCCGCCGCCATCATAAAAATCAAATTGCAAACGATGGTCCATGATTGCCTCCGGATTTCTAGCGACCCCAAATTGATGACCACCCAAGGCGATACCACCTACAATACCGGATTCAATGGTTAAGGTGAAGTCTTCCTCTATATTTTCTTCCACTGCCACATCCGCAATTACCTCCGGTGTACCGATTCCCAAATTGATAACCGCATCTTTTTGCAATTCAAAGGCCGCCCGCCTGGCGATAATTTTTTTACTGTTTAAATCTCCTTTGCTAACTTTTGCAACATAAGCGTTTGTTTCACCGCTTACAGAAGAATCAAAATAAACACCAATAGACTGCTCGTGTTCTTCCGGTTTGCTCACAACCAGAGCATCCACATAAATCCCGGGAATTTTCACCATACGCGGATCAATGGTACCGGCCTTGACCACTTGCTTTACTTGCACAAGCACCTTACCTCCACTTGCCTTACAAGCTTGTGCCAAAGAAGTGGCATCTAAATGAAAGGGTTCATGATCAAAAGATACGTTGCCCCGCTCATCTGCAAACGTCGCACGAATCAAACAAACATCAATGGGAACATGTTTGTACAACAGCAATTCTTTCCCTTCTATCTCTACTACTTTCACAAGTTCTTCTTTTGTAACCTCATTGAGTTTGCCCCCGTCTAACCTGGGATCTACAAAGGTGCCCAATCCCACATGGGAAATGGTAAACCCACGCTGTATCGCTATATCACGATACATCTGAGAAATCACACCCTGGGGAAAATTATAGGCTTCTATCTTATTTTCATTTGCCAATTTCCCCATTTTAGGACATTTCCCCCAATGACCACCAATCACCCGTTTAACCATACCCGCATGAGAATAATGCTCATTGCCTTGACCCTCTTTTGAACCTTGCCCGGCCGTGTAAACCAAGGTAAGGTTCCGGGGATGACCTGTTTCGAGAAATTTCTTTTCTATTTCAATGTTTAAGGTTTCTGCAAGCCCACTTCCGATGAAACCACCGGTTGCCAATACGTCACCGTCACGTACCATAGCAATGGCTTCCTTTGCAGACATAATCAATTTTCTTTTCATAACACCGTGCCTTTCCAAAAAAGGGTTGCCGACAGCAACCCTTAAATTTTACCGAACTTTAAAATACATCTTTCCATTCTTCAATATTGTCAATATCAAATCTAAATGGATCACCTAACAAAACCTCAGTTCCACCATCAGGAGAATCCTCAACTACAAACTCTCCCAACGAACCGGAAGTAAATATATCACCTACAGCACCTGTAATCGTACCCTCTACCAAAGCAAGGCCTGCATAAAACGTCAGATAACCTAAATCAATCGGATTCCACAGATACATCCAAGGAACCGTACCATCTTCAATAAACGGATACATATCCGCAGGCGTTCCCAAACCCGTCAACTTTACGTCTGATCCTGTTGTTTGCAGCACCCTACCGGCCGCCAACATACCAACTGTGGTCGGAGAAATAATGACACGAATATCTTCATCGGCAAGCAAACCATGGGTTTCATTTGTTGAGGTCGTTGGATCGTCATCACCATATGCAATTCTAATCAAAGGTGTGTTTGCATATTTTTCCGGATTCTCTTCCATTTCTGCTACCATCCACTCTATCCAAAGATTTTGATTGGATGCTTGTGCTGTTGCGGATAAGATACCAATACCACCCTCACCATTCACGATATCATGAGCCGCTCTCATTTGTACACGGCCAATCATTTCCGGGTCTGCCTGATTGATATGCACCATGCGATTATCCGGGTTCACCGAAGAGTCAAAAGATATAACAGATATCCCTTGATCCATGGCTCTATCCAAAGTAGGACCCAATGCATCAAAATCATTTGCCGTAACAGCTATCAAATCAACATTTTGCGCAATCAGTTGATTGAGAATTTCAATTTGCATCTCCGGTGTTGGATTGGTTGGGCCTCTAAATAAGACTTCTACATTCATTTCATTCGCAGCATTTTCGAAACCTTCAAACAGACTTTGCATAAAAGGATTATTTACATCTTTGGCAACAAATGCAAATACCAAATCACCCGCCGCTGTTTCCATTTCATTTGCATCATCATTACCTGCGTCCTCTTGAGCCGTATCCACCGGTGCCTCAGTAGCCGTGTCCCGGTTTTCCCCGGCACATCCAATCAATAACATTACCGTCATCATCATACATAATACAAGTGCCAAAATCTTTTTCATTTTAATGTCCTCTCTTGAATCTCTTTTTGTCATCAGTTACCTTTTCTTTTCTTTATTATTGTTTTATGCCATTTGCTACCATATAACGTAGCCTTAATATTTGGAATAATCACTGCTACGATTAATAAAGCACCAACAATAATCATAATCACTTGGCTAGGCACATTGGCAATCCCTAAACCAAAACGTAAAAAACCTACAATAAAAGTAGCAATCACCACACCAATCAACCTACCTTTTCCTCCCAAATTGCTCACACCACCCAGCACCACCATGGCTATTACATCCATCTCATAACCCAAAGCCATGCTTGGACGTACACTACCCATTCTTGACGCAAGAAAAATACCGGAAATAGCCGCAAACAGACCCATGGTCATAAAAACAATTGTACGGATTTTATCCGTTTTAACACCTGAATATTTTGCAGCGGTCTCATTATTGCCTATGGCATAAAGATTACGCCCAAACTCTGTAAAATGAATCATATACCCGAATACCAAAGCTTGCACAATTATGAAAATGAAAACAATCGGAACTCTCCCTACATAACCCCATCCTAGATTACGAAACCAACTTGGAAAATCACCGGCAGCCCTGTTTTCCAACATAATACTTGCAATCCCACGGAAAAGAATCATGCCTACCAATGTAACAATAATCGGCGACAATTCCTTAAATTTAGCAAGAAGAACCCCATTAAATAACCCACAAGTTGTACCAACCATAAGGGCAAGCACAATGGCAGGAATCATTGGCAAGCCTACGTTGTAAGAAACGCCCATAACTACCGCCGACAATGCCATGGTAGATGCAATTGATATATCAATATCACCCATCAGAATAATCATCATCATGGGAAAAACCAAAATAGCCCTATCACTAAACACCATAAAAGCGTGCATTAGATTATCAAAAACCAAATAGTTCGGCGATATGGATGCGTTTATTACATTAACAACAATAAATAGTAATAATAGCAGCCATTCCCATTGGAGAATAAAACGTCTGGCACTGAAAGACCTTTCATTTTGTAATGAACGATGTGCAGATACAGGTGAATCCGCTTGTACTGTAACAGCACCCCCACTTTTTAAACTCATGCCGCCACCCTCCTTTCTATTACCTTTCTATTGGCTCTGCGCACAACCAAAGCGTTTATTAATATAGAGCCTAAAATAATAAGCCCTCTGATTGCTTCCTGCCAAAAAGGAGAAATGCGCAACATTGGAAGTGCATTGTTTAACATTCCAAACAAAATTGCACCCAACACAGCACCATGCACTTTTCCCGTACCACCGGCAATGCTCACGCCACCTAATACACAGGCTGCAATGACAAATAATTCATAACCCAATGCTGTTTCACTTTGCGCAGCAGCAAATCTAGCAACAAACAATACTCCGGCCAAACCGGCCATTCCACCGGTAACGATATAGGTAAGGGCAGTAATTCGTTTGGTATTAATACCACTGATTGCTGCCGATTCTTCACTATTACCAATGGCATAAATTTTCCTACCTGTTCTGGAATAACCAAGAAAATAAAAATTAATTACAAAAACCACCAATGCAATCCAAATTAAATTGTTTATTCCCAAAAGTCGATTCTCTGTTGCAACAGCTAAAAATTCTGTCGTCATATCTTGCTGTAACACCCATCTGCCATCACTTACCAAATGGGTAATACCTCTAAATATACTCATTGTTCCTAACGTTGTAATAATCGGCATAACATTTAATACCGTGATTAATATACCGTTTACCAAACCAGCCAAAAGACCAACACAAATTGCAATTAAAATAACCCATATCGGATGAATCCCTATACCTTGCGCATGGATACTATCCCGTAATATTGAAGTTGAAACCATACCAGCCAATGCCATTGTGGAACCTACTGACAAGTCTATGCCACCGGTGATAATTACCGACATCATTCCCATGGTCAAAATTGTTAAAATCGCAATATCTACAAACATCGCATTTAAATTGCCAGCTGTTAAAAAACTGCCACCACTTCGTACATTCACACCAAAAGCCAGAAGAAGAATCAGGCCAAATAAACATAGTTCACGGATATTGGTTGCACATATATATCGTATGGTGCCCTTTTTTGTCATGATGCCTTGTCCTCCGTTTCTATTGTATTCATTGAGGCTTTTAATAATTTTTCTTGGGTCGCTTCTTCACCTGCAAATTCACCTGTTATTTTTCCTTCTCGCATGGTAATAATGCGGTCACACATACCGAGTACTTCCGGCATATCGCTGGAAATCATAATGATGCCATAACCCTGATTTGCCAAATCATTCATAATATCATAAATCTGACTTTTTGCCCCAACATCTACACCCTTAGTTGGCTCATCCAAAATCAGAACCTTTAAATCTGTATTCAGCAATTTACAAATCACTACCTTTTGCTGATTACCACCGGATAAAGAACTAGCTTTTTCAAATACCGTCGGTGACTTTACAGCTATTTTCTCACCTAACACTTTTGCCTGTAATCGTTCTTTTTTCGGCCGCAGAATCGTATGTCTTATAAATTGCTTCAAATTCGACAAAGTTATATTTTTGTAAATTTCCCAATTTAATACCAGTCCTTGCTTTTGTCTATCTTCCGGCAATAAACCAATTCCCAAATTTATTGCTTCCAAGGGGCTTTTCACAATAATTTCTTTGTTTTCCAAAAATAATTTTCCACCATCCATTTGATCAATACCAAAAATAGATTGCATAACTTCACTGCGACCGGCACCAACCAATCCTGAAAAACCAAGTATTTCTCTCCGACAAACCTTAAAGCTGATATTTTCGTAATATCCTATGCGGCGCAATCCTTCTACCCGAAATACTTCTTTCCCTATTTTACGCTCACGTTTAGGATATATCTGATTAATCTCTCTACCAACCATGGCACTAATTAAATCCTTATTCGAAATCTCAGCCACATTATAACAACCAATATATTTGCCATCGCGCAAAACGGTAACACGAGTCGCCAACCGATACATATCCTCAAAACGATGAGAAATAAATATAATAGAAACACCATCATCTCGTAACTTTTCACTTATCTTATATAATTCATCACATTCACGACGGGAAAGTGATGCCGTTGGTTCATCCATAATCAGAATTTGTGCGTTTTGTGAAATCGCCTTGGCAATTTCAATAATTTGATGCTCTGCTACCGTCAAACCACCCACCAGTGTATGCGGATCAAGATCACAGCTAAGGCTCTTTAATAAGGATTTCGCTTTTTTATGTAACATTCCCCAATGAATGGTTTTTATCGGTCCCATTACATCCTCATGGCCAATAAAAATATTTTCTGTAATACTTAGATGGGGATAAATGGTACCATGCTGGTAAATTGCTGCAATACTATGACGCTGTGCTTCTTTTGGGGTGCGAAAGTGTACCTGCGTATCATGAATAAAAATTTCTCCCTTATCAGGCTCATGGGCTCCGGTAATCACTTTAATAAAAGTGGATTTACCGGCACCATTTTCACCCATAATGGCGTGTATCTCACCTTTTTTTAATTGAAAATCGACCCCATCCAATGCTTTGACGCCCGGAAAACTTTTATCAATTCCTTTGAGTTCTAATAGATATTTGGACATAAATATTCACCCTCTGTCCTTCCTATACCGTTTCTCCAGCCCTTTGCGCAAGAAAAGCCGCTCTTTTTTCTACCATATAATCCGGCACCGGCATATCCCACCAACCAAAAGCATCACCACCTGAATCCGGATAATTGCGATGAACAGATATTTCAATCAAGGCAGGTTTCTGCAATGCAATAGCACGGGTAATCGCTCCTTCTACCTCTTCTTCTTTTTCAATCTTTTCGGAATAAATGCCGAAGTTCTTGGCAATGGCTGCAAAATCAGGGGAATACAATTCATCTCCTACCATAAAATCATTTCCAAAGGTATTTTCTTCTCCAAACACATCTGCTTGCAAATCTTTTATTGCTATCCAGCCACTGTTATTCAATAGCAATACTACTACGGGAATATTATATTGCGTCAGCACGGATAATTCCTGCATGGTCATCATAAAATCGCCATCTCCCATCAAGGCCACCACAGGGACATCCGGTTTGGCCAACTTTCCACCAATTGCTGCCGGAAGTGCCCAGCCCATTGTCGAAAAACCTCCTGTTGTTAAGTGCTTTTGTCCATTTTTGAAACAATATTCTTGAAATAATTGCGCTTGGGTATTCCCTGATGATGTGGAAATAATAGTATCCTTTGGCAAACATTCATTCATAATACCAACCACTTGTGAAATCGTGGGCAGTGTATGTTTCACAGCTCGTTTGGCAACTAATTGTGTTGCCCAGTCTGCTTTTAACTTCAAAATTTCTTGCACATAAGATTTTGACATCAAGTCTGTTTCATCTGACACATTGGCTTTATAAGTAATAATCAACTGTGAAACCACCGCAGAAACATCACCTAAAATTCCACAATCCACCGGATAATTTTTACCAACTTCAATGGATTCCATATCTACATGAATCAATTTGCTTTTCTTCATCGTAAAAGCACTACCTTCTTGATAAGAACAAGTCGTTTCATCTGCAAAACGAGTACCCAAAGCTAAAATCACATCTGCCGAAGAGGTCAATTTAATACCAACCGGGGTTCCTTTTGAACCTGTATGAAATCCATTGAGTGCATGGTCTTCCGGAAAAGCACTTTTACCCGCCATTGTTGTAATGACTGCTGCACCCCAAAGCTCTGCCAATGCAACAAGCTTTGCCTCCATATCACTTCTTAATACCGCACCACCAACTAAAATAACCGGTCTTTTGGCATTTTTCATCAATTCCACAGCTTGGTCGATCGAAGACTGCGCACCGACCGGAAGAGAAGTCGTAAAGCGCGTACCTACTGCATCAAAATTCACTTCCGTAGCATCTGCAGCTACATCCATCGGCAAAGATAATACAACCGGACCTTTGCGCCCTGTCATCATTTGATTAAAAGAACGTTGTACCATTCTTGGCAATTGGCCAACCGATTCCACCCGTGTGGCTCTTTTCGTCACAGGCTCCATGGTTTTTAAAAAACTCGCATCACTCACTCGTTCTATCTCTTGTAAAACGCCGGTGCCTTTCATATTCACATGCACATCACCATTTACTTGAAATACAGGTATGGAATCTACATAAGCTGTACCCAAACCAATGGATGTGTTCAAAGCACCCGGACCAATCGAAGTAAATGTTGCCAAAGGCTTACCTGCTATACGCGCATAACCATCTGCAATATGAACAGCCGATTGCTCATGCTTGACTTGAATGTATTTTATTTTTCCGGCATTTTCTGATTCTTTTACTGCATCAAAAAAACTCAAAATTCCATGCCCCGGAATACCCAAAATATAAGGAACCTCTTGTTTTTCCAGATATTTCATAATAATTTGACCACCTGATAATTTCATATCTTTCACTCCATTTTTATCCATTCTTTTTTTGTAGTTGCTATCTCATGTAACGTTCATCTGACACTTCATTTACCAAAACCGGTTTTCCCTCCTTTGCAGAACAAATAGCTGCAATTGTAGTCTTGATTGCCCATGTTCCATCTACGCCTGTATAAGGTGGTTGCACACCATCCACCAAAGCATTTACAAAATCATAAATTTGATTGATATGTGCTTGGCTATAATAAGACACTTCTGATTTCCATACATCATCCGACCCTTCCTCAAATCGGAATGTTTCTGTTTCGCCTCCTTTACGATGTAAGATAAGATGTACCGGTTTACCGTCATACTCCAAGCCACCGGCACCTTCACCCAGTACTTCAATCATCCCTTTGTCACCTATAATTACAACGGAAAACCCTGTCATCGGATCATATTTTCCATTGAGAACTTCTGCACGCATCCAAACTCCTTGGCAAGCAGAATCTTCATATGTCCAAGTCATAATGGGAATATCCCCTGCTTCGTTGATTCCATAAAGATCCATTTGGGTATCAATCTTTTGATCTGCCAACCAGGATAAATCCGATTTTACAGAATAAATTTCACGAATCTTGGAATCATTCATTAGATATTCCGCAGTGGCAAAAAAATGTACACAATGATCAAACATCCAAGGGAAACCTTCTCCACCTGCTTTTTTAGAATCTTCTCGCCAGCCATGCCCCTCACCAATGAGACGATCACCGAGTACATTGTCACGCTCTACCCATTCCCCAAAACGTTGACGGATTTGCTGCGGCTTTCCAATTTCTCCCGCATCAATTAACGCACGTGCTTTTTTTATCGGAGACATAAAGATATAGGATTCACCTATCATTAAACGCACACCTTGTTTTTCAGCCTCTTGGCAAGCCTCTTCACATTCTTTTAAGGTCAAACAAAAGGGTTTTTCACAATGAATATTTTTTCCCGCCCTTGCAGCACTTACTGTCATGGACTTATGCAAAAATGTCGGTGTTGTAATATCAATCGTATTAATAACAGGATCCTTTAACATTTCCTCATAGGATGTATAATATTTCGGAATGCCATTTTTTTCAGCCACAGACTTTGCCAATTCTTCGCACAAATCACAAACTGCAATCACTTCCGAATTTGGATGGGATAAAAATGCCTTAATATGTGAATTTGAAACCAGCCCTAACCCAACAATACCGACTTTAACTTTTTCTACTTTCAATACAAATGCCTCCTTTTTTCAGTAGTTACTTGTCTGTTTTTCACAGTATACATTTTCTAATGTTTTTAAATCAAGCACTTTTGCACATGATGTTGCGCATAACGCAACCGACGCTCATTTTGTTGCAGTGTTATGCCTTCATGATTGACAGCTTCTTTTTTTTCATTTACTATTGTTTTAAGCTGTAAAACACAACAGAAGGAGAGCGTATATCATGAAGATTGTAATTGCAATAGACTCTTTTAAAGGCAGTATGACTTCTATGGAAGCCGGCTTTGCCGCCAAAGAGGGCATTCTAAGAAGTAAACCAGAAGCAGAGGTGATTGTTATGCCTTTGGCTGATGGAGGGGAGGGTACCACAGATGCTTTGATTGAAGGATTAGGTGGTGAAAAAATCAACTTAACCGTTACCGGCCCTTTACATAAACCTATAAACACCTATTATGGCTACCTAAAAGAAAGCAATACCGCCGTAATGGAAATGGCAGGGGCTGCCGGAATTATTTTACTTTCTGAAGAAGAAAAAGACCCTTTTCAAACCACTACTTACGGTGTTGGCGAAATGATAAAGGATGCCGTCCACAAAGGTATTCGGAACTTTATCATTGGCATTGGCGGTAGTGCTACCAACGACGGTGGTATTGGTATGTTAAAAGCTTTGGGATATACATTTTTTGATAAAGATGGCAATGATGTAGGAGAGGGTGGACAAGCCTTAGCAAAAATTGCCCTGATTAAAACAGACCAAGCCTTAACTGCATTGACTGATTGTCACTTTAAAATTGCTTGTGATGTAAACAATCCTCTCTGTGGACCCAATGGGGCAACCTACATTTACGGACCACAAAAAGGTGTCACTGATGAGACAAAAGATATTTTAGACACCGGCATGGGAACTTATGCAGATGCGGTTGCTGCCACCATTGGCAAAGACAATCGAACCACCGCCGGTGTGGGTGCGGCCGGTGGTCTGGGGTTTGCTTTTTTAAATTTTTTAAATGGGGAATTGATACCCGGAATTGAACTTATTTTAGACGCTATTAAACTGGAGGATTTTCTCCCGCATTCTGATTTTGTCATCACCGGCGAAGGGCGTTTGGATCACCAAACTGCCATGGGCAAGGTTCCGGTTGGTGTGGCGAAATTGGCCAAGCGGTACAATGCCCGGGTTTTGGCCTTTGCCGGTGGTATCACAAAAGATGCCGGTGCTTGCAATAATGCAGGGATTGACGCTTTTTTCCCGATTGTACGAGGGGTTACTACTTTAGAAGAGGCGATGAAACCGGAACATGCCAAGGAAAATATGGCGGCTGCGGTGGAACAAGTTTTTCGATTGTTCTAGAAATATCTGCAAATAAGGCTCACCTAATGGTCAGCCTTATTTTGTCGTGCTAATTGTTCAATTTTCTGGGTCCACTCCCGAAAATGCGGACAATGCATTAACATTACATCCTCTTCGCCAACACCTCTGTTTCATATTTCTTCACTGCTTCAAACCAGTCTTCCATCACCGGTACACCATTGATTTCACAGAAATAATTCCAAACATCAGCAAATGGATACATTTTTAACTCTTCTTGTTGCATCATCAACTCTGTAAAATTTCCTGCATCTTGCAATGCTTTTAATTTTTTGTGCGGGCAAAGCAAAGCAATCAAAAGTGCCTTTTGCATATTCCGCATGCCAACCACATAAGCAGAAACACGATTAATGCTGGCATCAAAGAAATCTAATCCGATTATCACCCGATTGAGGGCATCATTGGCCACGATTTCCTTAGCAATTTCCTTGATTTCATCTTCCAACAATACCACATGGTCACTATCCCAACGGACTGGCCTAGTTACATGAAGTGCCACTTTCTCATGGAACAATAAAAGAGAAGAAAGTTTATCCGAAACCATCTCTGTCGGGTGGTAATGCCCATTATCCATCAAAGGTACAATACCTTTGTTCATCACATAATTCATGGTAAATTCCGCAGAGCCGGCCGTGTAAGACTCTAATCCAATACCAAATACTTTTGACTCTAAACAAACCAATACTTTTTCTTTGTCATAACCAATGTCTAAAATCTGATCTAGGGAATCCTTGTATCTGACGCGCGGCCCCATACGGTCCGCAGGTACATCTTTTAATCCGTCAGGAATCCAAATATTCATCAAACAAGGACTGCCCAATTCTTCCGCAAAATATTGGGAAATCCGAACACAAGCTTTACCATGCTCTATCCAAAATTTACGAATATCTTCATCCGGACTGGTCAAAGTATATGCAGAAGCTTTTGGATGAGAAAAAAAAGTAGGGTTAAAATCTAGCCCCAAACCTCTTTCTTTGGCAAATACAACCCATTTTGTAAAATGCTTTGGCTCTAACTGGTCTCTATCCGCCCATTCCCCATCCGCAAAAATAGCATAAGATGCATGTAAATTGATGCGATGTCTTCCGGGGATGTGTTTTAAAGCCTGGTCAATATCTGCCATCAATTCTTTCGCCGTGCGTGCTTTGCCGGGATAATTTCCGGTCGCCTGAATACCACCCGTTAACGCATCTTCCCGATCAAAACCACCTACATCATCTCCCTGCCAACAATGCATGGAAATGGGCACGTTTTTTAGTATTTCCAATGCGGCATCTGTGTCAACACCTAGTTTTGCATACATTTTTTTTGTTGATTCGTATCTTTGTTTTGTTGTCATACTTGACCTCCATATACTTTAATTTCAAATGAATTTCTTACACAAGCTCTTGCCTCTTGCAAATTTTTAAACATTCCATCATATAGCATTTGCACCAACAGATTACCAATGGCAGTGGCCTCTGTGGGACCGGCACAAACGGTTCGACCAGTATATTTTGCTGTTAATTCATTCAGATAACTTGCATTTGCACCACCACCAACCACATAAATGGTATCGTATTTTTTTCCGGTAAGTACTTCAATTTGATGGATGGTATCTGCATAGCACTTTGCTAAACTATTATAGATTACCGCAGCAATTTCACCTACGCTGTTCGGAATTTGCTGATTGGTATTGCGACAATAAACTTGCACCGCAGCAATCATACTCTCGGGAGCAAGAAACATGTCATCATTACAATCTACAAGGGAAGAAATAGTTTCCTTAGAAGCCTGTTCACAAATTTCTGCAAAAGATAAATGTTCACGAAACTCTTTTTTTACCGATTGAATCATCCATAATCCCATAATGTTTTTCAGATAACGATAACGGTAGTCATAACCTCCTTCATTGGTAAAATTCGCTTTCATACTGTCCAAACCAACATCCGGATGGATTCGCTCAACCCCCATCAATGACCATGTTCCGGAACTAATGTAAATTGCATTGTCATCATTGGTTGGAACGGCTAAAACCGCTGAAGCCGTATCATGGGTAGCAGCTAAAACAACTTGACAATCAAAGCCTACTTCCGCTTGTATGTCTTGCGTAAAACGCCCCACAATCGTACCGGGCATAGACAAAGGCCGAAATAGACCTTTGGGGTAACCTAATGTTTCAATCAGTTCATAATCCCAATCATTGGTATGGATATCAACAAGCTGCGTGGTCGTTGCATTGGTATATTCCATTTTTTTTACACCTGTCAATAAAAAATTGAAATAATCCGGTATTAGGAGCATATCTTTGGCTTGCTCAAAATACACGGGAGATTTTTCTTTCACAGCCATTAATTGATAAATGGTATTCAGAATCATTTTTTGAATACCGGTTCGTTGGTACAGCTCGTCCGGCGAAAAATGCGCATAAACCTTTTCATCCATCCCCTTTGTTCTATTATCTCTATAACCTACCGCTTCACCAACAATTTGTTCCGTTTCATCCAACAAAACATAATCCACCGCCCAAGTATCAATCCCCATATACGCCGGTATTTTCCCCAATGTATGGCATTTCTTTAAACCCGTCTTAATTTCCTGAAACAGGGTTACCATATCCCAACAAAGGGTTCCATTTTGTTCAATCATACCATTGTTAAAACGATAGACTTCTTCTAAAATAATTTTGCCGTCCCTTATCGTGGCTAATATGTGGCGACCGCTGGATGCACCAATGTCAATGGCTAGATAATATCTACACATTTGTCCCTCCTTATATCATGATGTAGTACATAACCTAGTCTGTATTATAACGATTAATACGCAAATAAAAAAGGACGTCGTTTATAAAAAAATACGTCCTTTTTTGCAAGAATCACTTATACTTTCATAACCCATTTCATAAACTCCCTCCCACCCGATACTCCTTTGGACTCACTCCGTATTTTTCTTTAAACTTCCGATAAAAATAACTTGTATTATCATAACCAATCGCTTCAATGATATCCGAAACTGACATCTTACTATTATTTAATAAGTAAGTTGCTTGACCCATCTTTTTTGACTGCTGTAATTCCTTGAATGTTTTCCCAATTCGTTTTTTTATTTCTCGGCTCAGCCAATACATATCACAATTCATCAACCCGGCCAATTCTGTTAAACTGCCATCTTTATAATGCCCCTCTACATAACCTAAAACCGTTCCGATTAGTTCTCTATCAAATTGTTTATTTCCGGTTATCATCTTATCTTGATAATTCAAAAGATGTAATAAAAGCAAACCCATTGTAACTTGATTGCTGCTGCGTTTATTCGAAAGATCATAAAAAATGGTCCAAACCATATTTTCTATCAAATTTTGTATCGGCAAAATATCCGCAACTTGAAAATATAAATACGGTGTTTGTCCCTCTGAACCACACAACGTTCCTACCAAAAATTCTTTCAAGATATTATCCCCTTCTTCCATCATGGAAAAAGACATGTTGAAAAATTCCGGCAAAATAATAAAATTCACCGCAATGTCATGTTCTCCTGCCGGCAAAATTTCTTGTACCGCATTTTGATTTAAAAATATCAAATCACCCTCTCTAAGCATCACTGGATTCCCATCTATCATATGAGTGGTTTGGCCTTGACACATATAGATTACTTCTACGTAATTATGACGATGTTTGGGAAAATGGACAAAACGGGTATGAGGGCGAATTTGGATTAATTTTCCTTTTGCTAGAAGCTTTTCGCTATCTACAATCAACTCTTTTTTTTCCGTATACAGACGTGCATTTATGGATTTGTTCCCTGCCAATATGATTTCTTCCTCCGGCGTTATAACCGATAAGGCCTTTATTAATTCTGCATTCATCATTGTGTTACCTTTGAAATTTCTGGAAAGTTCTTGTTTACCAAATCACAATATTCCAAATAGGCATCCTCATGTGCAAAAGCATCCTGCAACGAATCTAACACGCCATGATAATACCAACCTATGGTATTTTTATCTTTCATACGAAAACGTTGCCACAATTCCTCACCGCAAACCGGGTAATCCCTATCTATATCACGTATATTAGACAATTTATCACCCAAAGCCACCATTTGAACTTCCCTAGGTGCCGTCTTCAAATATTCGATGGTATGGCTTTTTCGCTCATACCACAATTTGCTTTTATCCTCACTCTCACAAGCTACAATTCTTGCAACGCGCTCTCCAAATTGTTCTTTTAAAATTTTCTCTGTCACATCCGGACAATCTTCAATGGTATCATGGAGTAAAGCGGCACAAACAATATCCTCATCAGAAGTCATAGTTTTGACAATCTCACAAACTTCGAGAGGGTGTACAATATATGGTTTGGCTGTACCTTTTCGTAGTTGCCCCTCATGGGCTTTGGTCGCAAATGCAACGGCTTTTTCAATCATTCCCATTCTCCTCTTTGGTCATTTACTTTTCTATCCCGCATTTATGTGCTATACTTTGATGGATTCACACACCAAATGTATACAAATATAGAGGTAGTCCTATGAAATCAAAAACAATTTTAATCACCGGTGCTTCCCGTGGCATCGGAAGAGCTTGTGCGCTTACCTTTGCAAAAGCCGGTTATCAAGTGTTTATCAATTGCAAAACCCGCATAGACGAATTAGAACTAGTCAAAAAACAAATCTGTGAAATCGGCAGTAATTGTATCACCGTAACCGGGGATGTAAGCAACCCGGCGCAAGTAAAAAAAATATTTTCGCAAATCGAGACACACTGCGATGGCTTAGATGTTTTAATTAACAATGCCGGTATCTCTCATATCGGTTTATTCCATGGCATGAGCGATGAACAATGGCAAGATGTTTTAAATACGAATCTTTCCTCCGCTTTTTATTGCGCACGATCAGCCATTCCCTATATGCTCCAACAAAAACAAGGCAAAATCATTCATATCTCTTCTATCTGGGGAAATGTAGGTGCTTCCTGTGAAGTCGCTTATTCTGCTTCCAAAGCCGGCTTAAACGGACTAACCAAAGCACTGGCAAAAGAATTGGCACCAAGCAATATCCAAGTCAATGCCATTGGCTGTGGTATCATTGAAACTAGTATGAATCAATGTTTTTCCACCGAAGAAACAAAGACCATGCTTACAGAAATTCCTGCCGGACGTTTTGGAAAGCCGGAGGAAGTTGCTTTGTTGGCTTTGGATTTAGCTGAAAAACATAATTATTTGACCGGGCAGATTATTGGTTTGGATGGTGGATACTAACTTCTTAATGACGTTCTTTTTGCTAAGCTCGAAAATACCTCGCCAAGCAAAAAAGAACAGCTTCCGTCGGGTTCGTGAAACACCTCACCTCGACTATCTTAATGATGTTCTTTTTGCTAAGCTCGAAAATACCTCACCAAGCAGAAAAGAACAACTTCCGTCGGGTTCGTGAA